>DATJWQ010000039.1:0-69542 GCA_035501175.1 Verrucomicrobiia bacterium | reverse complement strand
GGCTGAACAGACTGGCGCAGCGTAGCATGGAGACGGCCTCCGTGGCTGGGTGTTGATGGTTCGATCATTTCCATCAACCGTTATCACCCGAAACGGAGGCCTTTTCTACCGCGTCTTGAAAGTCATTTTGGACAGGTCTGGGTGGACGGTTCGGCAGCTTGTGGATATGATTGGGGCGTGAACGAGCGCATCAAGAACCTGCGTGACGCGGTAGAGGCCGCGCACAGGTGCAAGGCTCTCCACGATCAATCCGTCCCGGTGCGTGAGATGTTCGGGGACAAGGTTGTCTGGGAGGGCGTGGTTGAGAAGTTTGCCCTTCTGGAACATCCCAAGGCCAAGTGGTGCTATGCGTGGTCGTTCAAGGATGGCCCGGAAACGCGCTACGTCACGGTATTGGAGCTTCCGCCTGTTGACTCTCCACAGACGGCTGTACGGGCCGCTATTGTGAGCAAGGTGCAGAAATAACGAGATGGACACCTTTGCTAAATTCAGTTTTTACGGCTCGTTAGGTCTTCCGCCGATTGTGTTTGCTTGTATGATGTGGAGACTTCGACGATTTCGCTTTTTACGACGTTTTCTGGTCAGCATTCTTTCTTCTAGCGCGGTTTTTGCGCTCCTTTTGATTTTGGCATGGAGTATTTTCTTTCGTGATGGTTGGGGGCCGGACAGTGACCCTACAACCTACGGCATGGAAGCTTTTGCAAAATGCTGGATTGATATAGTTTTCGCCATCATTGTGGGAGTGGCCTTAATGGCATTCGGCATAGTACTGGCAAGACCGAATAGAAAGGAATCAATCCCAAAAATTCCAAATTAGGACACTACCAGGGAGCCGTTGGACCGCGCCGCAGAGGCAGCCGCCGGTGATGGGCAGGTTCATGGTACAGAGTTTAGCGCAGGTTTGGGGGAAACGGAAATAGGATGTCCCCCTGCCCTGTCGAAAATGCGAGGAAAGACGACGGCGCGAAAGGAGAGCTTCTGTAAATTGAGCAGCGCTGAGTCCTGAGATATGCCTGTCGGGCGCAGTGAAGATGGGACCGATAGGACGAATGCGACGCATAAGGGGCAGCGGGGGGCGATGCGGTGAGCGGAGGGAACAGTGGCCGTGAGTGTCGCAATGACGAATGTTATTTTGTTTAGATGTGACCTTGATGCTGGCAGTTATGTTAGACATCGCTAATCTCGAGAGGCATCAAATGAACTGGTGGATTCTAGTTGTGTCTTTTGTGTCGGTTATTGAGCTTGGTTGCGAACGCAAGACAACTCAGGTCGCTGCTGCGCCGATATCGATGAATTGGACGAATCTCATAGACAGCGCTCGATCGACAATCGTAACCGGGGACTGGGAGCATGCAGAGAAGTCATGGATGGATCTGAGTTTAAAGAAGAGCAAATGGACGGACCCTGAATTGAGATTATGGATTCAGTTGCAGGTGGACATTTTGCAAGGGACGAGATCAGATCCGCTGAAAGAAGAAATTCGTACTATGGCGGTTCAAGAGCTTGGGATGACTCCTAAATTCGGAATTGCTCATCGTGATTGGCTTAAGGACGGTCTAGCAACGGATTTTTTCGCGGAACCAAAAGTCCAACAGAAGGCGCGGGAAGTTCTGCAGGAGCTTGAGCAATATCGACCATAGGAAATGGGGGAGTGCCCGCCACTCTTAGGCAGCGTCCCCGACTTGTGAATCGAGAAGATGAAACGACAGAGCAAACACTTGTTTGCGGTAGTGCGGATCGACGAAGATCGACCTGAGGGCACACCTTGGGAGTTCCGTGTGACCGTCAAAGAAGTTGTTATGACAAAGGACGAAGCGTGTCGTGAGGTTGCAAGACTGAATGAGGTGAACAAGGGCAAACAATGTTGCTACTTCTGGCAAATAACCCGAATGGTAGACAGATAGGAAAGTCGGGTAGTTAGATGAATCTGTGACCGCAGTGCCTTGTACCGCGCGTTGTTACGCGCGAGGGAAATAAGGGACAATGAGCACAAATGTCTCTATTTGGACTGACCTGCCCCTGTTGGTTGGAATGGTTTGCCAGTCGAGTCCTGACTGCGGTTTTGCATCGTCGTTGGTAGATTGTCAAATGCTCGCTATTCCCCCACGTCCCCCATGGAGGCAACTGTGTACGGTCTGAGCAAACTCCACTGATGTGCGGTTGCCCAAGGCGATGATTGATGGGGATGGAGAAGACCGGAGGTGGGGGGGCGGGAGCCCCGGTCTCGGAATTGGAGTAGAAGGGGCGAGGTTCCGAGGGGAAACGATGGCAAGCGGGCCGCTTGCCGTACAGGACGGACCGCGAACGAGATTCGCGGGTACAACAGAGGGACTGCGGTTTGCCACGCCAGAGGCGGGCAAGCCGCGCGGAAAATCAGACAGACGGTGATGGCAGCTGTCTGTTTTATTTATTCCCGCCCAGGTTAAAGTTGGTCGTGATTTGGAATGAGTCACTTCACAAGGGCTGTGGCAAGCCGTGCCGCCGACAGCACGGAAGCAACGCCGTCAGGACGGAAAGCGCCGGCTTGTCGGCGCAGGCCAGAAGGCGGGGGGGTATAGATCTGCGAAACGAAGCCAATGGTTTTTGAGGTTACCACCGTGTGGATGATGGTGAATGACAACGGCTTACGAAGTGTGGATGCGCGAAAAATCGATTGGCTTCGTTTGGCTTCGTTCGGGGGTGGAAACCACGAAACGAACCCAATTGACCTCGTTCAGGCACCTTCGCTACACCCTGCGGACCGCGAAACGACACGACGCCATCGCGGCGCGCCCCTTGCGCCTCGGTTTCATTCAAGCCGGCGTGGGAACCTGGTGAAAACGACGCCAAAAATCGAACCCAGGTTGGAGGGCGCTGCTACCCATTTACTGGAGGGGAGAAAGACAAACCGGGGAGGCACGACCGAGACCGTTGCGCCAGCAGCACAGATTTGGCGCGTCGCGAAGACTCGGCTCCGACAAGCTCAGCGTGACGACGTTCCCCGTGGTTCACGTCGTCAGCTTGAGGAAATTGCTGAGGATGGTTTTGCCTTCCTGGGTGAGGATGGATTCGGGATGGAACTGGACGCCGTAGATCGGGAATTGTTTGTGGCGGACGCCCATGATTTCGCCTTCGGGCTTGGTTTCGGCGGTGATTTCGAGGGTGTCGGGGAGCGTGTCGCGTTTGATGAGCAGGGAATGGTAACGCGTGGCGGTGAAGGGATTGGGCATGCCCTCGAACAGGTCGCGGCCGTTGTGATAGATCGGCGAGGTCTTGCCGTGCATCAGGCGGTCGGCGCGGACGACGTCGCCGCCGAAGACGTGGCCCATGCATTGGTGGCCGAGGCAGACGCCGAAGGTCGGGATGGTCGGGCCGAAGGTTTTGATGATGTCGTTGGACAGGCCGGATTCGCGGGGCGAACACGGGCCGGGCGAGATGAGGATGCGGGACGGTTTGAGGCTGCGGATTTCGTCGAGGGAGATCTCGTTGTTGCGGAAGATTTTCATCTCCGCGCCCAGTTCACCGAGGTACTGGACGAGGTTGTAGGTGAAACTGTCGTAATTATCGATCACCAGCAACATGAGGGCGTACGGTACTCCAAGTGGGGGCGTCGGCCAAGTGGAAAGAGAGTCGGCGCTTTTGCTCTTGCGAGGGTGTCAACTGTCGTGCAATGTACTGGTTTATGGACTCGGCGCCACCTTATCTAATTAACCAGCCCACACCGCCGGCGAAGCGGACGGGGTGGATCGTGTACGCGGTCATCGTGACGTTTTTCCTGTTTCTGAGCGTGCTGGCGAACCTGGTGTTGTTCGCGGCGGCGTTTGGCGGGGGCGCGGCGACGGATGCCATCTCGGTGACGAGCCATCGCGGGCGTTATCAGGAGCAGTACGTCGAAGGCGAAGACGATGCGAAGGACAAGATTGCGGTCATTTATTTGACGGGCGTGATCAGTTCGTCGGAGGACGGCTACAGCACGGATGAGGGCATGGTCGGTGATATCGAAGACCAGCTCCAGCAGGCCGTCGACGACAAGCGGGTGAAGGCGATCATTTTGAAGATCGATTCGCCCGGGGGCGAAGTCGTGGCGTCGGACACGATTTATCAGGCGGTGGTCGCGGCACGGGAGAAGAAGCCGGTGGTGGCGGACATCGACACGATGGGGGCGTCGGGGGCGTACTACGTGGCGGTCGGGGCGGATTACATTGTGGCGAATGAATTGAGCATCACGGGCAGCATCGGCGTGATCATGGAGAGCTTTACGTTTGACGGGCTGGCGGACAAGGTGGGGATCAAGTTTTACACCTTCAAGTCCGGCAAGTACAAGGACATCCTCAACCCGACGCGAGAGCCGACGGAAGACGAGAAGGCGCTGGTCCAGGGGATGGTGATGGAAGTGTACGATAAGTTTGTCGGGATCGTGGCGCAGGAACGCGACATGAAGGTGGACGACTTGAAGAACGGGCTGGCGGATGGACGGATTTTGTCGGGCAAGCAGGCGTTGGACGCGGGCTTCGTGGACGGGCTTGGGTATTTCGAGGACGCGATCGACAAGGCGGAGGAACTGGCGTCGATCAAGAAGGCGCGGGTGATTCGCTACGTGCAGCCGTTCAGCTTGCGGAATCTGTTTCGGTTGATGGGCAGCAGCAGCGAGAGCAAGACGAAGATCCAGATTCAGTTGACGCCGGAGGTATTCAAGCTGCAGACCGGGCACATGTACTTTCTGCCGTCGTACATGTTCCGCTGAACGAGTCAGGGTTTCGGCGGATTGCTGAGCTGATCGATTTTTCCGCCCCACGAGAGGACCGTGGCCAGCCCTTTTTCCTTTTCGGCCATGGCTTTGTCGCCCGCGCGCATGTAATACATCGAGAGACTGGTGTGGGCGAGCATGTCGTTGGGATTGATTTCGACGGAGCGTTTGCCGGCCGCGATTGCTTCGGGAATTTTGTTGGCGCGCAGGCAAGCCATTCCCAGCGCGTGCCAGGCGTCGAAATAGGAGCCATCCAGCTCGACGGCTTTGCGGTAGCTGTCGATGGCCTTGTCGTACTCGGCCATGGCGAACTCGGCCATGCCCTGATCGTAGAACTCTTCTTTGGTCATGATTCCCGGCGCGCTGACGCGGTCTGGATGGACCTTTCCACCATCGATGCGACTTCTTCCGTCGTCAACTGCTCGCGCTGCAATTTGCGTTTCAACCACCAATCCGGATCGTAATGCCCATCGATGTCGCGGAAGGGCCTGCCAGAGCCTTCGAGATGCTCGAATTCGCCGCGCTCCATCGCTTCGCGAATGCGGTTCTCGGCAATGATGGGAATGGCGCCGATCATGGTTTCGCCCGCAGAGACCGGATCGCTTCGACGAGGCCGGGGATCGTATGCACCTCCGCTTCGACGGCAACCTCCAGACCTTTGTCGCGCGCCGCTTGTGATGTTTGCGGCCCGATGCTGACGACTTTCATTTGCGGAAACTGTTTACGCAACGCCGCCACATCCACAAGATTGCAGAAGTTGGTCACCGTTGAGGAGCTTGTGAACGTCACGATGTCCGCACCTTCGGCAAGCAATCGCGCGCGATGGCCGCTTCGATCCGCGGTTTCGGGCACAGTCCGATATGCGTCCAGATCGTCGACGATCGCGCCCAGGTCTTCCAACCCACGCGCCAGCCGCTGGTCGGCGAGGTCGGCCCGCGGCAAAAGCATTTTCAGATTCTCGCAGCTCACCGACTTTTTGAATTCCGCGAGCAATGCTTCTGTCGTGAATTCTGTTGGCTGCAAATCGACTTCCAGGTGCAGATCGGCCAGTTTTTCGGTCGTCACAGCACCGATCGCAGCAATCTTCAACGGGCCGATCTCGCGAACGTCCTTGTGCTGCGCAAAGAACTGACGAAAGAACGCGTCCACTCCATTCGGGCTCGTAAAGACCACCCAATCGTATTCTCCGAGGCTTTCCATCGCCTCACGCAACGGCGCGAGACTCTTCGGGGGTTCGATGCGAATCGTGGGAATCTCCAGGACGTCCGCGCCGAGTTCGCCGAGTTGACGCACCAATTCGCTCGACTGCTCCCGGCTACGCGTCACGACAATGCGCCAGCCAAACAGCGGGCGCTTCTCGAACCAGTTCAGATTTTCGCGGAGCCGCACGACCTCACCGATGACCGTGACGGCGGGCGGTTTGAAATCGGCTTGGGCGGCGACATCGGCAATCGTTGCCAACGTGCCTTGAATTGTTTGCTGATGACCCGTTGTCCCCCAACGAATCATCGCGACGGGAGTTTCGGGTGACGCGCCGTGTCGGACCAGTTCCGTCGCGATGGTGCCGATGCGTTCCACACCCATGAGGATCACGCGCGTTCCGAAGAACTTCGCCACGCCGGCCCAATCCACCTGCGTTTCTTCCTTGGTCGGATCTTCGTGGCCGGTGATGACCATGAATGCCGTGGCGACAGCGCGATGGGTCACGGGGATTCCCGCGTACGCGGGCGCGGCGATCGAAGAGCTGATCCCCGGAACGATCTCGAACTCGAAACCGGCCTTGCGCAGTTCTTCCGCCTCTTCCCCGCCTCGTCCAAAGATAAACGGGTCTCCACCTTTCAGCCGCGTGACAATCCTGCCGGCGCGCGCCTTCTCGACAAGCAGGGCGTTGATTTCATCCTGTGTGAGCGTGTGCTTTTTCGACATCTTGCCGGCGAAAATGATCTCCGCGTCCGGCGTCGCATGTTTCAGGAGCGCCGGGTTTACGAGGTTGTCGTACACGATAACTTCGGCGCGCTGGATGCATTCCAGGCCGCGGACGGTGATGAGCCCTGCATCGCCGGGACCGGCTCCCACCAGATATACTTTGCCCGTCTTCGTCATCGGAGAACCTGTTTGGCGGCCCGCTCGCCCACGTCCGCCGGATTGTTTATTGATCCCACAACATCAACACGGCGGACATCTTTGCCTTCGGGGCTGAACGTCGCGCCGATGAGGTGCAATTGGCCGCCGGTCGTGGTGGCGTGCGCCGCGTACGGCACCTGGCATCCGCCGCCCAACGCACGAAGAAATGCGCGTTCCGCGGTCACGCAAGCGGCCGTGTCGGCGTCATTAATGCCGGCCAGCGCGGCACGTGTCGCCGTGTCGGCTGCGCGCACTTCGCACGCGATGGCCCCCTGCCCCACGGCAGGAATCATGACGTCAAAATCGATCTCCTGCCAGTGGAAGTTCCCGAACTTCCTCCACAGACCCAGCCGGCGTAATCCGGCCGCGGCGAGAATGAGAGCGTCGAGGGCTTCGTTCTCGGCAAGTTTGCGCAAGCGCGTCTCGACGTTGCCGCGGATTTCCTCGATCTGCAGCTCCGGCCGTTTGGCCAGCAGTTGGGCGCGACGGCGGATGCTGCTCGTCGCGACGCGGGCGCCGTTTGGCAACTGCGAGATGGATTCAAAGCGTTTGGAAATGAAAACATCGTGGACATCTTCGCGAGGCGGCACGACGCCAATCATCAGTCCGTCCGGCAGGATGGTCGGGAGATCCTTCATGCTATGCACGGCGACCTGAATCTCATCGGCGAGGAGTTGATCCTCGATTTCCTTCGTGAACAATCCCTTCCCGCCACCGGCGACCAGGGAGAGATTCACAAAGTTGTCGCCGCTTGTTTTGATGATTTTGGTTTCGACGGGCAGTGATGGATTCGCCTTCTGCAACAGACCACGGATGATCTCAACCTGGGCCAATGCCAAGGGGCTCCCCCGCGTTCCAATGACCAGTGGCTTCATAACACCTGAGGATGGGCGGGACCGGGCGCGGCCGGGCCGACAACGCGCTGGGGGTATCGGGCTTCGACTGAGGCGCGGTTCTTCTCCAACCAATCCGCGAGCCGATGCACATGCTGGCCGATCAACGTCTGGCAATTGGTGATTTCGCGTTCGCGCGCCGCCCGGTTCTCCTCCGCGATCTGCCGCAGGTCGTCGATGTCGTAGAGATATACATTCCCGAGTTCTTCGCAGGACCGTTCGACGTCGCGGGGTACGGCGATATCGATGAGGAACAGCGGACGCTGCCGCCGCAGCTTCATCAACGGGCCAAGCTTTTCACGGGTCACGATCGGATGAGGCGCGGCGGTCGAACTGATCACGATATCGACCCCGGAGAATTCACTGGGCCACTGGTCATACGAGATGGCCCGTCCCTGGAGCTGATCGGCCAGCGCCTGGGCGCGTTCCGGGGCGCGGCTGCACACGAGAATTGTGCCCGCGCCGCGACTCTGCAAGGCGCGCGCGGTCGCGGCGCTCATCTCGCCGGTGCCGATGACCATCACCGTGCATTTGGGCAGCTTGCCGAAAATCTTCTCGGCGAGATCGACGGCCACCGTGCCGACGGACGTCGAACCGCGCGCAATCGCGGTGTTCGAGCGGACCTGCTTGGCGGCGGCGAAGACCTTTTGAAAGACGCGGTTGAGGACGACTCCCGTTGTGCCGGCATCTTGCGCCGCGGAATAGGCGTCCTTTACCTGGCCGAAAATTTCGGTTTCGCCGAGCACCATGGAATCGATTCCGCAGGCGACTTCGAGCAGGTGGCGGATACACGAATCGTCTCCATGCTCGTAGAGATGAGCGTCGATGCGATCGGCCAGCCCGTGATGCTCGTGGAGAAACTGGCGGACGGCGCGCGAGGCGTCGCGGAGATTGTCGGCCAGCGCATAAATCTCGACGCGATTGCAGGTCGACAGGATCACGACCTCATGCACGGGATTGGCGTTGAGCAGGCGTTTGTGCGCATCCGCGAGAGAGGCCCTGGCGAAGGCGAGCCGCTCGCGTACTTCCACCGGGGCGCTTCGATGATTCAAGCCGATGACGATCAAGTTCATCGCTGAAGCAGGTTCACCCCCCAGAAGCCGACGATCATCAACGCAAAGGATGCCATCGAGGCGATGGCGACTTTTCGACCTCGCAGAGCCCACAGGCCACGCGCGGCGACCACCCCGCCGTACAGCACCCACACGGACGAGGCCCAGATGATCTTGGGCACCGTCCAGTGGCCGACGATATGATACGAGACGATACCGCCCAGCATGCCGACGGTAAGCATCCCGAAGCCCATGATCAACAAACGGAAATGGATCACGTCGAGTTGCTCGATTGATGGCAACAGGAGAAAGGACGTGGTCAATCGCCGGGTTTTGAGCTGGCGTTCCTGGAACAGATACATGGCGCCCGTCACGAATGCCAGGGCGAACGCGCCGCAGGCCAGCACGGCAATCGCGGCGTGAAACTCGATCCACGCGCTATGGTTTGGCGGCCCCGGTCTCACAACGTCCACGGGCAATAACAGCGCGGCCAGGCAAATCACCAGAACCAGTGGCGCCGTGAACGCGCCCAGGAAGGAGACACGGTATGATGGGCCGATCAACAGAAAAAAGAGGACGGCCGCCCACGCGATGAAGGCTTGCGTTTCGAAGAGGTTCGTTAGCGGGCAGCGACCAAGCGTCCGGCCGCGCAGGTAGAGGAAGACCGTGTGCAACGCGAACCCGGCGGCCATGGCCAGATAATTCGCGCGCTGCAATTTCGGTCCGCTGCCCGCCGAGCGGAGACGACGCAACGTCACCACGCAACTGGTTGCGTAGAACACCTGCGCCAGCCAGAGAAATGTTCGGTCGGTCATGATGCCCGTTTCTTTGCGCGTCGAGTCATCGCCTTGCTGGAGCCCGCCCCGGCAGTTTTCGGGGCAAGACTTCGGCCACGCAGGCGAGCCGCGCGCATCGTTCTCAGAAGCTCAGGATACCTGTCTCCGAGAAAGCATTCAAGATCGAGGCGCAACCGTTTGGCAAACGCGGGGCTGGCGCCGCCGGTGGAAATCGCCAGCGAAATCCCGCCACGTCGAACCTGGGATGGAACGATGAAATTGCCGGCGGACGGCGGGGCGATGCAATTGACGAGAATCTTGCGGCGTCTGGCCTCGGTGCAAATGGCCCGGTTAACGGCCGGATCGTCGGTGGCAGCGATGGCGAGGCAGGCGCTGGCGAGATCGCCGCGACGGTATTCTCCATGGATCCAGCGGAGGCGTTTGGTTCGGGCCAGTTGGCGAATCGTGGCCGTCGCGTCCGGGCTGATGACCGTCACTTGCGCCTGGGCGGAAAGCAGCGTCCGGACTTTGCGGGTGGCGACATTGCCCGCGCCGACGACGACAACGGGCTGACCTGCGAGATTAAGAAACAGAGGGTAGTGCATCAAGAAAATGGGGGCGGGGATGACGCGCTCGTCACCCCCGCCATCCGTTCCTTGGAAGGGCCGTAAGCCAGATTCTGTTCTTGATAGCCATTTATCTACGCGACCGGTACCCGCGGCTCTCGCGCGGAATTGCTTCCGCGCGCTGATGCGGGCCACATCTCGCCGCCTATTTGGTCTTGCTCCCGATGGGGTTTTCCGTGCCGCCGGCATTGCTACCGGCGCGGTGGGCTCTTACCCCGCCATTTCACCCTTACCCCGAAACTCTCGGGGCGGTATGTTTTCTGTGGCACTGTCCGTCGGCTCGACGTTACATCGAGCCGCCCCCGCTTGCGAGGGGCATCGCGCCCTGGGGAGTCTGGACTTTCCTCCCGGCCCTTGCGGACCGAGCGGCTATCCGCCCTTCCAAATCGAATTCAAATCAAACAACAAGCTCCGCGCCACGGAGCACCTGGCGTCTCCGTCGCGGCGCTATTCCGACTGCCAGTATAAGATGCGGCCGCAGTAATCGCAACTGGTCAGGTCGCTGCCATGCTTGGCGTTGTGGACCAACTGCGGGGGGATACTCAAATGGCATCCGCCGCAGTTTCCGTTGCGAATTGGAACGATGGCGAAATCGCTCTTGCTGCGCATAAGCCGCTCGTAGCGGTTCAAGGCCGAGGCATCCACCTGCTGGGCGAGCTGCTGGCGTTCCTCCGCGAGCTGTTTCAATTCCTGATCGATCATCGCCAGACGCTTCTGCAAATCGCCGCGCTCGGCATCGACTTTCGCCGTGATCTCCTTCAGGGTGCTCTGCTCGGTCTTCACGGCGGGCTGGAGCTGGTCGCTCTTCTCCATCACTTCCAGCTCGTGCGTCTCGATCTCGTCGATCTCCTGCTCGACCCGCGCGATCTCCTTCAGCAACGCCTGGTATTCCGTGTTCGACTTGATCTGCGTCAACTGCGTGCGGTACTTGGCGATCTGGGCGCGCTTCGCGTCGGCATCAACCTCGAGTTTTTTGCGGTCCGCTTCGATATGCTTGGCTTCGTCACGCAACCCATCGAGGCGGGCTGACTCGGCTTTGATTTGTTGATCGGCGGCGACAATCTGTTCGGGAATACGAATTCGTTCCAACTTGAGTTGCGCAATCCGCCGGTCGCGGTCCTGCAGCACCAGAAGTTTTTCAAGCACTACCAACATGAAATCCGTCCCATGCCAAATAGTGTAAAGGCCAGCGCGCGGCGTGTCAACGCCTCGCCCGGCGCCGCCCGCTCAGCAGTTGCTCGACATATTTGCCCAACACATCCGCCTCGAGATTCACCAGATCCCCTGTGCGGCAGGCCTGTAGATTCGTGATATCCCGCGTGTGCGGGATGATCCAGATGCGGAACCAGTTGCGTCCGAGCCCTGCCACGGTCAGGCTGATGCCATCGACCGCGACGGAGCCTTTCTCGATGATGTAGCGCATCACGGAGGGGGGCGCCTCGACGTCCAGCACGTAGTCTTTGCCCTGCTGCTCGAATCGGCGCACTTTGCCGCGCGCGTCGACGTGGCCGAGAACGAAATGGCCATCGAGCCGCGCATCGGCCCGCAACGGACGCTCCAGATTCACCAACGAACCGCGGCGGACGAATTCGAGGTTGGTGCGGCGCAGCGTTTCCACGAGCACGTCGAACTTCACGACGCCGTGACGCGATTCGACCACGGTCAGGCACGCGCCATTGATCGCCACGCTGTTGCCGACGCGGAGGGACCGGCCGACTTTCGGCGCGCGGACGGTCAATTCGGTGGATCGTTTGCCCGCGCGGATTTTTTCGACAACTCCTGCCTCTTCGACAATTCCGGTAAACATGAATCAGACGATAGAAACGACGGGCCCGGCTGTCGAGCAAAGTCTTTTCACATCGGCAAGGCGCAGGAAGCCCGGCTCGGCGGTCATCGCGTTGGCCGCGCCACAGGCGATGCCGAAACGAGCGGCTTCGGTCATCGACACGCCGCGCAGCAGGCCGACCGCAATCCCGGCCATCATCGCGTCGCCGGAGCCGATGGGATTTTGCGCCTTCACGCGCGGCGGGTTCAGTCTGGTTATGGTTCGGCCCGGCGTCTCGGACACAAACACGCTTTTCGCGCCATCGGTGATGACGGCGTGACGCGGACCATCCTTCAGCAAGCGGTGAAGCGCGCGCGACAAGCCGGAGCGTTGGGTGCAATTCAGTTGCGTCGCGGCGGCCAGTTCGTCGCGGTTGATCTTCACGAGAAGCGGGCGCTTCTTCAGTGCATTCAGCAACTGAGCCTTCTGCGCGTCGATCAGCACGGGAACATCGTGACGGCGGGCCTCGACGATCAGACGCGCATAAAAATCATCGCCGCAGCCCTTCGGCACAGTTCCCGTGAGGACGACCATCTCGGCCCTGGGGACTTCGGTGCGAAAGACGCGCAACACCTCCTGGAGTTCGACCGGGCGCAGTGGGGCGCATTCCTCCACCAGCTCGGTTGTCGGTCCATCGCTGAGCAGCGTCTGACAAATCCGCGTCTCGCCTTCGACCGTGACCGCGTGGACCGGCATACCCTGCCGTCGCAACGAGGCGAGCAACCATCGGCCGCGCGCGCCGCCAGTGACGGTGAGGAGTTTCACGTCCGCGCCGAGGATGGATGCCACGCGGGCGACATTCACGCCTTTGCCGGAGGCCGTGGCGGTGACGCGGATAGCGCGGTTGACCTTCCCGGGAACGAACCTTTCAAAGACAAGCGTCCGTTGCCAGGCAGGTGATAAGCCGACCACAAGAATCATCGAGTCACACTCGCTTCCAAGAACATCTCGTCCTTGCCGATTCGACGCCAGTGGCAATCTCGGAGTTTCAGGGCCTTTCCGACCGTCGAAACGCCTTCGCCGGCAACCGCTGCGACCGCGGTGCATCCGCCGAGGATGATCGGGGCGTAAAACAGCGCGACTTTATCGACGAGACGCGCGTCGAAGAATGAGCCGAGCAACTCGCCGCCACCTTCCACAAGGACGCTCGTGATGTTGTGCTTGCCGAGGGCTTTCAATGCCGCTTTCAGATCGACGCGTCCCCTGCTCTGCTTGACGTGCAGGACGGTGGGGCCACGTGCTTCCAACGTTCGTCGCCATCGCGAGGGTGAGAGGTTCGTGGTCAGAACGATCGTGGAGTGACGGTGTGAATCGGTAAAGAGTCTGGCGGAGAGCGGGCAACGACCGCGGGCATCGACGACGATGCGATGGGGTTGTTTGCCGTGCGCGCCGTGGCGGACGGTCAGTTGAGGGTTGTCCCGAATGACGGTGTTCGCGCCGACCATGACGGCGTCGACGGCCGCGCGGAGTTTATGGGCATCGCGTCGGGCGGATTCGCTGGTGATCCATTTCGAATCGCCGGTATGCGTGGCGATCTTGCCATCGAGGCTCATCGCCGCTTTGGCGATCACAAATGGCATACCGGTGGTGATCCATTTGTTGAAGGCTTCGTTCATGCGGGTGGCTTCGTCTGCAAAAAGGCCGGATTCGACGCGAATGCCGGCGTGTCGGAGCAATTTCAGTCCGCGTCCGTTGTGTTTTGGATTCGGGTCGCGGGCGGCGACGACCACGCGTTTCACGCCGGCGGCAATGATTGCGTCGGTGCACGGCGGCGTGCGGCCATACGTGGAACAGGGTTCAAGCGTGACGTACAACGTCGCGCCGCGGGCGTTCACGCGGCGCAAGGCGAACACCTCCGCGTGCGGTCCGCCGGCCTTCCTGTGCCAGCCTTCGCCGATGATGCGTCCGTGCCGAACCAACACCGCGCCGACGGCAGGATTCGGGCTGGTCTTACCCAACCCGTGCCGGGCGAGCGCCAGGGCGCGCTGCATGAATCGTTCGTCGTGGTTGCTGAATGGCATGACCCGCAGGATACGGTCAAGGCATCGCAAGCGCAAGAATGCCTTGACTGCGGCGCTGTGCGGGTGTACATGGCGCGTGGCGTTGAACTGAAGATTTGCCCCGTATGAGTTGAGGAGCACGAAGTAATGTCCGTTCGAGTTACGTAAGTAAAAGTAAACAGGCTCACCCAAAGACGGTTACGTTAACCGTATCTGTGTTGTTGTTGCCGCTGTTGTTTTCTTCACCCCAAACGAGCGCGGTTGCCAGGCAGTGTTGAGCGCACGCGTCGTCGGGAAGTGAAGCCCTAACAGCCATGACGCTGGAAGGAACAACAGCCTATGAAGTCTCTGCAAACGTCTCCCACCCGGAGATTCTCCGTCGTAACAACGATGTTCATCGTTGCTGCCCTCGCGCCCACCGATGAGAGGCCGCTTATCAAAGCCTCTCTCAATCTTACGATTGAGCTCGCCCGAACTCACAGGGTGGGCAAGCGCCATGCCCGTTGGCGCCGTCGGTTGCTGACATGGCTCCACAACCGCCGATGGTTCCTAGAGATGTTGATCCAAATCCTAAGAATCCTGCTTTTACTTTTCTGCCGCTGAATCTGAGGGGTGAAACAATGGTGGAGTTGAAGTTGCCGCCGAATTCACAAAAGATGTTTGCTATGAGGCCGATGACTTTTGACCGGCGTGATGATGAGACAATCCAGCGGATCGAGACCCGTCTGGTGGCGGGCGGCAGGGTCTGGAAATGGTCGAAGCCGGATCACCCCACCATTTCGGCAGCCGCATAAGCGGGCTGGAAGCCCGCTCCATGCTGGAAGTCGATCGGCAACATGTATCCTATTTGGATTTGACATATCAATCTGTCGGCGATATCATGGCGGGTTATGAATGCCGTTGATGGTCAAATGGGGCCGGGTCCGCGGTTGCCGGGCACAGCTACAGAGGGGGAGACGGGCCGTATAAATATAAAAATTACAAAACGAACCCGAGAAATGGAGGAGGCGGACTTTTTCTAATTATCGATAATGGAATGGGTTAGAGAAATCGGGTGTCGGAATTCTTTACACTTTTGACTGAAAAACGAACCCGAGAATCAGAAAAACGAACCTGAGATTTGGCAAAAGGAACCCGAGAAAATGAGGAACGAACCCGAGACCACGGAAGAACGAACCCGAGAATCCGCCTTCGCTCTTACGAGCCATGGCGGACAAGTTCGCGGTCGGGTTTCGGCAAGATGGCGACCCTTGGGAGGCAAGAGCACGAGCAAGAGACAAGAGTGGAGGGGGGCCTATATATGGGTTCTGCGAAACGAAGCCAATGCTTTTTGCGGTTACCACCATGTGGATGATGGCGAATGATAACGGGTTACGAAGCGCCGATGCGCGAAGAACCGATTGGCTTCGTTTGGCTTCGTTCGGCCAACAAATGGCTTCGTTCGGGGGTATTGGGGCGCTGGGAACGCGGTTGGCGGGTTGAAATGAGCGACGAATGCATCAAAGATGGCTGATATGAAGCCGATGATTTTTGGCCGGCACGACGCGGCGACGATCAAACAGATTGAGACCTGCCTCAATGCGGGCGGGGAACGGGCGGTATTGTGCGCCGACGGGCACAAGGGGTACGCCCAGCCGATCGGGGGCGTGGTTGCGTACAAGGACAAGGTGTCGATCTCGGGGGTCGGCTTCGACATCGCGTGCGGCAACATGGCGATCCGCACCGACGCGAGCGAGGATGAGATTCGGCCGAAGATCGGGTCGATCATGGACGACGTGGTGCGCCACATTTCGTTCGGCGTCGGCCGGGTGAACAAGAACCGGATCGACCACGAGCTGTTCGACGATGAGGCGTGGAACATCCCGGCCATTGGGCAACTGAAACACCTGGCGCAGGAACAACTCGGCACGGTGGGCAGCGGGAACCACTACGTGGATGTGTTTGGCGACGAGCACGGCATGGTGTGGGTCGGCGTGCATTTCGGTTCGCGCGGGCTGGGGCACCGGACGGCGACACATTACCTGAACGTGGCGGGCGGCAAGGAAGGCATGGACGTGCCGCCAACGGTGGTCGATCTGGACTCGGAGATCGGCCGGGAATACCTCGCGGCGATGAAGCTGGGAGGCCGTTACGCGTACGCGGGGCGCGAGTACGTGGCGCGATTCGTCGTGCGGGAGATTCTGCGGGCGAACATCGAAGAGGAAGTGCACAACCATCACAACTTCGCCTGGCAGGAAGAACACGGCGGCGAGAAGCTGTGGGTCGTGCGCAAGGGCGCGACGCCGGCGTTTCCGGGGCAGAAGGGATTTGTCGGGGGCAGCATGGGCGACGACGCGGTGATTATTGAAGGGGTCGATTCCGGCGTGGCGCGACAGGCGCTGTTTTCGACGGTGCACGGCGCCGGCCGGATCATGTCGCGCACGGCGGCGAAGGGCCGATTCGTCAAGGACCGCGGGAAACGGATCCGCCAGCCGGGGCTGGTACGGCACGATGAGATGATGGCGTGGCTCCGCGACAAGGGCGTCGTCCTGCGCGGGGGCGACCTCGACGAAGCGCCGCAGGCTTATCGCCGGCTTCCGGATGTGTTGGTGGCGCACGGCAGCACGATTCGCGTCCTGCACACGCTCCGACCGCTTGGGGTGGCGATGGCCGGGCGCGACATCGTCGATCCGTACAAGGATTGACCGACCTTGAGCGCGATTCTATTGCGAGGCGGAGCCGACAGGAGCCTCGCTCCAGTTTATCCGGCGGATACCTTCGCAATGATCTTCGACGAAGGGATCCTTTTTCGCCGCGACCCTGACATCGCGAAACGTAATGTCTTTCGCGTAGGAACAGGTGACGCCGCTCGTGCCGGCGAGATCGAGATGACTGAGCGTAACATTTTGGATCGGGCTTTCTTCGAGACCTTCGATCACGCAGCAGCGAGCCGAGTCGCGGGCGGTGACGTGGTCGATATGGATGTCGCGGAACAGGGGGGTGCGTTCGGAGCGCGGCTCGACGGGCGTACGCACATAGCGGAGCGAAAGGATGATGGCGTTGCGGACGTTTTGGAGGCGGAAGTTGGAGGCGACGATGTCTTCGACGACCCCGCCGCGGCCGCGCATGCTTTTGATACGAATCCCATTGTCCGTGCCGTCGCCATCGCAATCGAGGAAGCGCACGTGGCGGACACCGCCGGATTCCTCGCTACCGATGGCGCATACGCTGTGGGCGTGCTTCACATGACAGCGGATGTACGTGACATCGACGGTGGGCCGATTCATTCGCCGGCCCTCCTCGTCGCGGCCCGATTTGATGCCGAAGGCGTCATCGCCGACATCGGCGTAACAATCATGGACGACGACGTGGCGGCACGAATCGGTGTTGAGCGCGTCGGTATTGGGGGACGTCGGCGGATTGATGAGCTTGCAGTTGCCGACGTTGACGTTCTCGCTGTAGAGGAGGTGAACGGTCCAGAACGGCGCGTTGATGAAGCTCGGGCCATCGATGCGGACATTGGCGCAGTCCTTGATTTGGAGGAACATCGGTCGGCGGCGGATCGGGCGGTTCGGGCGGGCGTTGCCGTGCTCGGCCATGTCCATGTTGGCCCACCAATTCGAGCCCTGGCCGTCGAAGGTGCCCGTGCCGATAATCGCGATGTTGTGGAGGCCATTGGCGAAGAGGAGCGGATGCGGACCATTTTCGGTAAGGCCTTCCCAGCGCGAGGTGATGTCGGGATATTTGGCGCGGTCGGGGTCGAAGAGGACGACGGCGTTGCTATCGATCTGGAGCGTCATGTTGTCGACCATGTCAATGGGCCCGGTGAGGTAATGACCCGCGGGCACACGAACGATGCCGCCGCCGGCCTTCTGGCAATCGGCGATGGCCTTGCGGAACGCGTCGGCGCTCGAGACGTTGGGATTATCCAGCGCGCCGTAGGCGGTGATGTCGAACACGGGACCCGATTGGACGCGCTGGCGGAACTGCGCGCCATTTTCCGCGGCGCAGCCGGCCAGGAGCAACATGGATGCGCCAAGTAACAACGAGTTGAACATGCATTTCATCGTCGGACGCTTTCCTCTGAGTTGTGCGAGCGCCACGCGCCACGCGCTCGACCGGCGCTCAATCCACCGTCACGCGGCCGCCCGTCTCCGCGGCCTGATACGCGGCGTAGATTACATTCACGCATTCCACTGCCAGGTCGATACCCGAACGCGGCTCGCGGCCTTCGCGAATCGCGCCCACGAAATCCTCGATCTCCTGAGCGAACCCGCGAAACCAATCTTCGTCGCAACTCGGCCGGTTCCAGCCGGCCTTTGTTTCGAGCTTTTCGGTGAAGTACTCGTTCTGGAACGTGGACGGATCGGGCGCGTAAGTCTCGATCGCGTCGTTGGACGTCATATTCGCCTTGATCACGCCATCGGTCATGAACGCCGTCACGCGAGTATTGAGTCCGCCCAGGCCGACGTCGCTCACGATGACCGTGGCTCGCGAGCCGTCCTCGAAACAAATCACGAGGTTGGCCCAGTTTTCCACGTCGACCGGATTGGCGCTGATCCATTGGTTGGCGCCGGCGTTTCGCGCGCGCTCGGACGCGGCGCTGTGGATCAGATCGGCCGTGTCGGCCATGACCCACGATGGCCGGATCCCCTTGCCCAGCCTCACCTGCCCTTCCGACTGCTTCAAGTGCAGGCACGCACCGACCGAATGCACGCCCATCCGCAGCAACGCGCCGCCGCCCGTCGATTTCCAGTCGCGCGAAAAGACGGAATTGGAACCCGAGTGGTTTTCCTCGGCGCGCAGTTCGAGGATCGATCCCTTCGAGGCCGCGATCAGGCGGCGGATTTTGTCGATGGGCGGCGCGTAGACCCAGTTCTCGGCGTAACAAAACCGCACGCGATTCCGTCGCACGGCTTCCCGGACTGCCGCGGCGTTGACACGTGCGCCCTCCCGCATCCGCGACCGCGCCACTTGGGAGCCGATGGGCTCCGGGTCGCCCACAGTCCCGAAATAGCCGGTGAGCGGTTTCTCCACGATGATGTGCTTGCCGGCATTGGCGGCGCGAACGGCGAATTCGTGATGCAACGCGGGCGGCACGCAGAGATCAATCACGTCGATGTCGGGCCGTGCGAGCAACGCATCGTAGTCGTCCGTGACGAACGGGACCCGGGCGTCGCGCGCCAACGCGTTGCCGGTTTCCTTCGTGCGCGAGCAAATGCCGCGCACCTGCACGACATCGCCCGGCAGTTTGGTGTAGTTGGCCACGTGCATCCGCGCCCCGTAACGGGCGCCGACGATGCCAACCCCGAGGGTTTTGAGTGGCGGATGGCCGGGCACAGGGCATGTTTTTCGATTCCGGGCCACGGGTGCAAGCAAATTTCGGACGCCGGATCGCTCGTGAGCGGCGGCGGCGCGCGCTCAGGGTTTGATGCCGTGGGAGGCGAGCCAGTCCGGTGCGGGCGCGAGCGTGTAGAGCGGAAGACAACCGGGGATGTCCTGGCGCTGCGCCTGCGAGACGTCGAAGACATTCGTGAACAGATCGATCGTTTGACCGGGGGGGACGATGAGAATCAGCTGTTTGCGTCCGTGCAAATCGAGGCCGTCCTCGAATTCGAGCCGGCGATTGTTCGCGTACCAGAGTTTGTTGGTCAGCGCCGGCGCGATGGCCCGATCCGGTGTCAGCAGGCAATTCTCGTAGTCGGGCATGTGGTACTGAAACAGACGAAAGCCCCAGGAAAAATACTGGCGATAATGACAAATCATCACGTCCTCGGGCCGGTAGTTCGCGCGGATGGTTTGGATCCAACAGTCCAACTGGCGGTCATGCTCGCGGATGTCGGAGGCGGTGAGCGGCATTCCGGCGCGCAACCACGCGGTCTGACGCGGCGGGAGGAGAAACACAGCCATGTTCGCCAACGTCACGCAGGAAATCACCGAGATCGCCGCGAGCCTGTGAGCCTTGAGCAACCCGGGCCATTGCTGTTTTTCCAAGCGAGCAACGATTCTTCGCACGAGACGGCTCAAACCGAATGCGACGAGGATTACGAGACTCGGGAAGTAATTCAGGATGTGGCCGGGAACGGGCACAACCATCAACACGCCGAACAGATACATGGGAACCAGCCAAATCGCGATGAACCGCAACTGCTCGGCTCGCTCCGTCACGACACGCCATCGCGACCTTCCCGACCTCAGCCACGAAACGAACTCCGCTGCCGCCAGCAGCGCGGCGAGCGACAAGCCGGTCCAACAGTCCACCGCCACGAACGCCGAGTTCTCTGCCAGAACCCTGCCGAGGTTGATCTTCCAGATGGAATCCGCGGCATTCAACCGCACTCGCGCCGGGTACAGTTGCAGGTACGCGCCCAGCCCGCCCGACAAACGAACCATCGGGACGAACCACGTCAGGCAGAGGATCCCCACCAACAACACGCCGGCCAAAAGCTTTGCCCAACGTCGGGACGGGAATCTCCAAAAGCAGTAGAGCCACAACGGACACAGGACCACGGCAGTTTGTTGCCGCACGCCCGCGACCAGCGAGAGCATTACCGCCATCGCCAGCACCCAACCCCACGCCCCGCCGCGCCTCACCGCCCTCCAGCACACCAGCACAGCCGCCGTGACGAGAGCGCTGTCAACAATCGTCGTCAGCGCCACCTCGCTCTGAAACCAGCACAACGGACTCGACGCCAGCAGGCAGCCTGTTACCCATCCGCAATCGCGTCCAAAGAAAGCCGTGCCGAGCAAATAACCAACGCCCGCCAACACCGCGCCCGCGACCACACTCATCCACACCAGGCTCGCATGCGGTTCCCCGACAAACAGGTTCACGATCCGGCCGAGCATCACGTACAGGAAAAAACCCGGCACGTGCGGTTGCCCCAGCGATACATTGTACTTCCCAACGGCCAGCGCGAACAGGGCGCTGTCCCAGTGGAAAGTGAACTGGCTGCGAAACGGCAGGCGCATCGCCAACGCCGCGCCAAACACGAGCAGCGCAGCCCACCAGTCGCGCCGCGCAAATCTCTCGACAGGCTCCCCTTCAGCCGGACCCGCGAACGTTTTCTGCATGGAGTGAAAGATTACCCCGCATCCATCGAAACTGAAAAGAGCAAATCCGTCCTCGCGAGCAGCCAGCCGCCACCTCTACTGGTTCGGGCTCGGATACAGCATGTCGTTCAGCCGCTCCATCTTCCCCCGCTGCTCCTGCTCGTACGCTTTGCCCCGCCGCACGATACGGTTCGCGACCAGCTCCTTCCCTACCTCCGCGTACGCGATCCGCACGGGATCGTTGACCCGCAACTCCGCGACCGTCGCGGTGGCGTTCGTTGAAATGTCCACCTCGCAGTCCGGCGACACCTTGAACGTCCTCGACAGCGGCCAGCGCTCCACCGTGATCAACTGCTTATCGACATCGATCCTGCCAATCACCCCGTCAAATTCCAGACCGACGTTCTCTGGCGGCGCATTCCTCGGAGCAACCACTCCCGCGCTCGTCACCCCGTTTGCCGCCGACCCGCTCGCCGCGCTCCGACTCGCGCACCCGCCGGCGACCGCGCACACCAACATCCCGACGCCGACACTCCATGCCCAGCGGCGCAGCCTTCGCTCTCCCGTTCTCTTTGCGTTCGGCGTCATCGTCGTAATTGTCGCCCGTTTCCGTCGGGTCTTCAAGTTCGAACGCCGCGGCTTGAGAAACCGCATCGACTCAAGGAATGAAAGCGCGTGCTGAGTCCGGGCTACCTCGATGCGGACCGGCCATACATCTTGTTGCCGGCAACCTGCATCGCATCCTCGCCACCCGGCCCGAACGGCACGCTCAGCGTCACGCCAAAAAACGCCTGCCCCGTCTGCGGATCGTGCACCGTCACCACCGTCTGCACCTGCGCGTGGCTAAACCGTCCAAACATCGGCAAATAATATTGCGGATTGCCCGCGTCGCCGCCGAGCGCGCCCGATGCCGCCTCCGCGGTGTCGTACTTGAACTCCAGCTTCCGCGCCGCCTCCTGCGCCGCAAAACACGCCTTGTCCAACCCGTACTTCGCCCGCTGCAGCATCCGCCCAATCGGTGAGTGACTGTCCTGGTCCACCCCGTACTCCTCCTCAAATCTCACCAGGCGATCGCCTGCCGTGCTGCTCGCCACGGGCCTCACCACATCGCTCCACGAAGGAATCGCGATCGTGGAATTCACCTCGACGTTCGTTTCCGCCGACGCATCGGCCCTCGCTTCATACAGGAGCAGAGCCGGCGTGATCGCTCCGGCCAGATGGTTGGTCTGCACTCCCTGCCCGAATACCGTCCGCGCAAAGACAAAGCTTATCCCCCACGCCGCGACAACCGCAACAAAAGCGGCTCGCGACTCATGGCAAACCCTTTGCCATTGCCCGTACATCCGTGTCACCTCAACAACATAATCCAATCCGCTCCGCCGTCAAGGTGGTCAGCCCAATCTCCACCACCCATCTCAGCCTCGGCCGTCCAATCACCCGCGATAACTCGCTGATGACGTGGGCGTTTCCCATAGCTCCACCTCCACCACCGGCAGCCCCTTCCCCCGCGCATGCTCGAATATCAATTTTGCGATGTTCTCCGCCGTCGGATTCTCCTCCATCACAAAATGCGCCTCCCCGCGCTGCTTCAACACCGCCACCATCGGGTCGTCCTTGTGCAGCAACATCCGATGATCCAGCGTCTCGTCGATCCACCGCTTGATCGCATCCTTCATCTCGCCAAAATCATGCACCATCCCCCGACCATCCAGCTTATCCGCCTCGATCCGCACTTCCACCCGCCCGTTATGCCCGTGCAAATGCCGGCATTTCCCCTCGTAATTCAACAGCCGATGCCCGTAACAAAATTCAATCCGTTTGGTCACACGAAACATGTCTCACACTCCCGCAATCAATCGTCCGCCATCCACCATCAATGTATGCCCCGTGATGAAATCGCTCCCCTCAATCAAAAATACCACCGCATTCACAATGTCCTGCGGCGACCCGATCCGCTTCACCACCGTCGCGTCCACCACTTCCTGCCGCTCCGCCGCCGTCATATCCGGCGGCAACAGAATCGGCCCCGGCGCAATCGCGTTCACCTGCACCTTCGGCCCCAGCGCTTTGGCCAGCGATTTGGCCAGGCAAATCACGCCCGCCTTCGACACGCAGTAGGGCAGATAATCCGCATACGGCCGGATCGCCGCCCAGTCGGCAAACAACACCATCTTCCCATCCCGCCGCCGCGCTTTCATCCGTCGCCCGATCTCCCGCGCAAACAGAAACGGCCCCTTCAAATTCGCGTCGATGTGCAGGTCCCAATCCTCCTCCGTCAACGTATCGAACGGCGTCTTCTTGTACACCGCCGCGCTCGCCACCAACACGTCAATGTCATGGAAATGTTTCACCGCCCGCGCCACCGCCAACCCCACCTCCCGCGCGTTCGTCTGATCGGCCTTCACGGCCATCGCGTCCACCCCCAGCGCCTCGATCTCCCGCACCACCCCCCGCGCGTCCCCAGCCGACGTGTTGTAATGCACCACCACGTTCGCCCCGCGCCGCGCCAGCCCCAGCGCAATCTCCCGACCCAACCGCTTCCCCGCGCCCGTCACCAACGCCGTTTTGCCTTTCAGTTTCATCGCGTCACCTCCAGCCACATCCCAGCTTACCATCCTCCGTTGTAGCCGCGAAACTTTTTCGCCGCCCTTCGTCCCGCCCGTTCATCCGTCGATTCTCCCTCCTCGCCCTCTGGAGGGCGAGCCTCCCGGCGAGCCGCTCCGAACCTCCGGCCCGCCCCACGCCGTACCGGATCCCCCCTCCCTTGGTAGGGAACCGAAGCGTAGCGAAGAAGCGATCTTGTCGTTCCCCGGTCGCAAAGGGCTTGCCCGCCTCAGGCGAGCCAGGCTGAGGGTCATCCGTCGCCGAATCCTCGGGTTCGTTTCGCACTTTCTCGGGTTCGTTCCACATTTTCTCAGGTTCGTTTTGCGAATCCTCGGGTTCGTTTTTCAGTCAAAAGTGTAAAGAATTCCGACACCCGATCTCTCCAACCCATTCCATTATCGATAATTAGAAAAAACTCGACCCCTCCATTTCTCGGGTTCGTTTCGTAAAAAAATACTTTTGGCGGACTCGGCCCCTCCTCGCCCCCATTGGAGGGCGAGCCTCCCGGCGAGCCGCACCCCCCCGAACGAAGTCGAGCCGTGCGGTAACCGGTCACCGCTTTGCCGTTGCCTTGCCCGGCCCCTGTAGCCGCGCGCGACGAGCGCGGATCCTTCCATTCCCCGGTAACCGTCGCACCCTCCTTCCATCGGTGCTTCTTCCAACTCCTGACTCCTGAATTGTGGCTCCTGAATTCTGTCCCCTTCCCCCCTCCAAAACCCCCAAACGAAGCCGTTCTTTGGCCGAACGAAGCCAAACGAAGCCAATCGATTTTCCGGCCTCTCATGTTTCGTAACCCGTTATCATTCGCCATCATCCACACGGTGGTAACCTCGAAATCCATTGGCTTCGTTTCGCAGATATATACCCCCCCACCCTTTCTTTCTCTTACTCGTGCTCCTGCTCCCCTCCTTCGAGAGCTCGCAACGTCGGCGCTTTGCCGTCCTGACGGCGTTCCTTCCGTGCTGTCGGCGGTACGGCTTGCCACAGCCCTCGTGAGGTGACTCGTTCCAATTCACGACCAACTTTAACCCGGGCGGGAATAAATAAAACAGACAGCTACCATCAGTATCTGTCTGATTTTCGGCGCGGCTTGCCCGCCTCTGGCGAGTCCGCCGTGTGGCCGCCGTTGTAGCTGCGCTTTTTACCCCGAGTCCGAGGTCGGGGCTGTGAAGCGCAGGATCCTCCGCTCCCCAAACGCCCTGAGCTTGTCGAAGGGTCTCTGCCGTCGTGGGCCTGGCGAAGGAGGACGCCCCAATCACTCCTTCCCCCAAAAATGCGTGTTTGGAAGGATTCGAGGGCGCGGATGGAGACAGCGCTCGACTCGTCCTAAGTGAAATCCACTCCGACTCGGAGGTCGCGGTCGAAGGATGTTCCACCGCACGGGTTGAACCTATTCCAGAGCTGGAGACTACTTGATGGAATGAACACGCAGCTGACCTAGGGCCTTGATAACTCGGGCAACGCAGACACGCCGCTAGTCGAGAAGATTGAATCCCAAAACTTAGGCAGATCCAACCGACCCTCCTGATGTTCACAAAGTGCATGAAACAGTTGTGTTGTAGTCATCAGGCACAAATTGAATTGCTCCGCAACTTTCTTGCAATTATCCGGAAATAAATCACGGCGTCTTTCTAGTGGCTCGCCGCAGCATAGGTTCGCAATTAGAATGCCCTTCCCAGTCCACGCCTCATTCACTACCGCATCGTCCGCCCACTGGCGTAGCTGCCGCACGTCGTCGAGCCTTAGGGTGCCAGTACGCCCCTTGATTTCCAATATTGCCCGCCTCCCGCGTGGGTCAATCAATCTTCCATCTTCCCGCCCTTTCTTCAGAGGGTCATCAACCTTGGCCTCAAGCTCGCGCAAGGCATCGCGCGCCACCGGCTCAAGCACGTCCTCGCCCTGTTCATATAGCAACTTCCGGAACCTACTCTCGTGGGCTGCCCGTTTTCGCACGTCCACCAACCCCATCTGATGCTGCTTAAGCTCCTCGACCAAACGCGCAATCTCAGAGCGCAACGGCGCTTCCCGCGGCAGCACGAATTGACCGACCCACGTAGGTGCGGCTACTTCAACGCGGAATCCAAATCGCTCACGAAGTATCAACTCCACAGCTTCCGTCTCCGAGATTTCGGTCGGAGGCGGCAGCCACACCAGCCGTCCTGAGAGGGCAAGCCGCTGCCTGCGGGCCGGGTCGTTAATGTACGGATTACGTGGGTGATAAACCTTTGAGATCTCAAAATTGAGCTCGAAGGCGATTGCCCGATGGAAGCGGGTTCGAGCTAGCGGCCGTAGCCCAGCGCGTAAATCATTAGCAGCGGAATGAATCCTCTGAGCATATACCTCAGTGTCGAAGGAGTTCGGGTGCACCTCTCGACTCGCGTAGAAAGACCATTCGCGAACGTTACGAAAGTAATATTCGAATTCCGGCTCGATATCCCTTATCTCTTGCCCAATCTCGTATGTGAACTCAGGCACGCATGGCAGCCACCAAGTCACGGCGCAGTCAGCGTTGCTGCCAAGTCGTGGACCGGGATGACCGATTACTATTATCTCACT
Source organism: Verrucomicrobiia bacterium (assembly GCA_035501175.1). GTDB lineage: Bacteria > Verrucomicrobiota > Verrucomicrobiia > Palsa-1439 > Palsa-1439 > Palsa-1439. Next base: position 43,328 of record DATJWQ010000039.1, on the reverse strand, counting down.
CCCCTTGCTGAAGATGAGGCGCGCAAACTGGTCCCAGCTGGGAAGTGTGTCGACACGAATGCCATTGGCGAACTTCTCGTTAAGAAACGGGACAAGGTTAAGAAACACAACATCATAGTCCGCAACGTTTAGGAGCGGCGGCAGCTTATCCCAAGGGTAGGCAGTGACCAGCCGCGTGAAGGGCTCACAACCCAGCACCAAGACACGACGATCAGATTCTCTGGAGGTTGACGTCACACGACTGTTCCCTCTTGCATACTACCTGCCATAATGGCACGATTATACAAACCCCTTTGGGTTTCGTCCATGCGATTGGGCGGTGTCGCAAACACGAGCGGATAGGGATCACATCGAATCCCTGTCGCAAACGGAGGGGGCGGAGGGGGTCACGGAGGGGGTCAGCGCTTTACTATCGGAGGGGGTCAGCGCTTTACTATTTACAGAACCTCTCCGCTCACCCTACCCCCGGCGGTTGAATAGCGTGTCCCGACGCTGATCGTTGTTGACCCTTCGGCTGAGTGTCAAAGCGAAAACCCTCACCGCAAGCCATTGTAGTCAGGATCAGGGTCCCGTAGAGTCTAGGAACCGGGGCCGGGTCTCAACATTGCAACATTTCGTCGCCTTAACTTTTTCGCCCACCCCCACCCTATCCGTCCGCTCCTCACTCGATACATGGCACTACCATGTATTGTCCACGTACCGATGCCTCGTACTACTAGGTATCAGCGCCCCCCGACATCCCGCTCCCGCCGCTGATCGTTGTTGACCCTTCGGCTGAGTGTCAAAGCGAGAACCCCCACCGCAAGCCATTGTAGTCAGGATCAGAGACGCAGAACCGGCGTGGGTACGGCTAATGCTCCTTGAACCTTACTTGCACAAGAATATTGCCCCAGGCTTGGTCAGCCGCTTGACCAACCGGAAGGCGATGGAAAGCCAACGTATGGACTGGAAAACATGGTCACCGCTTCAGTCGGCGCAAACCAGAGACGTCTGTGCGCACATGACAGAGTCTGAGCGCAGGACTGTTGCACTCAGAGGTGGTCTCTATGGTCTATGGTGCGCCGCGACTTTTGCAATACCCATCTCGCAGGCAATGGTATTCCGAAATCCAGTAACCCTTACAGTCGCGGCCATCCTGTGCTCCATCCACATCATTGCCATTCCATTCTGGCTGCGTTCGCAACGACGATTTCTTTGCGGCACGGTATGGGCCAAAGAACAGGGCGTGGATCCTAATGATCTCCGGCTCTTTAGCTGCCGCCCCTTCGGCAAGCAGAGCGACCACACCACGTGATGGCTTCGGTCACGTCTGATCACTCTAACATCTGACCAATCCCCAATCGGCGTCAGTGACACCGATCGCCGCTCCCCGCCCTGCACCCGCGCCAAGATCAGCTCCGGCTCCTCCACCCGCTCCATCACCACACCCGCACCCACAAGGGGCGACGAGCTTCAGCTTCGCCGAAGCATACTGGGCGGGTGGAAGGTCGCGTGACGATCCGGCAGTTGCTCAGTCAAAGCTAACATGAACGCAAACGTCCATTCTGCCTCATCGGGGCGTCGCTTTGTGGGAATCGGCCTCACCCTGGTGCTCGGTGCGCTCGTCGCTTCGGGGACCCTCGCTCTCCATGTTCTCCGCCACGAATCCGCAGGCCCACCCGTGATGATGTTGGCGGGGGGCATTCTCTGGATCGCGATACTGCTCTGGGGGATATTGTTTGTGCAGATGATGGCATTCCTCAAAGCGTAATCCATGGCAGCGCGGTAATTCGTTCGAGACAACCAGCCGTGGGCGTTCCGACCCCGCCGGTGCGGCAGACTCTGCACGTTCCCCGGCTTCGCCGGAATCCTACGCCTGCGCCAACGCCAGCTCCGTCTCGTCCACCCGCTCCATCACCACGCCCGCCTGTCCTGAGCCTACCGAAGAGCTTGGCGCAGCCTTCACCCTCGCCGTAACCCGTTACAACCCGGATTGACACAGCAACGCCCCGGTCTTACGCTTTCGCCCTCAATGCGGCCCACCGTCCCAAGGCAGCGACGTGCCTCAGCACGACCGACTGATAATACCAGGCTGTGACGATCACATTCTCATTCCTGGCGGCAGCGGCTTGTGGATACCTCCTCGGCAGCGCAAACACATCGCTGATCGTCTCCAGGTTTTACGATACCGACGTTCGGCTGCACGGTAGCGGGAACGCTGGGGCGACGAACGCCCTGCGAGTTCTCGGTAAGAAAGCCGCGGCGATCACCGCCGTTGGCGACATCGCCAAGGGCGTCGTGGCGTTCCTGATCGGCCGGCTCCTCTTACAGAACAGCCCGCCACTGGCAGCCCTCGGTGGACTGACTGCTGGATGCGCGGCAATCGTCGGACACAACTGGCCCCTCTATTTCCAGTTTCGCGGAGGCAAAGGGATCTGGACGTCGTTTGCCGTGGCCCTCTCATTCGATTGGCGGATGGGTCTCGCGCTCTTGTTGGCGTTTGCCCTCGTCTTCGCGTTGTCGCAAACGGTTTCTTTGGCGTCCATCGTCGCCGCAGCGCTATTGCCGGTCGTCGCCTGGCTCTGTGGCAGTGGACCCGTCGCGATCAGCATCTTCTCTGTGCTGGCTGTACTCGCAATTCTACGCCACGGCTCAAACATCAGGCGACTACTGCAAGGACGTGAATCTCGGATTGGTGGAACAAACGCCTGACAAATCGCTGCAGGTGCATCGAATCATTGCAAACTTTGCCCCACCCACGATCGGTGTCAGTGACACCTATCGCTGCATCCCCGCCCTGCACCCGCGCCAACGTCAGCTCGGGCTCCTCCACCCGCCCCGCCTGCGCATGATACATCGATAGACTGCCTACCGCCCCATCCCCTGGCACGATCGCTGATTGACGGCCTTCCCCCCCGCGGGAGCATCGCCTAGGAGGAATTCCCAGGAGGAAATGGGTTCTCGGCGGATTGAATCGAGACCTGAAGTTCGTCACATTGATTCAAGAGCAAAAGGAGTGGATCAATCATGAAAAGAACGTCGGGACTCACCACCGCCGTCGTTGGCCTGATCGGCATCAGCTTGGCGTTGCTTGCCTGGGGACAACAAACCGCACCACCGTCACCCTCGGAGCCGGAGAAGAATCTGCTGGTCTACAGGGGCATCCTCCAAGCAGTCGACCCCGTGGCCCGAACAGTTACGGTGCAAGGGTCTTCCTCGATCAAACGACTGTTCGTGGTGCCGGCAGCCGCGCAAATCATCGTCAACGCCAGACCCGTGAGTGACCTGAGAGATCTGACGACGGGCAACGGCGTTCTCGTGAGGTACCTCGTGCAAAACGGCCACAACGTCGCCTACGAAATCAGCCCGCTCAATTTGAGAAATCCGTAGGTCTTCACACCGGACAGAATTCTGTTTCGGTCCAACGCCAGCGAGTCGTCTCCGAACGTCAGCAACCAGCCCCGCGCTCCGACCCCCAACGCCCTCTCATGCGCCGATCATCCGACTCGCGCACGGACTGTTCCCCCATCGCACACCGCACCTTCTCTCGCGGTATATCCCGCCGCGATGATGCCACTAAACCAGTCGTTATCGTCCGCCGACTACTTTCTCTTCAGCATCCGTAGACAAAACAGATAGCTGAGACCGGTCAACACAAGGGCCAGCGTCCCGGGTTCGGGAATTTGCGCCAGCCATGCTTCCGTGTAACCCATTGGATCAATGCCATAGCCAACAATGGTGTTCCCGTCCGCCGAGACCCCCGTGGCCTCTTCAAGTGTCCACCCGCTCAGCGCCAATCCATACTGCGCCGTCAACACGCTCTGCAGGTTGCGCATCCCATCCAGTGGATCCCAGATCGCCGCGTCGTAGCTCGTTCCATTGCTGCCCCAGCCGACGATGACGTTGCCATTCCCCGAAGCCGCCAGCGCGGAACTGATCGGTAGCCCCGGCACAAATCCGAGCGCCACCAGACCGCTCCCACTCGTCCACCTCCACGCTTCATTAACGCTGTTGGAGTTCAGGCCGTAGCCGACCACCACCAGGCCGTTTCCCGAAACGCCGTTGGCTTGAGTCGTAAAGCCTCCGGGTAGCAATCCCAACCCCAGCATGCCGCCGCCGCTGGTCCATCGCCATGCCTGATCCGCTGACAGGGAACTCGATCCGCCCCCAACGACGACGGAACCATCGAAGGACATTCCAAACGCCGCACTCGCGCCGCCCCCCGGCAAAACACCCAGACCAATCATGCCCCCGCCACTTGTCCATCGCCACGCCTCGTCCTGGCCGGTGGTGCTCACAATCCCGTAACCGGCCACCACCGTACCATCAGTCGAAACGCCGGATGAGATGCTCGTTAGCCCGTTCGGCAGAAAACCGAGGCCCACCATGCCACCCCCGCTCGTCCACCGATACGCTTCTGACGAACTTCCCGAGGCCGAGCTATTCCCAACAACCACCCCATTCTTGGCTGAGGCCGCCAGCGCGTCGCTCTCACCTCCACCCGTGAGTGTCCCCAATCCCGTAATCCCGCCGCCGACCGTCCAGATCGTTGCCTCATGTTTGCTCGCGGATGTGTATGCCGGGTTTACTGCCATGCCCGCCACCGTGGATCCGTCAGCCGATATACCGTTCGCCGTACTGAATGTTCCGCCCGTTAGAAAACCGAGACCCTCAAAACTCTGAGCACTTGTTATTCCTTGACTCATGCCCATCCCTATTCCCAACGCGAGAAACACTACCTTATGCCTCTTACCGATCGCTATTATACCCGTGCTCATGACCGCTCCTTTGGTTATTCGAGAATGTGCACAACTGTAGCGTGTTGCCGGTTACCTCATGGAAATCGCCGATGTTGGCCTCCAAGGGCGGGCGCCACATGGCATGAAACACTCAAGCGGCAGAAACCCTGCTCTGAAACAGCGCGCGTCTCCAAGTCAGAGAAAATCACGAATGCGCGGCGGTGTCAATTCAATTCGGTGCGCTGCCGGAGTGCTTTACCACCCGTGGTGTAGCCTCCAACAATACCTGAAGCGAATCGAAGATACCCGGTCCCACCGCCCAGCCTTGCCCCCGACTATGCCCGGGCACACGCCCCCAACCAACCAGTTATTCGTGGGTCTTACGAATCAGATACTTCGGTTTGCGGCCCATCTCGTAATTCATCCGCACCAGATATTCTCCAACCATACCCGTGATCGTTATCGAGAAACCCCACAACCCCACAGCTACCGCAAGGATGCCGCACGCCCAACATCGCAGCATCACAGCCGCGATCACACCGAACCCCCCAATGCCGATTGCGCTAAAACCGATGACCTCGACGAATTGAAACGGCTTGGTCGTCGCTCCCATAAATACGGACATGAACTGATCCAGGCGCGTAAAGACGCTGTGCTTGGAACCCTCACCGCCGGGCCGCTCGTGATGGCTGACGCCGACTTCGCCCACGCGGAATCCCAGCTTCGCAAACAGAACCGGGAACCAGCCGCGTGACGTCGAATAATACGAAAGCTCCTTGGCAGCCGCGTTTGTGTACGCCCGCAAAAAACAGCCGTAGTCGTGGATGGGTGTCGGCGCGTCGCCTCGAATAATGTAGTTGGTAAGCAGCGATGGCAGTTTGCGCGAAAAGAACGGGTCCTTGCGCTCCGTCCGCCAGCCGCAGACAACATCATATCCTTCCTTCATCTTCTCCAGCAGCAAAGGAATCTCCGCCGGGTTGTTCTGTAAATCCCCATCCAGAGTCACCACAACTTCGCCCTCGGCCTTGTCAAAGCCCGCGTACGTGGCCGCGTGCTGGCCAAAGTTCCGTCGCAACTCAATGATCTTCAACCACGAATACCGCGCGCGAGCCGCCACAAGCTTCGCAACCGTCGCGTCCTTGCTGCCGTCGTCGACCACGATCACCTCGTTCGGCGTCGGCAGCTTCGGAATCACCTCGGCAACACGCCCAATCAGCGCGTCGACATTCGCCTCTTCGTTGTACATCGGGATGACGATTGACAACGCCAGGCTCATCTACCGCCACCGCCCCGTCCCGCGAAACTCCCGCATCCACTCGACAGTCCGGCGCAGCCCCTCGCCAACGCTGACCGCGGGACTCCACCCCAGGATTTGCTTCGCCCTCCGCCCCGACAAATAGATCTTGTAGATCTCTCCGGGCCGCAAGGGCGCCGATTTTGGCTGACTCTTGACTCCGGTCAGCGTCGCCAAATGTTCGTATAACTCCAGCACCGACGTCCCCCGCTCGCTCCCCACGTTAATGATCTCGCCGTCTCCGCAGTCCAGCGCCCGCGCGTTCGCGTCAGCCACATCCTCTACGAACACATAGTCCCGCAGCTGTTTTCCGTCGCCGAAAATCGTCGGCGTCTCCCCATCCAGCATTTTGCCGGCAAAGATGGCGATGACTCCCGCCTCGCCCTGCGGGTTTTGCCGCGGCCCAAACACGTTCGGATATCGGAGCACAACGTAATTCAGCTTGTACAACAGACGATACAGATACAGATAATGCTCGACCGTGTGCTTGCTGATCCCGTACTGACACTCGGGATTGATCGCGTCGCCTTCCTCCACGGGCAACCGCTTCGGCTCCCCATACACCGCCCCGCCCGTGGAAATGTAAATAAGCTTCCTCACCCCGTGACGCGTGGCACTCGTGATCAGATTGAGCGAGCCCAAAATGTTGACGTCCGCATCGTACAACGGATCTTCCGTCGACTTGCGAACGTCCATTTGCGCCGCGTGATGGTCGACTACATCGAACCGCTCCGCGGCGAATATCTCTTCCACTCCCTTGCGATCGCGAATGTCCAGCTCGGCAAAACGCGCCCGGGGATTCAGGTTCCGCTTGCTGCCCGTCACCAAATTGTCCAAGACGACCACTTCATGGCCGTCGCGAATGAACCGATCGACCACATGCGAACCGATGAAGCCAGCGCCTCCTGTTACTAGGATTTTCAAATTCTTATTGTCTTCCTTCAGATTTTCGGCAGACTTATACAACGCGGTCCGGAGCAGCACAATAGAAATTTCTTCCGGTCCATTGCAGATGCTCAACAAGCTCAACCAAGACTCGTATCGGTGGCCGGCGGAACGCTTCGGCGCATCGTGCTGGCGTGCCCCTTGGGGAGTTCCCCCCCGGCCCCCGGCCGGCAAATCATGATTGCCAAAACCCCAACCGCCCTGTGGATTGCCGCCAGCCTGCTGGCGGTGATGGCGATTCTCATGATTGGTCCTGCCAGACAGGACAGCGCTACTGTCGACGAAACCACGGCACTCGGTACCGGTTATACCTATTGGACCGGTCACCGGTTTTATTTCGTACCCGAGCATCCGCCCGTCGCCCAGATGCTGCCGGCCGTGCCCTTGTTGTTCATGGACCTGAAGCTCTCCCCGAACGCCCAAGCGCTGTTAAATGGAACCGCACGCTACCCATGGGCCCGTCCTTGGGCAGGACCAATCCGCGCGTGGCAGGATTTCTTCCCGGAAGGGCGCGGCATGTGGTACTTCTGGGCCTTGCCGGAAAGTCAGTTGTTCGGCCAGATGTTCGTCTACGATGGCACGAACGACGGCGACGCGATGATGCTGGCAGGACGAACCGTGCAAATCCTGTTGGCCCTGGCTGTCGGCGCTCTGATTTTCTGGTGGATTCGCGATTCCACCGGGGATAACGCTGCCGCCCTGATTGCCATGGCCCTTTGGGTCTTCAATCCGGTCTCGTTGGCATACGGACATCTGATCACCACCGATATCGGCGTCACGCTTGGCATCGCGGGGGCGGTCCTGCTCTTCGCCAAACTTCTCGACCGCCCAGATTTAGCCCGCGCGATGGCAGGCGGAGCCGCGATGGGCTTGGCCCTCACCATGAAGTTGACAACAATCGTGCTTGGACCCCCGTTGTTGCTGTTGGTCTTGCTCCGCCGAAGGCAACTGCGGAGCTCCGGCATCAATCCCTGGAAACTGGCGGTTGTTTTCCTCGGGACAATCTGGCTGGTGATTCTGCTTGTGTATTTTCCGCACTGGTCCCCACCGCCGCCCCTGCCTGAATCCCAGGCGGAGGCGCTGGGCGTGCCGGGTTGGTTTCAAGCATTCCGTCCGTTCCTCATCCCCGGCGATTTTTTCAAGGCCCTCGGCCTGACACTCGGTCACTCCAAGGTCGGTCATGAGAATTATCTTTTGGGCGCATGGTCTCAGGAGGGTCGGTGGGATTATTTTCCCCTCGCATTCCTTCTAAAATCACCAATCCCTTTCGTCATCCTTACCATTGTCTGCCTCCTCGCCTTCGGAAAGGTCTTTCGCCATGCACCGCTACTCGAGGCCACCCCATGGGTCGTTGCAACTGCCTACCTTCTCATCGCCATGACCAGCAACGTCAACATCGGCGTGCGGCATCTGCTGCCGATCTTCCCTCTTTGCTGTGTGGGCATCGGCAACTTCGTCGCACGTTGGTCGCAGCCGTTGATCCGAAAATGTGTTTACGGATTGCTGGGATGGCAGATCCTGGTCACGATTCTCGCCTACCCGCTGTATATCCAATTCTTCAGCGAGGCAGTCGGCGGCGCCACGAACGGCTACAAGTATCTCATCGATTCAAATTACGACTGGGGCCAGGATGCCAACCGACTCAAGCAATTCCTCGCGGAACACGACATCCATCACATCTATCTGGATTACTTCGGCACCCAGTACAACATCGAGTACTTGAAGATTCCCAATACCCGGGTCAGCGCCGATGAGGCGCGTCAACTTACCGACGGCTGGCTGGTGGTCTCGGCATCCGAGTTGATGCGACCGGAATGGTCCTGGCTCCGCGACTCGCGCCAACCCACCGCCCGCGTCGCCTACACCTTGTTCGTCTACCATCTCGGCGCCTGATGGCGCCGCATCCGCCACGGGCCGTCAGGCCGGCAGACTGGCGCTGCGAGAAGTGCCCGATAATGGAGGCAGATTCACCCGTTCTTTCTCGATCACCAATGGACGCCGCAGGATTTGCGTGTGGATCGCGCCGACGTATTCCCCGACGATGCCCAGAAAGAACAGCTGGACCGATGCAAAGAACGACAGCCCGATCACCAGCGGTGCGATCCCGACCGAGAACGAATTCCAGAACAACAGTTTGTACACCAAATACACGATGCCGCAAATCATGCTGAAAATGGACATCAGAAAACCCGACATGGTCGCCAGGCGCAACGGCACCTTGGAGTGATTGGTCATTCCAAGCATCGCCATGTCGTACAGCGTATAAAAGTTGTTCTTGGTGATGCCCCGTTTGCGGAGCGGCTGGAAATACTCAATCTCGGCCCGCGGAAACCCGATATCGCAAATCAGTCCCCGAAAATAGGGATACGAATCGCCGATCTCCCGGAGAATGTCGATGACCTCCTTGTCGTACAGACCAAAGCCGGTAAAATCCTTGATCAGTTCCACCTCCGCCAGCCGCCCCACCACCCGATAGTACAGCTTGCGCACGAAATACATCGGCTTGGCCTCTTCGCTGCCCTTCTTGATGCCAACCACAATCTTGTAGCCCTGTTCCCAATTCCGCAGGAAATCCGCAATCATCTCGGGCGGGTCCTGCAGATCGGCAACGATCGAAATCACCGCCTCACCCTGCGTCTGCAGCAACGCGTAGAACGGGGACCGAATATGGCCGAAGTTCCGCGCGTTAACGATGATCTTCACCCGCTTATCGAACGCGACGATCTCCTTGAGAATCGCCACCGTCCGGTCCTTCGACGCGTTGTCGATGAACAGATGTTCGTAGGTGTACGCCGGCTGCGCCTCCATGACCCGACGGACCTGCTCGTACACCTCCCGGACATTCTCCTCTTCATTGTAACACGGCGTGACGATACTGATCAGTTTGGTGGGAGAATTCATGGGATCATCCCGACGGATCCTCAGCCTTCAATCCTAGCTTTCATCGACGGCCGCACGCAAAATCTCCTCGACCGGCTGTTCGAGCTTGGGAACCATTTTGTGCAGAGCTTCCGATTTCATGCTGCCATCCGGCGCCAGGTAAGACGGGACCACCGGCAAAATGCGTTGGTCGTACTGCGCCATCACTTCACAGAAGATCGGACCGCGCGTCGCCAGTATTCGGCGCAACTGTTCTGACAGTCGGGAGCGGTTCTCAATGCGCTGGTACGACAACCCATAGGCCTGGCAGATCCTCTCACTGCTGGGCATCGTCACACCGCTTTCCGGGGTGGCCCCGACAAAGAAACCTTTGAAGAACGTTTCTTGCGTGCGCCGGATCGAGCCATAGCCTCCATTATTTATCACAAACAATTTGATGGCAAACCCATGGTGGACCAGGGTCTGCAATTCTTGAATGTTCGTCTGCAATGATCCGTCTCCAATGACCACGATCACCTCCTTGGCGGGGTCGGCGGCGGCGACCCCAAAAGCCGCCGGCAGCGCATAGCCCATTTCCGCAAACGAACCCGGATTGAGATAACGTTGGGAGCCCTTCACGCGGAACGCCTGACCGAGAATCGGATGGGGCTGCCCGGCGTCGGTCAGGATGGTTTCCGACCCGTCGAGCACCTCACTCAACGCGATGACAAATTCGTAGAGGTTCACCGGACCGTCTGCCGGCCCCAAGTCGTGCGGTTCGCGGTCAATGGCATACAGGTGTTTGAATTTCGTGCATTGGGCCACCCAGCGCTCATGCGAACGGCGGGGAGTGGCCGCCGCCTGCGCTGCCATCTGGGGAAGGTATTCGCGAATATCCCAGAAATGCTTCTCTTGCACGCCCACGCTTTCGCGTTGCTGTACAGCGCGATCCAGATCGATTTGAATCTTGTAAGCCTCGGGCGCAAACAGAGCGCCTTCATAGCCGACCGTTTGAACGTGCAGGCTGCACCCAACAATCACGATGAGATCGGCCAATTGCACGGCGAAATTGGCGCCGCGCAACCCGCGAGGCCCACAGTGCCCGACAAATAACGCTTCGTCATAGGGCAGCAAATCCTTGGCCATCATGCTGGTAACGACCGGTATCTGCATCTGATGGACCAGTCGGCGAAACAGATCGACCGACTCGGCGCAACGGAAGCCATGGCCGGCCAATAGCAGCGGTCGCTTGGCCTGGTCCAGGCGCTGAATAATCCGTGCGATGGCTTGCGGGTCGGGCGGTTCCGTTGCCGCGGGCTCCGGAACATATGGCAGGGACGCTTCCTCAGAAAACACAGCCCCTTGCACATCGAGAGGAACATCGAGCAAAACAGGGCCTGGCCGGCCGCTCATCGCCAGATCAATGGCTTTCTCGAGATGATAGCGCGCCCGCTCAGGTGATTCGACAAAAGCGGCGTATTTCGTTACCGACTGAACAATCGGAACGATGTCCACTTCCAGGAAGCCGCATTGTCGCAGCCCGGGAATGGCGCGTCCGCGAACGGTTTCCACGCGCTTGCATTGCCCTGTCAAAAAGAGAATCGGCACCGAATCCTGATAGGCCCCCACCAGGCCGGTGAGCAGGTTGGTGGCCCCGGGGCCACTGGTGGCCACGCACACTCCCAATTTGCCCGATTCTCGAGCATATGCGTCCGCCGCCATGGCCGAAGCCTGCTCATGATGATTGCAGTAATAGCGCAAACCCGACACGCGCCCGAACGCGTCATTGAGATGCATCGCCATGCCACCCGCCACCATGAAAATGCATTCACTACCGGTGGACGCCACTCGTTGGGCCATGTAATCAGCGACACGCATAAGTTTGAATTCTACTGGCTGGAGCCCCCCGGTTGCCAGCAAAAATGCGGCCCGCTCACTCGGCGGCCGAGCGATTGAACGCGACATATCCAGTCTGACTCGCAGCCCGCACCCGCGGCGGGACTCGTTCCCCCTGTGGGCCCCGTCGACCCACGGTCTTCCCCGTCACTGAATTCAAGGAGTTCACGGTGGCCGTAACGGACAAACGTGTTCCGAACATTCCGGACCACGGGCCGATCCCCGATACGAACCATGCCCGCGGCTATCTGTCGCGGCAGCTCAGGGTCAATCAATCCCCGCCCACCGCATAAGACCGGAACTTTCACGGCGATTGTGCTCCGCCATCGCCGTTCGCGATTCGACTACTGTACCACTGCATCGTTCGTCGTACCCCCTCATCCAGTCCGATCATCGGCCTCAGTCCCAGCTCGCGCAAAGCGCGCCGTGTCGACGGGACATACCATTCAACTGCCGATCCGCCCGAATGACGTGCCGCGATTTGCACAGGCGGTTTGGTGTGGCTGACCCGGCTGACCAATTCCGCCAGCTCCCCAATGCTGATCGCTTCTTCGGAACCAACATTGTACGCCCGACCGGACTGGCCCCGAAAGAAAATCGTCCATAACCAGACCGCCAGATCAGCACCGTACAGATATGACCGACGCGGCGTCCCGTCCCCTTGCACACGAATTGGCTGGCCGGCCAACGCGTCGCGGATAAAGTTCCCCACGGCAAAATGCACGTCCAGGGGCAGGTAAGGCCCCACGAAGGCGAACCCCCGGGCAATCCTTGGTTCCAATCCGTGGCAGTGTCGATAAATCGCACACTGCAATTCCGCCAGCCGCTTGCTCTCGGCGTACACCGAAAACGGATTGGATACGTCGGGCCCACCCTGATATTCCTCGCCCACGTGGGTGACGGTTTCTGGCAGCCGCCCATACACCGCACCGGAACTCGTCAGAAGAAATCGCGAAGCCCCGCAGGCCACGGTAAAGTCGAGCGCGCGACGCGTTCCGCTCACGATCGTGTCCAGATTCTCAATGAGAGTGTCCCGGGTCACCTTCACGGTCGACTGCGTCGCGGCGTGGATGACCCCGGCAAATTCGCCCTCCGGAAACTGAAAGTTGCGGACATCGCCAACACGGAGCCGGATGCTCGGATGAGCAGCCAGATGCGGCGCCTTGTTGCGGAATACCGCGGGATCGCGCGTGAGGACTTCTGCCGTGGCATTTATCCCGAGATGCTCATTGGCCCAGGCGAAACTTTCCAGCAGCCAGCAACCGAAAAAGCCCGTTCCGCCCGTGATGAAAATCCGCCGGCCGCGCAGCTCCTCCCACAGGCCACTGGTATGAGCCAGGACGTGGTCGAGGTCCGCCGCTAGAGGATTAGGTTCCATCGCGGAGCTTGTGCAGTATATCGACCATGTACTCGATCATCGCGGAAGTCAATCCGGGGTACACCCCCAGCCAGAACACATTGTTCATGACGAAATCCGCGTTCCGCAGATCACCGATTTTTCGGCACGGAACGTCCCTGTAGGCCGGTTGCCGCGTCAGGTTCCCGCCAAACAACAGCCGCGTGCTGATCTTCGCCTGGTGCAGGTGTTGAATAACTTCTTCGCGCGTGATCGGCGCGTCCTTTCGGACTGCCAACGGAAACCCGAACCAACTCGGATTGCTCTCGGGCGTCGCCAGCGGAAGAATGAACAAATCCTCAAGGTCGTTAAGACCGTCCCACAATGTCTGGAAATTCCGCCGTCGTTTCGCAATGAAATCCGGCAGCTTCTTCAACTGGGCCACGCCCACCGCCGCCTGCATGTCCGTCAGCTTCAGGTTGTAGCCGACATGCGAGTAAATGTACTTGTGATCGTACCCCTGCGGCAGTTCTCCCAACTGCCACTCGAACCGTTTGCCGCAGGTGTTCTCCTTGCCCGGGGCGCACCAGCAATCTCGTCCCCAATCGCGGAACGATTCGAGGAGCGTGCCCAGCAACGGCGCATTCGTCAGCACGGCGCCGCCCTCACCCATCGTGATGTGATGGGCGGGATAGAAACTGACTGTCGCCAAATCCCCGAATGTACCGCACAGTTTGTCGCGGTACGTCGATCCGACGGCATCACAACAATCCTCGATCAGCCACAGGCCGTGCTTCCGACAGAACTCCACGACCGGACCGAGCGGAAACGGATTTCCCAGCGTGTGCGCCATCATCACCGCCCGCGTCCGCTCCGAACGCCCCGCTTCCAGTTGCGTGATGTCGGCATTGTACGTGGGAATCTCCGCATCGATAAACACCGGCACAAGCTGGTTCTGCAGGATCGGGTTGATCGTCGTCGGAAACCCGGTCGCCGCCGTGATCACTTCATCACCGGGCTTGAGCTGGCGATTGCCCAGCTTCGGCGAGGTCAGCGCCGACAACGCCAGTAGATTCGCCGAGGAACCCGAGTTCACCAGCTTGGCGTTGCGCAAGCCGAAAAACCGCGCAAACTCACGTTCAAATTGCTCGGCGAACCGACCCGTCGTCAGCCAGAAGTCCAGGGACGCCTCCGTGAGGAGCAGAAGCTCATCTTCGTCGAAGACGCGTCCCGCATAGGGAATCGGTGTCTCGCCCGGCGTGAATTCGCGGCTCGGAAATGCCGCCGCGTAATACTGCCTCACCAATTCGGCGATCTGCGCTCGTAATTCGTCGGCCGAGTTACCCATGATCGAAAAAGGCCCGATACCATCCGATGGTTGTCTGGAGACCTTCCTCCAGCGTGTACAGCGGCTTCCAGCCGAGAATCCGCCGCGCTTTCTCCGCGCTCAGATACTGATGCAGGATTTCGTTGCTGACCTCGTTGCGGATGTCGGGCTCGAGCTTCGAATCCATCAGCTTGAGAATCCGCCGAACCAGATCCAACACCGTCACCTGGATTTCGTTGGAGAAATTGAACGCCTCGCCACGCAGCCCGGGATCACCCGCCAGCTTCTCCGCCAGCAGCATGTACGCCGCCGCGCCGTCTTCAATGAAAAAGTAATCCCGGATGTATTTGCCGTCGGAACGAATCACCGGGCGCTGCCCGCGAATGACGGACCGGATGCTGCCGGGCACGATTCGATTCCAATTCAAATCGCCCGGACCGTAGAAATTCCCGCAGCGCGTGATCGCCACCGGAGACCGGTAGGACTTGGCATACGCCTGCGCCACAAGGTCAGCGCACGATTTGCTGACGTCGTACGGATGGCGTCCCTGCAGCGCCGCCGTCTCGTCATAGGGCAGCTTCTCGTGGTCGCCATACGCCTTGTCCGATGACGCCAACACAATCCCCGTCACCGCGGGGCTGCGGCGGCATGCTTCCAACACCGCCCACGTCCCTTGGACGTTCGTTTCAAACGTGGAAATGGGATTCCGGTTGGCAATGCTCACGATGGTCTGCGCCGCGAGATGGAATACCGTGCTAACCTCATATTCGCCGAGCGAACGTTCCAGCAGCGCCTGGTCGCGGACATCACCCCGCACCACTTTCACTTTGTCGATCAAATGGCGTCGCACCACTTCCGCTTGCGGCACCCAGTCGCGCACGAGACAGACCACATCGGCGCCCGACTCCAGAAGCCGGTGGACCAGCGCGTTCCCGAGCAGCCCGGTCGCGCCCGTCACCAGCACGGGACGGTCTTGCCAGAACGTGTCGTTCATTCCCACACCTTCCAGGGCGCTTCGCCCGCGGTCCAGAGTTCGTTCAGACGCTGATACTCGCGATACGTGTCCATCGCAAAGAAGAATCCCTCATGTCGGTAGGCCATGAGCTGGCCGTCCTGCGCCAGTCGTTCCATCGGCTCGCGCTCGAGAATGCACGTATCGCCGGTCAGGTAATCATACACGCGCCGATTGAATACAAAGAACCCCGCGCTGGCCCATCCGTCCATCTGCGGTTTCTCGGCAAAGCTCTCGACCTGCCCCGAGCCGGCCACGTCGAGTACGCCGAACCGCGACACGGGCTTGACCGTGGTGACCGTCGCCAGTTTGCCATGCGACTTGTGAAATTTCACCAGCGCACCGATATCAATGTCGCTGAGGCCGTCGCCGTACGTGACCATGACGGTGTCGTCATCCACAAACGGTTTGGTCCGCAACACCCGGCCTCCCGTCAGGGTTTCCTGGCCCGTATCCACAAGCGTTACGGAAAAATCCTGCTCGCTGTGTGCGCCATGATAACTAATCAGATTCTGCCGTCCGAGGCGAATGGTGAAGTCGCTGTTCATCGCCTCATAATTCAGGAAATACTCCTTGATCTGGGTGCCCTTGTATCCCAGGCAGAGAATGAATTCCTTGAATCCGAAGTGGGCGTAGCTCTTCATAATGTGCCACAAAATAGGGCGACCGCCCACCTCGACCATGGGCTTCGGACGAAACTCCGTTTCCTCACGTAACCGCGTCCCGAGCCCGCCGCAGAGAACCACCGTTTTCACGCGGCACAGGTAACACACGGAGCGCGCAAGGGTCAAGCCTCCGCGTTTGCTCGCGCTCACCCGCTATCCATCGTCCCCGTCTCACACTCCTGCGGTGCTCTCCCTTCCTCATCACCGGGGCGTCGCGACAAAATGAAAACCCCCGGCAACTCGCGTCGCCGGGGGTTCGTGTTGTCTGGAATTTCGTTCTACTTCGCCACGACGTTCGATGCCTTCGGACCCTTGGGGGAATCCACCAGCTCAAACTCCACGGTCTGCCCTTCCTCCAGGTTCTTGAAACCATTTCCCGAAATGCTCGTGTAGTGCACGAACACATCCGGGCCACCCTCCTGTTGAATAAATCCAAATCCCTTTTTCGTATCAAACCACTTCACTTTTCCAGATGCCATAGCGTCTCCATTCACCTTTCTTCGTTCAGTCCTGTTATGGCAAAACGCCGTTCCGATAGCTTCGGAACGGCGGTGCACTTCCAAAGACTTCGCCGTCGAGTATAAAAGAACGCTTGCTCTTGTCAACGCTGTAGTGGCCATCCAGTCAAATACCTACCAAAATCATGGAGAAAGAACGCATGCTTCTACCAGGCAATTACTTCCGCTCGCCTCGACGCATCAACATCACATGCCTACGCCACCGGCTCGCCCACACCACCGCCCGTGCGAAAAACCCCGCACTTTCACGGGTCTTCCCGTGCTCATTCGTCATCCCTCCGCAGCCCCGGCCTTCCCGAAACCACCCCAATTCCATGTCCCAAATTGGCCGGTTACCATGACAAAATCGCCCTCAATTTGCCCCTTTGGCATGGCTACCACCTCCCCCTCTTCCTCCCTCGCCCCACCCGCCCCGCCATCGCCCGTTCCGCCAACCCCCTTGGCATCTCAGTTGCTCTCCCATCCACCAAATGGATTTCAAGCCCCAACCCGATACCGCCGTCCGTCCGTCCGACGCGATCGAATTCAAGGCCCTGCTCCTCGTCGATGTGGCCAATGACGGCGACGAAGCCCTCATGAAAGTCAGGGCCAACGAGTACGACGCCGTCGTCTGCGACGTGATGATGCCCAAACTCCGCGGCGATGAGTTCTACCTCCGCGCCCGCGAAATGCGCCCCATCCTCGCCGACCGCTTCATCTTCATCACGGGGTTCGCCGCCGATCCGAAGATCAATCTCTTCCTCACGCAGACCGACTCGAAGTACCTGATGAAACCCTTCCCCATCCAGCACCTCATCAATTGTCTCAAAGAACTCCTCGAATAGTCCGGCTCACATCATCCATCTCGGGATCGTCTCTCCCGAAATCAAATCTTTCGCCGACTCCCGACGCCGCACCAGCTCGTAACGGCTCCCGTTCACCATCACTTCCGCCGCCCGCGGCCGCGAATTGTAATTCGACGACATCGACATCCCGTACGCCCCCGCGCTCCTCACCGTCAACAACGCGCCTTCCTCCACCGCCGCCACCCGACGATCCTGCGCGAGAAAATCGCCCGACTCGCACACCGGTCCCACCACGTCCGCCGTGATGTTCCGCCGCGCATCTCGCGCCGACACCGGCACGATCTCGTGATAGCTCCCGTACAACGATGGCCGAATCAAATCGTTCATCGCCGCATCCACAATGACAAACCGTTTCACGGGCGTCCGTTTCACATGGACCACCCGCGTCACCAGCACTCCCCCATTCCCCACGATGAACCGGCCCGGCTCCAGCAAAATACGCAGCCCAACCCCCTTCAACCGCGGCAGCACCGCCTCCGCGAATCCCGCCGCCGTCGGCGGATGTTCGCCGTGATACAGAATGCCCACGCCGCCCCCAACGTCAAATGACTGCAGCGTCCCCGGCGCGATCTCGCGCAGTTTCTCCACCAACGGCATCAGCTTCCGAATCGCCAGCACGTACGGCGCCGTCTGGGTGATCTGCGAGCCGATGTGCATCTGCACCCCGCGAATCTCGATCCCGTCCATCCGCGCCGCTTCGCGATACACCCCCAGCGCGTCCCGAATCGATATCCCGAATTTGCTCTCGTGTTTGCCCGTCGAAATATACCGGTGCGTGTCCGGGTCAACCCCCGGGTTCACCCGCACGGCAATCGGCGCCCGCCGCCCCGCCCGCCGCGCCACCGCCGCAATCCGCCGCAGCTCGGGCTCGCTCTCCACATTGAATATGTAAATCCCCAGCTTCAGCGCGTACTCGATCTCCTCCCGCGATTTGCCCACGCCGGAAAACACGCATCGCTTCGGATCGCCCCCCGCCTGCGCCACACGGTACAATTCTCCGCCGCTGACAATGTCAAACCCCGCCCCCAACCGCGCCAGCAACCGCAACACCGCCAGGTTGCTGTTGGCTTTCACCGCAAAACAAATCTGATGATCGATCGACCGCAATGCCCGATCCAATCCCGCGTACTGCCCCGTGATATGCCCCTCGCTGTACACGTACAACGGCGTGCCGAACGCCTCGGCCAGCCGCCGCAACGGCACCCGCTCACAGCACAATTCGCCTTTACGGTATCGGAATGCGTTCATCGCCAAGCCGAGCCTACCAATCTCCCCCCCGTCCGGGCAAGCCCCAGGATGGCTCACCTCTCCCCTCGCCCTCTGGGAGAGGGCCTGCCCGCCTCAGGCGGGTCAGGGTCAGGTTCTCTAATTCCCCTCTCCGCTTCAGGGGGAGCCGACGGCGGCACTGGCCCCCAAGACGCGGCCTCGTCGTATCTGCGGCCGCAAAGGGCTTGCCCACCTCAGGCGGGTCAGGGTGAGGTCCCCTAATTCCCCTCTCCGCTTCAGGGGAGAGGGTCAGGGTGAGGTGCCTGGCTTCCTCCGCCTCTCCCCTCATGGCTGCCCCACTTCTCGGGTTCGGTTACCATTTCCTTGGGTTCGTTTCACAAAAACTCGGGTTCGTTCCCCGTTTTCTTGGGTTCGTTTTACACTTTCTCGGGTTCGTTTTTGGTAACTTTTGCACGCCGGCTTGAAGTTCCCAGGTTCGTTTCGTAATTTTTATGTTTTACGGCCTGTCCCCTCCTTCCCCTTTGGAGGGCAAGCCTCCCGGCGAGCCGCACCCCCCCGAACGAAGTCGAGCCGAGCGGCGAGGGCAGCCGCGAGACGGACGCACGTAGTGCGGGCCGCAGGCCTTCGTGAGCGGGAGCGAACGAAGCCAAACGAAGCCAATCGGTTTTTCGCGCCGCTCGACTCCGCAATCCTCTGCATGCCAAAGGCATCGCCATGGTAACCCGCCCGGAAATCGTTGGCTTCGTTTCGCAGAACTATACCCCCCTCCATCGTAGAGTGGTAACCCCGCCCGCCTTCCTCGGCCTCGAACCGCGCACTGCAAATCGTATCCATTCCCAATACGCACAACCGCCATCATATCGTATCAGGATAAGACTGTCAACAGCGATCGTGGCCGCGAATCTCATTCGCGGACCCGCCCCGAAGTGGAACGGGCATCTTGCCTGTTCGCTTATGCCAGAACTGCGCGGGCGCTTGGCCGCCGTAGCAATGGCGAAGGCGGCTCCTCGCCCGTGTTCATAGGTGTCCCGACTGTTTCGCCCGCTTCCCCACACGATGAACAGATACCGCAACACCCGCCCTCAAGACCCTCGGGGGTTGTAGCTGCGCTTCGATGAAGCGCAGGCGGTTTGTAGGCCGCCTGCCCCCACGCGGCGCCGTCCCCACGCCATCATGACTCCCACACGCCGCACCAAATGGGGCCGAGGGAAGCCAATTGATATCGCGCCGCCCACAAAGGACACCATCCTTGGCGTACCGGCCATTTGTCGAGCGCTTCGGCGATCAAGAGATCGAGACACGCGCCGTTGCGAAGACATTCATCAGCCACGAACCTCAGGCGGTTTGCAAACCTTGTGTTGTCGCGTCAGAGCTCTCTGTTCTTGCCGCAATACTGGAACGCCGAGTTGAACGCCTGAGACCAATTGGGCCAAGAGGCCTCAAGAGACATATTCACACCTATTGGTTGGTACTCTTCAACGGATTCAGCCGCCGAATCCAATAGTCAACTGCGTCCGGCAACTTTACGTCGTCGATCGAGGACGCACATGCTTCATGATGCAGGCAACAGAGGGTATGGATAACGCTTTTCACGACTATTTGCTTGGCGTGGCCGGGCGAGGTTTCACAGAGAAAACGGTACAGTACGGGATCCGCATCTTTGCAATCGACACGCTCGAATGCTCGAGCCGCCTCGCACGCAACGTCCGCATCCGGATCGTATAACATGGCCGCATAGTACGGGAATCCATCTCCCCGTTGAAACTCTTCTATACCTTTCAACCCCGCCCATCGTTCATTACTGTCTTTACTAGGTAGCAGGACCGCAAGATATTGTGCTCCTTCTTGGACTTTGTATTCCCTAATTGCGGCTTGCGCCATTCCACGCACGTTCTTGTCAGGGTCGGACAAGCAAAACACGTAGTCACGGGAACCCCTCTCGTGTAGCGCCTGTAATATGACGCTAAGACTATACGCACGAACCCAAGCTCGGTCTTCAAAACGGAGCGATCCTTCAAGAACATGGAGAAAGTCTGGATAGCGTTTCAAATGATCTACGACTTCCGCGTGTAATGCCCTGTTTGTGGGTGAGAACGCGCCCCCGTTCTCCAATTCACACTGGCTGATGATGCGCTTCCAGAAGCGCAGATCAGCATCCTCTTGGGGGGAGCTTCCCAACGCGGTAAGCAACATCAACGAAGAGGCGAAGACGATCACTCCCAGACCACGGACACGGAGTGTCGAAGAGTTACCTCTCATAGGCAACACCGTAAATCATCAGGGGTCAATTTTGGGCCACTGGGTCCGACTCTGTCAATCGGTAGTTTGTGATTGGCGCAGTCTCCGGGAACAACTCTGGGGTCGGGTCTAACGGGTCCGTTGACCTGACCCCCATGTGTAGCGACCGGGAATTTCCAGCGTCATCTCCTCCCAGAACCGCGTGGCTCTAGGGGCGGGAATTGCGGGTCGAGGGGGTCAGTTTGGCTTGCGGAATCCAAGTAGCGGGAGCACAATTCGGGGCTGGTGCATCCTGAATAGTTGGGCAGCATGACACCTCGCATACATCGCCTGTTGATGACTACCGTTGCGGCGGTCTCCTCCTGCCTTGTTGCATGGGTATGCCTTGTTTGGCTCAACGCTTGGCGTGACATCATTTATGATATGGCTTACGGATTCTCCGGCTCCGGAGCCACACTGCCGTCGCCTCTCTTCGACCACATGTATCTGTATCCTTGGCTCACGCGGTTTATATGGCAGCATCCTGTTACCGTCGCTGGACTGTCTCTCGTTGTGTGCTTGGCTGCAATCTGGGTCTATGGACACAAGAGACCGGGCGACCTCTGTGGGCAGTGGTTGACGCTACTCGCTGTTTGCCTGCTGGTTCACATTGTCGTTTCGGTATCCATGGCATTACCGGTTTCGGATGAGTCGAGGCTCGATGGTATAATGAGGACATACTGGAAACTGGGACGGCCTCACCAATCGGTTCAGCCAATTCCTTCCCATTGACTTCCGATACAGCTGTAAGGGAATTGGGATCACGCCCAAATCACCATAACACCTGATCTCCGTACAAACTGTCGGCCCCACATCCCCGCCGCCTTCATTGTCCCGCCGCTTTCTCACCCGCTGTCGTGAACGTCACCGTGACCGGCTCCAGCGGCACGCCCTGCTCGCTGCAGAAGCCGACGAACTTCTCGGAGTTGAGCATAAACCTGTACGACCAACCCGGCTTCAGCGTGACCGGCACGGTCCAGACTTTGTGTTGGGCATCATAATGACAGTCCTTGCCCGTCTCGGGACAATGAGGGCCGCCCCCCACGAACGCCCAGGCCTTGTCCTTCATGGGCCGATCAAACACCACCTCGATGGCCGTCAGTTTGGGATCCACATCCTGCGCCCCATTGGCAGGAACCATCGAAACGATCTTGGGCCGTTTGCTCGCCAACTCCGCCTGCTTCCGGGGAAAATCCTTCGCCGTCTCGTCAAAAAACGCCACCAGCCGCGGCGAAAATGCCTCCAGCGTTGGATACCGATCGCGGTGTGCCTCATATTCGCCCATCAGGTCCGACAACTCCTGCATCCAGAGAAACCCGTTCTGTTTCTCCACCTGAATCGCCCGCCGCGCGGCCTCCTCACCGTCATACCGCCGCTGATAACGGATGACACAGGCCCGAACGAGTGACTCCTTCAACAATGTCGATCCGTTGTTATAAGCCTGGGACCGCATCTTCTGGGCAACCTGCGCAAACAACGTGTCGCCAGACGGCTCGAGTTCACCCAGATGGCGCTCGACAAGCGGATTCGCATAGGAATGGCAAAACTCATGAACGACAATCGGCAGCGCGTCGTGCCTAAACTCAGGCAAGCCTTCCGCATCGGTCTTCCATACGCCGAGTACACAATAAAGCTCCTCATGGCCATCCGCCGCCCGGAAATGCGGACCATAGCATTCGCCGCCACTGAGCAAGGCCAGCGCGACGGTGAAACTGGCTTGCGGCCGCTGCCCAAAAAATGCGTCGAACCACTCCAGGTGGGCTTCCTTCACCATGAGCGCCTGCATCCGCGCCACCGCGGTCTGATAGAGCGAATCGTGCTGGTTGACGAACTCTTGGAAGGAACTGTCTTTGACAAATCGCCGCGCCAACGCCAGGAAATTGGTCGCATCGGGAGCCGTCCAGCGCTGGTCCAGGCCATCCGGCCAGGGATCGAGTGGCAGACGGAGCGTGACGTGTTCGGCATCCGTCAAATGGATCGCCATGCTCATCACGGCATCATACGAGACGCCATGGCTGCCGCGCAGACCCTCGGCCAGCTTGACCACCGCATCGTCGCGAAATCTCCCAAACTGTTTATCCGCGTCCGCGGCGTACGATTCCACCCGCGACTGGTTGTACTCCGGATTGCCCGCCAACCGGAAAATCAGGCTCATCAGCTCCACTCGCGGATCGACCACCACCCGCAGCGACACCGCCGAGCTTGCGGATATCTGGACAAGCGATTGGTTCGTGGATTCGGCAGCCGTCGCACTCAATTGAACCAACCCGGCTGCCGCCGCGATGCAGATGCTGGCGAGATGCCTCGTTTTCACGGGTTCCTGACTGGCTTGCATACGCCCCCGTGCCTTGAGGTTGCAAGGCTATTCGTGTGACGATGCGTGACTCGCAAGTCACCCGCCACGTTCCATGAGTCGTTGCCAGGTACGACGGCCCCACCTTCACTCGCCCCCAGGGCCTGGCCACGAATTCCCTCGAAGAACCAACGACCGATCACGCCCGTGGCCAAATTCATTGACTGGCCGCCCATTCAGGTCAACACTCTCCCGATGCCGCAACCCAACGGACGAAGTCGGCGCGCCAACCTGCTCATCGCCACCGCGGCCATCGCCTTGTTCACCGCAGGCGTGGCGCTCTCACACCGCCTCGAACCCGGTGTCCGCATCGAAAAACTGACTCTGGCCGGTGACACACCGGCCATTCGACTCTTCCCCGCATCGCCGGGCCACCACCCGATCGCCCTGCTCGTTCACGGTTGGACCGGCTCGAAAGAAACGCTCTTTCGCTACGGCGAGGCCCTCGCGGCGGCTGGGTTCGATTGCTACACCATCGACCTCCCGGGACACGGGGCGTCGCCGCGGCCATTCTCCCTCCACAACGTTTTGCTCGCCCCCGGAGAGATCGCCCGGACACTTGGACCGCTGGACGTCTTCCTCGGCCACTCGATGGGGGCTGCCGCAGGCGCGGCGAGCGTTCGCAACGGAACCCTTCTCCCCCGACTCTTTATTGCGGTCGGTAACGACCCCACTTTGGGCGAGCATGCCCCGCCGCTACTGCTTCTCGAGGGCCGGTTCGAGGAGTTCGTCCCGCTGGACCGGCTCAAGGCGCGAACCGATGCGCGCGTCGTGATCTCTCCCTGGTCCGACCACCTGCTCGAACTTCTTGATCCATGTCTCGTGAACGCGGCCGTCGACGCCGCGTGCGCGACCGTTGGCATAACGCCGCCGGCCCCTCCAACAGCCTGGTTGTGGCGACTCGCCGGCCTCGTGCTCGGTATGACGGGTGCCCTTCTTTTGGTGATCTTCATGCCCGTACTCCCTCCCCGATTTGCCTGGGCACGTGGATTCCTTGTCGCCGCCATCGTGAACCTCGCTATTGTCCTTACGATGGGGACCCGGTTCGACTGCGCTCCGCACCTGCATCGCATCCCTCTGCAGCTTGCCCTGATGATTGTTCTTTGGCTGGCGCTTGTCGGCGTCGGCAAGCTCCATTTGCCACGGTGGAGCATCGCCGCGGTTGCCGCGGTGTTGGCGGTCGGCTGCCGGATCGTGAGTGGCTCCATGTTGGCCAACATGAAGCTCGGGGGCGTGGCTCTTCGCCTTCTGTCGATCGTCCTGGGGATCCCCGCGGTGCTGTTGTTCGAAGGAGCGATTCTCGGCTGGATCACCGCGCGTCGCGGGTCACGCCGCGATGGCGATATCGCCATGGCCATTTACGTCGGTTATGCCGTCGGCCAATGGATACCCAAATTCTTTTGAATGTGGCATACGGGAATCACGTCTGATCATCGTAACACTTGATCTCCGCGAAAACTGCCGCCCCCAACCCTCCCGCCAACTTCACTCCTTACCCGGAGCGTACCCTGAGCTTACCGGGCGGATCGCGCTCGCTCTTACGTTCCGTTCGGGCCCGCTACTTGGGCAAAAACGGTCGCACTCGCTCCGCCAACAATCGGTAACCCTCGGCACTGAAATGCAGCTTGTCCGCGCGAAATAGTTCCGCCCGCGGCAAACCGTCCGACCCCAAGACCATGTCGTACGTTTCGACGTACTTCAGGTGCGGCGCCTGGCGCGCGTATTCCTCCACCAGCGCATTGAGCCTCTTCTCTTTGTCCGCCTGTTTCCACCGCGCTATCGTCGGGTTCCAGGAAATGTACACAATGTCCACGGACGGCAACCTCGTCCGCACCGTCGCCACAAACTCCTTGTAGTCCGCGAACACTTCTTCGGGCGATTTCCCCGCCCATAGATCGTTCCCGCCCGCTCGAAAGAAGATCATCCGCGGTTCGTACGGAAAAATTATCCTGTCCGCAAAATGCGTCGAGTCCACCACCTCCGACCCGCCAAACCCGCGATTGATCACCCGCACCCCGGGAAAATCCTGCGCCAGCGTCGCCCAGAACCGGATCGTCGACGAACCCACAAACAGTATCGCTCCCTTCGGCGGCGGATTCGTCCGATCTCCCCGCTCAAACGCCGCAATCTCATTCTCCCATACTCCGAAATTGTGCCCGGGCTCGACCCCCATCGCCGCCCGCCACGGTCCCGCTGCCAGGACAACAACTGCCAACAACAGGCAAATGCGTTTCATGTCGATATTCGTTCTCCTCTCGGCAGTATGGACACCGCGACCCGACCCGTAAACGGTTTTCGCTACCCCCGCCTTCTCAAGCGCCGCGGCTCGCCCGCTCTACGCTCACTTAATCCCGACCCGCACACAGCGGACGTAATTGAAAATGCGGATCACATCCCCCTGCGGACCCCGACCGTGTGGGAATTCGCCCGGATCGCCAACCTTCGGATCGCTCCGCTGCGCCCCGGCTCCATGAACATCCAGCAATCGATACTCGCCCATCCCCGGCGGAATTCGCATCCACCCCAGCCCGCGCCCAAAACACAGATACACCGCCGCGCCACCCAGCCGCTCCGGCGGACCATCTAAATGCGTCGTGCTCGACCAGTAATACGGATACTCGCCATCCGCCAACTGCGAACTCTGAAACACCGGATCAATCGCCGGCGCCAGCCGCGTGTAATCCACAATGCTCTGCAGCTCCTTCGCATTCGGCAGCCGCCAGTCCGCATGCCCCGCCACTCGTAACCCCGCCGCGTACGCCAGCGCCCGCTCCCAGTTCATCCCCTGCCCGCTGTCCGCTTTCGTCCACGTCAACCCCGTCGCCCGATCGGTGATCGTCCCGTCGCCATTGTCACGAAAATCGTTCTTCCCGTAGCTCGCGTTCCCGCGCACATACCGCACAAACAGCCGGTTGGTCATCAACCCCTCCCGCCGCCGCATCGTCTTCGGGTATCCCTTGATCCGTCCATCCGCAAAATTCACACCGAACACCGTCGGGTTGCCGTCCATCGTCGTGCTCAGGTACTCCGTCGCCGACCAGTCCTGGCAATCAATCACCCGCTCGCCCTTCGCGCGGTCACCATACGCAAACTGGAAATACTTGGTGTCGATGAACGGTTTCGACGCCATCTCCGGGCCGTGGCATTCGCCCGTAAAATTGATCAGCGAATACACCTCCTTGATCGTCGGCACCCGCCAATCACCATGACCACCCGCCCGACAACCAGTCGCGCCTGCCACCGCCTCATCCCACGTGAGCTTGGTCCCGCGCGCCTGCACCCACGCCAACCCCGTGTTCAGATCGCTCACCGTGCCGTCGCCATTGTCCCGATAACTCGGCTGCGGCCCGGGAAATTGCGCGTCCTGTCCGTAAAACGCCTGACCCGACTGCGGCGGCTTGATCTCCCCGTAATTATCGTAGCACTTCGTCTCCCCCGTCCCCACGACAACGTAGGGCACCGCCGCATCCACCGGCGCGGTCTTTCCCGCAATCACCAATGCGACGATCACAATGAATCTGCGCGTGTTCATGAGAGGTGACCAAGCCACGGAAATACATCGGTTGTCAATGCAATTGGTTGGCCGCCAGAAGACAAACCAAACCGGCCTAGAGCCAGCCCGCAATCCGATCCGCAATCCCCTTGTCGCACACCGGACCAAGTATCGACTTCACCCGCTCCTTCGCTTCCTGACGCGGATACTCCACTTCGTACTTCTCAATTGCCCAGTCGCCCCCGTGCAGCTCATCCAGAATCAAATACTCCGGCCGCCGCTTCGGATTGGTCGGAAAACCCGCCGACCCCGTCCCGATCCAGCCCATGTCTTCCCGTTTCAATTTCACCGGCTTCGGATCGCGCCCTTCGCCCTCGTGCGCAATCATCGGCACCAGCACCACGGGCTTCTCCACCTCCGACGTCTCCGCCCGCATCGTGTGCGTATGCCCGTAAAAACACACCCGCCCGCGATGGTGCCGCAAACACGCCAGCTCGCTCTTCGCGTTCCGCGGATGTCGATGGTACCCGCCGCTGCTCGGGTTCGCCAACGAATCGTGCGTGAGCCAGATCGTGTCATTCACGCACGTCGTCAAACACGGCGACTCGATGAACTCCTTTGCCCACGGCACGCCTTCCATCTGTTTCCACGTCCACGCCAGTGTCTGCGTCGCTTCGGGGCTGTACCCGGTGGACTCAACATCCCCGCGAATCGCCAGCTCATGGTTCCCCGCCACCCACGCCAGACTGCTCATGTCCGCAAACGGCTTCAGCCGCTCAATGCACTCCAACGGATTCGGCCCGTAACCGATCAAATCCCCCACAAATAAAAACGCTTCCACCCCGCGCGCCTGGCCCGCCGCCAGCACCGCATCCAGCGCCAGCAGATTCGCATGCACATCACCAAATACCAGGTACCGCATCGATTACCCCTCCCTCCCCGCCAACAGCGCCGCGCCCACCACCACCACCGTCTCCCCCAGCGCCGCCGGCACGATCCGGAAATTCCGACGATACGGCCCGAACACGAATCGTTTCACGGTCTCCCGTACCGGCCCAAGAAATCTCTCCCCCGCCCGGGACACGCCGCCGCCAATCACCACGATGTCCGGGTTCAACAAGCTGATCGCGTTGGCCAGCGCCATCCCGTAATACTTCGCCGATTGCGCCAGCGTCGTCTTCCCGCGCTCAATCGATAGTCCCGACGACAGCTCCTCCAGGATCCGCCACCGGCCCCGCACGAAAAACCGCGTGTGCCCGATCTCCGTCGCGCCAAACCGGCCGTTGTGGATCTTCCCATCGACCACAAATCCGCCGCCGATCCCGGTCCCGACGTTCGAGTACAGCACGGCGCGCCGACCCCGTCCCGCGCCCACCACCGCCTCCGCCAACGCGGCCGCATTCGTGTCATTTTCGAGAACCGCCGGCCGCCCGAACCGCTTGACGAACCACCGGCCCAGGGCAAAACCATCCCAACCGTGGATATGATAGGATTTCACGACCACGCCGTGGGGAGCATCTACCGGGCCACCAAACCCAACCCCGATCGCGTTTACGCGATGCTCGGCAATCAGCGGTGTAATGATTCGCTCGAGTTGATCGAGAATCCCGCGCGCGCCGTTTCGCCGCACAACCGTCGCCCGAATAAGCTGCCGGATGCGGCCACGACGGTCGCATACGCCCACCTGCAACTTCGTTCCCCCGATTTCCACGCCCAGGTTCATCTGGTAGCAGCGCTTTGCAAGCGCCGATGCGGCCCCAGTTTAAGAAGGCATCCCCCAGCCAATCGAGAGCCGAATGCGCCCCGCATCGCTCAGTGCAACATCCTGCTAGCCCAACCCGATGATTCTCTCTCCGTTATCCACCCCCTCAATTTGAGCATGTCAGGAGAGTGCCATCTGCGCCGATCCAACAGACAGAGCGCTTGCGCCCCGCGGCGCCTACGGCACCAACCGCACGCGATAAAACCGTGACGCCCCGTTCGTCGCGCCCCCGACCTCCGTGTAGTTCGTCGATACCAGCGTCGGGATGAATCCCTGGTGAATGATTAGTATCGGGCTGATGTCCGTGAAACTGTTGGAATAACTGCCGCCGGGCGCACCGGCCGTCGCCTGCACCATATTCGTCAGGTTCCCAACCGTAATCCACGTGATCACGATATCGTTGCTCTGTCGCGAGATCGACGTGATCCGGAGAGGATTGGAGTCGAAGTCGTTCGGATCAGTGCCCGCTTCGTATTCGAGGAGATTGCTAAAACCGTCGCCGTCATTGTCACGCGCCGCATCGGTGGGATCAAGCGGGTCAAGCCCATGCGCTTGCTCGTACCCGTTGGGGATTCCGTCTCCATCCGTATCCTGAGCCGGATCGAGGATCGCATTATTGTATGTCAACGTGCCGCCGGCGCGGATGAATCGGGCACAGGGGTTCGTTGCGACGACCGTGTCCACAACGATGGTTCCCGCGACCATCGTGAAGGTGCCGTTCTCCAGGTCCAGTACCGCATTCCCCGCCGCGTTCGTCACATATAACGTCCCGCCGCTCACCATAACCACTCCCGTGCCGCTGCAATCCGGGGTGCCCATGGTCAGACTGGAATACGCGCTGCTCGCGCCGCCGGCCACCGTCAAGGTGCCCGCCGCCCCGTAGGATCCAATTTCCACAGACGGGCTTTGCCACGTGCCGTTGGACACCGCCATCCAACCGTCGCCCAGATAACCCACCTGCGATTCAAATGCCACACTGAGCTGCCCGCCCGTCAGCCAGACCACACCCGTCGATCCATAGTCGCCCGCCACGTCGAGAATAAATCCAAGCATGGTTGTTCCTCCAGCGAACGTCATTGTCCCGCCCCCGGTCCCCTGGCTCACAATGATGCCGTCCGCCACGCATGTGCCGTTGGAAATTGTCATCCGGCCGACACCAAAGTTCCCAACCTCCAGGTCCGCCGCGCTCGCATCGAGCCGACCACCCGTCATCCACACCGTGCCTCCCGTGCCGGGGCTTATTCCCGCAAGGAATCCTCCCGAAAGCGTGTTCGTCCCGCCGGCAACCGTCAGCGTGCCCTGCGAACCAAAACTGTTCCCGAGAAATATCTCATCCGCCATGCACAGGCCATTCGACAGCATCATTTTGCCGGTGGCGTTCACGCCATTCGCCAGGAAAATATTGCCATTGATCAGCAGCAAACCACCCGCATTCGTCAGAACCCCGCTGCCGGTGTTTCCGATGATGACGTCGCTGTTGCTCACCACGAGCGATCCGCCATTTGTAATCACCACGGACCCGTCAACGATAAAGCCGGTATTCGAGCCGACCAGCGCGGGAGCATTTGTAATCACCAACTGCCCCCCCGTCGCCCAGACCGTTCCGCTCCCGCCTCCCACGAGCAGCGGCCCGACCATTGCCGCCGTGCCCCCGGCCACCGTCAATGTTCCATTGGCACCGGCAACAAACCCTACCTCCACATCACGCGCCAGCCAGTTACCATTCGATACCGCCATTTGGCCAACGCCGTTATTCCCCACCCGCATGTCGGAGTTCGTTACTACCAGGCGCCCACCCGTCAACCATACCGCGCCGGTGCTGCCAGCCGCGTATCCTTCGAACAGGTACCCGGCAAACGTGTTGGTGCCCCCCGCCACCGTCAGCGTGCCCCCATCCCCCGGATTTTCCCCCATTTCAACGGCCCCCACCAGCGCCGCGCCGTTCGACACCGTCAATGTTCCCCGCCCGAAATTACCAATCTCCATGATCGTATTGGTCGAGATAAATGTCCCCGTGTTCAACGTGATCTCCCCATCATCGTATATCCCCACAAATGCCCCGAGGCTGTCCACGCGCATCGTCGAGTTGGTGATCCAGATCGCCGTGCCCGTGCTCAGCGTCAATGTGTCGCTCACGCGAAACGTGTTTGTGCCCGTGTTGCTCAAGAGGATGATATTCTCGCCTTGCACGTTCTGGGTGCCGTTGTTGGCCATCGGCGACGTCAGAATCAAGTTCGTCATGGTCATGCTTATCGGATCGCTTGCCACCGTGGTGGCATCCACCAGGTTGGTCTTCGCGATGTGTGGCGCGCTGAAGCCGTTGGTCATCACCGCTATTTGTGGGCTGCTGGGCGGGAGATTGAGCGACCAATTCGTCCCCGTCTCCCATTTGCCGCCAGACAGATTAATCCAAGAGTTTGTCGCCAGTAACGCCTCCGCCCGCCGACCGGGGAAGATCAGTGTAGCCACCAGCATCATGCCAATAATCCCGCCTCGAAACCCGTTGGTCCGCATAAGAATCCTCCGGATGATGTTGCCCGCTGCGAGCTGCGACCCGCGCCCTGGGGTCGAAGTAAAACTCAGGCCTGCAAAATTGTCCAGAAAAATGCTGGCCCGCAGTGAAGATCGCCGATGGTCTCCAATCTCGTTGTCGCAAAACCACCCCCAACGTCACTATACTGTGGCGGTACGAATCCGCCGGAGAAGCCGTTGGTAATGGATCTGACCGATAAAGAGTATGTGCAACGCTGCCGTGACGGGCATCCCGATGATTTCCGCATGCTGGTTCATCGGTATCAGGGCCCCCTGTTCGCGTACCTGACAGGCAAGCTCGAGAACCGCTCGCAAGCCGAGGAGGCCGCTCAGGAGTCCTTCGTGCGCGCGTTCCAGTCCCTCAAGAAACTGCATAAGCCGGAATCGTTCTATTCCTGGCTCCTGGGCATCGCCCGACGCGTCGCCCAGGAGCAGTTCCGTTCCCGCAAACGCCAACAGCGCGACCGCGAACTCGCGGAAACCATCACGCCCGATCCCGCCGACAGCCACGACGACTCTTCGTTGGATGAGGCCATTGCCGTCCTACCGGAATCCTATCGCCAGGTGATCCTGATGCGCTATTACGAGGGACTGTCCTGCCACGACGTGGCGCAGCGCCTCGACATGCCCATCGGTTCGGTCACCAAAACCCTCTCACGCGCCTACGCCAGGCTCCGCCAGGAACTTCACACCCGTGAGAACCGCGATCAAACCATCAACCACACGGAGCAATCATGAACTGCGTGGAATGCCGCGACCATCTCGTCGCCTGCATCGAAGGATTGCTCAGCCACGACGACGCTCTCCAATGCCAGGCCCACCTCGACTCCTGCTCCGCTTGCCGCGCGGAATACGACGCCATCGCCCGTCTCCAACAGCGATTGGTCGCCCGCAGCCAGGCCGCCGCCGATGTGTCCCTCGTCGAGCCCGTCATGCGCCGCGTCCGCGCAGTCGATATGGAACCG
Source organism: Verrucomicrobiia bacterium (assembly GCA_035501175.1). Taxonomy (GTDB): domain Bacteria; phylum Verrucomicrobiota; class Verrucomicrobiia; order Palsa-1439; family Palsa-1439; genus Palsa-1439. Next base: position 11,304 of record DATJWQ010000039.1, on the reverse strand, counting down.
GAAAGGATCACTCTTATGAGCATCGTACGAAAATATCGTTGGGGTTTCGGCATCGGCGCCGCGGCCGCCGCCCTCGCGGCCATCATCGTCGCCGTCGTCACCGCACCCGGGTCACAAGCCGCCGCCATCGAGGTCATGAACAAGGGCGCCGAGGCCGTCTCGAAACTCACCAGCATCCATCTGCGCGGACAGGTCCGCACCGAGCCGCAGGACAACTTCAGCTACATCAATGCCGATAGCCCGTTTTACACCATCGAATTGTGGAAACAGTTCCAGCCCGAACTCAAATGGCGCGTCGAGAAACCCGAGCGCGTCGTGGTCATGGACGGGCAGTCCACGGTGATGCTCACCAAGCCCACGGATACCGCGGTGAAAGTTCCGCAACGCACCCGGAGCGCGTTCGACACCGAATGGCTGCACCGCATCGCCAATCTCAGCACTGCGATCAGCAACGAAGTTAATAACGCCCGCGCCAAGGGCTGGAAACTCAGTCTCACCACCGAAACCGGCGCGGACGGCAAACCGAAGTCCATCGTCACGGTCATGGCCACCTCCGGCGTGCCGGACAACGATTACGGAAAAGATACCTTCATGGACAGTGCTGATACCCGCCGCGTCTATCGTTTCGACACGCAGTCAGAATTGCTCGAGGCAGTCCAGATTTACCTGGTCCGTCCCTCCGGCGAGGTCGAGATCTTCGACCTCTCCCAGATTGACTACAACCAGCCGATCGATCCCAGTGTCTGGACACTCGACCTGCCCGCCGACGTAAGCTGGGCGCAATTGCCGCAGGACCTGCCCAAACTGCCCGACAACGACAAGTACACCTCCCTGACCGCCGAACAGGCCGCCCGCGCCTTCTTCGACGCTTGCGCCAGCAACGATTGGGTCGAAGCCGGGAAATTCATGTCGCCCATCAACGACAATCTGAAACACTACCTCGGTGGACTGCAAGTCGTCAGCATCGGCCAGTCGTTCACGTCCAAAATGTACCCCGGCCGCTTTGTCCCCTACGAAATCATGCTCCCCGGCCAGGAGTTCAATCTCCGCGTGTCCAACGCGAACCCGGCGAAACGCTTCGTGGTCACCGGTGTGTACGATACCAACCTGAAACTGCAGCAGCAGATCAAGTGGACGTCCGACCCCGAAATCCTCACCAATAACGACGTCTACGCCCAAATGTCGCCCGCCGAGGTCGCCAGGGCCTACTTCGACGCGCAGTCGCGATTCGACTGGGATGAGATGGGCAAATTCACCTCGCCATCTGACATCGAGGAAACCAAAGCCCAGGTTGCCATGGCGAAGAAACAAGGCATGGACGCCGAGACGGTGAAGAAGCAAATGCCCGTCATCACCGTGGGCGATGCGTTCTGGTCCGCGGAGCAATCCGCCTGGTTCGTCAAATGCCGCATGTTGGCTGCCGCGCCCAGGAAATGGAACCTCGCCATCCGAAACGATAATCCCGCCGGCCGCTGGCAGGTCGACGGCGGAATCTGATCCAAACGAAGCACACGACCGGAGCGGAACCCACTCGGGTTCCGCTCCGTTTTCATCTCGAACTCGGTCAGAAAACGCACGACCCACGTCGTCTCATCAGCGACTGCAAACTGAAACACGAGGCCAGCGTGCAGATCGCAACAATACCGGCCAGAAAACAGATGCCCCCGCACGCCGCTCGAACCATCCACCAGACCACCGGGTCCTGGCCCTTGGGCATCGCTCCCACGCATCCCGCAACCGAAATCCCAAACCCTGCCACACAGATGACGCCCATCAGCCCCATGAAATACATGCTGGTCGCCACTTCCCCCCTTGGCACCACCCGGCCAATCGATACTCTGTTCTGATGCAATCGCAGTTCCAGAATCGCTCCACACTCGCGGCACACAACACAGAGATCCTGTTCCTTCAGCGAGGTGAGGTTCTCCTGCAGGAAATTCGCATCGAGCACGAGTGAATGCGTGCACTTCCGGCACGGCACCGTCGTCGATTCCAAAACCGGTTCTGACGAAGTGGCACCGGATGGACGTGGGTCAAACGTGCGGGAGCTATCGGACGCCGGCTCTCCGGCCAGTAACAACGGATAACAGCAAAAACCGAGAACCCCCATCAGCATCACCAGCACCACGGCTCGTTGCAGGGTAGCCTGCTGCAGGACGCAGGCCGCCGCGACCACCATGATCGCCACGATCAGCAGCAACAGAATGCGGTTTCCAACAGGAAGGTCTTTCCATTTCCGGAAATGATTTCCGGCTCTGGAGCGTTGCGATTGCCCCCATCGCGTCTGCACGTCAGTATCGTAGGCCTTATGCGGTGGATAGGTCAATCGCATCCAGCACCGCAGGAGCGCATCAGCGCTCGACGTGGTTACTTCAGCAGCTTCTTCCAGCGGGCGATTTGCGCCTTCACATTTTTCGGCGAGGGAGCACCGATGGCCTTTCGCGCTTCCAAGGCACGCCGCACATCAAATACCTTGCCCGCGGCAGGCCCGTACTTATTGGCAGCCAGTTTCGGCAGCGAAATCTTCGTCTTCTCCGACTCCGCAACGAGCGCGCCAACGGCATGATGCGCGTCCCGAAACGGCATCCCCTTCTTGACGAGAAAATCGACAAGATCGGTCGCCAACAACATCGGATCGCTCGCCGCCGCCTCGCATCGGGCACGATTCACCTTCACGTGCCGCAACATGTCGGCCATGACCCGCAACGAGGCGATCAGCGTATCCGCCGAATCAAACAACGGCTCCTTGTCCTCCTGCATGTCCCGGTTGTACGTGAGCGGCAGCCCTTTCATCGTCGTCAATACCGCCACAAGATTCCCGTACAGCCGTCCGGTCTTGCCCCGCACCAGCTCGGCTACGTCGGGATTCTTTTTCTGCGGCATCAACGACGACCCTGTCGTATACGCATCACCGATCGTCACAAAACCAAACTCCGCCGTGGACCACAGAATCAAATCCTCGGCCAGCCGCGACAAATGCATCCCGCAAATCGCCGTATTGCTCAGAAACGCCACAATGAAATCCCGGTCGCTCACCGCGTCCATGGAATTCTCGGTCACCAGGGCGTGACCGAGCTGACGCGCGACATACGCCCGGTCGACCTTCAACGTCGTCCCCGCCAGCGCCCCCGAGCCCAGCGGACAACGGAACAAACTCAGCAACGACCACGCAAACCGCCCGTGGTCGCGCTCGAACATTTCCGCGTACGCCAGCATGGCATGGCTGAACAGCACCGGTTGAGCGCGCTGTAAATGCGTGTAGCCGGGCATCACGACATCCCCATTGTCCTCCGCCAACTCGAGGAGCGATTCCTGAAGACCCCGAACCGACTCCAGGACCCGCACCACTTCGCCCCGAAGCCAGAGACGGATGTCCGTCGCGACTTGATCGTTCCGGCTTCGTGCGGTATGCAGCTTCTTCCCGGGCGCGCCGATCTTCCCCACCAGCGCCGATTCGATGTTCATGTGTACGTCTTCACAGGCCGGGTCCCATTTGAACTTGCCCAACTCAATCTCTCGCTCAATGGCCCGCAAACCCCGCTCGATCTTCCCCGCCTCGGCCTTTGTCAGCAAGCCGACCCGCGCCAGGCCCTTCGCGTGCGCGATCGAACCGGCGATGTCCTGCTTGTACAACCGCCAGTCAAAGCTCACACTCTCCGTGAATGCCGTCACGGCTTCCGCGGGCCCGGCGGCAAACCGCCCCCCCCACGTTCGTTGGGCTGATTTCTTCATGAACCGATCGCGCTTATTGGTTCCCGCCACGCGGCGGCATCATCCGCTGCATGTTGCCCATCATCATTTCCTGGATGTTGTTGTACTTGGTGAAGTCGCTCGGCGGATCGAACAACGACGCGTCCGGGGCCGACAACTTGATATCGCTAAAATGCGTCGTAATCGTCGAACCTCCCTCTTGCATCTCCGTCTTGATCGGGAAATTGTTCAGATCGGTCGCGTTCCACGTCGTCATCGCATGCTGCGATCCGTCATCCGCTGTGAATGTAACCTTGTTCCGCACGCACGGATGGCCATCCACTGTCTCCTTGCCGATCGCCGTGACATCCACCTTGGACTCCTTCGGCTCCGGTTTGTCCGTCGACGGCGGCGACGGCGTGATCACGGCGTACGACTTCAATCCCGGGTACATCAAATACATGACCTTCTTGTCGCTCCGATAAATGTTCACGGCCCTGTCCATGCCCATTTGCTTCATTTGGGCCACGGCTTGCGGCGGCATCTTGCTGCCTTTCACGTTCGCCATGTCAATGTCCGTCCGCAGGTTCCCCTTCAAAAACGCATACGATGCCTCCATCGCCATCGGCGCGTTGTGTTGGGCGTCCGCGATCGAGATCTCCGCGGTCGCTGAGAACGCCTGGTTGGCCCCAAAAATCTTCGCCATGTCGGCGCTGCCGAAATCACGCGGCCCGCCGCCGAACATTCGCTGCGCAAAACTGGTTGGGATTGCTAGAGTTGCCACCACTGCCACCGCTACGCAGACACGCCATGCCTTCTTCATTGTGATCGTTTCTCCTTTCGCTTCGTGGCCAGACCGTAGCAAGCTCTCCACAGCCACAACAACAAAAAAATCGCCGCCCACTGCGCGCTTTGATACCCTGCCCGCGTGAAACACGATTTCCGCGCTGTCCTCTTTGACCTGGATGGAACATTGGCCGACACGCTTGCCGATCTGGCCAACGCGGTTAACTGGGCGCTCCAGCAGGTCGGCTGTCCCCCCTGCCCCGTCGACAGTTATCGCTACAAGGTCGGCGACGGCGCGCGCGAGATGTGCCAACGCGCGTTGCCCGACGACAAGCAGCCGTTGGCCGACCAGGTCCTGCAGCTCATGCGGGAACGCTATCGTCAGCATTGCTTCGACCTGACACGCCTCTACCCGGGAATCCCCCAACTCGTCACCGCGCTTGCCGAACGACAGCTCAAGATGGCCGTGTTATCCAACAAGCCCGACGAATTCACCAAACGGATGATCCAGCACTACTTCGACCCCTCGCCATTTGCCGTGGTCCGCGGCCAGATGCCCAACGTGCCGCTGAAACCCGATCCCACCGCTGCCCGGCAAATCGCCCACGAACTCGGCGTCCTCCCGGCTCACTGGTTGTATCTCGGCGACACGAACACCGATATGCGCACCGCGCGCGCCGCGGGCATGCACGCCGTCGGTGTCCTCTGGGGTTTTCGCGACCGCGACGAATTACTCCAAACCGGCGCCGAGCACATCGTGGAGAAGCCCCATGACGTGCTCGACTTGTTCCGTTAGGAGAATTGGCGCGACGACCTTCTCCCCCGCCGCGCCTCGCGCCGCTCTCTCCGGCGCCCGTCAGGGACAACTCTTGGCCTTCTTGAACAGGCCCTTGAGCGTGATCGTCCCCGTAATGACCGCACCGTCGTTCTGACACAAGGTAATGGTGCCCTTCCCCGAGTAACCCGTGATGGCCGTGGAGTCGGTCGGACTGCACACCCCCGTCGTCAGGAGAAAACCATCGCCGGTATACAGGCCGCTTGGAGAGGAGAACGCTTCGTGACTCGCGATCAGGTCCGTCTCACTCCGACCATTGCTCGTGATCGCGATCTGATCGCACAGGGTCGTCATCACCAGGTTTGTGCACAGTATCGTGCCGCACGGGTCCACCGTCACAATCATGGTCCCGTTCGTCTCGCTGTCCCCCACGACCTCGCACAACCCCGCCCCCTTCTCATTCGTGCACTCCGAAATCAATGTCGCCTGGGTGAACGGCGTGACGTCCATCGCTTCTTCCTCCGAGGTGGAATTGTACGCACTCGCCTTGATTTGAACATTAACCAGCGCCGGCGCTGCCCGCCCAATCAGGGCAACGCTCAACAACACAACTGCGACCGCAACCGCAATACGCAACGATTTCATACTCGGTTCCTCCAGGATGAATGTTGTGGTTCAGGCGGCTTTACCTTCGACCGCGCCAGCCGGTCACGTCGCCGCCCTCACTGCTCGCCACTCGGAAATTAGATGTCCCAATCCGCACTGTCAAGATTGGAGCGCGACGAACAAGCGTGTCAACCGCGTCACGACCGGCCCGCGTTCGTCGGAGGTCTCAACGCCTCGTCACGAAACAGAATCCGCCGAAAAAAAAGAGACGCCTCGCACCCGCGAGGCGTCTCCTGAAAACTTCGTTCCAATGAGTGTCGAACTACCGACGACCACGACCGCCGCCGCCGCCGAAATCGCGTTTGCCGCCGCGGCCGCCGCCGCCGCCGCCACCACCGAAATCGCCGCGGGGACGTTCTTCACGCGGACGCGCTTCGTTCACGGTGAGAGCCCGACCATCGAGTTCTTTGCCATTGAAATCAGAGACGGCCTTGTTGGCCTCTTCCTGCGTTCCCATTTGCACGAACGCGAAGCCACGGGACTTGCCCGTGAATTTGTCCATGATGAGTTCGCAACTGACAACATTGCCCGCCTGCTTGAACAGGTCAAGAATCTGCCCCTCGGTCGTGTTAAACGAGAGGTTGCCTACGAATAACTTGGTTGCCATACTGGGGTGTTTGCTTTCTTTCTGCTGCGGTAGGAGGTCTCAGTGACTGTTCCCGCTCGTCGGGTTTCGGACTGCCACCAAGCAAACGTGGCTGACTGACATATCCACCAATCTCACTGCGGCGTCTTCCATTGCTAGCAGCGGTACAATAATCCGGATTCGCAGAATTGCAACTTTTTTTGTCGCCGGAAATTGCTTGCCATCCAGAGGGTTGCAACCGCCCAACCACGGCCCGTCACCCTCCCGCTTTCAAGTCCTCCACTCGCGCGGGGCGTCTACTGCAAGGACTTAACCGCGTCTTGCCACGCTTTGCCGTAATCGGCAACCGCGATCTGGGGTCTGCCCGCCGCAAGGGCCGTGTCCCCCTGGCCCATCAACGTGTTCGCCGCCGCCACCAGCTTCGCGTTCCCGTTACCCAACTGCGCATCGCGGATGGCGATCAACGCCGTGTTCCGCGCTGCCTGAACCAGCTCCACGGCAACGCTCTCAACCACATTGGTCCCCAGCCCGTTGCCATTCGTCTTGAGCAGCGTCAGCAGATCCTGTGTGGAATGTTGATCGTCATGGAATACGGTCTTGCCACCCTTGGCGGTCGGGTGATCGGTATCCGTCCAGGACGCGCTCACCACCGCGTTGGTGAGTGTCTTGCTGATCTGCTGAAGTTTCGTGTTGTCCACCTTGGACAACGTCTGCGCCAGAAGTTCATAGACCTCACTCAACGCCAGCTCATTCTGCAGCAGCGGACCCCGCACGATGACATGGAACGCGCAGTGTGACTGATTTCCCACGTCGTCGGTCGCCGTAACCATGACAGTGTTGGTGCCCGCGTTGAATATACTCCCCGATGGAGGAACACAGACGACTCCAGGGTTCGTGCTGCAATTGTCCGTGGCGGTGGGCAGGGCGAAACTGACCTCGACACTCGCGCCGTTCGAGGCATCCACAACAATGTCTGACGGGCAATCAATCATCGGCGCGATGGTATCCGCCACCACCACCGTCTGCAACTGCGTCACAACCGTGCCGCTGAAGTTGTTGTACGTCCAGTGAATCGTGTTCGTCCCCTGTGACACGTAGTTGGTCGGGTCCTCCGTCGTCGCGACAATGGTGGGATCGCAGGCATCGCCAGCCGTCGGGACGTTCGTCACGTCGACCGAACACTGGCCCGTCAAGGTCGGCAACGAGCCCACGTTCGGTACCGGCACATTCGTATCCACAACCGTAACCATGCGCGTCACGGATCGGCTCCACTCATCGAGTGTCGCGGTGTAGCTCACGGAGTATCGGCCGGGAGCCATCGTGTCCAGATCGCTGTTGGTCGTGATACTCGTCACAACGTCACCGCAAGGTCCCACAACGGACGCGCCAATCCCCGGATCGGTGTAGCTCGCATGACACAGAATGTTGGTCGACGCGGGGCCGACCAGCGACATCGGCAGGGCGTGCATCGCCAGGGCGTGATCGCCACCGGCGGCGATGGCCGTGGCGTCCGTCAGATCGGCCGTCACATCGGTTTCGCCATTCGTCGCGCTGCCCCAGGCAACCACGGAGCCGTTCCCCAACAACGCCAGGCTGAAAAAGTCCCCGGCCGCCACGCCCACCGCGTTGGTCACGCTCGCCGGCACGTTGGTCTGGCCATAGGTGTTATTGCCCCAGGCAACCACCGAACCGTCGGCCAACAGGGCGAGATAGTGAAATCCACCGGCCGCGATGGCCGTCGCATTGGTCACTGCAGCCGGAACGTTGAGTTCCCCCTGCGCGTCAAAACCCCAGCCAATTACCTGCCCGTTCGATAACAGGGCGATACTCGACTCCGAACCGGAGGCGGATGCAACGACGTTCGTGGCTGCGGCAGGCACATTCGTCACGTTGCCGCTGGTGGTGCCCCATTCGATCAGTGAACCGTCCGCCAACACCGCCTGCACATTGTAGTAGTTCGCATTGATGGCCACGGCCTCGCTCACGCCGGCCGGCACATTGGTCTGGAAGTAGCCATTGTATCCCCAGACCACGACGTTTCCATTCGCCAAGAGGGCGGCACTGTCCCCAACGCCCGCGCTGATGGCGACGGCGTCGGTCACATTCGCGGGTACATTCGTTTCGCCATACGTATTGTCGCCCCACGCGATCACCTCGCCCGTTGGCAACAGCGCCAGCGCGTGATTGAATCCAGCGGCAATCGAAATGGCATTCGTGGCCGCCGCCGGCACGTTTGCCTCCCCATCGCTCGTGTCGCCCCATGCCTCGACTGGACCGGGGCTGGCCGCCTCGACATACGTGGAACAACTAAAAGCCGGAAATGCGCCGTTATCCACCGAGGCGAATACTTCATACGGGCCGAAGTTCCTCGCCTCGGCCTGGAACACAATGTCCGTGTCGGTCGGACCGCCCGAACTGGCAGCAATGTTGGTGGACTCCACACCGGTCCCATTCACGTACCACGCCACCGTCAACGGATACCCTCGCACATCGTGAACGTGAACACTGATGTCCGACGGATTGTCGCTCGTGGACAGGCAACCGGAGTCAGGCGATGTGGGACAGGTAAGGATCGCCGGCAACGGCGATAGTAACGCCGCCGCATGATAGGCGCCACCCGACAACACCGACGGGAAAATGACATTTGACGGAATATTGGTTTCACCACGATCATCCGTGCCCCAGCCAACCACCGTTCCGTCCGCCAATTGCGCATACCCCGCCAGTTGTCCCGCCGCAATCGCGACGGCGTTCGTGACAAAAGTCGGGACATTCGTGGCGCCAGCCAGGGCATAGCCCCAGGCAACAACATTGCTGTTCGCCAGGAGTGCCATGCTGTAAAAATACCCTGCGCTGATGGCAACTGCATTGGTCACGCTCGCCGGGACGTTGGTCTCGCCAAACGCGTTGTTGCCCCATGCGATCACCTGGCCACTCGAAAGCAATGCCATGCTGTGCGTGTAACCTGCGGAAATCGCCGTGGCATTGGTCACGCCGGACGGGATGGAGATTTCGCCGTTGGAGTTGGTCCCCCAGCCCACGACCTGGCCGTTGGCCAGTAGCGCCAGAAAATGATATCCGCCTCCTGCGATGGCCACGGCGTTGGTCACGCTCGCCGGCACATTGGTCCCTCCATCGGCTCCATAACCCCAAGCCACGACGGTTCCGTTGCCCAGCAGCGCCGCGCTGTCTTCCGTCGCCCCCGCCAGAGCGACCACGTTGCTCAAACCCACGGGTGCGTCCAGCGATCCGCCGAAGTCTGCGCCCCAACCGATGATTTGACCGGATGCCAGAAGCGCGATGATTCCGTAATCGTCACATGCTACGTCAATGGCGTTGGTGACGCTCGTCGGGACGTTGGTTTGGCCATATTGGTCCCAGCCCCAAGCCACAACAGTCCCAGGAAGAGCAACGGCCTGAACGCCCGCCGGCAGGACCACAGCCGCCAACAGCATGCCAAAAATGGCCGCGGACCGAACAAGATGGTTCACAATCCTGCCCAATTCAGGACCGCTACCCCGCATTCCCAAGACATTCCATCGCTTCATAACCAAAGTCCTCCTGTACCGCAGCCGCATGCCACCGTGAAGAATTAGCCCCTTGTTTCTGCGACCCCTGACCGTCTGGCCGGGAAACGCAACTGTCATGCCATTGGGACATGAGGACCCCGGTATTCGCCCTACGAGATTTCAATCGCTTTGTTTTCGGGAGGTTCTTATGTTGACGACCATGCGCCGAACGTTCGCCCTTGTCGCAGGCCTCGGGCTGGTGACACAAGTCATATCCATCACGGCTCTCGGCAACGAGCCCGGTCCCATCCACTCAGATGCCGCGCCGTATTTCGTTTACTTCGGCACGTACACACGCGCCGAGAGCAAGGGCATCTATGTTTCCGCGTTCGACGAGGCTACCGGCCAACTCTCAGCGCCCGCGCTGGCTGCCAAATCATCCAATCCCGCCTATCTGGTCGCTCATCCGAATCACCGTTTCCTCTACGCCGTCGGAGACGCATCCGGAGCCTCGAACGGCGTCGTCAAAGCCTTTGCCATCGACAAGTCGTCGGGACTGCTCAGCTTCCTCAACGCGCAACCCTCCGGTGGCAGTGGTCCAACTCATCTCGCCATCGATCGAACCGGTGCGTGTCTCCTCGTGGCGAATTACGGAAGTGGCAGCATCGCCGCCCTCCCGATTCGGGCCAACGGAACGCTCGGTCCGCCCGCAACGTCGATTCAGCATCATGGATCGAGCGTCGACCCGAAACGCCAACAGGGACCCCACGCGCACTGTGTCGGATTCGATCTGTCTAATCAACGCGCGCTTTGCGCTGACCTCGGCCTCGACAAGATTCTGGTGTACAAGTGCGACGCCAGTAACGCCACGCTCTCTCCCAATGATCCCCCATCCGCGTCGGTTCCGCCCGGCGCCGGCGCGCGTCATTTCGTTTTTGATGCCAATGGCCACCGTCTCTATGTGATCAACGAAATGCAATCGTCCATCACCGCGTTTCACTACGACCAGACGAACGGCAGCCTGACTGAATTCCAAACTGTCACTACTCTCCCGACCACATTCTCCGGAACCAATACGGCCGCCGAGATCGCCATTCCCCCCAACGGCAAATTCCTCTACGCTTCCAACCGCGGCGACAACAGCATCATGGTGTACTCGATCGACGGCGTGACCGGCTTGTTGTCTCCCATTCAGCGTCAACCCAGCCTCGGCAAAACACCGCGCATGTTCGCGATCGATCCCACTGGCAGGTTTCTCTTCGCCGCGAATCAGGATTCCCACAACATTGTCG
>DATJWQ010000038.1:0-113248 GCA_035501175.1 Verrucomicrobiia bacterium | reverse complement strand
TTCCAGGATCGTCAGGAACGCTCGGACGGCGGAATAGCTCGGCGGGTCTGGCAGTTGGCGGCGCACGTCGGCGGCTGACGCCCGGCCCAATCGATACACCGCGTCCATGATTTGGCGCTCGCGTCGGCTGAGTTCGAGGATACGTGTTCTTGTCATGGTTGCCCTCCGGACAACGTGTTCGCTGTACTATGCTAAATTTTTAGCATAGCACAGATGATGGGTCGAGGGGTTTGTGGGGAGTTGTTGATAGACGGGGGTGAGAGCAGGGGGGCGGTTGCTGACGGGTTGGGTGGTCGTGAGGTGCTCATGCTGTCACGAAGGCGCGGCCGGAACGACGGGCACGGCGTCTAATGCGGAGTGCTAAATTTTTAGCATGGCACAGATGACGGGTCGGAGGATTCGTGGCTGCGGCATAAGGGGAATCACGCTACTCCCACGTTCTTCTGAACTTGGTTTGGTGGGGGGGATGGTAGCTGAGCATGGAAACGGCTCCAAGCTTTCGGAATCAAGAGGCTTGTGGAAGATCGTGGCACTGGCGGCGTTGCCCATCCTGGTTGCTGGCCGGGTTCGTCGGCCGGTCACGTTCGCCGGAAGCGAGTGGGACTGTGTTTGAAAAAAGGGGGGGACACTACCATTTCTGCATTCTTGCCGCGATCACTCTCCGGACACAGCGGCTGATGCGAGGTGCTAAATTTTTAGCATGGCACAGATGGCGGGTCGGGGGCTTTGCGGCTGCGGCATAAGGGGAATCGCGCCACTGCCCGTGCGGGCGAACTCCGACCTCTGTTGGGAGATGGTGCTTTCGTGTGGAAGCGGCGTTGGGGGTTCGGAATTGAGGGGCGTGCGAAAGACCGGTGGGAACGCCAGGGATGTTGTTGTCACTGGTTGCGAGCGCAAGGCAAGCGCGAGGGGCGGGATGTTGACCGGGGTTTTGGTTGTGTCCGTAGGCGTCGATTGAATTCACGAGTGGGCATTCTGGGCATGATTACCCTGCGGGCAACGCGTTCGTTGCGAGGTGCTAAATTTTTAGCATGGCACAGTTGGCGGGTCGATGGGTTTGTGATGGACCTTTGGCTGATCGGATGGGACCGGAGTTGTGGCAATCAGACCCCAGTAGTTTGAGTTTGCCATTTTGCGACAACAGCTATGGTGTAGCGAGTGGAGTTTGTGGTGTAATCTTCGCGTAGAGGGGACCAACGATTTCTTATTCAGCCGGGCGATGATGTCGGGTTTTTGGTTGGGCCAGGCGAGGTCGAGGGCGGGTGCGATGCGGTGGCGTAATGGGCAACGTCAGGCGCTTCATAGAAGCGCCTCTACAACGGCGCTGTGGAGGCTGATGGCGACCCGGTATACTGGCAGCGTATGAACGATCGGCCCCCCAGTGTGGTGCGTCATAAATCCATTTACATTCAGTCTGCGGTGGACTGTGCGAAACTCTCGCGGTTTTCGCTCGGCCATATGTAAAGAACTGTTGGACGCACCACACTAGCGGCGGTAGAGCATTGAGTCGTAGCGATTGGCGGAGAAGGTCATGATGGTTATCGACTGCGGGGAGTGTAGCAGCGGCGGGCGGGGACGACAAGGTGCGAGGTGTGAGTTTGGGCTTTCAACTAATTGGAGCGTCCGCCAAAGGGCACAGTCGGCATGGCACCGCGCTTAGCAAGCGCGGCTACAGCCGAAGGATCTCGCCCTGAAACGGCCAGTCCTCGGCGTGGCTGATTAAGCCCGCTCGGACCGGGTTCTGCCGCACGTATTCCCATTTTTGCGCGTAGCTTTCTTCCGAACGCAGTACGTGGTCGAAGAATCCCTGTTGCCAGAGCCGGGCCGGACCGCGCTTAGCAAGCGCGGCTACAGCGCGTTTCGTCGTCCATTGCTTCCACAAGCGTACAAATTCTGACAGCCGCTTTGCGTTGGATTGCACCGAGCAGAAGAAATGGACATGGTCCGGCATGATGACGTAACGTCCGACCAGCCACCTGTGGCGTTCAGCAGCGGCTCGCCATTCCTCGGTGAGAATATCAGCGACGGCGGTGGCGGCGAGAATGGGCTGGCGTCGATAAGTGCAGGCGGTCGCGAAATAGACCGGTGATTCCAACCAAACCCGTTCCAGACGTCGCAGATGTTTGTGCGGATCGTCTGGCATATGGCGGATTTGCATATGACAAGCTGGGCTCGGGTGCAACCTCGAACCGCGCTTCGCAAGCGCGGCTACAGCGACCAAACCGCGGTCACCGCCTGCGGCTACAACAGGGGATTGCGCTACCTACTTCTTTGCAGGCGGATGGCGAGGCGATATACTGGCGGCATATGAATGACCGGTCCCGCGGCGAGGGAGAGAAAATGGAGCGGGGGGAAATTCCTGCGTGGCTGGAGAAGGTGGGCGAGGAGCTGCGGAAGCAGGCGTTTGTTCCGAGGATTCACGCGCGGAAGAGCAACGCGTTCAAGGTTGGGTTTTGGCTCGGGCACGGGTTGGCGGTGTTGCCACGGCGCAAGGAGTCGGCTTCACGGGTTGGCGGCGGTGATGGGGAATTGGGGATGATTGCGAAGGTGACGGCGGGCGCGTGTCACAAGCCGGCGTCGCAAGCGTTGGAGTATTTTCAGGGGTTCACACTGGGGCTGCAGCAGGGGGTGCGGTGTCAGGAGCTTGAGGTACCCGGTGAGACGCAAACATTTGCGACGTACAGGCTGCTGGTGAGGAACGCGGCCGAGGTGGAAGCGTTGCGGCTGCGAGGGGGCACGGTCCGTGAGCTGGCGGATTTGCTGTTGACGAAGATGCCGGCGGCGCAAGCGCGGCGAATCCGTGACAACGCGTTACTGAACAACGCCTTAGCGAAGAAGATGGAGAAGATTTGCCAGCGGATTGGGTTGTCGATGGCTTCGCGCGGGCGTCCCCGGCGAAAATCAGACAAGCACTGCGAGTAGCTGTCTGTTTTATTTATTTCCGGCCAGGCTAAAGTCGGTCGTGATTTCGAAAGAGTCACGACGGCGCTCCCACAGAGCCCCGAAAAGGGTTCGGGGTGAACGGGGGCGGCAGCAACGAACGGCAGGCCACGACAGAGCGTGGCCCTCCACAGGTAATCCCGCCAAAACACTTTGAGAAGGAGAAGCCATGGATGAGATTATTGAGGCACCCAAGCAGACATCGGCGCGGCAGATGAAGTCCAATCGGGAGAATTGCCGGAAGTCCACAGGGCCGAAGACGGTGACGGGCAAGGCGAATTCGCGGCTGAACGCGGTCAAGCACGGGATGTTGTCGTCGCAGGTGGTGGTGCGGGGATTGCAGGTGCGGGAGCGGACGAAAGATTTCCAGGAGATGCGGGACCGATTGTGGGAGGAACTGGCGCCGGTGGGGACGATGGAAGAGATGCTGGTCGATCGGATCGTCACGGCGCACTGGCGGATGCGTCGGGCGCTGACGGCGGAGGCCGGGGAGATCGTGTTGAGCGTGGACGGCGGGCATTGGAAGCGGGAGAAGCGCGGGCCGGAGCGGTTCCGGGGGCTGCTGGGCGGGCTTCGCGATCCGATTATGGAGATGGCACAATCCGCGAGCGGCCTGTCGTATCTGATGAGCAGATTTGGGGACTTGAGACGGGACATCGAAAAAGCCGGGGAGGTGACAGAGGCGGCCATGGATCGGTTTCGGAGCCGGTTCGGCGAACTGGAGAATTCCTTCACGCGGGAGATGGCGGAATTGCGAAAAGAGCTGATGGAGAATCCCGCTGGGTTAAGCGCTGAAGCATTGAAAGACGAAATTCGAGAGCGGGTGCTGGGGCGAATCCAGGGGAGGTTGAATCTGTATGAGTTGTTGATTCGGGACTGCGAGAAGCGGGAGGAGAACGAGGAAGATGCGCGGCAGTCGGCGGAGGTATTGCCGTCGCCGGAGGCGCTGGACAAAATCTTGCGATACGAGGGGACGATGGAACGGCAGTTGTATCGGGCAATGAACCAGTTGGAGCGATTGCAGCGGAGGCGCAACGGAGAGGTGGTGCCACCGCCGATCACCATGGATGTGTCACGGTAGCCGGGAGGGGGGGTATAGATCTGCGAAACGAAGCCAGTTTTCCAGAGTGGGTGAGCTTATGGAAGCAATTGAGCGGCAGTGTATTGTGTGGCCAAGTGTGCCAAAATGACACTTGGCTTCGTTTTACCGGAAATGGCTTCGTTTCGCACCGTTCTTCATGATATGAGTGCATTTGCGAGATGAAAAACGAGATGGCGATCACATCGGAGATCATTGCGCGGCACGGGATTTCCACCTGGGAGTACGAGCGGATCAAGGGGATCCTGGGGCGCGAGCCGAACATAACCGAGCTGGGGATTTTTTCGGTGATGTGGAGCGAGCACTGCAGCTACAAGAACTCGCGGCCCGAGCTGAAGAAATTCCCGCGGGAAGCGCCGTTCATTCTGGTGAAAGCGGGCGAAGAGAACGCGGGGATCGTGGACATCGGCGACGGCTGGGCGATTGCGTTCAAGATCGAGTCGCACAATCACCCGAGCGCGGTCGAGCCGTTCCAGGGCGCGGCGACGGGCGTGGGCGGGATCATCCGCGACATCTTCACGATGGGCGCGCGGCCGATTCTGAATATGAATTCGCTACGGTTCGGGCCGATCGATGTCAATCTAACATCCCCTCACCCTGACCCTCTCCCCCAAGGGGGCGAGGGGACCGAAAGTGCCACGCCTTACCCTGACCCTTTGCAACCCGGGCACGACGAGGTCGCGTCTCGAGAACTCGGCTCCCCCCTGAAGGGGGCGAGGGGAAAGTCCTTATCCACGTCGCCTGGAGGAGTGGACCGCGAAAGAGTTTCGCGGCTACAAGTGGAGCAGAACAGGAGTTTGTTTGCCGGGGTGGTGGCGGGGATTGCCCATTACGGGAATTGCATCGGGATCCCGACGGTGGGCGGCGAAGTGTACTTCGACGAATGCTACAACGGCAACCCGCTGGTCAACGCGCTGTCGCTGGGGATTTTGCGTCACGACCAGATCAAGCGCGGCAAAGCGGCGGGCGTGGGGAATCCGGTAATTTACGTCGGGAGCGCGACGGGTCGGGACGGTTTGGCGGGCGCGGCATTCGCGTCGCGGGAACTCACGGAAGAATCGCAAGCGGATCGGCCGGCGGTACAGGTGGGCGACCCGTTCATGGAGAAGCTGTTGTTGGAAGCGTGCCTGGAAGTGATGCGGACGGAAGGGCTGGTGGTCGGCATCCAGGACATGGGCGCGGCGGGGCTGACGTGTTCGACGTGCGAGACCGCGAGCCGGGGCGGGACGGGGAACGAGATCGATCTGAATCTCGTGCCCAAGCGCGAAACGGGGATGACGCCGTACGAGATCATGTTGAGCGAATCGCAGGAGCGGATGTTGTTGATCGCGCAGAAGGGCCGGGAGAAAGAGGTCGAGGCGATATTCAACAAGTGGGACCTGCACGGCGTGACCATTGGGCGTGTGACGGGTGATGGCGTGATGCGGGTGAAGGTGGGCAAAGAGGTGGCGGCGGAGATACCGGCCAAGCAGTTGGCGGAAGATGCGCCGCTGTATTATCGCGAGGTCAAACAGCCCGAATGGGAGATTCGGAACCAGAAGTTTGACATCGGAAGCGTCAAAGAGCCGGACGATTATCACGGGGCGCTGCGGGAGCTGCTGGGGTCGCCGAGCCTTGCGTCGAAGAACTGGGTGTACCGTCAATACGATCACATGGTGCAGCACGGGACGGTGGTGGCGCCCGGGAGCGACGCGGCGGTGGTGCGGATCAATTTGAGCCGGCCGGACCTCGGCGTGCCGGGGGCGACGGGGGACAAGTACCTTGCGTTCACCACGGATTGCAACGCGACGTATTGTTATCTCGATCCGTTTGAAGGCGGGAAGATTGCGGTGGCGGAAGCGGTGCGGAACCTGGTGTGCAGCGGGGCGCGGCCGTTGGCGGTGACGGACAACCTGAATTTTGGCAATCCGATGAAGCCGGAAGTGTTCTGGCAATTTCGGAAGTGCGTGGAAGGAATCTGCGAAGCGTGCCAGGCGTTCGGGACGCCGGTGACGGGCGGGAACGTGAGTTTTTACAATGAATCGCCCGCGGGAGCGATCGACCCGACGCCGACGATTGGGATGCTGGGATTGATCGATGATCCGCGACACATCACGACGCAATGGTTCAAGGGCACGGGGGACGCGGTATTGCTGATCGGCGAGATTGGGGACGAACTCGGCGGCAGCGAGTATTTGAAGCGGATTCACGGGCTGAAGACCGGGCGGGCGCCGCGGATGGATTTGGCGTATGCGAAGCGGTTGTCGGATTTTGTATTGGAGATCATTCGCAAAGGTTGGGTCAAGAGCGCGCATGACTGCAGCGAAGGCGGGTTGGCGGTGGCGCTGGCCGAGTGCTGCATGACGAACGGAGAGGCGATGATGGGCGCGACGATTGACCTGGGCGCGCTCGGGACAAGATTGGATGCGGCGCTATTTGGCGAAACGCAATCGCGGGTGATTGTGAGTTGTTCGGCAGCGAATGTGGAGCGAATTGCGCGCGGGGGACTTGCCGTGACCGTGCTCGGCGCGACGGGTGGTGGCGAATTGAAGATCAGGACGCGTCGTGGCGAACTGACGTGGGATGTGGCCGGGCTGCGCGATGTTTGGTGGAACGCCATTGGACGACTGATGGATGCCTGACCCGATGCACCTTTCTCCCCGCCTTCTCCCAGCAATCCAGAACCGTCCTGGTATCCGTAGTATGTGTCAGAATGATCGCACCGGGAATATCGACGGATCCGCGAATGCGGTTCGGCAGAGTTCTGCTCCGGAAACGGCCGGGGTGCAAGGTGCCCGTGGCATTTCTGGCCCCGATGGTGTGGACGGTACCGGTGATTATTCGCCGCGGTCGATTCAAGCGTTCCCGGAGCGGGCTGTATGCAGCTCGTTGAGTCATGCGCGTTTGTCGGGGGGCGGGACATTTTTTCACTGGCCAGCGTTTGGCGTCATTGCTACAGTCCGCGCATGGCCGATGGCCAGGAACGCGTGAGCACGTTATCGACAGAGGGGGCCGACGACCGCGCGCTGTTGCGAGCCGTGGCCGCTCGCGACAAGGACGCTCTCCAACAACTGTACACCCGGCACAGCGCGGTGCTGTTTGCGCTTGCGTTGAAGGTGCTCTCCGATCGCGCCGAGGCGGAGGACGTGCTGCAAGAGGCATTCGTGCAGGTTTGGAAGACGGCGGGGTCATTCGATGAAGGGCGCGGCAAACCGATCGGGTGGTTGATCATGTTGACGCGGAGCCGGGCGATTGACCGGCTGCGGTCGCGCAAGACGCGGACCCGTGTTGTGGAATCGATGGCGAACGAAGCGCCGCCCGGCGCGGAGTCGACAACGCCGTCGGACGCGGCGGCGGCATCGGAGACGCAGCAAACGGTTCGTGACGCGTTGAAGACGTTGCCGGCGGAACAGCGGACGCCGATTGAGATGGCGTATTTTGGCGGGCTGACCCAATTTGAGATTGCGCAACAGCTGAGCCAGCCGCTGGGCACGGTGAAGACGCGGATGCGGAACGGGATGATGCGGCTGCGCGAGCAACTGGGAAGCGACGGGAAAGGGGGGCGCGGCTGATGAATCACGAGACCTTCCGCGACATGCTTCCGCTGTACGTGATCGGCGCGCTCGACGGCGACGAGCTTCACAATTTCGAGAAGTACATCGCGGAGAACCGCGAACGATGTCTTGCGGAGATGTCCGAGTATCAGGCGGTGGCCGACCAAATTGCGTTTACGGCGCCGGCGGCGAAGCCGTCGACGAACGTTTACGATCGAATCGCGGCGGCGATTGATGACGGGAAACGACCGCAGGCGGCTTCCGCGGCGGCAGCGGCGGTGGCGGCGTCGCCGGCAGCACCGGCGCGACGGCCCGCGCAGCCCGGCTTGAGTCTGGGCGCGCTGGTGGTTCGACTGGTTCCGTGGGCCGCGGCGGCGGCGCTGGCGCTGGTGGTGATCAGCGAGAACAATCAGATTCAAACCGTGACGGGCAAGCTCCAGGCGATGACGGATTCGTACAACGGTCTCCTGGGACAGAACAAAGAGCAGCAGGGCGGGCTTGCCGATCTCAACAGCCGACTGGAGAGTCAGGGCAAGAGTTTCAACGACAAGCTCGAACAGCTGCGGACGAAGAACATCGAGCAGCAGCACGACCTGGACGCGTTGCGGGCGGCCAACAAACAGTTGGCGGAGGAGAAAGACGGTTTGCTGAAGGCGGCGGATCGGATGCGGGAGCAGATCGAGCAGCAGAATGTGCAAACCGCCGCGCTCCAGAAGAAGATGGATGAAGAGACCTCGTCGCTCGACATGTTCATGGATCCGACGACCCGCGTGGTGGGGTTGACGGATCCGAAGGGTGAAAGCAAGGCGCTGGCGAGAGTGTACTGGTGCAACGGGCGGAAGGCGGGATGCATGGTGGTTTCGAATTGTCCGCCCGCGGAGCAGAGTCAGGGCAAGTGCCTGGAGCTTTGGGCGATTTGCGGGAGCGAGCCGCCGGTCGCGGCGGGGGTGGGCTGGACGGATGAATTGGGTCACGCGGTATTTCCGGTTAAACTCGCCAAGGACATGGCGTGCATCGACAAGTTTGAGGTGACGGTTGAACGGACGGGCGGCGTTCCAGCGCCCGAAGGGACTGCCATCCTCGTCAGCCAATAGCGGCGTGGGCCGCCTCGCCTTTTTATCAGCCGTGCGTCTTGCCGGGTGCGGAGAGAAGTGATTGACCGAAAAGATGTTACACAAACCGCGTGCCGGCCAGGTTACCAGCCGATGGCCAGCGCGGTCATCTGTTTTTGGCGACAGCCTCTGGCACGAACCCTGCATTATTTGGGAGCGACGGTGCATTGGGCATCGGGAATTCGAAAAGGCAAAAGAGGGCAAGCACATGGGTATTCTGAGCGCTGCGGTTGCGTTGTTTGGAAAGAACAGTTCGACGGAGTTCCGTCTGAATCCGAAGGACACAGGACACTCCATCGACGACCCGATGGAGTCGAAGACCACGATTCTGATCATCGACGACGATCCGAGCTTTCTGGATACGATGCGCAGTGTGCTCAGCAGCGAGGGGTACAATGTGCTCGCTTCCAGCACGGGCGCCAAGGGCCTCGACATGGTGCGCTACGCGAGGGGAAATGTCGGCGCCGTTCTGCTCGATTTCAACATGCCGCGATTCAACGGGGCGGAGACGCTTCAGTTTCTGCGCAAGCTCAGTCCGAAGGCGAAAGTGCTTGCCGTGTCTGGCGTGACGGCGGCGGAGCTGCCGGCTGAGTTTCGTGACGGGGTCGAACGATTCATTCCCAAGCCGTTTAGCAACGCCGATCTGCTGAAGACTCTCAATGAGTTGCTTGGTGCCAACCAGGCGGCCGGTGCTTCGGCGACCGCCTCGGCGTAGCTGAGTCGCCGCGCACCAGAGGCGTAATTCCGTCAACCAAGATAATCCGCCTCCGCGGGCGTTGCGCCTTGCTATTTGATCCGCGCTGCGCTAAAGAAACTCGTCGGAGGCGGTTCTTCGACTTCGGAGGACATCGAAGCGTTGACCGAGGAATGAACCCGGAAGAAAACGTGCGACCACGGCATTACTGTGGTCTGTTTGGGATTTACGGGCACCCGAATGCGGCGGAGTTGACGTATTACGGGCTGTACGCGCTGCAGCATCGCGGGCAGGAGAGCGCCGGCATCACGGCCTCGGATGGCATCGAGCTGCGCACGTACAAGGGAATGGGTCTGGTTGGCCAGGTACTCGACAAGAACATCCTGCGGTCGCTCCCTGGCCATCTCACCATCGGCCATGTCCGGTACTCGACCACGGGCAGTTCGAATATCAAGAACGCCCAACCCCTCGTCGTCGATTGCGCCTGTGGCCAGATTGCCATCGGCCACAACGGCAATCTGACCAATGCCGCCCGTCTCCGTGCCGAGCTGGAGGAGCAGGGATCGATTTTCCAGACGACGGTCGACAGCGAGATCATTCTGCATTTGCTCGCCCGCCCCAGCAATGAAGACCGCATGCATTCACTCGAATCAGTCATGCGCCGGATTCAGGGCGCCTACTCGCTGGTTATCATGGGCGAAGACGAACTCGTCGGTGTCCGCGATCCATTTGGTTTTCGCCCGCTGGTGCTGGGGCGACTGGCCATCCCGAAGGAAAACGGCAGCGACGAAGGCGTCGCGTGGGTGTTGGCGAGTGAAACGTGCGCGCTGGATCTGATCCACGCGGAGTATGTTCGCGACATCATGCCCGGCGAGATTATCGTCATTAACAAGGATGGTCTGCGTTCCGTAAATCCCTGGGCGGACACGCAACAGCCCCACGCCTTCTGTATTTTTGAGTTTGTCTATTTCGCACGGCCTGACAGCGACATTTACAACAAGAACGTGGCGCAGGTGCGCATCAACCTTGGTCGCCAACTCGCCCGCGAACACCCGGTCAAAGCCGACCTCGTGATACCGGTCCCCGACAGCGGTAATTGGGCAGCGATGGGGTTCGCCGAAGAAAGCGGCATCGCATTCGGAAACGCCTTCGTCCGCAATCATTACGTGGGGCGAACGTTTCTGCAGCCGAGCCAGCTCATCCGCGATTTTGGCGTGCGGGTGAAACTCAATCTCATTGAGGAGATGGTCGCCGGCAAACGTGTTGTGGTTGTGGACGATTCGATTGTGCGGGGCACGACCGCCCGGGCGCGCATGTCGACGTTGCGCGAGGCGGGAGCGAAGGAGGTTCACATGCGCGTCAGTTGCCCGCCGCACAAGTGGCCGTGCGCCTACGGCATCGATTTCCCCACGCGCAAGGAGCTGATGGCCGCGAACAATTCCCTCGAGCAAATCTGCGATTTTCTCGGCGCGGATTCTCTCGGCTACCTTACCCTCGATGGCATGATCGCCGCCACCGGCCTGCGTCCAAACGAATTCTGCACCGCCTGTTACACCGGCAAGTATCCCTCACCCGTCGAATCCGAGATGGACAAATTCGCCATGGAACAACGCCGGACCCGCTACCGTCGCCCCGTCTCCGATCTCGTTCACGACGATACACAGAGAAGGTTGTTGTGAAGAGCCGAGTCGTTCGGGGATCAGACAAGACTGGGTGAGCCGTCATCATGAACGATCGAGTGATACCCGAAAGCGCCTACACCGGCGCGGGTGTGAACATCCATCTCGCCGACACGCTGAAGGCAGGTCTGAAGGCGAAGGTTCGTAAGACGCAGCGACCGGAAGTACTGGGTTCGATTGGCGGGTTCGGTGGGCTGTTCGCGCTCGATACGAAGAAGTACAAGCGACCGGTCCTCGTCAGCAGCATGGACGGCGTCGGGACGAAACTCAAAATCGCCGTCGCGCTCAACAAACACGACACCGTCGGCCAGGACCTCGTGAACCATTGCGTCAACGACATCGGCGTGCTCGGGGCCGAGCCGCTGTTTTTTCTCGATTACATTGGCATGGGGAAACTAGCACCCCGCGTGTTTGGCCAGCTCATCGACGGACTGGCCAGGGCGTGCGCGGCGGCCGGCTGCGCCCTGATCGGCGGCGAAACGGCACAGATGCCGGGCATGTACGCCCCGGGTGACTACGATCTTGTCAGCACCATTGTCGGCGTGGTCGAACGCAACAAGATCATCGATGGCTCGCGCATCCGGCCCGGCGACGCGATCATCGGTCTGGCGAGCACCGGCTTGCACACCAACGGTTATTCATTGGCCCGGCAGATTCTGTTCGCCCAGATGCGCGTTCGTCTCGACGATTACCACGGCGCGCTTGGGTGTACCTTCGGGGAAGAGTTGCTCAAAGTCCATCGCAACTACTCGCCGGTGATACGCGCGCTCTTGCATTCCAACCGTTCCCACGGCGCGCTTCATGGCGCGGCCCACATCACGGGTGGTGGATTTTATGACAACATCCCGCGCGTCCTACCGAAGAACTGCCGCGCTGTGATCTGGGACGGTTCCTGGGACGTTCCGCCAATCTTCACGCTGCTGCAAGGGGGCGGTGGCGTGGCGGACGAGGAAATGCATCGTGTGTTCAACATGGGAATCGGCATGGTGCTCATCGTCGACGCCAAATCAACGTCCGCAGTCCAGAAAGTCGCCGCGCGTGACGGCGTGAAGTCGTTCGTTATCGGCGAGATTCGAAAAGGCACGCCGGTGGTCGTTATCGAATAGCCCGCCATGGCAGACACTTGTCGTTTCCCATTTTGTCGCTCCCGTAGTAAGCTGTAACCAACGTGTGAAGAAACGCGCGAAATCGCTGCTGTGGCTACTGCTGGTCGGCGCGTGCTTGATTCTCATCGTAAAGTTCGTGGTCACGCCGTATGTGGTCATCGGCGACAGCATGTCGCCCACGCTACAGTCGTGGGACTTCTGCCTGATGCGTCGTGTGCGACACTACCAACCTCACCGGGGCGATATTGTCGTCTTTCGTACCGCCGATGATCCGCCGCTTTATTTCGTGAAACGCGTGATCGCCCTGCCGGGCGAAACCGTCTCGATTCAACGCGGCGTCTTCCTGATCAACAACACACCTGTCCCCGAACCCTACACCAAACCCAATTCCGGCTGGCAGATGGAATCGACTCCCGTCCCCGACGGAAACGTGTTCGTCTGCGGCGATAATCGCGACCTCGACCGCGAAGATTATGTTCAAGGTCTCGTCGCCACGCGTCTGGTGCAAGCCTTCATGATCGGTCACTGGAGGTGGAAGCGATGAAATGGCTCTTCCGAATCACCGTTGTCGCGATCATTGTCTTCGCGCTCTGGCAGGCTTGGGAATGGTTGTTCGTCACCGATGAAATGCGGATTCAACGCCAGATCTCCATCATGTCCAGCGCCGCAGAGAAGGGCGACCTGATGAAATTGTCCAACGCGGTGGCCAGCGATTATGGAGACGATTGGGGCCTGGATAAATCGACGTTGCTCGGAGCGGTGCAATCCTATCACGCGCAATATAGTCCGATCTTCATTCACATCAGCGACCTGAAAGTAACCGTGGACCCCGACCGCCAGAAGGCTCAGGCAATTTTCATTGCCAAGATCATCGCCAGGGCCCGGGGAAGCGCGTCCGAGAGCGAAGCTCGAGAAGACCGTTTTCGGCTCTATTTTCGCAAAACCGACTCGGGTTGGGAACTTACTCGCGCCGAATCGCCCGCGTTGAAATTCGATTGAAGCCAAGGCGTTCATCCGTTACCCTTGGTAGGTTATGGCCAAGATTCAACGGGCCCTGATAAGCGTTTCGGACAAGGCGGGGCTGGTCGATTTCGCGAGGGAATTACATGCACTTGGTGTGGAGATCGTCTCCACGGGTGGCACGGCGCGTTCCTTGAAGGATGCGGCTATTCCCGTCATCGAAATCAGCGAGTTCACCGGCTTCCCCGAAATGTTGGATGGACGTGTCAAGACCCTGCACCCGAAGGTGCATGGCGGCCTGCTGTATCTCCGCGGCAATGCAGACCACGAAGCGCAGGCAGCCAAACACGGGATCAAGCCGATCGATCTGGTCGTGGTAAACCTGTATCCATTTGAAAAGACCATTGCCCGAGCCGATGTGTCTCTGCAGGACGCAATCGAAAACATCGATATTGGCGGCCCGAGCATGTTGCGCAGCGCCGCCAAGAATCACGCGAGCGTCACCGTGGTTGTTGATCCGGCGGATTACGCCGCCGTGCTTCGGGACATCCAGGAACACAACGGCAACACATGTGAGATGTTCCGGTGGAAACTGGCGGCGAAGGTTTTTGAGACAACGTCGCGCTACGACGCAGCCATCGCGCAATATCTCCACGCCGCACGGATGAAGGCCAGGGGGGAAGATGCGGCGCTGCTACCGGAAACGCTGAACCTTACATTGCGGAAAGCGCAAGACCTGCGATACGGCGAGAACCCGCACCAGCAGGCCGCATTGTACGGCGGATTCTTCGAGCACTTCCATCAGCTTCATGGCAAGGAACTCTCTTACAACAATATCCTTGATCTCACGGCGGCCGCCGAATTGGTCGCCGAATTTGACGAGCCGACCGTGGTAATCGTCAAGCACACGAATCCCTGTGGAGTGGGGAGCGCGGCGACGCTGCTCGACGCGTGGCATCTGGCGTATGAAACCGACAAACAGGCGCCCTTCGGCGGAATCATCGCCGTTAACCGCCCGTTGGATGCGGGAATCGCGAAAGCGATCGCCGAGATTTTCAGCGAGGTGATCGTCGCTCCGGGCTTTGAAGCCGGAGCACTGGCCATTCTGCAAAAGAAGAAGAACTTGAGGCTCATCGAGCGTTTGGCAACGGCAACCATGGCGGGCTTGACCTTACGATCCGTCACCGGCGGGCTTCTCGCACAACAACGTGATACGCGGCTCGTGTCGGCAACTGATATGAAGGTGGTCACCAGGCGGGATCCGACCCAGGACGAACGGCACGCGCTCCTGTTCGCCTGGAGGATCGTCAAACATGTGAAGTCCAACGCAATCGTCTTTGCGCGTGCCAACGCTGCCAATGGTCGAACACTCGGCATCGGCGCGGGTCAAATGAGCCGTGTGGATTCGTCGAAAATAGCTGTCTGGAAGGCCGGGGAAGGCGGGCTCGATCTTCGTGGCAGTGTGGTCGCCAGTGACGCCTTTTTCCCGTTTGCCGATGGCGTGATCGCCGCGGCGGAAGCCGGAGCGACCGCTGTGATTCAGCCAGGCGGAAGCGTGCGCGACGCCGAAGTCATCGCGGCGGCGGACGAGCGGAATGTAGCCATGGTCTTCACGGGTATCCGGCATTTCCGCCATTGAGTTGAAATCCAGAAATCACATGAACGAGGCACCGATACGAGCGACAATTCTGATCGTCGATGACGAACCTGCGATCCGCGATTATGAGGCGACGTTATTGGGCGAGCTGGGCCACGAGGTGCTGGTGGCGGCGGACGGCGCGGAAGCGTTGGAGCTGGCAGCAACGAAGTCACCCCACCTGGTCTTGTTGGACATTATGATGCCGGAACTCTCGGGCATCGAGGTGTGCCGGCAATTGCGCGCGAACCCGCGCACGAAAGACATTCGCGTGATCGTGGTTTCTGCGGTCGACGCCAAACGAGCGCTGGAGGAAAGCATCATCGCCGGCGCGGACGATTTTCTCGCGAAACCGATTCATGCGTTGGAACTGATGTTGCGGGTACGCTCGATGTTGCGGGTACGCAAGATAACGGACGAAGAAGCGCGCCTGGAGGCGTACGTGAAGAACCTGCAGGCGATGCGACGCCTGGAGCAGGCCGAAAGTTAATGGTTTTCATGACTGGGTCGCGTTACCACCAGAAACGTCTTCAGATGAAACGCGCCCGCGGTGACAAATGACGCCCTCAGCGACGATTAGCATATGGCAAAGCGCCAAGAGCGTGACGGATAATGCACCAGGAAATTCAATGTGGCATCGGATGCTTCAGCGATGCGGCGACGGTTTGTTCTTGTACGCCCGCCAGTTGTGCCGCAACGATGCCGATGCCGCCGATGTTGTGCAAGAGGCGTTTCTGCGCATTTGGCGGAAGCACGCGAACAACGGCGTCACCGAGCCCGATCTTTCCGCGCTTTGCTACGCCGCGGTGCGGTATACGGTACTCGATCGTCAACGGCAGGCCGCCCGGCAACACCGTCGCGAAGTCACCGCGGGAGAATCCTGGTATAGTCAGCCATCGATGTTTGTGTCGCCCCTGGAGCAGACGGAGGAGCACGCCCGGTTGGAAGCGGCCATCCGTTGTCTGCCCGTTGAACAGCAGGAGGTGCTCACCTTGAAAGTTTGGGGCGAGCTGACATTTCAACAGATTGCCACGGTCATGGACGAATCGCCGAACACGACCGCGTCACGTTATCGCCTCGCGCTTGCCGCGTTGCGACAACAACTCGCGAAAGCAGGTACACCTTGAAAACACAATTCGATTTGCTGGAAGAGCGTCTCCATGCGCTCCGTCCATCAGCTCTTCCGATGGCAACCCGGCGGAGTATTCTGCGCGAAATGGATCGATCTCCAATCCGACGCCGGTCGATCCTGCGAGAGTTCTGGCACGATCTCGGAGCGCCGGTCGCCATTGCCGGTGTCATATCGCTGGCTCTGGTCATCGGCTGGAACTGGCTGCCGCGCCCGCTCGTTCCAGCGCCGGGCAACCAGTCGACGCAAGAGACGGGAGGCCCGTCTGTCTCGTGGAAGGTTCAACTCGCAGCAGCATGCCCGATCGGAGAGAACACTGTTGCCGTACTTCGGTCTCCGTCTATACTGACGAATATTCAAATCCGACGCTAACGCTTCACTGTGACATCGACGAGCAATTGTTATGGCCAAGAAAAACCGTAAGCCAACGAATCCCAACACCTCCGCAACCACCCCGTCTGCGGTCGCGGTCGCCGTGACGCCGCCACCCGTCGCCGTGACGGAACCGCCACCAAGCCTTCAGCATTTTTTCAGGCCGGAAGATTGGATCGCGGCTGCCATCACCTTTCTCATTGCAGGACTGGCATTTCTGCACTTCATGTCACCGGAAGTGACCTTGGAGGACTCGGGTGAGCTGGTGACAGGCGCGTTCAACTTCGGTGTGCCACACCCGCCGGGTTATCCGTTGTGGGCGTTTCTCGGATGGGTCTGGCGCCACTTTGTCCCGTTTGGTAATCCTGCTTATCGTATTTGCCTGATGTCGGTGCTGACGGGTGCGTTGGTGGTCGGAGTGCTGACGCTGCTGATGACCCGTTCCATCCGGATGCTGCTTCGTTCCATCACCTGGGCGCGGGAAATCGACGATTCGATGAAGCATTGGATCTCGCTGACAATCGGACCCGCGGTCGCTCTGCTGTTCGGGTTTAATCGCGGCGTGTGGCTGTGGGCCTGCGTACCCGAGATGCGCGTGTTGAACGTGTTCATGTTCATCCTCACGGCGTGCACATTCTTTGCCTGGATGATGCGCCCGCAACGGCCGGCGTTTCTCTACACGACGATATTGCTCTACGCTCTGGGCATCGCGAACCATCAGACCATTTTCGTGATGGTCGTCCCGTTCATGGTGGGAGCTTTGGCTGTTGGGGTCCTCTCGGTCTGGGATCGACGGCCCGTGCAGATGCCTGTCGTAATGTCGGCGCTGTCAACGTTTTGGGAACTGCTCGTGGCGGCACTGTTCGGTTGGGCGGCGGGCGCGTACGTGTTTGCCTGGTTGCAGACTTCCAGCACCGGCGACGTGATGGCGCAACAAGTTAGCCTGCTCCTTATCTACGGTCCGCCCGTCCCCGTGCAGGCGTTGATCTTCCCGCTGACAGGGGCCGGGATTCTTTTGTTGGTGTGGTTGGGAATCGAGAGGTGGTTGAGTCGGAAGAATGCGCTGATTTGTTTGGGCGTTCTTCTCATTGGGTGGGGCTTCTATTTTTATATGCCGGTCTCTTCGGCGACCAACCCGCCGATGAACTGGGGGTATTGCTACACCAAACAAGGATTCCTCCATCACATCACGCGCGGCCAATACGAAAAACTCAATCTCTCCTGGCCGTGGAGCAAAGATTTTTGGATTCAGACAGGCTTGTTCACGCAGGCACTGCTCCAGCAGTTCAGTCCGCCAGTGGGCGGCCCAAAACACTTTCTGACGCCTGATACCGATTTTCTGCTGGGGGTGCCCATCGCCGCGTTCGCACTCGGAACACTTGTTCTCCTTGTGATGCGCTGGAAGGATTTCGACCAGCGCGCGCGGGGTTGGCTTATCTTCGTCTGGGTGGCGTTCCTCACCACTTGTTTCGGTTTGCTGACGATTATTAATCCTGGTCTGGATAAACAGAATCAGGAGATCAATAAGAAGTTCTTCGCGCCAGCCCACGGATTCTTTTCCATGCTGATCGGCTACGGACTGGCGCTCGGTTTGGCCTGGATACTGTTTCGATGGAGAAAATTCCCTCGCAACGCCATGCGGGGATTGTGCGTGGTTCTGCTCGCCTTGCCGATTATCCCGTTCTATCGCAATGTGGAGATTTGTGATCTCTACGACCACGATTTCGGCTACCAGTTTGGGTACCGAATGTTTGTGCCCGGTGGCGGATACCCGGACATGGACCGGGACGCGGTGCTCTACGGAGGCACAGACCCCGGACGGTTTGTGCCGACCTACATGATCTTTTGCGAGAGCCGGGTCAGCCCCAAGGATCGTTACCGCGACCCGCATTTCGATCCGCAGGGTGGACCGAACTTCGACCGCCGTGACGTATATATCATCACCCAGAATGCCCTGGCGGACAGCACGTACATGTCGTACATCCGCGACCATTACGATTACTCCCGGCCGGATCCGAACAACCCGCAGACCCTCGAACGTCGCTTACCATGGCAGCGAGCTCTCTTCCGTTGGGGCTGGCATCATCTCCATCGCGACTCGATGTACCCCAAGGAACCGATCTGGATTCCCAGTGAGATGGATACGCAGCGCGCTTTTCAGGAATACATCAACGACGTGCAGGCCCGCGAAGCCCGTGGCGAACACCTCAGCGCCGACGAAAATGTCACCATCGAGAACGGCGCCGTCCAGGTCCGGGGCGTGCAGGGAGTGATGAACATCAATGGGATCCTCACCAAATGGATCTTCGATCACGCCAAAGACAAACACGCTTTTTATGTCGAGGAAAGCTACGTCATTCCCTGGATGTATCCATACCTCACGCCCTTCGGCATCATTATGAAAATCAATCGTGATGAGATACCCGGGCCCGACAAGAATCCGCAGCTCTGGGCGGACATTGTGAAACGCGACACAGCCTATTGGGACCAAGTGGTGAAGGATTTCAAAGCCCGTCCACAATTCAAGGGGGATCCCGACGCGCAAAAGACGTTTTCCAAACTGCGGTCCGCAATCGGCGGGATCTACGCCTATCGCCACATGGCCAACGAGGCCATCTACGCCTTCAAACAATCGCTCGATCTCTGCCCCGAGAGTCCCGAAGGTAATTTCCGCCTCGCGCAATTGTATATGGAGCTCGGTCGTCCTGACGATGCGTTGGCCACCTTGGAGGCGCTGCAAAAGCTCGATCCGCTCAACTCAAAAATCACTGCGGCGGTCGACCAAATCCGCAGCCTGCGACAGTCGCAACAACAGGTGCCGCAATTGGAGGCCGCCTATTCCAACAACCCGCGCGATTTCAATACAATGGTGCAACTTGGCCAGGCGTACCTGCGCGCCAACGAAGCGAACCACCTCGGGCCGCTGTTGCAAAGCTATCTGACGCAGAACGGGATCACTCCAGACGAGATGTTGCAGACCGCTCAGGCTTACATGAACATGGGGCAGCCGGATGCCGCCGTGGCCGCGCTGCAGTTCATGGCCCAAAAATTCCCGCAGGACGCACGATCCTTCTACTCCATTGCCATGGTGCGGTCCGTACAGCACAACATCAATGAGTCGCTGGCCATGCTTCGGCGGGCCATCCAACTCATGCCCGATCTTCGTAACAAAGCCGCGAGTGACCAGGCGTTCATGCCGCTGCGCAACAACCCGCAATTCCAGCAGCTCGTCAATTCGCCACCCCCGTCACCGTAACGCTGTCATGGCCAGGGAGTCGTCAGCCGCCAAACAGGCCCGCGTCCGCAAGATCGTCGCGGTCCTCAAACGGACGCACCCGGACGCGAAACTCGCACTGGATTTCACGACACCACTCGAGTTGCTCGTCGCGCTGATCCTCGCCGCCCAGGCGCGCGATGATCTGGTCAACGCCGTGACGCCGCAGCTATTCGCGAAATATCACTCCGCCGCTGATTACGCATCAGCGTCCGAAAGCGCGCTCCAACAACAGGTCAGCCGCATCAATTTCTTCCGGCAGAAAACGCGCTCGATTCAAAGAGCCGCGGCAATGCTCGTGAAGGATTTCGATGGCAACGTCCCCGGCAATATCGATGATCTCCTCAAACTGCCCGGCGTCGGCCGCAAAACCGCCAACGCCATCCTCGCCAACGCATTCGGCCAGCCGGCCATCGTCGTCGATACGCATACGTGGCGCCTCTCGCAACGCCTCGGCCTGACCGCCAAGGACGACCCCGATAAGATCGAAGCCGACCTCGCCGCCATCGTCCCGCGCAAGGACTGGACGAAGTTCTGCCATCTGCTACAGTTCCACGGGCGTCGCGTGTGCCTGGCCAGAAATCCGAACTGCCCGAATTGTTCGATCAAAAACCTGTGCCCCAAGATCGGCGTGAACGCGAACAAACCCACCCGCAAATCGTGAAGCCGAAAACCGTCGAAGTCGTGAACGATATTCTCGCCATCGCCTGGGACGATGGACACGAGAGCTATTTTGAGCTCGAGGCTCTCCGCCGCGCCTGCCCGTGCGCGATGTGCAAGGGCGAAACCAACGTGATGGTCGAGTACAAGCCGCCTCCGCAGACCCTCACGCCGTCCAGCTTCCAGTTGCGCGGCTGGCAATACGTCGGCGGCTACGCCATCCAGCCGCAATGGGCCGACGGCCACGCCTCGGGCATCTACTCCTTCCAGTACCTGCGCGGTTTGGAAACAGCGTCGTAAACGGTCGCCAATCTTCACAGTCCCGTCTCCTCACTTCATCGCCGTGTACAACCGATGCACGTCGTCGTGCTCATCGATCGCCGTCAAAAATGCTTCCACCTCCGCCCGCTGCCCCGCCGGCACGTCCACCGCGTTCTTCGCCACGTAGCTCATCTCCGCCGTCGTCACCGTCCACCCCGCCTTCTTCAACGCCTGGCTCACTCCGTTCACATCCGCCCGATCGCAATAAAACCGCGCCCCCGCCCGCCCCTCCGGCACATCCTCGCTCACCAGCGCCTCGACATTCTGCGCGCCCGCCTCGATCGCCACCGCCTCCAAATCCTGCCCCGCCGTCGCGTGATGCGCCTCCACCAACCCCACGTGCTCGAACATCCACGCCACGCTCCCCGGCGTCCCCATGTGCCCCCCCTTGAACAGCTCCCGTATCTCCGGCGCCGTCCGATTCCGATTGTCCGTCAAACATTCCACTATCACCGGCACCTTCCCCGGCGCGAATCCCTCATACGTCACCAGCTCATAGCTCACCGACTCGCCCGTCTGCCCCGCGCCCTTCTTCAACGCCCGCTCGATCGTGTCCCGCGGCACCGAATGCTTCCGCGCCGTCTCCAGCGCCGCGTGCAGCCGCGCGTTCGAATCCGGGTCGGCCCCGCCCTGCTTCACCGCCACCACGATTTCCTTCGTGAGCTTCCCAAATAGTTGCCCGCGCTTCAGCGCGCTGATCTCGCGCCCTTTTTGTTTCCATTGTGCTCCCATCGCAACGCTCTCTTAGCACCTTCCATCACCCGCGCCAAGCGGGAATCCATCTTCACGCGCTGCCAATCGGCTATGCCAACCAGAAGCTGCTTCCCCTCTCCCTCTGAAAGGGGAAGCCGAAACGAAGTGAAGACGCGACCTCGACGTGCTGCGGTCGCAAAGGGCCAGGGTGAGGGTTCTGTCGACCGAAAAATTCTCTCGCCCTCGCCGCCCCCCCGCCCTATACACACGCCCATGAGACGATTCCTCGCCGCGGCCGCCGGGTTCCTCCTCATCGCCACGCCTCTCCTCCCCGCCCTCGCGCAAACCAACGACGACGATTACGTCCCGCCGGGCCAGTACCACATCAAAATCGTCCCGTTCGACGAGCTCAGCGAAAAATCCGTCTCCCGCCAGGGCGACGCCGCCCTCGCCCTCCCTTCCGTCCATTGGCAACACAGCGAGTCCGACCATTTCATCTTCCATACCGAAACCGGCTTCTCCGTCCCCCAACTCTCCGCCTGGGCCGAGTGGTCCTACGCCCTCATCAAACAGGACATCGGCGTCACCACCGATTCCTACGAACGCAAATGCCACATCTACGTCTTCCTCAACCCCCAGGTCTGGCACGAATTCGTCGGCACCGGCAAAATGGAGGAATGGACCGGCGGCTGGTGCACGGGCCGCGAACTCTTCTTCGCCTCCCGCCCGCACTTCAAATTCCAGGGTCCCACTCTCCCCCACGAAATGACCCACCTCGTCCTCCACCGATTCATCGCCGGCGATATCCCGCTCTGGCTCAACGAAGGCTTCGCCGAGTTCGAAGGCGTCCGCCTCTACCGCAATTACCTCCGCGCCCGCGGCTACACCCTCGGCAATGTCCCCGACCACCTCGACCGCGCCGACTACATCCCCCTCAGCGAACTCACCTCCGCCGTCGATTACCCCCGCGAACGCGATACCGTCGTCCACTTCTACAACGAATCCCGGCTCCTCGTGGCCTTCTTCTATTATCAACATGGCGGCATGAACCCTCTCCTGAAATTCATCAGGGAATCCGCCGACGGCAATAAATTCGATTCCGCCTGGCAGGACGTCTACAGCTCCAAATACTCCGGCATCGACTCCTTCGAGACCAGGTTCATCGCCTACGTCACAAAACAGAAGCCAGCCGACTAGCCATTGGCTTCGTTCTTGGGTTCGTTTTGGTAACCTTTCCACACCGGCCTGCACAGAATTGGGTTCGTTTTGCATCTCCACCCCCCGAACGCTTTCAGGGTTGTCGACCCCTCCTTTCCCACCTGCCTCCTTGACGACTCATGCCTCGCCTTCGCCAGATCCCATCGCCCCTCATGGGGGAGAGGGTCAGGGTGAGGGGCTTGTCTGCCGCTCCATTCTCGGGTTCGTTCTGCCAAATCTCAGGTTCGTTTCTGGTTTTCTCGGGTTCGTTTTAGCGGTCCTCGGGTTCGTTTTTCAGCAGAAAGTGTAAAGAATTCCGACACTCAATTTCCACAACCATTTGACCCACAGCAGCTTGCAAAAGTGACGGTCGCCTCGTTTCTCGGGTTCGTTTTGTGAAAAAATACTTTTTCCAGCTCCACCCCCGTAGGCCGTGAACTCCGAACCGTGAATCGCCCATCAATGAACACAACCGTCATGATATCATAAAACGATTCCGTGTCCAGAAGATTTATCGCCAAAGGGTTACAGGTGGTTACCACCGCTCATTGTACCCGCTCCGTTTGCCGCAGCCCCTTCTTGGAGGGCGAGGCTCCCGCCGAGCCGCCCCGCCACACGGCATGTCCGATTGTAGCCGCGCCCATCGAACGCGGGCCGCCAGGACCTGCGTTCGCGCCTTCGCACCGCATCCCCTCTCCCTTGACGGGGGAGCCGAGTCTTCGAGACGCTCCGAACCTCCGGCTCGGAGTTCAGAGCAAAGGGCTTGCCCGCCTCAGGCGGCTCAGGGTGAGGGTCATCCCGTGCCGCATCCATTCTCCCTTGATGGGAGAGCCGAGTCTTCGAGACGCGACTTCTCCGCTTTGTTGTCGCAACTCTTTCGCGGTGCGCCGCTGTAGCTGCGCTTCTATGAAGCGCAGGCCGCTCCGCCTGCCCGCCCATTTTGGACTGCGGTGACTTGCCTGCTCGCGAGTCGTATTCGGAGTCACCGCTTTGCCGTCTTCCGCCCCGTCCGTAGCACCACCCAGCCCTGCCACGCGCACGGCAATCCCCAGCCCCAGCCATATCGCTTCGCTCGAAACCACACCCGTTTGTCGTTCGGTCTCATAATCGCTCTCCGTTGGCCGAACTTCTCTCACACCCCACCTTACCCAGCCATTACAATCCCGCACCCTTTTTGGAACAATCGCCCATTTTGGAGTGCGGTGACTTGTCACCGCTTTGCCGTCCTCCGCCCCCTGTTGAACGGGCGTCTCGCCTGTTGCTGTTCTCCGAACCCTACTTCCCCAGCACGCCACCCCCGCCATTACAATTCCCCGCCCCGTTTGGAACGACTGCCCATTTTGGAGTGCGGTGACTTGTCACCGCTTTGCCGTCCGCCCCAAACGCTTTCGGGATTGTAGCCGCGAACCCGAGTCCGGCGAGACGCGACTTCTCCGCTTTGCTGTCGCAACGCTTTCGCGGGGCCGCCCCTAGCGGCCAAATCTGCGGGGACGCCAACAGCTATAGGTGTTCTCGACCAAACTTATTGCGGGAGTGTCCGACGAAAGACGCGCACAACATCTCTTTGTAGTCTTCGTTCCACATCGTGATGCGGGCTCAAGGCCGCCACTTCGCGGGTAATGGGCCAGACCATCAACACCCGCTCCTCCATCGTCCCGGGCACGTAATTGTCGTCCTCATGCCCCTGCATGGGCGATTTCCTCACTACCTGCCGTGCCAGCTTCATTCCCCCAATTATACCTCCGCACCCTCCGCCAAACAAGCCCTACCGCGCCACCCCCGCCTGCTACTTCTAGTCTGTAGATAAACAGTCGTCATTTGGGCATAACGGCTTCCATGCCTAAGAAGGGAGCCACTGCCACCCTCGCCCGGAACATCCGCCGCCTGCGCCTTGAGCGGGGCTGGTCTCAGGAGGACTGCGCCGAGTACTGCGGACTACATCGGACCTACATCGGCGCCGTGGAACGCGGCGAGCGCAACATCACGATCTCGACGCTTGAGAGAATCGCCGCGGCGTTCAAGGTCAAGCCCACGGACCTCCTGACGGAGAATTGAACCATGCCCGTCAGCCTATTCCCTAAAAACATCCGCGAATCTTACGAAATCCACGAATGGCGCCATGCAACGAGCATCCTGAAGCAGGATTTCCCCCAGGAGTTTACTGACATTGTGAGCGTGCTCTCTCGCTTCCGGTTGCAAAAGAGCTGGATCACGGTTGGCGGCGGCAGGAAATCGAAAGTTTCAGAGTGGATCGATGGCGAGCTAACAAAACTAGGCTGGGTCGCCAAGTCCTTCGATACCAAGATCACAGTCGACGCGGACACGTACGAGTCGCCGACACACGAGGTCGACTGCTTTAAGAACCGGGTTGCCCTCGAAATCGAATGGAATAACAAGGACCCATTCTTCGACCGCGACCTGAACAATTTCCGCCTGCTCTTTGACCTCCGGGTCATCTCCATTGGGATAATCGTCACCCGCTGTGATGAGCTGCAGGAAATCTTCGACTCCTTGGGTCGTGGAGATTCTTACGGGGCCTCAACAACGCATATGTCCAAGCTGCTGCCACGTATCCAGGGCGGCGGAGGCGCCGGGTGCCCGATCTTGGCCTTCGGAATAAGGAAGGAACTCTATGACGAAAGTCATTAATCTTCCTGAACGAAGCGCTGCTGAGGACTTGAGGCAGAAAGTCCACGGACAATATGCGACCATTTTGGCAGATCCCCCGTGGCAATTTCAAAACCGCACAGGCAAGGTGGCCCCGGAGCATAGGCGACTTCTACGCTACTCCACGATGGAGATGGAGGAGATTCTCGATCTGCCCGTTTCCCCCCTGGCGGCGGCCCGTTGTCACCTTTACCTCTGGGTGCCGAATGCCTTAATTGCGGAAGGCTTGGAAGTAATGAAACGCTGGGGCTTCACCTACAAAACCAATCTAGTTTGGTACAAGATTCGTAAAGACGGCGGACCAGACGGAAGGGGTGTTGGATTCTATTTCCGCAATGTGACCGAGTTGGTATTGTTCGGTGTTCGCGGGAGTATGCGGACGCTCCCGCCAGGCCGTCGTCAGGTCAACCTTCTCCCGAAGTGCAAGCGAGAGCATTCCCGGAAGCCGGATGAGCTTTACCCCATCATTGAAGCCTGCTCGCCGGGCCCATACTTGGAGTTGTTTGCGAGGCACGCGCGGCAAGGATGGACACAATGGGGAAATGAGATGGTTGAGAAAAGCTCGACTACTATCCCCCATGAGCAGGTGGAGCGCCCGGTCCTCATTCTTAAGGAAAAAGGCCTCTACAAAGTCCGACGCACCACCAAATGAGACGAGATGTTTGCGCTCGTCCAACACATCCAACATCTAACGCAGTAGGAGGCTTCACCCGCGTACCGACCGCAACATACTACTCGTGTGGGACGGCAATAACCGGCTCTGTTGCTCCGACGAGGTCCGGCAGGAGCTGCCGTTCCTCTAACCGACGACCGGTAGACTAGGGCGCGACAACCTGCCATCCCTCGCCGACGCCGACCCCATCCGACACAGTTCATCCAGCGTTTCCGCGAACAGGTCGTACAACCGCTTCAGCCGCTCCACATCCTTGATGACCCCGCCCCCCTACTTCTTCGCCTCTTCCAACCTCGACGGAACTGCCCCGGCAATTGCATCCGCCGCCTGCCTGATGTCGTCGGAGAGATCCATCTCCGTCGGATTCACCGAACTCTCCATCACCTGACCGTACCACAGAATTCGTCTGTCCCCTACGCTGTACAATCGCGCACTCATCGAACAACTGTTCGCATACTGCGGCGCCGCAGGCTTCGCCGGTGGCGGCTTGGCCCCCGCCGCTGGTTTGGTTTGCGGCGGGTTGGGCTTGCCCCATAGTTTTTGGATGTCCCCAATGATTGGGCCGGCCTGGCCCGGCATTTGGTTCTTGGGAACGACATTCGTGAATACCATCGCATTGCCTACCGTCCCAAGCCCCGATGCCTCCGTCCCCGTCTCCGTCCCGGCCGACGCCGAGGACTTCGTCGTCGCCGGGCCGCTGTAAAGTTCCGACTTTATATTGGAGATGTCGATCACCATCACGGCCGGCACGTCGAGCGACTTGCCAATCGCCGCAATGTCGGGCTTCGACGAATTCCCTCCCTGTCCGCTCTTCCCCGAGGATTGCGCGTCTGCCGGAGGGACATCATACCCCTTTTGCATCAGCGCCGGCGTGAATTCATCATCAATCGTTTGCTCCCAGATGCCCGCCTGCACCGCCTTCAGCTCGCTCGGCCAGATACATACGATGGCGATTCTATCGTAATTCGTGGGGGCAAACCCAGGCATCAGGACAGCCCTGACCTGGGGCAACGCCGCATTGGTCGAGCCCCCCAATTTCTTTGAGCTGGCGGACTCAGCCTGTCCGCTTGTCGTAAAACACACACAACTTGCTGCCAACATCGCCGCGACCGCAATCCGGGTATGGTTCAATATTCTGCGCTCCTTTGTGAAGATTGTTGAGCTCGACTGCGCACATACACCTCACGCCCGCCGCCGTCAGGAGAAGCAGGGTCTATAACTTCCAATCCACCCCGATACCGTCGCTCATGTATCGAACTTCAGGCCCGAAATCAAGCTAATTGCCCCGTAAACGTGAGCACACATACTGGGACAGGCTCGCCTCGGAAGCCGATCGCGAGATTTCACAGCCAGCGCAACGAAACTGGATCCAGGATGAAGAAATGGCGGCCACAAACGGCAAAGGAAGTCGAACGCCGGGTCGCCGAGACCATCGGACTGGCTGACATTCACGAACGCCGCAACGAGCCATCGGTACCGTTTTTCCGATGTGGTCCAAACGTTGAAGTGCGACAGCCTCCCGTAAGCCAGCTTTGCCCGACTTGTCCGCCTCCGGCGGGTTCGTCCCCTCAACAAGCCGAGGTCGCTGGGAGCGACGAGACGCAACGCCGTAGGCGGCCCGTAGGGCAAGCCGAGCGGGAGCGGGCGAGTGCAATCGGGCAAGAATAAAACCCGCCCCTCTCTGTGTTCTCTGCGGCTTTTACCCCGAATCCTTTTCGGGGCTGCGTGAGATAGTCGGCTTTCCGGCCCTCCTACAACTTCACGCCCGGATCCCTCGCCGATGCCGACCCCGTCCGACACAGTTCATCCAGCGTTTCCGCAAACAGGTCGTACAACCGCTTCAGCCGCTCCACGTCCTTGATGACCCCGCCCACTCAACACCCGCGCCCATTCGTGCCATTCGTGTCTACTTCGTGCCCTTCGTGACGGCAGCTTCACGATCTCCGCGCCGACCACTCACCCGCTTCTCCGCCTGGTGAGGCCCTCTTCACGATCTCCCCGCCCGCTTTCACCTCCCCGCCCCTTCGATGATATATCCCCTGAGTATATATCAACCGATTCGCCCGGCCCGCTCTCCCTCATGCCCCCACGCCTTGCCAGCATCCGGAGGATGCATCCTCCGGAGATATATCAGCCACCCTCCACCGGCCGCGCACGGTCGAACAGGAGATATCGAATACGCTCGATGAACCCACCCTTCGGCGATCTCGCAACTTCCCTTCCGACGCCTGTCCCCATCCCCCCGTCCCGAACGCTCTGAAGGCCCGCGATTTGTTACCGGACTCTGCGGCTGTATTCTGAATTCTGTCTCCCGTCTTCCGCCCGGTGATGGCCGCTTCACAATCTCCCCACCCGTTTCCGCCACCCCGCCCCTTCGATGATATATCCCCTGAGTATATATCAACCGATTCGCCCGGCCCGCTCTCCCTCACACTTCCCATGCTTCGCCCGCGCCCGGGATGATATATCCTCCGGAGATATATTACTTCCGCGCCGGTCGCCGGGAAGACAATACCAGATCCATGGCGCCAGCAAACCGCCGCCACTTGGCCTGCCGTTCTCGCAACGCCGCCCGTCCTTTGGTCGTAATCTGGTAATCCTTGCGTTCGCGTACCCGGTCGCCCCTGACCCATCGCCCCTTGACCAGACCCCGCTGTTCCAAGCAACGCAGCAAGGGATACAGTCGTCCGAAGCCAAACTGAAAGTAGCCATGCGAACGTCGCGCCAGCTCTTTCCGAATCTGGTAGCCGTGACATTCCTTCTCGGCGATCAACCACAGCACCAGCGTCGCCGCGTTGCCGTACAGCATCTCTCCATCCAGAGTATTCATAATCCTCGCAACATATATCCCCGGATGATATGTCGGCTGCGCGCCTCGCGCAAGAAACGACTTCACGAGCCAGGCCCGCTCGACATCCTTGATGACCCCGCCAAGAAACACTTTATCCGTATCGGCTGGATGCTCAACCCGGAAGACGCTCGCGGGCACTTCTGAGCATCCAGCCATACGGCGCACAACACTCCAACAACTATACTCCTCTACTATGGCACTGCTACTTCACTGCATTACTTCTGCTGCTGCTACTGCACTGCTCTACTCCAACTGCTGCTGCTTCCAGTACGACTTCGGCGCCTCCTTGAAACCGCTACTACATGCGATTTCTTCGCTTCGCATGGACGATGCCAATGTCCCGCCGCCACGCGCCGCATCGCCGTAAACCTCTCCACCGGAATAAAATCCAAATCACGCGATCGAATGCCACCACGTCCTCGCCTCACTTGTTCTCTCGACACTCTGACAACTCCACCGCCATCTCCCCGACAACGTGTCGGATGCAATCCGGGTCGTCGGCCGCAATGCCCGTCGCATCTTCGTCGTGAACATTTTTCCCGACATTCGTGCCAATTCATGTCTGACGCGTGCGCTCGCGACGTCGTCCGTCGGAGCTTGCCTCCTTCGTGGCGAAAAAACTGTTACTTGACTCTCCCCCATATCTGAACCAAAAATTATACCGTGAAAACAAATTCCTTCGCCCCTCGTTTTGCCGCAATCGCGGTCGCCGTCGCCCTCGCCGGCTGCGCCACCGCTCCCCAACCCGGCGTCCAATACGTCAACCCCGGCGCCCCGGGCGGCGTCTCGGGCACGGGCATCGAATCCCAGGACATCGGCGCCGCCGCGCAAAAGGCCGCCGTCTCGATCCTCGCGCTCCCGGCCATTGCCAATGCGACCAATCCACCCACGATCCTCATCACCCCGGTCACCAACCGCAGCGCCTCGCCCGTCGATACCGATCTCTATACCACCAAGCTCCGCGGCATCCTGATGCAGTACAGCTCCAACAAGGTCCGCTTCCTCGCCCGCGACGCGAGCTGGAATACGAACAATTACGAGCAGCAACTCCGTAAAGAGGGCGTCGTCCAGCCGGGCGCCGCCCGCAACGCCGCCACCTACGATTACATCCTCACCGCCGAGCTCCGCGGCATCTCCGAAGCCTCCAACCGCGGCCGCAGCGAGTATTTCCTCGTCGCCTTCAAGCTCGTCGACATGAACGACATCCTGCTCTGGGAAGATCAGTACGAAATCAAGAAGCAGGGACACGATAGCTCCATCTATCGTTGACCGGGTGACGACGTGATCGGCTTTCGCGGCACCGCACTGGCACTCGCGGCGGCGCTGACGGTGTTCCTCACCGGCTGCGCCACCGAAGGCCCCCTCTCCGCCTCGGGCAGACCCATCAGCAAAGCCACACTCGATGCCGCCCACCAGCGCGTCGAACAGGAGAACATCCCGCCCAATCTCCAGCCGTTCTATTTCTCGATCTACTCCGAGGGACGCGAGAACCAGTGCCTCTACGAAATGCGCGGCGGCCTCGAAGCCCTCCGCTCGGGCGAACTCGACCGCGCCGAGCAGTTGTTGCAGCGCGCCTGCGAGGATGTCGATTCGCTCATGGCCGGCGCCGAGGAGGCCCGTCGCGCCCAGGGCAAGTTTACCAAGGAACAGGAGAAATGGTTCAAGGGCGAGAACTACGAGCGCTCCGCCCTGTTCATGTACCGCGGCCTGATTTATCTCATCCGCCACGATTTTGGCAATGCCGCCGCCTGCTTCAAACGCGCCCAGCTCTACGATATCACCGGCGACGATGAACCCGGTTTCGCCGGCGATTGGTACAGCGCCGAGTGGGCCCTCGCGCTCGCCTCGCTCAAACAGGGGTTCACCACCGATGCCGATGCCGCCCTGAAACGCGCCGCCACGTTCGGCAGCCGCCAGGGCGATGTCCCGCCGCCCGGCGCGGATTGCAATCTGCTCGTCGTCGTCGAAGCCGGCGAGGGCCCGATCAAATATCGCGTCGGCAAATACGGCGAACGCATGCGCTACCGCGAAGTGCCCTGCCCGATCACCCGCGTCGAGATCCTCCAGAACAACCAGACCCTCGACGCTTCCGCCGCCGCGGAAAGCCTCTGGTTCCAGGCCATCACCCGCGGCAAACGCGTCGTCGATTCGATCCTCAACGGCAAAGCCGAATTCAAGGAAGGCACCGGCATCGCCGCCATGGGCCTCGGCGCGGGCGCGTTGATCGCCGCGCAACACAACAACGGCATCGCCGCCGGCGTGCTCGGCGGTCTCGCGATCATCTCCGCCGGCCTGTCCGCCGCCACCACCCCGCAGGCCGATATCCGCACGTGGAACAATCTGCCACACTCGCTCTTTTTCCTCTGCCTGTCATTGCCCCCGGGCGAATCCTCGCTTAGTGTCATGGGTCAGAACGCCTATGGCAGCGTCATCAGAGTCCAGGAACTCAAACCAGTCATCCAGAAGAATGACCCTCTCCAGGTCGTCTTCGTGAGATTTTGAAAGGAGCATCACATATGAAACTGCAAGCTCTCGCATTCATCGTCGGCCTCGCCGTCGCGCTCACCGGTTGCAAAACACCCGAAGGCGCCTATGTCGCCGTCGCCAATCCCGGCAGCCCCGAAGCCGCCGGCGTTCCCGTTGTGCTCCTGAATTACGACCTCACCCGCACCCTCGCCGTCGACCGTCCGCCGTTGGTCGACCGCGATTCCGCCGGCCGACTCCGTATCCAGGTCGGTCTCCGCAACCGTGTCGACCAGGAGAAACTCCAGATCCAGGTGCAGACCGTCTGGATGAATGACGCCGGCCGCGTCCTCTACAGCGACATCGGCAGCGAAGCCGCCTGGCAGACGCTCTCCATTTCGCCAAACCAAACGCTCTACTACAACCAAACCGCCCTCACCGACGAGGCCACGCGCTTCACCGTCCGCGTCCGCTACACCTCGTTGGCCCGCTAGGCGCAAAGGGCGATAACAAGAATGCGGCTCAGCCGCCACGTCTGGTTTCGTGAATCGGAAAACGCCGCGATGTCAATGCGTAGACTGCTGGCATTGATCTTGATCGGCGGGGCCATCATGAGTGGAACTCACGCACGAGCGCAAACCAATGACACACCAGCCCGCTTCCGGCTGATCACGCTTGATCCGGGACATTTCACCGCGGCGTTGGTCCAGAAATTCATGTACCCGGACGTGGACCCCGTGGTGCACGTCTACGCTCCGAGCGGCGACGATCTGGCGCAACATCTGAAACGGATCGAGCGCTTCAATACGCGAGCCGACCAGCCGACGCATTGGCAGGAAAAGGTCTACACGGGCCCGGATTTCTTGGAAAAAATGCTGAAGGAAAAGCCCGGCAATATTGTCGTGCTCGCCGGCAACAACACCAACAAGACGGAATACATCCTTCGGTCGGTTCAGGCGGGTCTGAATGTCCTGGCGGACAAGCCAATGGTCATTACACCCGATGAGTTTCCCCGATTGCAGCAGGCTTTCGCCCTCGCGGCCTCCAACCACGTTCTCCTGTACGACATCATGACCGAGCGCTTCGAAATCACCACGGCACTGCAACGGGAATTGTCGCAACAAGCCGCGTTGTTCGGCAAGCTGGCGCAAGGTTCGCCCACCGATCCCGCCATTACCGAGGAAAGCGTTCACCACTTTTTCAAGACCGTCGCCGGCACACCGTTGACGCGACCAACCTGGTACTTCGACGTCCGCCAGCAGGGCGAAGGGATCGTCGATGTCACAACGCATTTGGTGGACCTCATCCAGTGGGGAGCATTTCCCGAGCAGGCGTTGAGTCCAGACGACGTCAGCGTATTGAGCGCCCGTCGCTGGGCCACTCCCATCACGCGCGAGCAATTCAAACAAGTGACAGGCGTGGAGGATTTCCCGGACTTCCTCAAGACCGACATGAAGGATGGCGTGCTTCAGGTCTATGCCAACGGTGAGTTCACGTATCGGTTGCGAGGCGTCTGTGCGAAGGTCACCGTGAAATGGAATTTCGAAGCGCCGACGGGCGCGGGGGACATGCATGCTTCCCTGATGCGCGGGACGAAGGCGAACCTGATTATCCGCCAG
The DNA here is from genome assembly GCA_035501175.1 of Verrucomicrobiia bacterium. Lineage (GTDB taxonomy): Bacteria > Verrucomicrobiota > Verrucomicrobiia > Palsa-1439 > Palsa-1439 > Palsa-1439. The sequence goes on along the minus strand of DATJWQ010000038.1, from coordinate 80,570 downwards.
GGCGCCGACCAAAAGTTCAAGCCTGTCCTCTATGTTGAGAATGTTGGCAGCAGTGACGGGGCGGCCCTTGAAAAGGCGCTGGAGATTTCCATGGGAAACCTGCAGTCGAAATATCCCGGCGTTGGTTATCGACGCGATGGGAATCGGTGGCAGGTGACCGTACCCGAAAAGTACGACGTCGGCCACGAGGCGCATTTCGCGCAGGTCACCGACAATTATCTGCGATACCTTCGCGCGGGTCGGCTGCCGGATTGGGAAGTGCCAAACATGATCACCCGGTACGCCACCATCATGAAAGCCTACGAATTGAGCCGGTAAGCGCAACCGCCAGCGCGACGGCTCTCACGCACTGGCTCCGCTCAATCCCCGGTCATCCACCGCCGACATCGGTTCGCGTGCACACGGTCGGACCCTGCCCGCTCACGCCGCCGTTTGCAAAACTCCCGGACAACCTCATCCAGCGTCTTGCGCTGCGCGATGGCGCGGTCGACGAACTCCTCGTACACATCCGCCGGCAGAATGATCTTCTGCAGCGGCCCCGTCTTCTCGTCCGCCCACTCCGCAAATTGTGGCGCTCGCTCCTGCACCAGACGGAACACCTCCGTGGATATCTCAATGACCCGATGACCCATACTCGCCCATGCTCCTCACTTCAGACTACGTTTCCAATGTGCACCCGGTTTTTGGCCGTGTCAAAAATCCCGTGCAACCAAATCCGATCCGTGCATTGAAAACGTTTCCCGCCCATTTCGCCCTGTCGTCGCACCATGCCATTGCTCCAAGCACTACAAGCGGCGGCAACTCCAGGAGGTCGCTATGACGAGGCATCCGCCCAACCCATCGGTTTGGCGGTCTTGGTGGTTCTGCTCGGTTTCGCCGCCGTGACCATCACGCGCTTCGGCACCGGCGATGCGCCGTCGCGTTGGCTGGGGATAAACCATCCATCTCGCCTGAATGCCTGTCCCGAAGCTTGTCGGGACGCTCGGTGGCATCCAGTCGTTACGTCGACTCCGTCGCGTCTACTTCCTATCGCGTGCAGACCTGGCGGACAACCTCGTCGAGCGATCGATGATGGTAAATGGCGCGGTCGATGAATTCGCGGTAGACATCATCTGGCAGGACGATCTTTTGTGTCGGACCCGGTTTCTCTTCCGCCCACTCCACCAGCCCTGGTGCCCGTTTCTGGAGGAGATGAAAGACTTCCGTGGAAACCTCAACAACGTGCTGATACATTTGTGAACCCTCTACCCAACATCTTGCCCACTTCTGTTTCTACTGCCGCCCAAATCTTGCGCATGGACAATGCCAATGTCCAGCTTTGATTTGTTCGCCACCGCAACGTTCTCCGGCCAAATCACATTCAAATCGCCTCCCGCAACTTCACTCGCGCGCCCCGATCTCGGACCGCGACACACTGGCAATCCTTCGCCACCGCTTCGACAACCTGTCGCGCCGCACTGCCAGCCCCAAACTCTGAACCTTGAACCTCAAACCCCAGCCGATGTATCCTCATCGCCACGTGAGGCAACCGCAGGAGGACTAACGTCATGGCGAAGCTAACGATACCCGACGAACTGAAACAGGACGTTCAACAAACCCCGTGGGGGAAGATCCTTGTCGCCACTCCCATCATCATGACCGTGATCGCCACTGCCCTCGCAGGCCTTGCCTCCAGCGAGATGACTCGTGCCCAGTACAGCCAGTCCCTTGCCGCCCAGCAACAATCCAAGGCGGGCGATCAATGGGGGTTTTTCCAGGCCAAACGCCTCCGCGGCGCCATCCAGCGCAATACCATCGACATCCTGCAAAACACCGCCCATGTCCATCCGCTCAACGCCGGAGTTTTCGACCAAGCCGGCGTGACATCGTTGCAATCGCCAGCCGGTCAACAGGCCATTGCCGCCTTGGTCAAAGGCGAATTGCCCGACGCGCCGACCGCAACCGCCGCCAGCCCGGAACTCCAGTCGGCCCTCGACGCACTTGACAGCCAGAAGCCGGAATCGGAAATCCGGTCGCTGACCGCGAAGATAAAGGACAAAGACCTCCACGAAGCGTTACAGGCTGCGCAGGACCGCGCCCAGACATTTGATGCCTCCATCGGGCCGATCAATAAGATGGTCGATCAACTGGAGAGAACAGTCGCCACGGGCGGCGACAAATCCCTGCTCTGTGATTTCACCGCCGCGCGCCTGCGTTACACCGCCATCCGGTACGACTCCGAAGCGCGGCTCAACCAGGCCATCGGCGACATTTACGAACTTCAGGTCCGGAAGAGCAACCTCGACGCCGACCGACATCACCACCGCAGCCAGCAATTCTTCTACGGCATGCTCGGCGCGCAACTGGCCGTCATCGTCTCCACGTTTGCGCTCGCTGCCCGTAAGAAGAATGTGCTGTGGTCGCTCGCCGCCGCCGCCGGTGCCGCCGCCGTCGGCTTTGCCGCGTACGTCTACCTGCGGATGTAGATGTCGTTACAAATCCGGCGCTGCATTGTAATCGCCAACGCGCCAGCCCGGTGCTAGTATCCGCCCAATTTAGGGAAAGGAGTCCGCCATGGACGCGCTGATTATCTTGATCGTTGTGATCGTTCTTCTTCCGTTCGCTCTGATGCTTCTCGCCTGGATTTGCGGTGTCCGCTACATCCCGCACAACAAGGTCGGCATCATCGAAAAACTGTGGTCCCCGAAAGGTTCTCTCCGCGAAGGGCAGATCGTTGCCCGCAATGGCGAGGCCGGCTTTCAGACGCACATGCTCCGCGGCGGCCTGCATCTCGGCCTGTTCCCGTGGCAGTACAGCATTCACCGCGAACCCCTCGTGACCGTCTCTGAAGGCAAAATCGCCTACGTCTACGCCCGCGACGGTGCGCCCCTGCCGCCAACACAGACCCTCGGCGCGGTCGTGGAAAGCAACTCGTTCCAGGACGCGCCCGCGTTCCTCACCAATGGCGGCCAGCGCGGTCGCCAGCGCGCCATCCTCCGCGAAGGCGTCTACGCGATCAACCTGGCGTTGTTCGTCGTCATCGCCGAAGACCGCGTCCACTGTGGCCCGCTCAAGGACAAGGACGAGAAAACGTATCAGGACTGGCAGCAACAACTCCTCAGCCAGCGCGGGTTCGACCCCGTGCTCGTCGGGTACGGTTCCGCCGGCGCCCCGCCCGTCGAGCGCGATGCCCTGCGCGTGCCCGGCACCGAGCGCGACCCGCAGAGCATTTTGCAACCGAGCGACACCATCGGCATCGTCACCGTGCAGGACGGTACCCCAATTGCCTCGGGCGAAATCATTGCCCCCGAAGTCGAGCCGCGTGACGGCGTCGACCACCATTATTTCCAGGACCCCGAGGCGTTCCTCGCGCTCGGCGGCCGACGCGGCAAACAACTCCAGGTACTCACCGACGGCACGTTTTTCATCAACCGCTGGTTTGCCACCGTCGAGATCAAGCAGAAGACGCTCATCCCCATCGGCTTCGTCGGCGTGATCGTGTCGTATTACGGCACAAAAGGCGAAGATGTCACCGGCGCCGGCTTCCGCTACGGCGAACAGGTCGAGCCCGGCCGTCGCGGTGTCTGGCGTGAAGCATTGCCGCCGGGCAAGTACGCGCTGAACCCGTACGCCCTCAAAGCCGAGCTCGTCCCCACGGTCAATTTCGTCCTGCGCTGGATTACCGGCCAGGTCGAAGCCCATCAATATGACAAGGATCTGTCGAGCATCGATCTCATCACCGCCGACGGCTACGAACCCGTGTTGCCGCTCTCGCTCGTCCTGCACATCGATTACGAAAAAGCCTCCCGCGTCGTGCAGCGGTTCGGCGACGTGCGACGGCTCATCAGCCAGACGCTCGACCCGATTCTCACCGCCTACTTCCGCGACGTGGCGCAATCGTCAAGCATGCTCGACCTGCTCACCCATCGCGAAGACATCCAGAAACGCGCCACCGAGGAACTCGGCCGCCGTTTCCAGGAATACGACATCAATTGCGTCGCCGTCCTCATCGGCCGCCCCGAATCCCAGGTCATCGGCGCCGACAAGGTCGACCCCATCGAGCGCCTGTTCGATCAATTGCGCCAGCGCCGGCTCGCCGAGGAACAAAAGGCCACCTTCGCCAAGCAGCAGGATGCCGCGGCGAAACAGCGCGAATTGAACGAGGCCCAGGCCGCCGCGGAGAAACAGACCGAGCTGACCCAGACCCGGATCGACATCGAGGTGTCGGCGAACAAGGGCGAAGCGCAACTCGCCGAAGCCCAGCGGCTCGCCAAACGCGACATCGCCCGCGCCGAGGGCGAATCCCGCTCCCGCGCCATCCAGGCCCAGGGCGACCGCGATGCGTCCATTTCCCGCGCGGAAGGCGAATCGCGCGCCAAGGAACTCATCGGCAAGGGTGAAGGCGCGCGCATCGAATCGCAGGGCCGCGGTGAGGCGTCGCGAATCGCGCAGATCGGTTTGAGCGAGGCCGCCGTGAACCTCCAGAAAATTCGCGCCTATGGCGACCCGCGGTTGTATGCGGTGAACCTCGTGTCCGATCAGTTCGCCAGGAGCACCCAGCCGATCGTCCCCGAGCGCGTGTTCATCATGGGCGGCGGCAAGGACGGCGAAGGCACGGGCGACCTCGGCTCGGTCAACCTCCTCAGCCAGTTGCTCGCGATGATCCTCAGCGAGAAGGCGGGCATCGGCATGACGGAGAAATCACCGGGGCTGGAATCGCTGGAGAAATTCGCCGAGGAAATCACCAAACACGCTACCGAAGCAAAAGCCGAAGCCGGCAACGGCAAACAAACCTGAACCGCGTTTTCCAATCACGCAGGGCGCGCTACGCCTGTTTGTCGGACTCGCGCAGCGTGCGGATCCGGTCGCGCAGTTCCGCGGCGTGTTCGTAGCGCTCCGCGTTCACCGCTTCCAGAAGCTGGTTCTCCAGTTCTTCCAGCTCGGACAACGGTTTGCTCTTTTCGATCTCCTCGGCCAGTTCGTGCAACGCCTCCAACGACCGATGCCGCTCAAACCGGAATGTGTCTTCATCGATATCGGGCAACGCTTCGATTGCCTGGGCCGCGCCGCGAACAATGGACAGCGCCCGCGGATGGTCTTCCTCGCCCATGGCCACCATCGCTGACGCGACCGCGTTGATGCGCAGCACGTACGGACGCCATTGCTCGAGGTACTCGCGGTCTTCGTCGCGTTTGGCGTGCTCGCGGATGAAATCGAACAGCTTCAAGTTCCGCGCCGTGTCGCGGACGGTTCGCGGCCAGTCCTTGAGTTGAAACAGGTGCAGGTAACGGTAGTAGTACAGCACGCCCTCGTTGAACAAATCGACGCACTCGTCCGGATCGAGTCGGAAGCCCGCCTGCGAGCCGGCCTTTTTCGCGCGCTCCAGATTGGCCACGTGATGGTCGAGCTCCGACTCGGCGCCGTGCGGCCGCGTGCCGTCTGGTCGCCCGTCGAGTTCATACTGCTCGACTCCCAACGGCAGGCGGACTTGCATCACGTCGCGTCCATCGGCCAGTTTGACCACCCGCACACAATCGTCGGGATCATATGGCCAGGAATCAAGAAGCGCTTTGAGGTCTGCATCCATCGCCATGCCCGTCGTAACATTGCCAGCGAAATGGCTTCTTGGCAACTGTGGAAACGCCGATTCTCAGCGTTGTCCGGCGGATCCATTCGGGGCCGCCAATGGGCGTTTCAGTAGATGCGAAACGAACTCGCCAATGCCATGAGAAGTGGGCTGCGTTTCGCCGCGCACCACCAGTACGGACAAATCCGCCCGATTGACGATTTCACGCGTGATGTTCCCCATCGCATACAGGCGAAGCTTGTTGCGCGACGGCGACGAACCCGACACCACAAGGTCGTATTCCGCCCGCTGAAGTTCTTCCAGCAATTCCGGCAGGACCTGCCCGTGTCGCAGGAGAATTTCACAGGGCACCCCGGCGCTCTCCAGCAACTCCTTCTGATGGCGCAGGCTCCTCCCCAACCGGGAATTCGACTGGAGCAGATCGTCCATGCTCCCCTCCTCCGACCGGATCAAATTGACGTACACCGCCGGGGGTTCCGCCATGACATGCAACAGCGCGATGGTGGCATTGACCCGCCGCGCGATCTCGCCGGCAAATTGCGCCGTCGTATCGGCGCGCCGGGTGCCGCCCGTGCACAGCAGAATCCGCCGCAACGACGGGCGTTCCCCAATGACAACCAGCACGGGCGGCGCGACGGCCTCGATGATTTTGTAGGCGCGCGCCGACATCCATCGCAGGCCGGTCGTGCCTTTGCGAATGGCGCCGATCACGACAAGGTCGTACTTCGTTTCCTGCGTGCGCTTGAGGATCTCGGCAACCGGCCGGCCCGCCTTGGTAATCAATTCGGCGTTCAGATGGTGCTCCTTGAGGATGTCTTGCGCGCGCCGCAGCGCCTGCAACACGCCATCCTGCTCGCTGGCCCGCTCGACAATCCCGAGGATCGTTGTCTCGGCCTGGCAGGCTGCGGCAATCAGCGCCCCGAAGCGGACAGCGCTTTCCGCCTGGCTCGATCCATCGCTGCAAAACAGAATCTTCATGGCCCCGTTCGCTTTCATGTCAGTGGTGACCGGTGATGAGACTGTAAATGATGATCGCTGCCCCCAGCAGCGGCAGCGGCACAAACGCCAGGCGAATCCGTGTGCCGTGGAAGTATTGGGTCAACGTCGCCCCGATTTGCGCGCCGATCGCTGCGCCCGTGTGCATCACCAGCGCAATCAGGATGTCCACATTGCCCTTGAGGGCGTGCGTGAACGTGCCGTAGCTCGCCGAAATCACCACCTCAAACAAATCCGTTCCCACCGCAACGTGTGTCGGCACTCCGAGCAGGTACACCAACGCCGGCATGCGGATATAACCGGCGCCGCCGCCCAGAAATCCGCTGAATAGTCCGCCGACAAACGCCACCGCCAGGATCGTCCACAGCGAGATTTCTTTGATCCCCGAATTCGGCAACGAAATCATCGGCGGAATGTGAAATTGCTGAATCCATTTCGTGATGTGGCTGATGGCAGACGGGTCTGGCGTCAATTTCCTCGTGGACGACGGCCTCGGCGGCTTGCGGTGCCGGTTCTGTTTCCATGTCTGCCAGCCTTCCCAGCCCATGAATGCCGAGATCCCCAGCAGCACAACCGTGAACGAGATGGCCAGCACAATATCCGCGTACGCGTGACGCTTGAGTTGCTGGACGATCTGCGCGCCCAGTTCCACCCCCGCGATCGTGCCGATCACCATGATCAAGCCGAGTTTGATGTCCACGTTTCCCAACGCGCGGTGCCGTTTGGCGGCGACAATGGATTTTCCGACGATATGCGCGAGGTCGGTGCCAACAACGAAGTTCATCGGCACGCCCACGGCAAACAACGCCGGCCCCGCCAGGAAACTTCCGCCCACGCCAAAGAAACCGCCGAGAATGCCGATGAAGAAGCCCACCACCACCAGATAGATCGGCGAAATGTGGGTGCCGGAAATCAGGAAATTCATCGCGTATCACTCCCGGCGTCCGATGAGTTTCAGCAGCGCGGTCGTCAACATTTCCAAAGCGATGCCCTGGAAGACAATCAGCGCGAGGGCAACGACGGCGTACAGGGTCCGGCGGTCATCGAACAAATGCTTGACCCAATTCCCCAGAAAATGCAGGACGAGAAAAAAGTACGCGAACACAAATACCGCGTACACAGCCAGCTCGATCAGGAACGACCCGAACGATGCCGTTTCTTTGGTGCGCCTCGCCATCGACGTCTTGCGACCCCCTCTTCGACGCACCGTAGCCCGGAAATTGGCGAATTGCCAACGGCAACCTTGAATGACGCGTGGCCAACCTCAAGCCACGGCAGGCGCCGCGCAATTCTCTGCCGACCGCGCGCCGGTCCATCGCACAAGTTGCCACGTGGTCACCACCAACAGCACCGCCGCACATACATTCAGGTATAACATCTGCCGGTCGGCATCGAGCCCGGCCACAGACGGGTACAGAATGCCAAACAACACCAGTTCGACCGCGAGAAGTTTGCCGGGCAGCCCCGCCACGATCCGCGTGATCGTCCATGCGATCACCGCGAACAACGGCACCAGCACCACCACGACCGATCCCCAGAACCCGAACACGATATCATGAAAATTCCCCAGCAATCCGTAGGCAAATACCGCCGCCGCGCCAACCAGCACGTCCAACAGCACCGCCCTGCGCACCCCCGCCAGGCTCAGACCGAAGATCATCGCTGAAAAAACCAGCGTCCAGGCGGTCGGCGTCTCCGCCAACACGGCGTCCATGACCCGGCCAGGCTGCTCTGGGCGCGCCAGGGCGATGCCCATCCCCTTGGTCGACACGGCGTCACCGAGCCGATAAACCAGATCGCAACCGCGTTTGTCCGCCGTCGGCGTAATCTCCGTCGGGGTCATGCAGCCTTCCGGATAGTTCAGTTTGTCCTTTGGCAAATCGGGCAGATGCAGCGTCAACTCGAAATCGCGGATCACCCGCGGCTCGCTCACCTGGAAATACCAGAACGAAACGCCCCGGCTCTTGAAACTGATGTCCAGGTCGGCCGTCCACCCTTTTTGCACGTCCACCTCCAGCACCAATGCGCTGTCTTTGATCTCCATCTGGCCGAGCGCGCTCGCGCCGTTCAGGCTCACCGCCAAATCGTTGGCGACCATCGACGCCGATGGCAGCGGAAACCGGATCGTTGCCCTCGCATCCTTGTCGCCCGGGTATCGCAGCTTGTAGGTGAATCGGGCCTGCGTTTCGTAGCCGGGGTAGATGGCCGATCCTTTCTGGCGCGGGTTTTGGCGCAAGGTGACCTCGTGCCGGGCGCTCTCAAACGCGTTCCCCGGCACGGTGCGGTGCACGGTCTTCTTCTTGATGATCGCCGGCTTGGTCGGATCATCGAATTCCACACGCTCGGTCTCTTCCTCGTCGTACCCGAATTGCACGGTCAACTCCTGCTGGCTCTGTTCTGGCCCCCAAATCGTCTGGACCGCCTCATAGTTCGTCTCGCTGACCCGGCCATGGGTCTGGCGAAAGTTCTCCAGGGCCCGGTTCAAACAGCGTTTCATGACAACAACGGCGCAGGCAAGGAACGCAACAAGGATCACCGCCCATCCGGTCTGGAGCACTCGCCGGCCGACAACTTGTGACGGGCTTCTCGGTTTGTCCGGCGCCTCGCCGTCCGGCGGACGCAATACTGCGGTGAAAAATGCCGCCACGAATGCGCCGGCCAGCACGAGGGCGACGATGGGTTCACGATCGAGAAAATTCTGGGCGAGCGAGACGAGTTGCTGAACGAGTTCCTGAAGCAGTTCCATGACCACACACTCCCGATGACGAAACGGTTTTGCGGGAATCGCAACGACAATACTTCCGTCCACTGGAAGCTCGGATTCCCAATCCTCCTTGCGTCAGTCGTGGGTGGGGTGACGACTGTGCGCACTATACGCCGCGACTCATTCGCGTCAAAACTTTTCCGGCACGCCGCCGCCCAATGCAGAAATTCTCAGGCAGAGGGGCGCGAAAGTTTTCTGACGCGGAATTCATCAAATTGTTGTTTTGTGTCGGCTGGAGGGCGAGCCTCCCGGCAAGCCGCATATTTCTTGATTCACAGGGCGGGTATTCTATCTTTGAAAACATGCTTCCCAAGCGTCGTCGCCCGGCTCATCCCACTGTCGTCGAGATGGGAGATCGGCCAACGATCGTTTTTGTGACGGTTTGCACACGCGACCGCAAACCAATCTTGGCGCGGCCGGAAGTCTTGACGCTCATGCTTGCTGCCTGGAAGGATTCCAGCGACTGGCTTGTGGGGCGATTCGTAATCATGCCCGATCACATTCATCTCTTCTGCAGCCCCGCGCTTCTGAATTCTCCACCTCTGGACAAATGGATTCGCTACTGGAAATCCCTCGCAACACGCCGTTGGCCATGGCCGGAGGAAAGGCCACTGTGGCAGTCCGATTTTTGGGACAGGCAACTACGCAACGATGAAAGTTACAACCAGAAGTGGGAGTATGTATGCCTAAATCCAGTGCGACACAATCTCGCGATGCGCCCAGAGGATTGGCCCTATCAGGGAGAGCTAGGCGAACTTCGCTGGCATTAACCGCTAGCCGGTGCCCGATCCATTGGAGGGCGAGGCTCCTGCCGAGCCGCCTCTGTGACTTACAATGTTCGGCTCGCCGGGAGGCTCGCCCTCCAGACGGCGTGTTATTAGGGAGGGGGCACATAAAGAGGAATCTCGCTAAAACGTTGATCCCAAACCTCTCGAAGGGCGGCAAAGGTTTGTTGCCTCTTCTCGTCGGGCAAGGCGTGTTCACTGAACCCGCCTGAGACCCAGAAGGGGAAATTCAGGTAGATAGCTTTGTTGTTCGCGACAATCTCAAGAACGAAATCCATGCCGCTGTACCCAAGGGTGGCCGCCATGCATTTCAATTGTTCTGCCGCTGTCTTCCCGGCAAGACCAAAACGGTCGGGAACGAAACCGATATAGCTCACACTGAAGAATGCATTGGTAATCCGGATCGGGCCGCGGATTTGGGTGTTGAATTCCTCCAATCGATCCGATGGCACCCACAATTCACGGTGGAGACTGGAGCCCACCGTTTTCTCTGGAAATTGCGTAAGATAATCAGCCGCGACTTCGAACTCGGTGACGAAGCCGGCGAACCTCGACTGCTCTGACGGCGCATTCCAATCCCTTGCAATTTGGATGGCGTATCCGCGTTCCAACACCGGATAGAAGATCGGCTGATCCGGGAGGCGTGAAGGGAACGCCAACATTCTCGCATCGAACATGAGGGCTAACTCGTTCAAGCCTACAGGTCTATAAAGCTTTATCGTCACGTAAGCGTCAGGGCTTCTTCGCCAGCAACTTTTCCACGTCCTTCAGCGGCAGACAGTTAATCACATCTTTCTTCTCGAGCCAGCCTTTGCGGGCGATGCCGACGCCGACGGCAAGATATTGCAGGTCGGGAATGCTGTGCGCATCGGGGTTGATGGAGCATTTCACGCCGAGTTCCTTGGCGTGTTTCCACAACCGCCAATCCATGTCGAGCCGGTACGGATGCGCGTTGATCTCGATGATCTTGCCGTGTTTGGCGGCGGCGGCAATCACCTCGGGCATGTTGACTGCGTAACCCTCGCGCTCCAGCAACAGCCGGCCCGTCGGATGCCCGAGCATCGTGACCTTCGGATGCGCCAGCGCTTTGCAGATCCGTTTGGTCATCTTGTCGGCGTCCATGTTGAAACCTTGATGGACACTGGCCACGACGTAATCGAATAGTGCGAGGGTATCATCGTCGAAATCCAGCGAGCCGTCGCTGAGGATGTCGCATTCCGTGCCGAAGAAGATGCGGAAATCCTCCTTGGCGAATTTCTCGTTGAGCTTCTTCACTTCCTCAGCCTGCTGCCGGACCCGTTTGGCGTCGAGCCCGTTGGCCTGATATTCCGATTTGCTGTGGTCAGCGATGCCAAGATATTGCAGCCCCAGGTCCATCGCGGCCTGGGCCATCGCGGCGATCGTAGCGATGCCGTCACTCCACGTCGAATGACAGTGAAACGTGCCGCGCAGGTTTTCCAACCTGACCAGTCTCGGCAGTTTGTGGTTCTCCGCCGCCTCGATCTCGCCCATTTCCTCGCGCAGTTCGGGTTCGACGTAATCCAGCCCGAGCGCCGCGTACAAATCCTCCTCCGTCTTGCACTTGATCGAGCTGCCGAGTTCCTTCGCGCTCTTCTCTTTCTCGTCCACCGGCGAGAACCCGTACTCGTTCAGTGACAGCTTCTTCAATTTCAGCGCGCGTGCCCGCAGCGCCACGTTATGCTCCTTGCTGCCAGTGAAATAGTTGAGCGCGAATGCATACTGGTCGTCGGTCACCACCCGAAGATCGGCCTGGATGCCGCCCTTCAACACCACGCTGGCTTTCGTCTCGCCCTTCGCGCTGACCGTGATGATGCCGGGAATCGTCACGAAATCCTCGATGATCTGCTGCGCGTCCTTCGGTTTGGCGCTGACCAGAAAATCAATGTCGCCAATGGTCTCGCGATGACGGCGCAGGCTGCCCGCCACGCTGCATCGCAGTACGCCGTCGTGCGACCGCAACGCCTCGATGATCGGTTGCGCCGCCGCGTACGCCTTGTCATAACGATGCCGGCCGCCAAACTGCCGCACCAGCGTGATGCCTTCGAGGATCTTCTGCTGCGATTTCTCGCCGAACCCGTCCAGCGCCGCGATTTTACCGGCTTTGGCCGCCGCTTCGAGCTTCTCGATCGAATCAACCTTGAGCTTGTCGTAGAGAATCTTCGCGCGCTTCGGACCGAATCCCGGAATCTTCAGCATCTCCAGCAAGCCCTGGGGCATCGACGACTTCAGTTCATCGTAGAACGCCAGTTTGTTGGTGGTGTACAACTCGGTGATCTTCGCGGCGAGGTCTTTGCCGATGCCCTTGACCTCCGTGAGGCGTTCTTCCTTGATGAGCGTGCCCAAATCCTCCTGCAGACCCTCCACCATCCGCGCCGCGTTGTAATACGCGCGCACACGAAACGGATTGTCGCCCTTCAACTCCAGCAACGCCCCGATCTCCTCAAAAACCTCGGCAATTTCCTTCTTATCCATGGCTCACTTTCTTGACCTGCAACGTCGAATTCACCTCGCGCACGCCGTCGGTATCCAGGGCGATCATCATCGCTTTGCCAATTTGCTGATGTGATGTGACATCGCCGGCCAGCGTAACCCGTCCATCGGTGGTGTTGACCGAGATCCCAAACACAGACAAATCGCGGTCGAGCGCGTACTTGGCCTTGATCTTGGCGGTGATCGCCGTGTCGGACGACGCGCTGGCCACCGCAGCGCCGAAATCCGTTGCCTGACGACGCAACACGCGCCCCGTGCGGCTGAGCTCCGTTTGGATGTCGCTGCTGCCCAGATGCCACGCGGTAAGCTTGGCATTGACCGCATCCCACGTGTGCGAGACCCGCGGGTTTTTCCGCGCATACACAAAATACCAGCCCGTGCCCGCCGTCAGAAATGCCCCCACGATCAGTCCGATGAAGAAATCTTTCATCTCATCCTCCGCCCCGCATCTTATCGCCCGCCTCGGCCCGAAGCAACCCAACGAAAAAAGCGTTGCACGGCGCCGCACAACGCCGTCTTGGCCCTCAAGTCGCGGTTGACGAATCCATCACCGTGGGTCTAACGTCGGTCCTGCTCACTGTGGAGCCATGAAAAAAGCGTCTTCGTTTTGGCTGCTCCCTCTCTGCCTTGCCTTGTCAGCCTGCCAAACAGGCGGGCGGTGGTCTCCAAATGTTCCCCCAGAGTCGGCAGCATTATGGGAAAAGCGCGTCTCGATAACCTTCACCAATATGCCCCTTTCAAATGCCGCGGCTTTACTTCAAGCTCAGGCGAACAAAGGGAGCAGAACACCGGTGAGAATTGTAGCGCCTCCTGATACGGATGTCAGAACGACTGTTTCTTGGACGGCAATCCCAGTTGAAGCAGCCTTGAAGTACATGGGGCTAATGACTATGCACAGAGTTTTCTACCAGGGCAACAAGGCTGCGTTCTCGATCGAGGGGCACGGAGACGGAGACGTGCAGTGCATTCGCTTGCGCGGGCTTTGTGTCGACGCACTCACTGGCAAAGGTGTCGAGTGCGTTGCAGTTGACAGAGTCAAGTTCGCAGGGATGAACGACAAGGATCCCCGCCTTGGCGGTACAAGGTCAACTGTCAGGCCTGACAGCGAAGGGCGTTTTGACATGAAGTTGCCGGTTCTAGGGTACTTCCTCGATTACACCTTGGGACAGCCAACGAAGATTGTCTTTGGAGAGTATCATCCGTACAATCAGCTTCTTGTGTTGCGGGTGTCATCTGAAGGCTACGTTCCTCAAACGGTTGAGCTTCCACTGACGGAAGACCGAAGAGACTACAGTATCGATGTTAAGTTGGAGAAGGCGGATTCCGACAAATCATCCGAGTGAACAATCAATTGAGAGAATCCCCATGCCCCGCTATATCAGCCAACACACGATTGCCTGCCTGACCCGTCAGGCGTTGCAGGCCGTCATTGCCGAATTGAAGCGTGACGAAACGGTCAAGACGATCCGTTGCGTCTCCGATTCGCTGGAGGGGAAACTGCTGTGTGAGTTTGAAGCGCCGGACAAATCAACCGTTGAGAAGTTCCTCGCCGCGCACAACATGCGCCCGCAATGGGTCATGCGGGTCGAGCACGAATGGTGACTGGGGGCCGGTTAGGGTTTGCCCTCGTTGGAAATCTCGCGGATATACGTGCGGTAGCCTTTGGGCTCGTCCTGGATTTTCCCGATGACGGTGGCCAGTCCTTCGACAAACACGAATTGCGTCTGCCCGGCGCGAATACTGTCGTTGGGCTTCAGCGTCGTCTCGGTCACGCGCTTGCCGTTGACCAGCGTTCCGTTTTGGGAATTCTGATCCTGGATCACGTACCCACCGCTCTTGGGCGAGATCACAAAATGCTTGCGCGACATTTCCTTGTCGTCGATTCGCGCGTGCACGTCTTCCCCGCGACCGACCGTCAGGGGTTTGTCGCGCAAGTCCCACTGCTTCGCCGTCGAACCGTCCGCCTGCTTTTGTATCAGATAAGGCATGGCCACCTCCGCTCCAACCGGGCATTGAGTCTCGAGCCATTCTGCTGTCGACCCATCATGGCATCAAGCACAAATAGGCAGGGCGCGGCATGGCGGCATTAGTTCTTTCACTGCCCCGCGGCCACGTGTTAACCTGCGGCGAGAGAGTCCGGGTCCATGGCCAATCAGCCATCGCGCGAAGAGCAAATCGTCAACGCCGTATTGCAGTTTGCGACGCGGGAGGAACGCGCTGCCTACCTGACGGGCGCATGCGCCGGCGACGCCGCGCTGTTGAAACGCGTCGAAGATCTGCTGCAAGCGCACGAGCAAGCTGCCGACTCCCCCGATCCAGATGTGACAGTCAAATCCGCTCCGCCGCTCAACCCGCCGGCGACCGAGCCACTCACCGAAAAGCCCGGTGATCGCATCGGTCGGTACAAGTTGCTCCAGGAAATTGGCGAAGGCGGCATGGGCAGTGTCTGGATGGCCGAGCAGGAGGAGCCCGTCCGCCGCCGCGTGGCCCTCAAGGTCGTCAAGCTGGGCATGGACACCAGACAGGTGATCGCCCGGTTCGAGGCCGAGCGTCAGGCACTGGCGTTGATGGACCACCCCAATATCGCCAAGGTACTGGATGCCGGCGCGACCGACACGGGCCGGCCGTTCTTCGTCATGGAACTGGTCCGCGGCGTGCCAATCACCGAGTATTGCGACCAGAACAATCTGTCTCCACAACAGCGGCTCGAACTCTTCGTCCCCGTCTGCAAAGCCATCCAACATGCGCACCAGAAGGGCATCATCCACCGCGACATCAAACCGTCGAACATCCTCGTCACGCTCCACGACGGCGTGCCAGTCCCGAAGGTCATCGATTTCGGCATCGCCAAGGCCATCGACCAGCCGCTGACGGAGAAGACGCTGTTCACACGGTTCGAGCAGTTCATGGGAACACCCGCGTACATGAGCCCCGAGCAGGCGGAGATGAGCGGGCTCGACATCGATACCCGCAGCGACATCTACGCGCTCGGGGTGTTGTTGTACGAGCTGCTGACCGGCAAACCGCCGTTCGACCCGGACGCACTGGTCAAATCCGGCGTCGATGCCATGCGCAAGACCATCCGCGAGGTAGAACCGTCGCGTCCGTCGACACGCCTGAGCACGCTGGCCGCGGCCGACCTCACGGCCATCGCACGGAAACGCGGGACCGAGCCGGCCCGGCTCTCGGCGCTGGTGCGCGGCGATCTCGATTGGATTGTGATGAAGTGCCTGGAGAAGGATCGCACCCGCCGCTACGAAACGGCCAACGGCCTGGCGGTCGACGTGCAGCGCCATCTCGACAACGAGCCGGTGGCGGCCCGGCCGCCCTCGACCGCCTACCGGTTCCAGAAAGCCTTTCGCCGCCACAAACTGGTGTTCGCCGCGGGCGGTACCGTGTTCGCGGTGCTGATCCTGGGCGTCATCGGCACGACCGTTGGCTTCTTGCGATCGGAGAGACAACGTCACGTCGCGGAAACAGCCCAGCATCTGGCCCAGGAGAATTTCGATCAGGCCCGGGCGGCAGTGGGTGACCTGCTGGCTGTTTCGGACGAGGATCTGTACGACCTGCCAGGCATGCAGCCCCTGCGCGAGAAACTGATGCGCGCGGCCATCGAACGGTACAAACCGTTTCTCGACCGGCCGTCCGCCGACCCGGCGCCACGGGCCGAGCTGGCGCGGCTGTACGTTAAATATGGTTTCACCGCTTCAGGCAACGGCGCCGACGCCATGACGGTTGTCGCCCCCGCGTACGAATCAGCGCTCGCCATCCAGCAGCAGTTGGTCCGGGAACATCCCGAAAACCGGGCGCTGCGGTCGGACCTTGGTTGGACGTGCTTCTTCTTCTTATGGGGTGGGGAAATTAACACCGGCAAGCGTCAACAAGCCCTAGCGCAGTCGATTGCAATATTTGAGGCCCTGGTCGACGAGACCCCCAACGATCCACTGGCCCGCGCAGACCTCGGGTGGGCGCTGTGGCGGAAGGGCCTTGGGAGTTTAGACGATTCTGGCAGCCGCGCGGCAACCGCGCGGGCACTGGCCATTCGAGAGCAACTGGTGAAGGAATTCCCGCAGTCGGCCGAGTTCCGCCGCGAACTGGCCACGAGTCTGCAATGGCAATCCCGTTTGGAGGACGATCCCGCCACCGCGCTGGACATGTTGTCCCGCGCCACCGATCTGCGAACGGCGCTGGCAGCAGACATGGAACAAAACGGTCCGTCGATCTGGTTGCCGTCACGCCCGCGGGATGCGGAGGCCCGACTGATTCGACCCAGCCTCGTATGGGTCAAGCGCGACGTGGCATTTGGGTGCGCGGCGGCGGCCTATCTACGCGGGCATCTCAAACAGTGGCCCGAGGCGCTCGCATTGTCTGACCGGGCCACGGGCATCTACCGTCAGTTAGTGGAGCAGAACCCCTCCGTTAGGCGGTTCGTTAACGAGTTCGGTGCTGCCTCCGACTTCGGCGCAATGGTGATCGAGGCTGGGGGGGACGCCGATGCCGCGCAGGCCCATCGCCTGGAGGTGGTCAATTTCCTGCGTGGCCGAATGCCAGCCGATGATACACAACTGGCTCGTGCACTATCCGAATTCTCGTTATCACTTCTTGGCAGCGGGAAATTCTCCGAGGCTGAGCCGACTGCCCGTGAGTCTCTGGCCATCTACGAAAAGAAACTCCCCGACGATTGGCGGACATTCAACGCCCGGAGCCTGCTCGGCGGCAGCCTGCTCGGCCAGAATAAGTACGCCGATGCCGAACCGCTCCTGCTTTCGGGCTATGAGGGGCTGAAGCAGCGTGAAGACAAGATTGCTCGTGCCAGTAATCCCTTGGAGGTGTGGCGCTTTCCCGAGGAGAACCAACCATGGCTGAAGGAAGCCGTGCGCCGCCTGGTTCAACTTTACGAAGCCACGGGCCGACCCGACCAGGCCGCGCAGTGGAAGAAGACGCTCGCAGCGACGGCCACACCCTGAGTCATCCACGGTCGGTTGAGCCGAATCACGGCGCAACTGCGGTTACGGCGCGGCCGACTCGGTCACCGTGAAGGTCTGACCGGCAATCGTCATCGTCCCGCTGAGCGGAACCGTATTGGTATTCGGGGCGACGGAGTACGACACCGCGCCATTGCCGATGCCGTTGGTTCCGCCGGTAATCGTGATGAACGAATCGTTGCTGACGGCCGACCACGCGCAATCGGCGTACTTCGCTTTCACCTTCACCGTCCTGGCGCCGCCCGTCGCGGAGAATTTCGCTGACGCCGGGCTCAGTTTGTTCGTGCAGCCGCCCGCCGCCTGATTGATCGTTATTGTCTGGCCGGCAACAGTCATCGTGCCGGTGAGCGGAACGATGTTCGTGTTGCCGGCGACGGCAAAATGGACACTGCCACTGCCGGTCCCGTTGGTTCCGGAAAGAATGGTGATGAACGGATCGTTGCTGACGGCGGTCCACGCGCAACCGCTGTTGCACGCCTTTACAGTCACGCTCTTGGATTTGGCTCCGGCTGCGCCGAGGTTTACCGTTGTCGCGTTCACGATGAAGGAGCATTCCACCGGCTGATTCGTGATGGTCTGGGCGTTGTAGACGACCAGCGCAAAATCCTGGTTCACGCCGCCTGTGTTCAGCGCGTCGGAGTTGATGTTGTCCGCGGTGACCGTGATTGTGAAATCGCCGGTGGTACCCGCGGGCAGGTAGACACTCTCGACGTTGTTCTTGTGATCGGCGGCGCCGCCGGCAACGGACTGGTCGCCACTGAACACATTGCCCCTGAACGTGTCGCAGCCGATGGAAACGGTGAGATCGAGATCGTTGTTGATCCCGCCGCTCGCCGTGCTGGCGGGCACATCGGTCCACGCCAGCGTAACACGGAACGGTTTCGTGGGATCGGTGGTTGTGCCGTAGTAGGTCCGCACCTGGCCGCTGGCGGTGAATTCGTCGGCAGGCACTTCGTCCCGGAGGATCCGCCCCACGCCGTCAAACGCCATCCCCAGATCGAGTTCGCCCATGCCCTGGCTGTTCGACCATAACGTATCCCTGGCTCCCGAGCCGGTCATGTACCGCGCCGAATTCATCAGATACGCCTTGGTCATCGCCGGGCTGGGCGGCGTCAGCGAGTGATTGATGAAATACTGCCGCACCAGAGCGCACGCGCCGCAGACAGCCGGCCCGGCGTGGCTTGTCCCCGTCGATTCGGTGAAAAACTCCTGGCCCACGGGAAAGAAATCGTCCGCGGCCACCGAGCCGCCGCCCTCCACGCCGCAAACGCCAATCTGGTCGAACCCGATGTTGAGGAAACACGACAGGGCCGATCCGGTCCCGCTCGGCGACGGCGGCGGAGAACTCTGGGGCGCGCCCGCGGTAATGTGGATGGCTGGCGCGACGATGTCCGGTTTCTTGCGGCCGTCCGAACACGGGCCGCGACCGGAGAATGAAACGATGTCGTTGGCGTTGTTGGCCTGCGAATCCGGCGAGTCACAACCATCGTATCCCGCTGCATTGTTGCCGCCATTCGCCGTGGACATCGACCGCACGTTTTCCGAGCCGCCGACGGAGATGACGTTCTTGGCGGTGGCCGGCGGGCTGATGGTCGACGAGCCGGGACCATCGTTGCTGTCGACGAACACGATCACCATCTCCTGATTGCCCGCCGTGGCGAAATCGGAGCCATCCGGCTGCGCGTCGCGGACGAGGGCGTCGTAGGCCTGCGAATCCGAGCCGTACTCCCCATCCATGCCGCTATCGCCCCAACTGTTGTTGCTGATGCGCGCGCCGTCGTTGTAGGCGTCCGACATCAAATCCGCGTAGTCCGGATTGGTGAAATTGGAAGGGTCGAAGATCACCGACGAGCCGACCCGGACAAACGGGCAGACGCCGAGGTCGTAATAATATCCGGCGCTATCGGTGTGGGGGAAACCGGCGGGCTGATCGTCGTAGGCGCAAACGATATGCGCGTTCAGATTGCCGTGTCCGTCGCAGCCGGCGATGGTACTCTGCCGGTCGGGCGTGCCCTCGAGCCGGTTGTACGCGACGCGGCTCGGGTTGTTGGTGTCCCCGAGTTCGTAGAGCGCGAAGTGGCCGGGCGACGTGGTACCGTTGTCGATGCCGCTGTCGCTGATGTCGACGACAAACCCGGATTCGTCGAACTGGGTCTGGGTAAAGCCGAGATTGGTCAGCCACGCCAGATAGCCGGGCCCTGTTGGAACGTTTCCCGTGAGATTGCCGGCGACGATCTGGTCCTGGCGCTCGTCGAATTTCCGAGGTTCGCCGTATGGCTGGATTGAAACGACGTCGGGTTGGGCGGCGAGCGTCGTCAAATCCTCGGGACGAAGCCGCACGAAGACATTCACGTAATGGAGGATGCGGTACTGACGGCGGACGGGCTCCAATTTGAGGCGGTCGATCAACGCCAGCGTCGCGGGGTTGGCCTCGGCATCCTGCAAAAGCTGAATGGCAAACATGTCGGTGAACGGTCGGCGCGGTTTGCCCTGAGCATCGACGAGCCGGGCGGCGGGATGAATTTTGTAATCGTCCCGATACTCGCCATGCCATCGGACAAACGCCGACGTGGTTGCCAGGGACTGCAATTTCGTCAGCGCGGCAGCGTTTCCATAAACGAGATAGGCGTTTTGCGGGATGTAACTGACGATTTGCGCGCCGGTCTGCTTCAACGCCTCGCGCCATTCGGGCTTGATCGGGCCGACGAATTGGATCAGACGCATGCGCTTGCCGGGGATGGACGAAACCTGTTGGCGGGCGGTTTCCGGCGATGCGGTCGAGGTGTCGATGGTCGCGGCATTCAACTGGATCAAGTGGCTATCGTCACGAAGTTCGACGGCGCCGGATTGGACCAGGCCCGTGCGGACCTGAGCGGCCTCATAAAGCTGATAGCTTCCATAATCCGCCAGGAGACGTCCGCCGTCGGTGATGACCTGTTTCCCCGTGGCGGCATCGCGGACCTGGACTTCGTGGGCGGAGGCGGCACAAGCCGCAGTGAGGATAACGGCAAAAGCAGACAGCATCAGGAGTAGCGACCCTGGTTGGCATCCCCGACACCCCGGTGGAGGCAAAAACCCCTGTTGGACTCGTGTTGGCATAGGCCCTTGGCATCCCTTTCTCAGTCGAAGCACGGCCGGAGCTATGTAGCACACGGTCACTGGGTTGTCCATGTCGGGCTGCCGGTGAAGGGCCGTGGTACGGTGAACTCCGGCGACGGGTGAGATGATTTATGGCCGGCGCCGGCGTTTGAGGAAGGCGGAGAGCGAGACGATGGTGAGGGCGGTGAGCGGCAAGGACGATGGCTCGGGGATTTGTTCGATGGCGAGGGCTACGACATTACCCAAACCTGAAGCGAAAATGGACACGTCGCCCTCTGGATTGATCTTGAGAATATCGGCATCGCCATGGTTAGCCACGTAAAGATTGCTGTTGCCGTCGAAGGCAAGGGCCATAGGGTTACTCAGGCCCGACGCGGCGAACACGGACCCGGTTCCGTCAGGATTGAGCTTCAGAATGGCGTTATTGTAGTACGCCACGTATAGGTAGCCGTTCGTATCAAACGCCGAGCCTGACCGGAAATCCAAGCCCCCGACGGCGGAGAAGACCGAGCCCGTTCCGTTCGGGGCGAGTTCCTCAATGGTGTTGTTGAAGTTCGCGATGTAGAGATTACCGCTGGCGTCAAAGGCGAGGCCCCCGGGTGAATCCACACCCGAGTCAGCGAAGAGCGACGGGTCTCCGCTCGAGTCGAACTTGTAGATCGTGTTGTCGGGGCCGGCCGCATAGAGGGTTCCACTGGCATTAACCGCTAGGACACCCCATCCGCCGGCGGAGAAAACCGTCCCGGTGCCGCCGTTCGAATTGAACTCTTCGATGCCAGTTGTCGTGACGGCGTAGATGGTATCGGCGCATGCGGGTGAAATGCAGAGATGGCAGTAGAGGAGAACGACAAGTCCAGTCGAGGCTATTGTTGCCAATTGCTTCATGCGCAGCGACCTGTGGGACGGGATAAACAAAAGTCGGGGATGGATTTCCAGCAATATCCACGGTGGTAACCATGGGGTCTGGTGTGGCGGCGATGCGGCGCGTTCTTTTTGGCGGTGCTAACTTCCGACGGGCCAATTGGTGGTCGCGGGGCATGGAGTGCCCCGGGGGTGAGGGAATCGGAGAAGGAATATTTCTGATTGACATTGATATCTGGATGGGATAGGATTACGGGGTTCTTTGATATATTGGTGGATTGTATTGCACTCGTTCGCGCCCGCTCAGCTCGCCGCGTGGGGCCGCCCCACCCTCGGAGTCCGGGTGAACCTGCGGCGTTGCGTCGCGCCGCTCGCAGCGGCTTGGTTGACTCCGCTCACTCCCGCTCGCGTCGCCCTACGGGCACCGAAACGGCGCGGCCTCGTCTCGCGGCTGCCCTCGCCGCTCGGCTTTGACAAGATGGGAAGCGGCAGAGGGGGCTTCCCCCTCACCCTAGCCCTCTCCCCCAAGGGGGCGAGGGGAACCTGCCGTGGACGGCGGCCGGATTTTCGTCGCCGGCAGGTATTTGGGGGTCTTGGCTTCAGCTCACCCGTAAGGAGAGGCGGTCGGGAAGGTAGCAGGGTGCGGTGGACGGTCATTGCCCCGAAGGCTGAACGGGCAGGATGCCCGTTCCGCTATGGCGGCGGGCGAAGGGGGGTACCCCCCCTCCCCCCATTTCTGCGAAACGAAGCCAGTTATAATTGACAGATTACGGGCTGTGGTTGGCTTGCAAATCAACGGGTTGCGACAGTTTTGGCCCATTTTTATGCATTGGCTTCGTTTGGCTTCGTTCGGCCAAAAAATGGCTTCGTTTGGGGGTCCGGAGGGGTGAAAGCGGGACGGTAACCGCTTGTTTTCGGGGTGCCGGAGGGGAGAGTTCCCGAGTGGGTGGTGCCGTCGGGGAGCGCGGGGGATGGTTCCGGTCGGGTCAGTAGTCGGGGAACACGCAGTTGAGGAGTTTTTCCCGGAAGCGTTTGTAGGCGGCGATGGATTCGCGGATGACGGTATGGGCGTCGACGCGGCCGCGGAAATCTTCCACGACGGGGCTTTTGGCGTCTTCGAGGTCCTTGTAGATCTCGAAGAAGTGACGCATCTCGCGGAGCACGTGTGGCGGCAATTGAGAGATGTCCGTGTAACTTTCGAACATCGGATCGTTGACGTGAATGGCGATAATTTTGATGTCCTCGAGGTCCTGGTCGATCATGCGCAACATGCCGATCGGGCGGGCGCGCATGACGCAGCCCGGAATGACCGGCTCCTGCGACAGCACGAGAATGTCGAGCGGATCGTGATCGCGGCAATAGGTCTCGGGGATGAATCCGTAGTTGCTGGGGTAATGCACCGAGCTGTGGAGCGTGCGGCTGATGTGAAGGATGCCGTTGCGCTTGTCCAACTCGTACTTGATCTTGCTGCGCATGGGGCATTCGATGAACGCGTTGCATTCGTCCGGCGCATTATCGCCGGGCGTGAGGACGTGAAAGGGGTTGTACCACGCCGGTTTCAGCGCGGAGTCACCCGGAACCAGACATTTGGACGCGCGGACGCGTCGTTTGCGGAGTTTGCCAGCCATGGCCGCGGGAATGTAGCGGACAGTCCCCGGTTTCGCAATGCCAAAGCGACGATGGCGCGATTACAGTTTCGCGTGAGACGGGCCACCCGTCACGACTCCGCTGGATGGCTCCCAGCCGCCGCCGAGCGACTTGTACAGCGTTACCAGATCGATGGACACGGTGCTCTGGCTGTTTGCAAGGTCATCTTCGGCCTGGTACAGGGACCGCTCCGCATCGACGACGTTGAGAAAGTCGGCCAAACCCTGTTTGTACCGTGCATTGGCCAGATCGAGCGCGTGGCGTTCGGCATCGACGGCCGTTGCGAGGGCGCGATATCGGGTCTGCTCGTTGGCATAGGCGACCAGTCCGTTCTCCACATCCTCGAACGACATCAACACGGTCCGCTCATACGCGTCGAGCGATTGTTGGGCCTGGGCGTTGGCGGTCTGAATCTGGCTGCGGACGCGGCCCAGATCAAAGAGCCGCCACGTGACGGCTGGGCCAGCCTGCCAGTATTTGCTGCCGCCCGAAAACCAGTCGCCAACCGAGAAACTTTGGAAACCGGCGATCCCGGTGAGAGAGAATTTCGGGAACAGCTCCGCGGTTTGCACGCCGATATTGGCAGTCGCGGCGGCCAGTTCGCGTTCGGCGCGGCGCACGTCGGGCCGGCGGCGCAACAAATCGGATGGGAGACCCACGGGGACCTCGGGCGGCGGAGCGGGGACGGGCGTTTCCGTCGACAATTCCGCCGTCAATGCGCCCGGCGGTTGTCCGAGGAGAACGCCGAGGCGATGGATGCAGTGTTTGAGCGTCGTTTCGAGCACGGGCAATTGGGATTGTGTTGTCGCCAGCACGGCCTCCGATTGCTTCACTTCGAGTTCGCTGCCGAGGCCGGCGTTGAATCGCGAGCGGGCGATTTCCACGGCGTCCTGTTGGGCGGCGATGTTGTTGCGGGTGATGGCAATCCGCTGCTGAAAATTGCGGACTTCCATGTAATTGCGGGCGACCTCGGCGAGGACACTCACCAGGACATCATGTCGATCCTCTTGCGCGGAGGCGAGCAGTGCATTGGCCTCCTGCAGAGCCCGTCGTTTGCCGCCGAACACGTCAATTTCCCAGCTTGCGTCGAAATGCGCGTCGTAAAGATCGTACTGGAATATGTAATTGCTGCTGATCTGGCTGCCAACGGGGCCGGTGGTGATAAATGGCAGCGAGTTCCTGGATTGGCGGACGTCGGTGTATCCGCCGCCGGCATTGATCGCCGGGCCCAGGTCCCAGGCGGCGAACGAGCGCAGCGCGCGGGCTTCGCGCAGGCGTCCGTCGGCGATGCGCAAATCGTAGTTGGTGACCACGGCCCGCTGAATGAGCGAGTTCAACTCGGGATCGTTGAAGGTTTTCCACCATTCGACGATCTGGATGGCGCTGTTGGTTGTGCCGCCAAGACGGGCTTCGCTCCAGCTCGCCGGCGCCTGCGTCTTCGGTGGATGATAATCGGGGCCGACAGCACAGCCCGCCAACAGGCTGCCCGTCAGGAGCACGGTTGCAAACGTAGTTTTCATGGCGTCTCTCTCTTGTTCAGTGCTTCCATGAGTTCCAAAATTGCGGTGATGGCCAGGTCTTCGCCCAGGGCCGTGTTGAACATGAGGTGGTACAACGAGCGATCGGGCCATTCCTTGTGAAAGTAATGTTTGATGAAGGAGGCTCGCTCGTGGTCGATCGTGTCCACCAGGTCGGCGGCTTCCTTTTCCGATTTACCGAGCCCCATGACAAACTTCACTTTGTACTCGTGCGGCGCGAACAGAAACACGGCCAGCGAATCCGGGCGATTCCGCAGGAAATAGGGCGCGCCGCGGCTCACGATGACGCAATGGCCGGCGACG
The DNA here is from genome assembly GCA_035501175.1 of Verrucomicrobiia bacterium. Lineage (GTDB taxonomy): Bacteria > Verrucomicrobiota > Verrucomicrobiia > Palsa-1439 > Palsa-1439 > Palsa-1439. The sequence continues at coordinate 55,515 of DATJWQ010000038.1, read as the reverse complement.
GCGGCATTGTCGATCACCTTCTGCATCAGGGCGACCAGCCGGTCCGCGTCGAAGGCTTCGAGTCCCTCGACAGGCAGGCTGCGCTCGTAACTGCCGCGCCAGAATACCTTGGCGAGACGGTAAAAGAGCGGGTCGAGCTTTTGCTCGCAGCGTTCGACCGCCGCGGGAGTCACCTTTGCCAGGCGGGCGATCTCCTCGGTGATTTGTTGGTCCATGAGTTTCCAGCCCAGCCGCTCGGCCAGCCTGGCGGCCACGACACTTCCGCCGCAACCATACTCGCGTTCGATGGCGATGATGCGAATCATGATTAATGCACCGCGATGGGCCCTCCTGTTTTCGACTTTTTCATGAGAAACGTGAATGGAATCAACACCAGCGCCGTCAACCCCAGCAACCAGAAATTATCGAGATAGGCCAGCAACATCGATTGCCGGGCCAATATCATCCCAATCGCGCCGTAGGCCTGTTTGGCCGCCGTCACCGTGCCTGCACCCGAAGAGGCGAAATCGTGTCCCAACGCGTGCACTGCGTGGATGAAGCGGCCGTTGTACGGGGTCAGATGGGACACAAGCACCGATTGATGAAACTGGGCGCGACGGGCGAGCGCCGTCGTCACCAACGAGATGCCGACGCTGCCGCCGATGTTGCGGGCGAGGTTGATCAATCCCGAGGCGGCGTTGTTTTTCTCGCGCGGCAAATAGGCGTACGCCGCGGTGTTGATCGGCACGAACAAAAACGCGACGCCGCCGGCCTGAAACACACGGGCCCACATCATCGTTCGGAAATCGACGCCGAGGTTGAATCGCATCATGTGGAGCGTCGCCAATCCGACGATCAGGAACCCGAAGGCGATGATCTTGCGCGCGTCGTAGCGTGACACGAGGAACCCGATCAACGGCATCAACAGCATGATTGTGACGCCGCCGGGCGAGATCAGCATGCCGGATCGTTCCGCCGTGTACCCCATCAACTCCTGGGAGTACTGCGGGAGCAGCACCGTGGTGGAATAGAGAACAAATCCCACCGCGAAAAGCATGATGTTCGCCATTAGAAATGTCCGGTCACGGAACAGCCGCAGATCGACGACGGGATGTCCCACGTGCAACTCCCAGATCACCGCCAGAATCAGGGCCGTCACGAAAATGACCGTAAACACACAGATGTAATTGGATTGGAACCAGTCTTCGCGCTGGCCCTTGTCCAACACCACCTGCAGGAAGCCAAGCCCCACCGCGATGAGTCCGAACCCAATGTAATCGATCTTGGCGCTACTTCGCTTCTTCTTCTCCTTGAGGTACGGCGGGTCGGAGATCAGTCGCGACGTGAGAATCAACGACAGGATTCCGACGGGCACATTGATGAAGAAGATCCAGCGCCACGTGAAATTATCCGTGATCCATCCACCGAGAGTCGGCCCGAGCGCCGGTGCGGCCACCACGGCCATGCCGTACACGGCAAATGCCATTCCTCGTTTCGAGGGGGGAAACGTGTCCGCGAGAATCGCCTGTTCACTGGGCTGCAATCCGCCACCGCCCGCGCCCTGCAGTACGCGGAAGAACACCAGCATCGCGAGGTTTGGCGCGAAGCCGCAGAGCAGCGAACTCGTCGTAAACAGCGCCACGCAACTCATGTAGAATCGTTTGCGCCCGATCCGCTCCGAAAGCCAGCCGCTGAGCGGCAGGATGACCGCGTTGGACACCAGATAGGAGGTCAGGACCCACGTGCTCTCATCCACGCCGACGGAGAGATTTCCGGCGATGTGGGGCAGGGACACGTTGGCCACGCTGGTATCCAGCACCTCCATGAACGTGGCCATGGTGACGACGAGCGCAATGAGCCACGGGTTGTGCGGCTGCTGCCACAACGCCTCATCGTCGTGGATCGTGGACGTATCGCTCATCGCACTTTGACTTCGGGAACAACCGATGCCCCCAGCGGCAGCATCTGTGACGGATCGCTTCTTTCATCGAAGACAATCTTCACCGGCACACGCTGGACAACCTTCACGTAATTGCCCGCGGCGTTTTCCGGCGGCAACAGACTGAATTGCGCGCCCGTGCCGGCCTGAATGCTGTCGACATGCCCCTTGAATTTTCTTTGGGGAAACGCATCGATCTCGATCCAGACCGGCTGTCCCGGCTTCATGTAGGTGAGCTGCGTTTCCTTGAAATTCGCCGTGACCCAAACATCGGGTTGCACGATTGCCATCAGCGCCTGTCCCACTTGCAGATACTGGCCTTGTTCGACAACGCGGTGAGTCACCCAGCCGTCCTCGGGCGCCACGATGTCGGCATACGATCGGTTCAACTCGGCCTGGCGAAGCGCCGCCTCGGCCTGCTCCACGACGGCGTTGGCGGTTGGAACCTGGGTCTTGGCCTGGTCGACCTGCGCGGCGGATGCATTCGCCTTCTGTCGGGCTTCCTCCAACGCCGCCGTGCTCGATTGTGCGGCCGCCCTCGCCGTGTCAACCTGTTGACGCGAAACCGCGCGGCTTTCGATATCCTGGTAACGGCCAAGATCCGCCTGCGCGCGAATCGCCTCCGCCTCGGCAACTCCGACGGCCGCCCGGTCCTGATCCGCCTTGGCCTTCGAGACGATCACCTGCTGATGGGATTCCGCCAGGCGACTTTGGGCGGCAGCAAGGTTGGCGCGCGCCTGTGCGAGGGCAACGTCGTAATCGCGCGGATCAATCTGTACCAGCGGATCGCCTTTCCTGACGAACTGATTGTCCCGGATCAGCACCGCCACGACCCGGCCGGGGACCTGTGGGCTGATCTGAATGGCGTGCCCGTCAATAAATGCGTCGTCCGTGGATTCGTAGGGACGAAGAGCCACAAAGTAATACACCCCGAAGACGATGACCAGCAGGGGCGCGACAACGGCGAAGATGCGAAGCAGCCGTCCGTTGCCGGGACGGCCCTTGTCCTCGCTTTCAGGCGAAGCCAGGACAGCGGGTTTGGTGGGGGATGCAGGTGTGGACGCGGATGTTTCGGTGCCGGTATTCATAAGCGTTGACTTACTTGGTTGAGTTTGTCCGACAAACGACGATGCGACAAGCCAGGCAGGCAATCGGCTGCTTGAAGCCACGGCCGTTCATTGCTTCAATCCTCTTAATCCTGCCAGCGAGAAATGGATGATATGATCCACGATCTCCGAGATTACCTTCGAGTCAAAAGGTTTCTCAGGATACAAACGGCTAACCACGGACCGGCAGTGATAATAGTACGTGCACTGCGCCGTGATGCTAAAGCACGCCAGCCTTACAGCCTCATCGTCCGTATCCGCACCAATAAGCTCTTTTACCAGCGATTTCAACCGGAGGTGGTTCGGGCGGATCTGCTCCTCGACGAACTGGTCAAGGGCGCCGGTTGGTTCCACCATTTCGCGGACGATCAATTTGCCAAGCCAGGCGGGGCGGCCTTCCGCGAGAATGCTATTGATGAAACCGCAGATGAAGGCGCGCAGCCGCTGTTCGGGGTCGGCGATGGAGTCCTGAATCCATAGCTCGGACGGTGCGCAACGGCGGGCATATTCGAACACCGCCTGGTAAAGCTTCTCCTTGTCGCGGAAATAGTAGTTGATGGAGGCGACATTCGTCCCCGCTCTCTGGCAGATGTCGCGAATCGTCGTATGCTGAAATCCATGATCAGCAAACACTTCTGCGGCTACCTCAATGAGTCTCTGCCTGGTTTCGCTGGCGGTATGGTTTGCGGCTGACATCATTAAAACCAGTGTTTAATACATATGTTTAAATCATATGTTTCATCTTGTCAAATCCTAGTTTCCATCCCGTTTTGCTGAGCTGATTTGACCGGCTGCCGGAGACGGGCTTTGGGCTGCAGACGTTACGGGCGAACCTGGCGAAGCTGCTTCTGACGCATCAGCCAGCGGAGTTGGCCGGCGCCGACACGCAATTCGTCCAACTCGACGCAGGCGACACTCCCCTTGCCCAGCCCCAGCGCTTCCGCACTAACGCCACCGATCATGCCAGCAAGGTGTTCCGATAGCGAGGGCATGTGGCCAACGAGAATGATCTCATCGTGCGAGGAAAACGGTCGCAAGGCTTTGAGAAGAGCCGGCGTGGTTGTGTTGCCGATGAGTTGGTCGAGCAGCTCGACCTCGCCCGGGAAGCCCAGTTCTTTGCCGGCAATCTCCGCCGTTTGCCGCGCCCGGACCAGGGGACTGCTGAGGATCGACCCGGGCTTGACGCCCAGCTTTGCCAGCGCGCTCCCAACGACCCGGGCTTCTTCCTTCCCGTCGCGCGTAAGCTCGCGTTCCGCATCGCTGGTCGCGATGTCCGAAGCCGTGGCGTGGCGGACGAGATAGAGCTTCATCAGCTCAGGATTTCACGCGGATCGGTGATGTGCCCCGTGATGGCGCTGGCGGCGACGGTATACGGCGACGCGAGGAACACCTGCGATTCGAGATGACCCATGCGCCCCGGGAAATTCCGGTTCGTCGCGCTGATGCATTTCATCGGTTTGTTCAATCGGCCGAATGTGTCGGTCGGGCCGCCGAGACACGCGGCGCAACTTGCGTTCTCGGTCATCTGCACGCCCGCTTCCTCGAGTACCCGCCAGACGGTCTTGCCATTCATGTTCGCCGACTGCAAGGCGCGAACCACATCGGGAGTCGCGGGGACGCCGAACGTGTCGATCTTGACCTTGTGTCCGCGGATGACATCCGCAAACGCGAGGAAATCACTGAGTTTGCCGCCGGTGCAGGAGCCGATATAGGCGCGGTCGAGCTGGATGGCGGTGAGTTCCTTCGCGAGCTTGCGGTTGCCGGGATTCGGATGGCAGGCAACGGTCGGTTCGAGCTTCGAGAGATCGAATTTCTTGTCGTAAACGAATTTCTGTTTCTGGTCGGGATCACAGAACAACGGTTCGTATTTCGCCTTCGTCCCGTTGGCCTTGGTGCGCTCGTCAACGTAGGCAAAGGTCGTGTCATCCGGCTCGAAGATGCCATTCTTGCCACCGGCTTCGATGGCCATGTTGGTGATGGTCATCCGGTCGTCCATGCTGAGCGCCTTCGCACCGGGTCCCTGGAACTGCATGGCGCGATACGTTGCGCCGTCGAATCCGATGTCGCCGATGCAATGGAGGATGACGTCCTTGGCCATTACGCCTTTCTGCAACGAACCTTCCAGCCAGAATCGCATCGTCTCGGGCACTTTGAGCAACAATTTGCCCGTGCCGAACACAAACCCGGCGTCCGTGTTGCCAATGCCGGTCGCGAATTCACCGAATGCACCCGCCATGCAGGTGTGCGAGTCCGTCCCGAGCAGCACCTCGCCGGGCCGCGTGTGACCCTTGGCGGGCAACGCCGTGTGGCACACGCCCGCAAAACTGCTGCCGTACTGGCGTTTGAGCTGGCCTTTGGATGAGTCGAAATGCCACGAGCCGTGCGGATCGTCGATTACATCGTAGAAATACTTGATCTTCTGGTCGTGAACGAACGCGCGCAGGATGTCCACGTTGCGGTTCGATTTCGAGTCGGCCGTGAAAATATAATGGTCGGGAATGATGACGATTTTTTCGCGGTCCCAGACCCTGGCGTGCTTGCCAAATTCGCGTTCGAACACGCCGATCGTCCCCGGCCCGCACACGTCGTGCGTCATGAGGATGTCCACGTTCACCCAAACGTTGTCGCCCGGTTGCACGGATTTCTTGCCCGCCGCGCGGGCCATGATTTTCTCTGTCAGTGTCATGTGATCGATACTCCGAGATGGAACAGGATACACGAGGCATTGTGTGTACGCAACATCCGCGCTAGAGTCGTCCCATGACGGAAATCTGGGATTTTCTGCAATCGCCGCCAGGGAGCGCGGCATTCAACATGGCACAGGACGAGGCGTTGCTGCAGACGGTGGAGAAACGCGGGCGCCCGCTGCTGCGCGTGTACTCGTGGGAAAAGCCGTCCGTCTCGTTTGGCTATTTCCTGAAATTCCCGACGGCGTTGGCCGAGAATCACGACGTGGTGCGTCGTCCAACGGGCGGCGGCGTGGTCTATCACGTCTCGGACACGACGTACACCGTGGTCGTCCCTCCCGGCCACGCGCTGTATACGATGAAAACGGCCGATGCCTATTGCGCTCTCCATAGAGCGGTAGCCGCCGCTTTCGAATCGCGACCATCCCTTCACGGCGCGCCGGTTCAGTCCCCGCACGGCCAGTACGAATGCTTTCAGAAGCCGGTGCAAGGGGATGTGATGGCCGACGGCCGCAAACTTGCCGGCGGGGCGCAACGGCGGACGAAGTCGGGAATGCTTCACCAGGGTTCCATTGCCGCGAAGGTTTCCGCCGATCAAATCCGCCACGGATTTCAGCAGGCGCTTCACCTCGAATTCGAGATGTACGAACCGGCGGACGCAGAGAGAACCTTGACGGAGAAACTCGTTCGCGAAAAGTACGCGACGAATGCGTGGAACCGGTACTTACGATAGAGAGTTCTCAGGTCAGCGTTGTCTGATCGCCGGCAGGGATGCGCGGTTGTTCGATCTGGCCGAGTTTGGCGTCGAATTTGGCGAGGGCTTTCTCGCCGTCGGAATAGCTGCCCTGGGCGTTGGTGAGATGTTTGCCGAGGACGCGGAAGCTTTCCTGGACGCGCTCGAAATCGCCACGGAGACGGGCCAGCGTGTTGAGGATTTCCTGGGCGCGTTCCTCGACCTGCATCCCGCGGAGGCCGAGCAGGATCGTCTGCAGGTAAGCGTAAAAGCTGTTCGGAGAAACCGGCACCACGCGCTTCTCCAACGCGTAACTGAACAAGGGACGCTCCTCGCCTGACGCGCTGGGCTCTTCCTTGATGATCGTCTCGTAATAGACGTTCTCGGCAGGCACGTACATCAGCGCAAAATTGTAGGTGCCTTCGTCGGGCAAAATGTATTTCGTGGAGATCGCGTCGACGTGCTTCTTCACGTCGCGCAGGAACTGTCTGCGGGCGGCGACGCGCTCCGAATCGCTCTGGGCATCGACCACGCGGCGGAAGTTTTCCAACGGGAATTTCGAGTCGACCGGCACGAGCTTGTTGCCGACCTGGATGACGGCATCGACGATCTCGCCGGCGCGAAAGCGGTGCTGAAGTTTGAAATGTTCCGGCGGCAGGATCTGTCCGAGCAGGTCGCCGAGGAAAAGTTCGCCCATACCGCCACGGAGTTTCGGCGCGCGGAGGATGTTGACCAGATCGGCGGCGGCTTTGCCGACCTCATGGATCTGGCCGACCTTTTCGCGCAGATCCCCGACGACCTTGGCGGCGTTGTCGAGCCGGCTGTTCATCTGCGAGGCGGACTGCTGCAGGTTCTCCGCAACGGTCTGGCCGAACTTGTCGAGCCGCTCTTGCAGGGCATTCATCTGTTGTTGAATCAGCAACAGCGACTGGTCGGGCGGCGGCGGTGGCTTGTTGCGTTCGCGCACAACCACGACGATCAGCGCGCCGACCGCAACGAGGGTGAGCAATCCAATGATGATGACGACAGATTCCACGGCCAAGAAGCTAACATCCCGGCGCAATGACAGCAATTCTTTGGTTGCGGCTCAGACCAGTTCTTTTCGTCGAAATCGCCACAGCGCCAGCAACAGGATGATCGCGACGAAATCGACCGCGTACACGCTCAGGAGAAAAATGTCGCGGGCATCGATCAGGCTGCCCTGGATGACCTGGAAGAACACGTTGAAATCCTGGTAGCTGGGAAGAATGAAGTAGAGGGGATTGGGAGAGGAATAAAAGCCGTTGCCGGCGAAGAACGCCAGCAGGGCGGCGATCGCCGGATGAAAGAACAGTGAAAACAGCATCGTGAGCGATCCGAGCATGAGCTGGCGGAAGAACATGAGCCACGGCCCCCATTTGATGGCCGGGCTCAGATCGACGTTTTGGGACACGGCGAAGAAATAGATGCTGCCGCCAGCCAGAAGCGCGTATCCCGCCATGATGGCGACGCCGCCGAGATATTTGCCGAGGAGGAACTGGGAGCGTGAGACCGGCTTGGCCAGCGTGACGCGAATGGTGCCCCGGCGAATTTCGCCGGCCACGGCGGTGCCGAAGATCAACATGGCCACGAGGCTGCCGCCAAAGGACGCGACCTGATAATAGCCGGCCTGAATCGTTGACGTCATCGACTCCATGGATTCGCGAAATCTCCGTTGTTCGGCTACGCTCATGTGATTGGTAACGGTCGTGTAATTGTCGGCGCGCTCCTCACTGAAGCTACTGGAGATGTTTTTCCGTGCATGGGACAGGATGACGCAGAAGAAGATCGTGAGCGCGAGGGAGGCGAGCATGAGCGCGAGCAACAGGCGCTGGTGAAGAAGCGACCGGATACTATCGGTGGCGATCAACAAGATGGTCTTCATAATCTGGGTGGCGCCTCGATGGAGGAGAAGAAAATTTCCTCCAACGATTGTGATTCGGCCTGGGTCCGAACGATCTCGATATTGTTCTGCCGGAGCAAATCCCCGACCAATTGGTGAAGCGGTTCGTCGGGACAGCGGATGGTGAACTGGCCCTGGGCCAGGGTGATCTGAACCGCCGTGGTCGTCAGCGCATTGAGGACGTCCGGCGGCAGAGATTTCACGGTAATGATGGTGCACCGGCCGGCGGATAATTCTGCCAGCGTTCCCGCGCGCTTGAGTTCGCCCGTCTGGAGGATCGCGACGCGATCGCAGACGCTCTCCACTTCCGAGAGAATGTGCGAGCTGATCAACACGGTTTTGCCCCGGCGTTTGAGATCCAGGAGGATGTCGCGGAATTCCTTTCGACCGACGGGATCGAGGCTGGCGGTCGGCTCATCCAGGATCAGGAGGTCGGGATCGTGCAACAAAGCTTGGGCAAACCCGATGCGCTGCGCCATGCCCTTCGAGTACCGTGCCACGACCTTGTCGGCGGCATCTTCGAGTTTCAGCAGTTTCAGCAACTGGCTGACGCGCGCCTGTCGGGATTCAGCGGGCAGACCGCACAGAGCGGCGTAGAATTCGAGGAGGGCCCGGCCGCGGTAGTAATCATGGAGGTTGACCGTCTCGGGCAGATACCCCAACCGCCTGTGGACTTCGCTTTCCGTGACCGGGCAATCAAACAGATACGCGGCGCCGTCGGTGGGGCGGATCAGATTGAGAAGGATATGGATTGTCGTGGTCTTGCCGGCACCGTTGGGGCCGAGGAAGCCAAAAATCTCACCTTCATTGACTTCGACGCTGAGGTTGCGAACGGCCGTGGTTTCCTTTCCGCGCCAGCCGGCACGGTAGGTCTTGGTCAGGTTCTCAATGCGGATCGCGGCCATGCCGGCTAATGTCCTCCCGCGGCAGCCGCCGGAAACGTCAGGTTGGGCGGCGATTCCGTCAGCAGGTCGACCAGCTTGAGCAGCTCGTCTTCGTTTTCCGAATAGCCAACGCTCATGTAGCGCACGTTGCCTTGTTTATCAATGGCCACCAACGTGGGAATGGCCTGGACGCCGTACTTGTTGCCGACGGCGCCGTCAGCATCCAGAACGACATGGAACGAGTATTTTTTGCGCTGGATAAAGTTGCTGACCTGGTTGGCGGATTCGCCCTGATTGACGCTGAGGACTTCCAGTCCGCGGTCCTTGTATTTATCGTGCAAATCCTGGAGGCCGGGCATGCCCATCCGGCAGGGGCCGCACCAGGTGGCCCAGAAATCCATGACGACCACTTTTTGTCCCCGATACGATGCCAGCGTGACCGGATGGTTGGACAAATCCATCACGGAGAAATCCGGGGCGGGATCGCCGACTTTGATGTCGCCAAGTTTCTGGACCCGGCCGCTGTGCCCGCGATGCATGACGACCTTCACCTGGTAATGAATGGCGATGGTGCCGATTGCGAACAGCACTCCCAAGGCGATGCCTGCGCTCCGGGGCAATTTCATAATCCCGTGATAAGGCGCACGTTACCGATTGCCAGCAACAGAGGCAAACCATTTGTGCGCGGGATGATCAACATTGCTGATTTCATTCAACACACTGCCGTTAGCGGTTTTTTTACTGTTTGGCGGCGGCTTTTAATTATCTCCCCGATGCCCGGTCGACGATAGTAGCGCCGGGATAAGAACCGTTTAAGCTTCCCGACAGGAGCCAAGGTGATGAAAGCGAATGAAGTCATTCAACTGTTGTTGTATTTCGGTCTGTTAGTTGGCCTGACGCCGGCGATTGGCGGATTCATGGCGCGGGTGTTCGAGGGGCGGCGAACGCTCCTGCATCCCATTCTGGGTCCGGTGGAAAAGTGGGCCTATCGACTTGGCGGGGTGGATATGACCGAGGAGATGTCGTGGAAGCGATATCTCGTTGCCCTGCTTGCCTTCAACCTTGTCGGGTTCATGTCCTTATGGGGGCTCCAGATGGTGCAGGCGTGGCTACCGCTGAACCCACAGAAGTTTGGGAACGTCAAATGGGATCTTGCGTTCAACACGGCGATGAGTTTCACCACCAACACCAACTGGCAGGCGTACTCGGGCGAATCTGTGATGAGTTATCTGACACAAATGATTGGCCTGGCGGTGCATAATTTCACCAGCGCGGCGACAGGGTTGGCCGTGTTGCTGGCGATCATTCGGGGGTTGCGGCGAGCGTCAGCGAAAACGATTGGCAACTTCTGGGTGGACCTGACGCGGAGCACGCTCTACGTGCTGATGCCGTTGTCGCTGATCGTGGCCATCGTACTGGTCAGCCAGGGGGTGGTGCAGAATTTCGAGGCGTATCCGGACGCCAAGCTGGTGGAGCCATACACGACGCAAGTGCCGAAGACGGATGACAAGGGCAACCCGGTCAAGGACGACAAGGGGAATCCGGTGATGGTGGATCAAAGGGTCGAAACCCAGAGCATCCCACTCGGACCGGCGGCATCGCAGATTGCCATCAAACAACTGGGCACCAACGGCGGCGGATTTTACGGGCAGAACAGCGCGCATCCATTTGAGAACCCGACCCCGTTGTCCAACCTGGTCGAGATGCTGGCAATCCTGCTGCTGCCAGCCTCATTGGTATACATGTTCGGTTCGATGGTCCGCGACAATCGTCACGGATGGGTCTTGTTTGGCGTGATGCTGGTGTTGTTGCTTGGCGGATTCAGCGTGGCGTGGTGGGCGGAGACACGACCGAATCCGGTGTTGGGCAACGTCGGCCAGCTCCTGGAAGGCAAGGAAACGCGGTTTGGCGTAATGAACAGTGTGCTGTGGGCCACGGCGACGACCTGCACCTCGAACGGCTCGGTCAACTCCATGCACGACAGTCTTTCGCCGCTGGCGGGTTTTGTGGCGCTGGCGAATCTGATGCTGGGTTGCATCGCGTTTGGCGGAGTGGGTGTGGGGCTGACGGGGCTTCTCATGCACGTATTGATCGCGGTGTTCATCGCCGGGCTCATGGTGGGGCGCACGCCGGAATACCTCGGCAAAAAAATCCAGCAATGGGAGGCGACCTGGGCGGTCATCGCCATTCTCGTGCCGTGCGCACTGATTCTGTTCGGTTCGGCGATCGCGTGCGGTTTACCCGCCGGACTTTCCAGTCTGAACAACCAGGGCCCACACGGTCTGAGCGAGATTTTCTATGCCTACGCGTCGGCAGCGAACAACAACGGCAGCGCGTTTGCCGGGTTGAACGCCAACACGGTCTTTTACAATCTGACTCTCGGTGTTGCGATGTTGTTGGGCCGATTCGTGCCGATCATTGCCGTGCTGGCCATCGCGGGGGGTCTGGCCGCAAAGAAGACCATGCAGGGTTCCGCGGGAACATTGCCGACCAATGGCCTTACGTTCGCTGTCGTCTTGTTTGGTGTGATTGTGATTGTGGCAGCGCTGACGTTCTTCCCCGCGTTGTGCCTGGGACCGATTGTCGAACATGGATTGATGCTGGGAGGACGAGTTTTCTAGAGACAGCCCGAACGCGCGATTTAACGCATTTTTAACGGGTTTTGGCCGTGTTTTGATTCACGCATCTCACGGGCGGATGCGATAGTTCCCTCGTACAGGCGAACCAACTATGAATGCACTCGAGATAATTCAAATCGTACTGTTCTTCGGAATCGGGATTGTGCTGACGCCGCCGTTGGGCAGGTTCATGGCCAGGGTATTCAAGGGGGAACGGACGTTCCTGCACCCGGTGATTCAACCGATCGAGAATGCAGTGTACCGGCTGACGGGTGTCGACCCGACGGAAGAGATGTCGTGGGTGCGGTATTTGTGGGCGGTGACCATCATGACGGTCGTCGGGTTCGCGTCGTTGATGGCGATCCTGATGTTGCAGATGTCGCTGCCGCTGAATCCGCAGAAGATCGCGAATTGTTCGTGGCACCTGGCGTTCAATACTGCCTGGAGCTTCACATGCAACGCCGACTGGCAGTCGTACATGGGCGAGTCCACAATGAGCTATTTCGCGCAGACGATCGGACTCTCCGTGCACCAGTTCATCAGCGGCGCGGCGGGTTTGGCAGTACTTGTGGCGGTGGGTCGGGCGCTGAAGCGCCACACAGTCAAGACCATTGGCAACTTCTGGGTGGACCTGACCCGGGCGCTTCTCTACATCGTAATCCCGCTATCGGTGCTGTGGGCGATTCCGTTGATTTGGCAGGGCTGCCCGCAAACGTGGAAGCCGTTTCCGGACGCCAAGCTGGTTGAGCCGTACACGACGCAAGTGCCGAAGACAGATGACAAGGGCAACCCGGTCAAGGACGACAAGGGCAACGCGGTGATGGTGGACCAAAGGGTCGAGACGCAAAGCGTGCCGATCGGGCCGGTGGCATCGTTTGAATCCTGCAAGCAACTGTTTACCAACGGCGGCGGCTACTACGGCGTGAACAGCGCCCATCCATTTGAGAACCCGACGCCGCTGTCGAACTTTTTTGAAATGCTGGCGATCATCGTGGTGCCGATGGCGCAGGTGTACATGTTCGGGTTGCTGATCGGCAATCTGAAGCACGCGTGGTGTCTGTTCTGGGTGATGCTGGCGATGTATGTGTTTTCGTTTGGGGTCGCATGGTGGGCCGAGACGCGTCCAAACCCGGTGGTCGGCAACGTCCAGCCGCTGCTGGAAGGCAAGGAACAGCGGTTTGGCGTGATGAACAGCGTGCTCTGGGGCGTATCGTGCACGGCGATCGACAACGGGTCGGTGAACTCGATGCACGATAGCTGGATGCCCCTGGCCGGCATGATGCCGATGTGGAACATCCTGATCGGCGAAATCATGTTCGGCGGAATCGGCTGCGGCGTGTACTGCATGCTGTTTCACGTGTTGATCGCCGTGTTCATTGCCGGGCTGATGATCGGGCGGACGCCGGAATACCTGGGCAAGAAGCTTGGGGCGTGGGTGGCCACGTGGGCGGTGATTGGCGTCCTGCTGCCGAACGCTGCCTGTCTGATTCCGACGGCCATATCCGTCATCATGCCATCGGGTGTTGCAAGCATGAACAACGCCGGTCCGCATGGACTGAGCGAAGTGTTGTACGCCTTCGGCGAAGCCGCAAACAATAATGGCAGCGCGTTTGCCGGACTGAACGCCAACGTCCCGTGGTACGACGTGGCCCTCGGAGTGGCGATCATTATCGGCCGGTTCGCGCCCATCGCGGCGGCACTGGCAATTGTCGGGCGGCTGGCGTCGGAAAAGACCGTCGAACCCTCGGCGGGCACGCTGCCGACGCACGGCTGGACCTTCGGCCTCACATTGACGGGCGTGATCATCATTGTTGCCGCGCTGACGTTCTTCCCGGTGTTGTGTTTGGGACCGATTGTGGAGCACGGACTGATGCTGGCTGGACGCGTTTTCTAGGGAGAAACTCATGAGCACAAAAGTTGAAATCAAATACTCCGAGTTGGTGAGCCAGGCGGTCATCGACTCGTTCAAGAAACTGAATCCGCGGGACGAGATCAAGAACCTCGTGATGTTCGTGGTCTGGGTCGGATCGATCTGGACGACGGCGATCCTGTTTACGCCGGGCGGATGCAACCTGTTCAACATCCAGATTTGCCTCTGGCTGTGGTTCACGTGCCTGTTTGCGAATTTTGCCGAAGCGATGGCGGAAGGGCGCGGCAAGGCGCACGCGGATGCGTTGCGCAAGATGCGCACGAAAACGATGGCGCGCAAGATGGTGAAGGGCCGGGAGGAATCCGTGCCCAGCGCCGAGTTGAAGATTGGCGAGCTGTTCCTGTGCGAGGCCGGCGACACGATTCCCGCCGACGGCGAGATTATTGAAGGCATCGCCACGGTGGATGAATCGGCGATCACGGGCGAGTCGGCGCCGGTCATCCGCGAGAGCGGCGGCGACCGCAGCGCCGTCACGGGCGGCACGAAGGTCATCAGCGACAAGATTATTGTCCGCGTGACCGCCGAGCAGGGCAATTCGTTCCTGGATCGGATGATTGCGATGATTGAGGGGGCGCGGCGGCAGAAGACACCGAATGAGATCGCCTTGAACATCGTGCTCGTCAGCCTGACGGCGCTGTTCATCGTGGTGGTGTTCACGCTCCCGCCGTATGCGCGGTATAACGAAGCCGCCGCCGGACAGAAGGGCGTGGTGTTGACATCGATTCCGGTGCTGCTGTCGCTGATCGTGTGCCTGATCCCGACGACCATCGGCGGGTTGTTGAGCGCGATCGGCATTGCGGGCATTGATCGGTTGATGCGGCGGAACGTGCTGGCGACCAGCGGACGCGCCGTGGAAGCCGCGGGCGACGTGGACGTGTTGCTGCTCGACAAGACCGGCACGATCACGCTCGGCAATCGCATGGCCACGGATTTCATTCCCGCGCCTGGAGTCCCGATCGAAGAACTGGCTGACTCGGCGCAACTGGCATCGCTCGCCGACGAAACACCGGAAGGCCGGTCGATCGTGGTGCTGGCGAAAGAGAAATACAATCTGCGCGGACGCGAAGTGGCCGAGCCGCAGGCGAAATTCGTGCCGTTCACCGCGCAAACGCGGATGAGCGGTTTGGATTTGATCGACCCTGACGGCAAGGGTGTACGTGTCATTCGCAAGGGCGCGGCGGAGGCAATTCGCCATCACGTCGAAGCGCGCGGCGGTTTGTATCCGAAGCAGGTCGAGCAAGCGGTATTCGACATCTCGACGCAGGGCGGCACGCCGCTGGTGGTCACGGATGGCGCGCGGGTGATGGGGGTTATTCGGTTGAAGGACATCGTGAAGGGCGGCATCCGCGAACGGTTCGCCCAGTTGCGCAAGATGGGCGTGCGCACGGTAATGATCACGGGCGACAATCCGCAGACGGCGGCGGCGATCGCGGCGGAAGCCGGCGTGGACGATTTCATCGCGCAGGCGAAGCCCGAGGACAAGCTCGCCCGCATCCGCAAGGAACAGGAAGGCGGCAAACTGATCGCGATGATCGGTGACGGCACGAACGACGCGCCGGCGCTGGCCCAGGCGGACGTGGGCGTGGCGATGAACACCGGCACACAGGCGGCGCGCGAGGCCGGCAACATGGTGGACCTGGACAGCAACCCGACCAAGCTCATCGAGGTGGTCGAGATTGGCAAACAACTGCTGATGACGCGCGGCGCGCTGACGACGTTCAGCATTGCCAACGACGTATCGAAATATTTCGCGATTCTGCCGGCGATGTTCGGCCTGTTGTACGCGACGACGGCGGGCGGCAAAGGGCCGCTGGACAAGCTGAACATCATGGCGCTGCATTCGCCGCAGAGCGCGATTCTGAGCGCGGTGATTTTCAACGCGCTGATCATCGTGGCGCTGATTCCGCTGGCGTTGAAGGGCGTGAAATACCAGCCGCTGGGCGCGGCGGTGATTCTGCGCAAGAACATGCTGATCTACGGAGTGGGCGGGATCATTATTCCGTTTATCTTCATCAAGCTAATCGACGTATTTCTGGTGGCGGTGCGCCTCGCCCCCTGACGTTGAAGAAAGGAACAATCCCATGAAACTTCTCATACAATCGATCAGACAAACGATCCTGTGGACGATCATTGCGGGCGTGGCGTATCCGCTGATCATGACGGGAGTGGCGCAGCTGCTGTTTCACAAGCAGGCGAACGGAAGCCTGATTGAGCGCAACGGGCAGGTTGTTGGTTCCGAATTGATCGCGCAACAATTCACGGGCGACAAATACTTCTGGCCCCGACCATCAGCGGGCGGCTACGCCACGGTGCCGTCGGGCGCGAGCAACCTTGGCCCGACGAGCCAGGCGTTGCAGTCGAATGTGACGGCGAATGCGGTGGCGTTTCGCACCGGCAACAAACTGGCGGCGGACGCTCCGGTGCCGGCGGACATGGTGTTCACGTCGGCGAGCGGGCTCGATCCGCACATCAGCCCCGAATCGGCGCGGCTGCAAATCGCGCGCGTCGCGGCGGCGCGGGGGATGGCCGAGGACCAGGTGAAAGCCCTCGTGGAGAAATTCGTCGAGCCGCCGCAATGGGGCATCTTTGGCGAGCCGCGGGTGAACGTGCTGGAACTGAATGTGGCGTTGGACGATCTGCAGGGCAAGAAGGCGGAAGGGAGCGCTTCCACCAGAAGTTAGGGGCGGACCATGGATAATTCCTCGTCCCGACAACCTGAACGGCGTTCCATCAGCCGGCCGTCGGCGATGCGGTTGAGCCGGATTCTGGTGCCGATCGATTTTGGGGAAACGATGCTGGCGACGCTGCAGTATGCGGCGGCGTTTGCGAAGGAGTACAAGGCGACGATCACGTTGCTGCATGTGGTGCGGCCCGACGGCTCGGAAGCCAAATGCGACATGACGTCGATATCCGTCGACCCGGTGGAAACTGGCGAGCGTCAACTGCGCAAGCTCGTGGATGTCATTTGGGGCGAGGAGATTTCCACGGACATTGTGGTGGCCACGGGAAAGCCGCACGTGCAGATCGTGAATGAAGCCAAGGAGACGGGAGCCGATATGATCATCATGGGGAGCCATGGCCCGGTCGGCGCGTGGGGATTGATCCGGCGAGGCACGACGACGAAGGTGGTGCGACAGGCGCCCTGCCCCGTGCTTGTCATCCAGCCATTCGGACACGGATTTGCGGCAGACGCGGCCGCGGAGCGGTGTGCGGACCGCTGAATCGGAGACGGGAAGTCGCTTCTTCCCATGGTCACTCGGAACGTCTACATAATCTCTCGTCATGCGTCTGGGATACAACAAAGCAGAGTCGCGCGATGCGGCGTTGTTGGAGCGGGCGGCGCGATTTCGCGACCGACCCGAGGGCGCCTCGTTGCGCGAGGCGCGGATGCTGGTGGGGCTGGGGCCCGGGGATGTGCTGGACGGTCGATTTCTCGTGGTGGAGATGTTGAACCAGGGCGGGATGGCGGTGATTTTCAAGGCGCTGGACCTGAAGAACGGTGATCGGGAAGTGGCAGTGAAGCTGCCGCACATGGGATTGGAGAGCAACCCGGCGTCGTATGCGCGGTTTGCGCGCGAGGAAGAGATCGGGCTCCAGCTCGATCATCCGTTCGTGATGAAGTTCATCGGCGTGAACGGAAGTCGGACGCGGCCGTACATCGTGGCGGAATACTTGCGCGGGGAGACGCTGGCGGATGTGCTGGGAAAGATTCGTCCGTTGCCGGAGAAGGATGCGCTGAAGTTTGCCAGTTTGATCTGCGAGGCGCTGGAATACCTGCACGGGCATGCGATCGTTCACCGGGACCTGAAACCGAGCAACGTGATGGTGTGCGCAGACGGCAGCATTCGCGTGATGGATTTTGGGATTTCGTACACCGAGGCGGCGCGGCGGGTGACCTTTTGCGGGTTCTCGACGGCGATGGGCACGGCGGATTACGTTGCGCCCGAGCAGATCCGGGGCCGGCGCGGCGATCAGCGGACGGACATTTACAGCCTCGGGGCGATGTTGTACGAGATGCTCACGGGCAAGGCGCCGTTCGACGGCGACGATCCATTCATCATCATGAATCGGCGGATGTCGGGCGATCCGGCCGCGCCGCGGAAGCTCAATCCATCGCTTTCGCCGCAGGCGGAGGAGATTGTGCTGCGGGCGCTGCAGCGCGATCCGAGCGGGCGATATCCGTCGGCGGCGGCGATGAAGGCGGACCTGGACGCGCCGGAGAAGATGCGACTGACGGGGCTGTGCGAGCGGTTGACGGAATCGACGCGGTGGAGACGGTTTTTGCTGTTGGCGCGATGGCTCACGTTGACGTGCGTGATTCCGCTGGCTGTGCAGGTCATCCTGTTTTTCCTCCTCTGGCATCATTTCGCCAGGAAGCGGTGACGCGATGAACATCATTGCATGGCTGATCTTCATTGTGGCGGCGATTCTCGAAGTGGGCGGGGATGCGACGGTGCGGCACGGGCTGCGGGGTCGGAGCGTCGGGTTTGTGCTTGCGGGAGCGGTGGCGCTGGCGGGCTACGGGCTGGTGGTGAATTCGGTCAAATGGGATTTCTCGCGGCTGATCGGGGTGTACGTGGGATTTTTCGTACTGGTAAGCGTGTTGGTGGGGCGCATTGTGCTCCGGGAAACCGTGCCGTGGACGACGTGGTGTGGGCTGGCATTGATCGTTGCCGGCGGCGTGGTCATCCAGTTCGGGCAACGATAGCCCGTGTGAGTCTGGCATCCACTTTTGGATGGTGAAACCCCGTCAGGAGGCTAGAATGGCGTTATGAGCGACGAGCCACAACGCCCTAATCCGGATGCGTTGCTCGCGGAGATCCAGCGCGAGGAACGCGCGGCGCGGCGCGGCCAACTGAAGGTATTTTTCGGCATGTCTCCCGGCGTGGGCAAGACGTACGCGATGCTGGAGGCGGCGCGAGCGCGGCAGGCGGAGGGCGTGGACGTGGTGGTGGGGATTGTCGAGACGCACGGGCGCAAGGAGACGTATGAGTTGCTCGCGGGGTTGACCATCATCACGCGCAAGAAGATCGAGTACCGCGGCGTTGTTCTGCAGGAGATGGACATCGACGCCGTCCTCGAACGGCATCCGCAACTGGTGCTTGTGGATGAACTGGCCCACACCAACGCGCCGGGGAGCCGGCACCCGAAACGGTATCAGGACGTGCTCGAGCTTCTCGACGCGGGCATCGACGTCTACACCACGCTCAACGTTCAACATCTCGAAAGCCGCGTGGACGTGGTCCAGCAGATTTCCGGAGTGCCGGTGCGCGAAGCGGTGCCGGACTCGGTGCTCGACCAGGCCGACGAGATTGAATTGATCGACCTGACGCCCGAACAGCTCCGCAAGCGGCTGAACGAGGGCAAGGTGTACATGGGCGAGCGCGCGGCGACGGCGTCGGAGAATTTTTTCCGTGAAGAGACGCTGACGGCGTTGCGCGAGATGGCGCTACGGGCGACGACGGAGCACGTCGACCAGGAATTGCGCGACGTGATGCGGGCGAAGCGCATTCACGTGCCGTGGAAATCGGGTCAGCGGCTGGGCGTGGGCGTGGGGCCGAGTCCGTTTTCGGGACAATTGATCCGCTGGACGCGGCGGATCGCGGCGGCGATGGATGCGCCGTGGATGGCGGTGTACGTGGAGACGTCGGCGGCGCTGACGGAGGACGAGAAACGGCGGCTGACGAAGAACCTGTCCCTGGCGCGGCAATTGGGCGCCGAGGTGGTGATGACGACCGGCGATGACATTGCGGGGGCCCTGTTGGCGGCGGCGCGCGAGCACGGCGTGACGCAGATCGTCGTCGGCAAACCGACGGGCAACCGGCTGATGGAATGGATCCGGGGCGGTTCACTGGCGGATCGGATCATTCGGCGCGGGGGCGAGATTGACGTGCACGTGGTGGGGGGAGTGCAACAGGGCGGCGCGGCGCGGGCGCGGCGGCGGTGGTCGAGCTGGATGGGGTTCAATCTGGCGCGGGACTGCGGGGTCGGCATCGGTCTGGTGACGGCGACGACGGGCGTATCGTGGATGCTGCAGACGGTGACGGGATACGGGGTGGTGGCGTTGCTGTATTTGTTGTGCGTGGTGGTGGCGGCGCTGCGGTTGAATCGGTGGGCGGTGCTGTTGATGGCGGCGCTGAGCGCGCTGGCGTGGGATTGGTTTTTCATACCGCCGGCGTTCACGTTTCGGATCAGTTCGGCGCAAGACGTGATGATGTTCACGATGTTTTTCGTGGTGGCGCTGGCGATGGGTCACACGACGCACCAGTTGCGGGCGCGCGAGGAAGCGGAACGGCGGCGGGAGCGGCGGGCGTCGGCGTTGAACCGTCTGCTGGAGAGCGTGACGGCGAGCGCGACGCTGGAGGACGGGCTGGCGCGGTCGGTACAGGAGGTGGACGCGCTGTTTCGCTGTCGGACGGCGGTGCTGCTGTCGACGGCGGACGGACGGCTGGAGGAGTTGCCACATCCGACGAGCACGTTTTCGCCCGACCTGAAATCGCGGGCGGTGGCGGCGTGGGCGTTTGAGAAGGGACAGGCGGCGGGGAGATTCACGGACACGTTGCCGGATGCGGATGCATTGTATGTGCCGCTGCAGACATCGAAGAACCGCGTCGGGGTGCTGGGGGTATTGTTCCAGGAGCGGGACACGTGGACGCTGGACGAGAACGATTTGCTGGAGACATTCGCGGCGCAGATCGCGGTGATGATCGAGAGCTATCGGGCGATCGAGGCGGCGCAGCAAGCGCGGATCACGGAGGAATCGGAGCGGCTGCACCACACGCTGCTGGATTCGGTGTCGCACGAACTGAAAACGCCGCTGGCGGTGATTGGCGCGGCGACGGAAGGGCTGGACACACAGTTGAAGGACGCGGGGCTGCCGTTGACCGAGACGTTTCTCGATGAGATCAAGGCGGCGAACCGCCGGCTGGATCGGATTGTGAGCAACCTGCTCGACATGACGCGGATCGAGTCGGGTCGGTTGCCGCTGAACATCGAGCTGGGCGAAGTGCGCGAACTGCTGGAATCGTCGGCGAGCCAGGTGGAGAACGAAGTATCGCGGGGGCGGGTGCGGATCAGCGTGCCGGACAACGCGCCGCTGGTGCGGCTGGATTTTGGATTGATGGAACAGGCGATTTGCAATTTGCTCGTGAACGCGGCGCAACACAGTCCGGCGGGCGCGCCGATCGAATTGTCGGCGCAGGTTGACAACGGGACGCTGGAGTTGCGGGTGCGGGACCATGGGGCGGGGCTGGCGCCCGGCGAAGAGAAGAAGATCTTTGGGAAGTTCTATCGAGGCGAGGGGTCGCGGCCGGGCGGGACGGGGTTGGGATTGTCGATCGTGCAGGGGATCGTCGGGGCGCATCGAGGGAAGATCGAGGCTGGCAATGATGCGGAAGGTGGCGCGGTGTTTACGATTCGGGTGCCCGTGGAAACGGGGGAAAGGCCGGCATGACCGCTGCGACGCGAAGCATTTTGGTAATCGATGATGAGCCGCCGATTCGGCGGTTGTTGCGGCTGACGCTGGAGCCGCAGGGGTATCAGATTTACGAGGCGGAGAGCGGGCAACTGGGGTTGCAGGAGGCGGCGGCGCGGCGGCCGGATGTGGTGATTCTGGATTTGGGGTTGCCGGACATGGACGGCGTGTCGGTGCTGAAGCGGTTGCGGGAATGGAGCAAGACGCCGGTGCTGGTGCTGTCGGTGCGGGCGCGCGAGGCGGACAAGGTGGCGGCGCTGGACAACGGGGCGGACGATTATTTGACCAAGCCGTTTGGGACGGAGGAACTGCTGGCGCGGTTGCGGGCGGTGCAACGGCGGGCGCCCGAGGCGCATGAGGAGCCGGTGTTCGTGAACGGGGATTTGAAGGTGGATTTGGCGGCGCGAGCGGTGACGTTGAAGGGGAAAGAAGTGCATTTGACGGCGACGGAGTACGCGCTGTTGCACGAGCTGGTGCGTCATGCGGGGAAAGTGGTGATGCACGCGCAGTTGTTGCGGGCGGTGTGGGGGCCGAACGCGGAGAGTCAGTCGCAGTATTTGCGGGTGTACATCACGCATTTGCGGAAGAAGCTGGAGACGGCGGCGAGTGGAAAGCTGATCCAGACCGAGCCGGGGATCGGGTATCGGTTGCTGGCGGGGCAGTAGGCGGAGGACGGAGAGAGCTTCAGGGTCCGAGGACTTTGTTGATGGTCGCCGTAAGTGTGTGCCATTGGCGGCGACGTTCCATCCATGCGCGACGACCGCGTGGCGTCAGTTGGTAGTAACGACGCTCGTGGCCGGTTTTCGGGATGCGCCAAGAACTGGTCACAAGCCGCTGTCTCTCCAGATGGCGGAGCGCATGGTAGATCGTGCCATCGCGCCAGAGGATGGTGTGGCTGGACCGCTCGAAGACGCGGCGCCGGATCTCGTAACCGTAGGCGGGTCCCGCGCGCAACATGTCGAGAATGATCAGGTCGTAGGTTCCCGTCAGGAGGTCCCTGGCAAACTGATTGATCGATACCGGGCGATGCATTTCAGTGAAATGCATCATCGCAAAGGGGAAGGAGGGATTCAACACAGGAGATGCGACTCCGGGAAGCGCGGATGCGGACGTGGCACGGAAGAAGCGAAATGCGGGTAATCGATGGATGGAAATACATTTCAGTGAAATGCATCTTAGCAGAGGAGGAGAAAATGGGGTTGATGGCGGAGACGACCGCACGGACCAAGAGCCTCGGTGGGAAGCTGGGGCACTCTGACCAGAAGGAAAGAGAAGCAGAGGCACGGACGATTGAGCGGCGGGAAGGATACATTTCAGTGAAATGCATCTTAGCAGAGGAGGAGAAAATGAGGTTGATGGCGGAGATGATCGCATGGACAAAGAGCCTCGGCGGGAAGCTGGGGCACTCTGACCAGAAGGAAAGAGAAGCAGAGACACAGACGATTGAGCGGCAGGAAGGATACATTTCAGTGAAATGCATCTTTGCGGGGACGCGGAGGAGTTGGGGGAGGCATCGAAGGGCTACGACAAAGGGCGCGAAGTAGATACAAATGAGACCCTTCGACAGAGCTACACCGACACCGATGTCGGAATCGGGACGGGGCGAGGCGGTGTGGGGGCCGAACGCGGAGAGTCAATCGCAGTATTTGCGGGTGTACATCACGCATTTGCGGAAGAAGCTGGAGACGGCGGCGAGTGGAAAGCTGATCCAGACCGAGCCGGGGATCGGGTATCGGTTGCTGGCGGGGGAGTGAAGCGGGGACAGAAGCCAGAAGCCAGGAGCCAGAAGGTTTCAGCATGAAGGGGCGGGAAGTGGCTAGGAGACAGCCAGCCAGAATCCAGCCCCGAAAGCTTTCGGGGCGGGGAGACAGAAGACAGGAGTCAGAGTCACGTCACAACTCAAATGCATAGCGGAGCGCGACCTTGATCTTTGCGAGGCTCTCCTTCGGTAACGCGCCGATCTTCTTCTCCAATCGCACAGTCGCAATGGCGCCGGTGCCTTGTACATTCGCCACCTACGTCTCACGCAAAGATGGCAGTGGTGGCAACTCTACCTCGTACGAACTGTGGCGATTCTGTGTTGTGAGCGGAACATAGAGGGCCAACGCGCGGGGCGAATCGGGGTCGTAGCGGGAAACGATGACGACGGGACGGGTTTTGGCAGCGAGACCGAGATCGGCCAGCCAGATTTCACCGGGCTTTGGGTTCATCGAGCGTATCGAGTATTTCCTGTTCGGCAGTGCGGGACCGCACCACATCCAGTACGTCCTCGTCAGCCAGTTCGATGATCTCGGCGACGCGACGCTCAACTTCTTTTGCCGTCTGCGGCCGCCATTTCTTCATCCTGGCATCCAATTTCGCTGCGATGGCTGTCATGGTTACTTAAGTTTATCACCGCTCCCGCGATACTGCAATCGGCTTCGGGGGGCGAGTTGATCCAGACCGAGCCGGGAATTGGGTATCGGTTGCTGGCGGGGGAGTGAAGCGGGGACAGAATCCAGAATCCAGAATCCAGAAGCCAGGAGCCAGAAGGTTTCAGCATGAAGGGGCGGGAAGTGGCTAGGAGACAGCCAGCCAGAATCCAGCCCCGAAAGCTTTCGGGGCGGGGAATCAGGAGCCAGAAGGTCTCACCACGAATCCGCTGTCGCTGAAGCCATGGCGGACAGGGGACGCGAACTCCGACGGACGACATCGCGAGCGCAAGCGTGAGACACGAATTGCGCGAAGGGTGACGGAGGGCCTGGCGCTGGAGCGAGCAACGACGGCACGATGTTCAAGTTCAATCCGGGTTTTAAGCCCGCGAAGTGAATCCGGCGTTTGCCTTGCTGTAATTCGTTTGGCTGGCTGTGAGAACGTGTCCCGTGCTGGAGCTTCGCGGCGATGTTTCCGTTGGCGAGCGTGTGGAGGCGGTGGTGATATTTATCGCGGACAATTCCGTGGGGGAGTGGGGCAGTTGATCCGAACGGAGGGGGGGATGGGGCATCGGCTGTTGGTGAGTGAGTGATGTGCGGGCAAATGGTGATGTCCGAATTCGCGAAAGCGAGGGAGACGGATCTGAGACCTCAAGGTATTGCGTGAATGGTGAAGCGGGGCGCGCACTCGATTGATGACGCGGCTCACAAAAATCAGACTTAATCATCAAATAGAGAAGCGAACGTGGTTTTTCAGAAAAATGCGTATTTTAAGCCATTTGGGAGAATCTCCTCCTGCTAAAAGCGTTTCCACCCCCCGGTTCATCAAATAACCGTCAAATAAGAATCTCACGATTTTCAGGCCCAGAAAGGCAAGTATTTGGCGTATTTTTTGCCCTGGTCTGGGTCATAGGGCCTAACGCGGCCGTCCTCAATGGCATCGCGGATAATGCGGGAGGCAATGGCGCTATTCTGTTCTTCGATGCCAAAACGTTCACGTAGGCTGGAGTTCGTCATCGGGTTGCGTTCCACGTAACGGAGACAAGCGTGGAGGTAGCAGGCCCGCACCCTGTCGGCGCGGTCCATGTCGTTGAGCGCCTTGTGTGCGAAGAGAACTGCACGTGTGCAACCTTCTGGTGTCTCGAAGATGGGTGCTGGCAGTTGATAGTATTCCGTTTGGAATACCACTTTGTCCACGCCACTACCTCGCTCCTCACAGATTCCGGCACGACGCATCAACGACGCCAGTGCCTCATTGCGTGATCGCGGCGGTGTGTCTAGAAAGCGTTCGGTCTTTACAAGTGGCAATCCGGGATTTGTGATTTCCATGCGGTCCGCGAAAATCTCGATCATCGGTCCGCTGCCCGTCACCGAGAAATCTTCATGGATGAGAGCGTTTGCGACCAGTTCACGTATGGCCGGTTCGGGATACATTGGCACTTCTTTCCGAAGTGCCTTACCGATCACTTCGTTTCTAGGTACTAGCGCGTTGACGAACTCGATAAGCCCCTCGAATCCAGCTGCGTACCCTCTGTGCCCATCCTGCTCACGAACCGTCTTCAATCGCCCCTTGCCTTCGTACACAATGACCCGTACTGCTTTTCGGCTGAGCCCTTTGAAGGTGTCCAAGTTCTTGGCAAACAGAATAGCCCCAAGATTGGTGATATCCCAACCGCCGGCCTGATTGGCCACGATCAGGCGATCTTCGGCCAAACGAGCAAGAATCTTGTCTCGATCAGCCGGTAGCGGTAGCGATAACAAATCGAAGTAACTGGGGTAATCCAGTAATGTCAGCACCTGCCCGGAATCGACGTGTTCGATGGCTTTGAGTTCTTCAAATGGTGTCGTTTCAAAAATCCGCCACAGACTGCGTTCGAGATCGGGGTATTCTTTCAACTTCTGTCGGTAGGAGCCGACACGGATAAACTCAACGCCGGAAAACTGCGTCGGCTTACCCATGGCGCGAGGGATCTCCAGTAGAACCAATGGCTTCCCCACGTACTCGAACTCGTAAAAATGGAAGTGTAGCCGTGGGTTTAGCAGCCGCACCAACCAATTTTCCAAGTTTTCGTTTCCCTTCTTAGTCTGGCTTGGTTTGAAGCCCGTACCTGCGACTTTGTGAGATGCGTCCTCAATGCCCCATACGATGTAGGCATTCGCCTTTCCGCACAAAGCGGCTGTGTTGCTCTGCGCGGAAAGGTATTCGCCAATTTCTTCCGGGTCGGCAACGTTTACCTTGAACTCGACCCAACCTGTTTCGCTTGGCAGCTTGCAGAGTTCATTGACCAAGCCAGCCAAGTATTGGGTGGACATGCCCGTACTCATGCAACCGCCGTTTGCTGGCTATGTTTGACGGCTTTCGCCGCAATTCCTTCGCCAAGAGCGACGGGGCGATGCGACTCACAAAAAACGTGTGCTTCGATAAGCCAAGGGTCTACTGCGAGACTCTTGGACGTCTCGAGCACGGAAGGAAGAGTCGCTTTCTTCGCCATGCCGTGGAGTGTAGTCAGCCGGCGGGTGTTCGACAAGTCCGGAGGGGATTGCGGGCGGGCAGCACGGCGACGGCTGCGCGAGCCGGCGGGGGTGGAAACGACGGCGGGTGGACGGACGCAGGCTGAAGCCGTGCGGCTACGGGGGAACGGGAGGCGACAGAGACCCTTTCCTTCGGCTTCGCTCGGGACAGGCTAGCTCAGGGTAACAACTAAACGGCAGCCGTTTCCCACGCGACGAATTTTGCGTTGCGTTTGCGATTGCGGATTTCGGGGCGGTCTTCGAGATAATCCAAGAGCTGTCGGTAATCCTTCCGGGTGAGGAGGATGTCGGTGGGGCGTCCGTCGCGGTCGGTCATGTATTTCTCATTGAGCTTGACCGCGGATGCGCTGTAACGGATGGACGCTGGGAATTCAACCTTGTTGGGGGTGCGGCTCACCGGGAGGTTCGCCCTCCAGACGACGTGGCGTGGGCGAATTAACGGTAACAGGCGGGAGGGGTATCGGAAAAACAGTTTGACAAAATATCTTGAAGAGATATACTGTGCGCGGAAGTAAGTGTTCTTTGACATGGGGTTGTTTGCATTGCGACCGGGGCACGTCGTGGTTGCGTCTTCGCTACGCTTCGGCTCCGCTCGCGCCCGCTCGGCTCGCCCTGTGGGCCGTCTACGGCGTTGCGTCGCGCCGCTCCCAGCGGCTTGGCTTTGACATGGGGTTGTTTGCGCCGGAACGCGAGCAGGAGGAAGAGAGGATGGGGGGGTATAGATCTGCGAAACGAAGCCAATGGTTTTTTGGTGTTTACCAGCTCGGAAGCGATTCGGTGGCAATGGGTTGTGTTGGTGGTCGTGGTGAAAAGGTGATTGGCTTCGTTTGGCTTCGTTCGCCCCAAAAATGGCTTCGTTCGGGGGGTGAAGGGGAGAAGAGCTACGAAAAAGAGGAGGGATCAGGCAGAAACGACTGAGATCCTTCGACGAGCTCAGGACGACAGCGTCAAGGGGCCGGCGGGGAGAACAGGCGCACAACGGAGGCGGCCACGACGGAGCGTGGCCCTCCAGCAGGGAGAGGCGGACGGGGGGACGGCAAAGGGGTGACTCCGAATACGACTCGCGAGCAGGCAAGTCACCGCAGTCCAAAAGGGACGCACGGCCCGCGCGTGGCGAGCGAGGCGATGGCGGGGAATGGGGGCGGGAGACCATCGCACAACCGGGGCGCAGGCTGAAGACCTGCGGCTACCCCGATAAGAAATCGGGGCGGGCAACCGGCGACGATTAACGGTCTTGCGGCGGGGGGCAAATGTGGGCTATAAGGCGGGGGATGAGTACGCGGAGCATCGCGTTGGCCAACCAGAAGGGGGGGGTCGGTAAAACCACCACGGCGGTAAGCGTGGCGGCGTGTCTGGCTGAGCGGGGGAAACGGGTGTTGTTGTTGGACCTGGATCCGCAGGCGAACGCGACGAGCGCGTTGGGGGTGGAGAAGTTGTCGGGTGGGAGCGTGTACAAGGCGTTGCTGGGCGGGGAGCAGTTGGCGGAGTCGATCCGTCCGAGCGGACACGAGAATTTGGATGTGATTCCGAGCGAGGTGGACCTGGCGGTGGCGGAGGTGGACGTGGCGCGGGCGGAGAATTATCTGCAGCGGCTGCAGTTCGCGCTGACGCCGATCCAGGGGACGGACAAATACGAATTTATCGTGGTGGATTGTCCGCCGTCGTTGGGGATCCTGACGATGAACGCGCTGGCGGCGGTGGACAGCGTGGTGGTGCCGATGCAGGCGGAGTATTTTGCGTTGGAAGGTCTGGCGGTGATCACGCGGGTGCTGCAGCAGATTCGCGACAGCGGGTCGAACCCGGGGCTGGAGCTGCAGGGGATCGTGTTGACGATGTACGACGGGCGGACGAACCTGGCGCAGCAGGTGGCGGCGGAGGTGCGGAAACATTTTCCCGGACGGGTGTACAAGACGGTGATCCCGCGGACGGTGCGGTTGGCGGAGGCGCCGAGTTTTGGGAAGCCGATCACGACGTACGACTCGCATTCGTACGCGGCGCAGTGTTATCGGTCGTTGACGGACGAATTGCTGGCGCAACCGTGGCCGTTGACGGGAGCGGCGGCGGCGGAAGAGGCGGCGGCCGGAGCCGCGGTGGTGAACGCGACGATGCCAGCGGCGGGTGCGGCGGGTGGGACATCGCCCGGAGCGGTCGAGACGACGCCGGTGCCGACGGCGAGCTGACCGGGAAGGCCGAGTTCTTGCAGTGGCCGCGGCGGTTACGGCATCTGTGCGCGGGTCTGATCGTCGATCATCCGGACTTCCAAATGATAGAGATCGTGCGGGGACGTGCCGTGAGCGATCGCGAGCCGCATTTTGTCGGCGGTGCGTTTGAGATAGGAGCCGGGGACCTGGGACGGTCGCCAGACCTTGGACCAGGTTGAGTCACCCTTGTTGGCGTCGAGGAACGCGTCGACGACGGCGGGTGAAAGCGGGAGGCGGTGGGTGAACTGGTCGCCGCTGGCATCCGTGCGCCAGACGGAGCCGGAGTGGATGACCTCGCGGGCGGAGCGGCCGGAGAAATCGACGCCGTTGTAGGTTTCGCCGGAGTTGCCGATGTAGACAGCGATGGTCAGGTTGTTGGTGACGAAGGTCTCGCGGGTGCGGGTTTCGACGAGGTCCATGCCGTAGCCGACTTCGGTGTAGTTGGTGCCCTCCCAGGCGACGAGGCTGGTATTGGTGCTGTAATTTTCCGTGAGCTCGGCGTAGTAGCCTTTTTGCGTGGGGATATCGCCCGTGGTGAGTTGCGTGAGCACGGGTTTGCCGTAGTGTTGGATGAGGGCCTCGCGAGTGTCACCGAGCCAGGCGTGGGCGGTGGCGGCGAGGCTGAAGAGCGCGGCGGTTGTGAGGCCAAGATAAGCGGATTTCATTCGTCCTCCTGCATGGGTCACAGTGTAACGCAACGGGGCAGGTTCGCAAGGCGAAGAGTGCGGTGTGGTGCGGGGGCGAAGCTGGCGTTGCCGATCATTGAGCGACTGTCACGAGGCGCCCTGCGCCAGCCGCCCCATAAACAGGATGGCGCCCGCCTTGCGGTCGCGGATCAGGAACCAGAACGGATGGTCCGCCCGAAAGACCGGTGGTTCCCGGCTCCGCATGATCGCTGTCGGAACGGCGATCACGCCGGTAGCCGCCGCAGCTTCAGTCCCCTCTTCGTTCACGTCAATGAAAGCCTTCTGAAACACGGCTGACAATTTGAGCCCGCCGGCGCCGGCTTCTTCCATCCCGCTGAAATCGGCCGCATCCGTAAACGCGAGACGGACCCCCATCGCTTCCAGCGCATGATTGAGTTGAAAGGTCGTCTCGATTCGAAACCGCGGCAGGTACGCTTCGACCTCCCTTGGTTCCAATGCTGTCAGCCAATCGGCGAGATGCGCCGGTGTCAGTTGTTTTTCCAAAGCAGGCAATCCATCCGGACTGCGTGGCAGAAATATGACCATCGATAATTCATTGCTCGCATACGCCAGTTGCAGTATCTGGAAGCCGGGTGGCTCGAGATACCCCTCGGCATGAACGCGGCCATACATCAACGGAACCGGGGTTTTCTTCCCGTCCGCGGTCGTAAACGGTTGATCATGGGTGGCGGCCTTTGGGAACGGCGTGGCCCATATCCCCTTAAAGTAGATCGCATTGGCCAGCACGGCCCGGGTGGAGGGATCGACGGCACCGGGCGGTATCAGATTCTGGATGCGGTGTCCGGTGTTGTCGGCCACCCAACTATTGATCTGCTGGCGCGCCACCTCGGGCTGGTGACGAAAGTCGGGAGTAAACAGTCGCGCTGCGAAATCCTCTTGAAGCGCGCGGGCAAAATCCGATCGTATGTGAAATGTTTTGTCCACCCAGAGTCCATTGGCCACGGTCAGCAGGTTGGGCAGAAAGGCACCGGGGCGGTTCAACGCCGAGAATGTCTCGCGGAGTTCACTCGCGGGAATCGCCAACGCGGAGGCAATTTCGTCGGCGGTTCGTCCACGGGCGCCCTGGCACGTCATGCCCAGCGCACACGATGCGCTGTAGGGTGAGAGAAACAGGTTGCCCTTCCGGACTGCCAACTGATGATACAATTCCACGGAGAATGCGCCACGAGCCGGCGTGTCAGGCGCGGCGTAGAGTGCTGGCAGCCAGACAAACAGCGACAGCATGATGACGACTGGGCCGTAACTCCTCGTCGCGCGCGTGACGATTTCACAAGCCGCCCCGATCATCGCGGCCGGTCCGTTCGCAAGCCTTGAAGCTCTCATGATGATCGTGCCTCGATTGCCTCAATAACCGCCCGCCATCTTCGTGATGAGCTGCACGTACGTGAGAAAAAATGAGAACACGACGAACATAACGACTGCCCCCACGACCAACACCAGGGCCGGCTCGGTCATGTTCTGGAACAGGTGTAATTTGGTGTCCAGTTGTTCCTGATAGATCTCTGTTGCGTGCTCGAGGTTCTCGGGCAGGCTCCCAGCTTCCACCCCTGATGCAATCATGTCGACCACCAGCCTGGGAAAGATCGCGGTATCCCGTAGCGGTCCCTCAATGCCATGGCCGGCGGTGAGTTCCTTGCCGATTCGGTCAATCGTCTTCCGCACGACCCGGTTGGGCACACCATCCCGAACAAGCTCCAGGGCGCGAATCAGGTTGATTCCTGATTCCAACAGCATGGACAAGGTGCCGCACGTGTGAACGACGATATATTCCTTCGTCAACGGCCCCAGCACCGTGTATCGCAGTTTCAAAGAATCCCATGCGTACCGGACCGGGGGCATGGACAGAATGCCGCGGATCAGTACCACAATCAGCAGCACGCCCAACGCGAGAATCACCCAATGATGCACAATCAAATGACTGAGCTTCATGGTAATGCGGGCAGGCAACGGCAGCTTCATCCGATACTGGCCGTAAAACTGGACGAAATTCGGTAATACAAACACCGAGAGGATGACGATCAGCAGGACGGCGCCCATCATCACCAGACATGGATACACGGCGACGGTGGCGATCTGATTCCGCAACTTGATATGGCGCATTCCCGAGTCGGCCAGACGATCCAGCACAATGGGTAGTTTGCCGCTTTCTTCTCCCGCCCGGATCAATTGGACCTCCAGCGTGGAGAAATAAGTCGCCTCATGCTCCAGGGCGCCCCAGAAGGTGCAGCCCGCCTCGATGCGCCCGATCACGCTACGTAGGGCAGGGATCAAACTCCGGTTGCTGCCACTTTCGGCGAGAAAGCCCAGAGACCGCATCAGGCTGAATCCCGCCTTTAGCAGAATGGCGAGTTGGCGATAGAAGCTGTAGACCTGCCGTCGCTCCTTCATCCAACCTCCCGGCGCATTCCTGCGGTGCTGACGTTCTCTATGTGAAGACCACGCGTAGGTATTCCTCCGGTGTAGTGATCCCTGCGAGCACCTTGCTCCACGCGCTCTGGCGAAGCCACTGGATACCCCCCTGGGCAATCAACCGGCGCAACTCGGACGGACGAGCCACGCGCAGGATGGCATCTCGAATTGGCTCGGTAATAACCATGATTTCAAAGGCGCCTGTCCGCCCTCGATAGCCGGTTTGGAAGCAATGTTCGCATCCCTTACCGTGAAACAACGGTTTGCCGCCCAATGTCTCGGCTGCGTCGATCTTCTTCAGAAGCTCGTCCGCCGGCCGGTATTCCTCCCGGCAATGGGGACATATTCTTCGGAGCAAACGCTGCGCGATCACACCGATCAGCGCCCCCGCGATCATAAACCGTGCCACACTCAATCCGACCAGCGAATCCACGCTCCCCGGGGCGTCTTTCGTGTGCAGGGTGCTGAATACAAGAAC
This sequence comes from Verrucomicrobiia bacterium, assembly GCA_035501175.1. Taxonomy (GTDB): domain Bacteria; phylum Verrucomicrobiota; class Verrucomicrobiia; order Palsa-1439; family Palsa-1439; genus Palsa-1439. The sequence goes on along the minus strand of DATJWQ010000038.1, from coordinate 23,506 downwards.
ACCGGTCATCGCCGCCTTGAAGGCGGTCGTGGCGGTTTCTTCGTCGCGGATTTCGCCGACCATGACGACGTTGGGATCCTGACGAAGAATTGCTCGCAGCCCCTCAGCGAACCCGAAGCTGGCGCGCGGATCCGTTTGCATTTGATTGATCCCGGGCAGGCGATACTCGACCGGATCCTCAATGGTCATTACGTTCCGACTCGAGGTGTTGATATCATTGAGAAGCGCATACAGGGTGGTAGTCTTGCCGGACCCGACGGGCCCGGTTGCCAGAAGCATTCCATACGGATGGGCGATCAAATTGCGGACCACCTGGAGCTGCGCCTCTTCCATCCCGAGGTTCGCCGTGCCGGTCAGCACCCGATCGCCAGGCAGGATGCGCACCACCACCTTTTCTCCGCCCAACACCGGCGCGGTGGCTACGCGAAAATCCACCTCCCGCCCGCCGTGCTGGCGAGTAAAATGGCCATCTTGCGGGTGGCGATGTTCAATGATGTCGATGCCTCCGAGCACCTTCAGTCGCGACACAATTTCCGTCGCGACCGACACGGGCATCGCGTGGATATCGTGGAGCATCCCGTCGATCCGAACACGAACCCGCAATTGATCACCGTGGGGATCGACGTGAATATCGGTCGCCCTTCTTTCGATCGCCAGATCGATGATCCGATCCACCAGTTCCACCGCGGACGGTGTGTTGCCGGGTTCGGCAATCGCGGGCCAGTTCAGTTGGCCCCCGTCTCTTGATCCTCCATCACCGGGCGCGCTTTGCGACACACCGGCCCCTGGATATGATGGGGCTTGTCGAACGTCTCCATCGATGCCTGAGCGTGCCCGGGGCATGGAGTCGACCACACCGCTCTCGCCAGTGCTCATTACGACATCCTCCTGAAACTGCGACAGACCCGTCCCTACTATCGTTCAAAGCCATGGGTCTCGCAACTGTCCGGGCGTCAATCCACTCGGGGGATTCGGCGAGACATGGCAGCTTCTGCCCTTGGAAACCCCGCTGCCATCACCATTCGCCCGAACGGATTTCGCAAACCATTGTCCAACATTGATGTCAGGATCACAATGTGTCCCTGGTGATGAATTGATCACGACAATGAGCCATCGAAAGGAGCCATCAAATGAAACCCCGGGGGAACTGGTCCGGCAACTTCAGCACCAGCGGGCTGATCATTCTGACACTCGGGTTGGGCGTGGTCGGCGGCGTGGCGATGGACCGCGTCGCCACCGATGGGCTTGGACCGCTCAACAAGTCGCCCAGCTTCTCATTGATGGAAGACGCATGGAGCATCATCGGTCGGTTCTATGTCGATCGTGCGGCTCTTAAGCCTCGTGCGATGACATATGGTGCCATCAGCGGGATGATCGATTCGTTGGGCGACACCGGCCACAGTCGATTTCTCAGCCCCGGCATGGTGAAGGCGCTCACCCAAATCGAGCGGGACAAACTCCAGGGCATCGGCGCGGAAATCCAGTTGAAAGACGGCCATGTGGTGATTGTGGCTCCGCTGGATGGATCGCCCGCACAGCGGGCGGGTTTGCGGCACGGGGATATCATTTTGCGGGTCAACAATGCCGAGGTGACCGGACTGCCGCTGGATCAGGTGGTCGAAAAGATCTCCGGGACGGCGGGCACGTCGGTGACACTGACCATCCTTGAAATCAGTTCTGGACGGACGCGGCAAATCTCGCTGGAGCGCGCGGCGATTACGATTCATAATGTCACCTGGCAGATGCTGCCCGACACAAAACTGGGGCACCTGCGGATTTCTTCCTTCAACCGTGGTGCTGCAGAAGACGTGCGCGAAGCGCTGACCAGAATGAAGCAGGAGGGTGCAACCGGCATCGTCCTGGATCTGCGCGACAATCCAGGCGGCTTGCTTGATGAAGCCGTCAGCGCCGCCAGCCAATTTCTCAAGGGGGGCAACGTGCTCCTGGTGAAAAACGCCCGAGGGCAGGAAACGCCGATCCCCGTCAAGCCCGGGGGCCTCGCCCCGGACACTCCGCTGGTGGTATTGGTGAACGGCGGCACGGCCAGCGGCGCCGAGATCATGGCGGGCGCATTGCAGGACGCATGTCGCGCGCGGTTGGTGGGAGAGACCACGATCGGCACCGGCACCGTGCTAAACGAGTTTCCGCTGCCTGATGGATCCGCCTTGTTGTTGGCCGTTGAGGAATGGCTGACGCCTGACGGCCACGTCATCTGGCACAAGGGGATCGCGCCCAACATCGTAGTGGCTTTGCCCGCCAACGATAGTCCGCTGTTCCCGGAGATGGAACGCCATATGACCGCGGAGCAGTTCCGACAGAGTGACGACAGGCAGTTGGCTCGGGCCATCGAAGAACTGAAAGACCACAAAACTGAGAGCTGACACTACGGGCGCGAAACGCCGCCCGATCCGAGGCGCCGCTCGTGTCATCGACCGGCCCGGAGCCGGGGCCTAATCGAACGAGACATCTTCCAATTTGCCCTTGCGAAAAATCAGCGTGACCTGGTGCAGGTTCAAACGGGTTATCGGATCGTAGAAGCGATCGTTGTAGATCCACCACTCGCGTTCGCCGCCGCCAAACATGCGGTCGGGCGTTCCCAAAACACGCACGACCTCCGCGCGGGTTTTGCCGATCACTCTTGCCCTGACCTCGCGGATATTTCGCTGAGAATTGCGGTTTGTGGTCGTGGGCTCTCCGGTCTCCGACACGCTCCCAAGATGACGACAACCAACGACGCCAACGATAAGCGCCGACAGGATTGATCTCAAAGCAACCTTGCGGATGTTCGTTCGTCGTCGATGCGGTTGGGTAGCCATGTTCACGGCTTCAAACTGCGATGCCGAATTACTTCTGTCAAATTCACATTCTCGAAGTTCACCCCACCCCACGGGTCAGGACATCGCTCATCGTGAGTGTGATCAGAATGGCCAGCCAGAAAAGGCCGGCGACCACAAACACGCGCACCAGATGCTCGCTGTAGCGCACATGCATGAAAAACAGGACCACGAGCAGCGCCTTGACGACGGCAATCGTCATGGCGGCAACCGTATTGAAGGGGCCGAGATCAAAGAAGGCGACGAACGTGGTCAGCGCGGTCAGCGCCAACAGCATGAGAAACACGGCCACATACAGTTTGGGCGATACAATGTGCGTCGTCATCGGTGATGCCTTTCGATCAGGTACAGGAGCGGGAACAAAAAGATCCATACGATGTCCACGAAGTGCCAGTACAAACCGACGATTTCTACGGGCGTGTGATAGGCGGCCGTAAACCGCTTGCGCACGGTTCCGACAACCAGCCAGCCCAACAAGCCGAGGCCGACCACCATGTGCAGCGCGTGCAGGCCGGTCATGGCGAAATAAAAACTGATGAATACGTAGGCCTGCCGCCGCAACAGCGGATCGAATTCGAAGTCCGGTCCGGGCACAAGATGCTCGTGGAACTTACTCGCGTATTCGGTGCCCTTGATCGAGAGGAAAACGCCTCCGAGCAACATGGTTGCCAGGAGGAAGCCCGTGAGCGCCGTTCGTTTGCCGGTCTGGGCCGAGTGAACGGCCATCGCCATGGTAAAGCTGCTGGTGATCAGGACGGCGGTGTTGATCGCCCCCAACGTCACATCGAGGCGATGGCTGGCGGCGGCAAATCCGGCAAAGTACGCGTTTCTGTACACCACATACCCGGTAAACAACCCGCCAAACATCATCACTTCCGTGCAGAGAAACACCCACATGCCAAGCGTGGCCGCCTGCTGCTGTTGCTGCGCATCGTCGAACTGGTGCGCCAAAGCGGAACCGGTTGTTATCTCACTCATGTTTTGCTCGCTTCCTGTCTTCTGGCGTGTACGGGGCGTAGGCGTAGGCCTCTTCGACCACCAGCGGCTCGATGAAATTGTCCGTCGGTGGCGGGGACGTGGTTTGCCATTCGAGCCCCTTTGCGCTCCACGGGTTTGGACCCGCCGGTTTTCCGTAGCGCATCGACCAGATCAGGTAGACCAGCGGAATCAGGTAGCCGACGCCGAGAATCGATGCGCCCGCCGTGGACAGGACGTTCAACACCTGGAACTCCGGCGGATAAAATGCGTATCGGCGCGGCATTCCGAGGTACCCGAGGATGAATTGCGGGAAGAAGGTCAGGTTGAATCCGATAAAGATGATCAATGCCGCCAGTCTCGCCCAGCCCTCCGGGTACAGTCGCCCGGTCATCTTTGGCCACCAGAAATGCAACCCGCTCATGTAGGCCATGATCGCCCCGCCCACCATGATGTAATGGAAGTGGGCGATGACAAAGTACGTGTCGTGCACATGCACATCGATGCCGAGCGTCGCGAGGAACAAGCCGGTGAGGCCGCCGATGGTGAACAGCCCGATAAACCCGAAACAATAGAGCATCGGCGCCTGAAAACTGACCGAGCCTTTGTACAACGTGGCCGTCCAATTGAATACCTTGATGGCGCTGGGAATCGCCACGAGCATGCTCAGCAAGGAGAAAACCATACCCGCGTACATCGACTGGCCGCTGACGAACATGTGATGCCCCCACACCAGGAATCCCAGCACGGCGATCGCCAGGCTCGATGCGGCAACGAACGGGTAGCCGTACACCCGCTTGCGGGCAAAGCAGGCGACCACCTCACTGATAACGCCCATGCCGGGCAGAATCATGATGTACACGGCGGGGTGCGAATAGAACCAGAACAGATGTTGAAACAACAACGGGTCGCCGCCCAGCGCAGGGTCAAACACGCCAATGCGGAACACCCTTTCCAGCCCCACCAGAACCAGCGTGATCGCCAGCACGGGCGTCCCCAGTATGAAAATCAGGCTCGTCGCATAATGGGCCCAGACGAACAGCGGCAGCCGTCCCCACGTCATCCCGGGAGCGCGCATTTTGTGGACCGTGACAATGAAATTCAGTCCGGTCAGGATCGAGGAAAAGCCGGTGATGAAGATGCCAACGACCGTGAGCACGACGTTGGTGTTCGCGTAGATGCTGCTGTAGGGAGTGTAGAATGTCCACCCGGTATCGACGCCACCGGTCGCGGCGGCCGTAATCGTGAACAATCCACCGATCACGTAGATGTACCAGCTTGCCAGATTCAGCCGCGGGAACGCCAGGTCGCGCGCGCCGATCATCATCGGGATCAGGAAATTCCCCAACACCGCCGGTATCGAGGGGATCAGAAAGAAGAAGATCATGGTCACGCCGTGCATCGTGAACAGCTTGTTATACGTCTCCGCCTGCACGAGGTGACTGTGCGGCGTCAGCAACTGGAGACGCATCAGCCCGGCAAACGTGCCACCCAGCGCAAAAAACAGCGTGGCTACCACCAGGTACATGATCGCAATGCGCTTGTGGTCGGTCGTAAACAGCCACGATTTCACACCGTAATCCACGTTGAGATAATGCACACGCGGCATTTGTGGCGCGGATGTTCCCGGCGACGGGGCGGTCAGTGTCGAACTCATGGTGTGCTCTCCTCCGCGGGAGGCGACAGCGACTTGATGTAGGCGATCAAATCCAGCACGTCCTCCTCCTTCAACTGCCCGGTATACGTCGGCATGACAGCTTGATAGCCAGCGACAATCTTCGCCTGGGGATCGATGATCGACTCGCGGAGATATCCTTCGTCGGCAATCACCGTCTGCCCGGTGGTCAGCTTGACCGGTTTGCCGTACAGACTTTCCAGACGAGGGCAACGCTGCGGCGCGGCCTGGACGTGGCACGTGATGCAGCCCAATCGTTCAAACAGAGCGCGACCGCTGGCAACGGGGCTCACGGATGTCGCCCGGCGACCGCTCAGCCATGCTTCATACTGCGATGGCTCCTGCACATATACCCAGCCGATCATGCTGGCATGTTGCGAGCCGCAGTACTGGGAACAAAACAGGTGGTACGTCCCGGGTCGCGTTGCCTGAAACCAGAGCATTGTATAACGTCCGGGCAAAACGTCCTTCTTCACGCGGAACGCCGGGATGAACAAACTGTGAATCACATCTTCGGATGTCATCAGCAGCCTCACGGGTCTGCCGAGCGGCACGTGCAGTGCGTTGATCTCCCGTTGGCCCGTCGGTTGCTGAAACTTCCACATCCACTGCTTGGCGACAACCGTGACCTCCATCGCGTCGCGGGGAGGATGCGCCTCCTGAAAAAAGACGTCCGCGCCCCAGGCAAACATCACCATCGTCAGGACCATGGGGACCAGCGTCCACACCAGCTCCAGCCGCAGGTCGCCGACAATCGGACGAGGCCGTTCCGTCTCCGACCGCCGCCGGTATTTCACAGCAAATACCAGCAGCAACGTGAATATCAGCGCCGCGAAAAAGGCAGCAATCGCGATCTCGAAGTAGAGCAGATGGTCCACCTGCGCACTGATTGTCGAGGCCCGCTCTGGAAACAATGGAAGCCAACGTTGCATGACTAGGCCTGCCGGTTCTCCCGCCGCAACATGAGTGAGACAAAACCGGCGAGCGCCACCACCGTCACCACGCCGGCGATCTGCACCACACGTGTGATCAGGAGGCTGTACCTGCCGGTGGCCGGATCGTAATGGAAACAGTACAAAAGAATCTCGTCGACGACCGACCCGATCTTTTCCGAAGAAGCTTCCACCAGCGCCAGACGCAAATCGCGCGCCGAGTACTCGACTCCGTAGAAGTACCGGGACACTTTTCCCTGTGGCGTCAGCACCATGATGCCGGCCGCGTGGGCGAATTGTTTCGATTCAGGATCGTAGATGTAACGAAATCCCACCGCATCGGCCAGTCGACGGATCGACGCCTCGTCGCCGGTGAGAAAATGCCAATCTCCCGGGCGGCGGTATTCATCCAGCATGGTCAGCTTCTTGGCCGACGCCAACGCCGGAGTCTCGCCGGGATCGAAGCTGACGCTGATGACGTTAAAATCTTTGCCGGGCTCGAACGACAGGACACGAAAACTGCGGACCATGCCGTTCAACACCAGGCCGCACAGCATTGGGCATCGGTAATACACCAGCGAGAGAACCGTGGGCTTGCCAGCCACGAGATCGCCGAACTCGACGGCCTTGCCGGTCTCGTCGCGGAATACGAGATCCATGGGCACCTGCTCGCCGAGACGCTGATCGATACCGACGCTCTGGAGAACCGCCGGTGGTTGCTGTGCCCCGACAATTGCCGCGATCAACAAGGTTGCCAGTATCATTTTACAACTCCGTGTTGTTCGATGAGTTCCATCGCACGGCCGATCGGGATTCGCACGATGCCGTTTTCACGGTCGACCCAGGCGTAATTGTTCAGCAGCGTATCCTCGGTGGCGCGCCAGTGTTCCAGATCCACCGGCGCGTTGACCTGCAGACGCGGTTCGGGCGGAACCTGTGACAGCATCCGGACAGGCAACGGCATCGGCTGATGGGCGAGATACGCCTTGTGCCAGTATCCAGACAACAAGCCGCTTGCCAGCATCACGAGCATAATTGTCGCGACCAGGGACAGCCCGAAAATCGTGATGGCGCGGACACTCAGATCGCGTTGCTCAGCCATGGGTCACGACCTCCTCTTCGATCGTTGCGTCGTACGCCGGCACGAGAGGTCTCGCCTCCAGTTGCCGGCCAAACAACCAGAACCACAGCGCGCCCATCGCCACTGTCAGCGTCACGTCGAGCCAGCTAATGTGGAGCGTCGGATAAAAATTCGGCGTGACGATCCACCACAGGTCCACCTGCCGCATGACCAGCAGTCCGACCGCCAATCCTGCCAGTTTCGCGGCAGTGCGCTTGAGGTCGCGCGAAAGCAGGAAGAAAAACGGGACGGCGAAATGCAAAACAATGAGTGCGACGGCCACCCACTGCCATCCGCCGCGGGACCGCATGATGTACCAGGGGATCTCGTCCCGCAGGTTGCCCGACCAGATGACCAGATATTGCGAGTACGCCATGTACGCCCAGAGAATCACGAAGGTGAGCAGCAAATTGCCGAGATCGTGGAACTGCTGCGCTCCCGCCGTTTCTGCAAAGGTCTTATCGCGCGCCAGCCGCGCGGCAACGATGATGGTCACAGCCAGGCCCGACAGGACCTGTCCCACGCCGAGCATCACTCCGTAAATCGTCGAGAACCAGTGTGGCTCCAGTGACATCACCCAATCCACCGCTGCGAACGAGATTGTCAATCCGTACAACCCCAGACCGACGCCACAGAGTCCGCGCAGTCGGTGCGAGAGCTCCGGGGAGTGCTCGTGCTCGAGTCGGTCCGCCCACCGATTAACGAGGGCCGCCAGCCCGATCCACACGGCGAAATAAACGACGGCCCGGGCGACGAAGAAGGGCGTGTTCAGGTATGGCCGCTTGTGAAGCAGCGCTTCATCCGTGGTTGGCTGCGTCCACGGATAGAGCTGCTTCATCCCGATCACGATTGGCAGGAACAACACCAACATCCACGGTATCGTCCGCGTCGCCGCCTCCAGCACCCGTCGCACGCTAAATCCCCACCGACCACCCGCGATATGATGAATCATCAGGACGACGAGGCATCCCAGCGGAACACCGAGCCACATCAGGTAGGCGAGGAGATAGGAGCGAAAAAAGTTCACTGCAGCTTCTCCATCGCGGTTGCGGGCACGTCGTCCGTCGTCGCATGCTGGCTGAGTTGAAGGGCGCGGATGTACGCCACAATGGCCCAGCGATCCTCGGGGGTGACCTGGCTCGTGTAGCTCGGCATCATTCCAAAGCCGGTGGTGGTGACGTCGAAAAAGTAGCCCACCGGCGCCTGGCGCAGCCGATCGATGTGGAATGAATTGGGTTGCTTGAACCCGCGCTGGACCACCATTCCGCGCCCGGTCCCCACGCGATCATGGCAGGGTGAACAGAAAATGTCGTATTGCTCGCGCCCGCGATCCAGCAACGCCACGGTGACCGGCAGCGGAAACTCGCCGGCCACTTTGCCGCCGATTTTACCGGTATAGAGCAACTCGTTCGTGCGCAACTGCCCGCGCGCAACCGTGTCCGGCACCTGGGGACGCGCGGACCGATCGTCGCCGAAGAAGTCCGACTGCGCGAGCGGCTTGTAGCGTGGCTGATCGTTCATGTCCTGGCGACAGCCGGCCAGCAGCACGATGGCAATGCAGAATCTATGGCTCCACTTCATACACTCCCATGGGCTGCAAGTTTTCCAGGAATCTCCGGGTCTCCGTCAGGTCGAATTTCGGGTCGCGCGCCTCGATGCAGAGAAAGAACCGGTCGCGAGAGGCCTGGCCGAATCGCTCGACATTGAACAACGGGTGATACGGCATCGGCAGACCATTCATCACGATCATGCCCAACACGGCCGCCAGGGCCGCTCCGAGGACGGTGAGTTCAAACGTGATCGGGATGAACGCCGGCCAACTGTTCAATGGCCGGCCGCCAACGTTGATCGGGTAGTGGATCGTCGCCGAAAACCACTCCATGAAAAACGCTCCGCACCCGCCGACAATCCCGCCGAGGAGCACGACCAGCGGCAGGCGCGACCGGTGAAACCCGATTGCCTCTGCCAACCCATGGATGGGGAACGGCGAGTATGCGTCGATGTACCGGTAGCCGTTCTCGTTGGTCCGTCTGCCCGCCGTGACCAGCGCTTCCGCGGACGGGAATTCAGCGACCAATCCGTACAATCGAAGTTTTGACGGCGTCATTGGCTCTTGCCTTCCTCGGAGACCAATCCGCGCATTTCAAAAATGGAAATCATGGGCAGGAAACGGATAAACAGGAACAGCAGCGACAGGAACAACCCCAGCGAGCCAAACAGGGCCGCCCAATCCCAGCGGGTCGGATAGAACATCCCCCACGAAGACGGCAGAAAATCGCGGTGGAGACTCGTCACAACAATGACGAACCGTTCCAGCCACATCCCGATGTTGACGATGATTGAGATTACGAAAAGCAGCGGCACGTTCCGGCGCACGCGACGAGACCAGAGCAGCTGGGGAACGATCACGTTGCACGTAATCAACGCCCAGTAGGCCCAGCCGTACGGCCCAAGCGCGCGATTGAAGGCGAGAAACTCCTCGTATCGGTCCGCGCTGTACCAGGCCATGAAGGTTTCCATCAGATAGCCGTAGCCGACCATCAATCCGGTGGCCAACATGACCTTCGCCATGTTGTCGAGGTGGCGCGGGGTGATGAAATCCTCCAGCCCGTAAAACTTGCGCAGGGGAATTGCCAGGGTCAGCACCATCGCAAAGCCCGAGAAAATCGCGCCCGCGACGAAATACGGCGGGAAGATCGTCGAGTGCCAGCCTGGAATGATTCCCACAGCAAAGTCCAGGCTCACGACACTGTGAACGGACACGACCAGAGGAGTGGCCAATCCGGCCAACAACAGGTATGCCGTTTCATAACGCGCCCAATGTTTGGCCGAGCCACGCCAGCCCATGGCGAGCATGCCGTAGGCAATGCGTGCCCACAAATTCTTCGCCCGGTCCCGGAGTGTTGCCATGTCGGGAATCAAGCCGACATACCAGAATATCGCCGATACGGTTGCGTAAGTGCTCACGGCGAAAACGTCCCACACCAGCGGGCTCCGCCACTGTGGCCACAGCCGCATCGTGTCGGGATAGGGAAACAGCCAGTAAAACACCCACGGACGACCGAGATGCATGAGCGGAAACAAGCCGGCGCAGGAGACGGCAAACAATGTCATCGCCTCGGCGAACCGGTTGATCGAGGTGCGCCATTCCTGACGCAGTAGCAACAGGATGGCAGAGATCAGCGTGCCGGCATGGCCGATCCCGATCCACCACACGAAATTCACAATGGCGAACCCCCACGCCACCGGGATGTTGATCCCCCAGATGCCGACGCCGCGCACAAGCAGCATGTAGATGGTAAGCAAGAGCGCATTCAGGAGCAGGAAGGAAAGCGCGAACCCGATGATCCAGCCGCGCGGTGTCTTCCGGCGCAGCACGATCGAGCTGATCTTGTCCGTGACCGACGCGTAGGTGTAGCCCGGCTCGATGACAGCGGTCTGTCGTTCATCCGCCATGGTTGTTCAACTCCGGGTTTGGATTGCGCAACCGCGCGAGATACGTCGTGCGGGGCCGCGTGTTGAGATTGACGAGCAATCCGTAGTTCAGTTTCTCCGACTTCCACTGGCTGACGCGGCTATTGGGGTCGTTGATGTTGCCGAACACGATAGCCTGTGTGGGACATGCCTGCGCGCACGCGGGTGTGATCTCGCCATCGCGGATCGGGCGGTTTTCTTTCTCGGCGTTAATGCGAACAGCATTGATCCGTTGGATGCAATAGCTGCATTTTTCCATGACACCCCGCATGCGCACCGTAACGTTCGGATTGCGCTGCAATTTCAGGCTCGGTGTCTTGTCGTCGGTGAACTGGAGGAAGTTAAAGCGACGGACCTTGTAGGGGCAGTTGTTCGAGCAGTAGCGCGTGCCGACGCACCGGTTGTAAACCATTTCGTTCAAGCCTTCCTTGTCATGAACGGTCGCGCCGACGGGGCAAACCACCTCGCATGGCGCATTCTCGCAATGCATGCACGGCACGGGTTGGTGGTAGGTGCCCGGATTCTCCAGGTCGCCCTCGTAGTAGCGGTCGATGCGAATCCAATGCATCTCCCGCCCGCGCAGCACTTGTTCCTTGCCGACGACCGGAATATTGTTCTCCGACTGGCAAGCGACCACGCAGGCGCTGCACCCCGTGCATGCGTTCGTATCGATCGCCATGCCCCAGGCATAACCGTCGTACTGGTAGGCGGGATACAGCGAGTCGGCCGGCAACTCTTCGATCATATGACGAACGAAATCGGGATCACCCCGGTAGTCATCGATGGTCCCGACGCGGATTTGGTTTCGGCCATCCATCAATTGATGATGCTGTGTGGTCGCCAATTCGAGGCGACGGACTGACCTGGCGATCATCAACCCGGCGCCAAACCACGGCGCATCCGAGGTGCGGATCGCGTAGGCATTAAACCCGGCTCCTCTCCCCACGCGCCCCACTCGCGTCCGGCCATAGCCAAAATGAACCGTGACGCAATCGTCCGGCTGCCCGGGCTGGATCCAGACCGGCGCGTGCACCGAGCGGCCCCGATACTGCAATCCCACTACGTCCTCGTTGGCCAGTCCGAGCTTCGTCGCCGTGGCCGGACTGATCAGCGCCGCGTTGTCCCAGGTTAGCTTGGAAAACGGCTTTGGCAATTCCTGCAACCAGCCGTTGTTCGCAAACGCGCCATCCCAAATGGTCGGATCCGGACGGAAAACGAGCTCCAATCCTTCCGTTTTCGCGCCCGGCGGCGCATCGAACTTTTGGAGCGTCACCGTCTGCCCGGGTGCGGCGGTGCCCGGCACAACGCCATCATGCAAGGCCGCGTGCCATAGATTGTCGTCCGCAAGGCCGTGCTCCGTCCAGTATTGGCGGACGATATCGTGGTTCGACCGATTGGATTGATTGAGAATGAGTGCGAGCAGCTCATACGCGGACCGGCCACCGTAGAGCGGAGCGATGAGAGGTTGTTGGATCGTAACCGTCCCATCACGGGCGCGCGTGTCTCCCCAACTCTCCAGATAGTGAGCTGCAGGCACGTGCCAATGACACCAGGCAGCGGTTTCATCGTCGTAAAGCCCGAGATGAACGCGGAATTTCACCTTCTGGAGCGAATCCGTGAACTGAAGATCCGCCGGGGCCGTGAAGGCCGGATTGCCACCGAGGATCACGAGGCATTGCACCCGGTCTTCGTTCATATCGGCGACAAGCTCGGAGAGGGTGCGCCCTTCCATCCCCACCGGGCCGGTGTACGTGACCGTGATGCCAGCGTTGCCGAGCTCGTGGTTCATCGAATGCGCCAGGGCGTGAACCACCGCGGGCTGCGACTCGCCGGCGAGCACCAGACCTGTGCTGCGGTGTGATTCGAGGTCGCGGCGGATCGCCGCCGGCAGATTGCGGATAAACTCGACAACCTGCGATGGCTTCACCGGGAAACGATGATCGGCCATCGCGCCGGTCAATGTCGGCGTGCTCTCGACGACGTAGAGTCGGTTCATTGCGAGGCGATCACCGCGGACCCGTCGTCTTTCAACGAAATCGCGGGCGTAGCGAATGTCACCCAGAAAATCGGCATCGAGTGAAAGAATGACGTCGGCTTTGTCGAAATGATACTGGGTTTGGACATCTTCACCAAACGCCAATCGGGCGCCCGCGCGGGAATTGCTGTGTCCCACGGCATCATACGAATGCCATTTCGCGGCGGGGAATCTCTTGAGGAGTTGGGCAAGCTGCTCGGCAAGCGTAGGGGACGCGATGCAGCCGGTCAGAATCCGTAGGCCGGCCCCATGATCGACCTGCCGCGCGCCAAGCTCATTGCGTAACGCCGAGACGAAATTCTCCCATGTGTTGATCTGGCCCTCGTGCATGACGACCTGGGAACGGTCGGGGTCGTACAGATCGAGAATGGAGGCCTGGGCGAAGATGTCGGTAGCTCCGCGGCTGGCGGGATGTTCCGGATTTCCTTCGATCTTGGTTGGTCGACCCATGTAGCTTTGGACGAGCAGGCCGGTGGCGAATCCGTCATGCGTCATCGCCGTGGCGAAGTACTGCGGGATGCCGGGGATGAATTCCTCCGGCGGTTTGGCGGCGTAGGGAACGATCTTTTCTTCGGGCTGCCGGGTGCAGGCGCTGAGACCGGCCAGCGCGAGGGACGCGCCGACGAACTTGAGAAAACTGCGGCGGCTGATGGGATCGAACAATTCCGATGCGTGTTCCGGAAACTCCCGATGAAGAAAATCCTCAAACTCCTCCGTTTGCGCCAGCTCATCGAGGGAGCGCCAGTACTGTCGGCCTTTCATTGCCGCCAACCGCGCGCGCGCGGCAGCGAGATCGAGTTGCTTTGGATTGATCGAAGGTTCGTTCATCGGTGGCATGTGTAACAGTCCGTCAGTCGTTTCACGTCGATGTGGCGCTCACGAATGTAGGCGCGCCCGCGGTTGAGTTGGTCGGACGGCGGCGTCCACCGCATGTCGAAGATCTCGTTGCGCGGACGCAGGAATTGTTCGGGTTGTTTGTGGCAATCGAGGCACCAGCGCATGTAGAGGGATTGGGTGCGCCAGGTCAGGGGCATCTCGTCCACGCGGCCATGGCAGGTCGAGCAGCCGATGCCCTTGTTCACGTGGATGCTGTGATTGAAGTAGACGTAATCCGGCAAATCATGGACGCGCACCCACTCCAGCGATTTGTCCGTTTCAAAACTTGCCCGTACCGGCTCCAGCATCGGGCTGTCCGCCCAGATCATGGAGTGGCAATTCATGCAGGTTTTGGTCGCGGGGATACCGGCGAAGGACGAATCTTCGACAGAAGTGTGACAATATCGGCAGTCAATTCCGTCGTCGGCGACATGATGTTTGTGGCTGAACGGGACCGGTTGATCACGCACCTCATATTGCTGGGTGACATATGGCGAACGGAGGATGGCACCGCCAAAGACGGCCAGCGACACCACTCCCAACAGACCCCCGAAGATACTAACCTTCGAGATCGTATTCGTACTTGGATGGAAAATCTGCGCCATAGCCACGCCATTGCTTGTTGCACCCCACACAATCCGACCGCGCCCTGCCTCACGCCACGGGCAGTTCCATCTCGGCGCGTTCCTACAAAATGCTTCAATCTTCCAAAAGTGCAAGTGCCCTGTCCGTCGCCAAAGAAGCCCGCAGGCCGAAATGAGTCGTTCGGGTCAAATGAACGAAGGAATGAATCCGATTGTCACACCTCTCGAGGAAAACGACTCTGCGGAGTCGGGGTCGTATCTGGGTGGAAAAAGTCGTGCGTGGTGGTTGTTTTTGATGCACATTTGCTGCGGTGATGAGAAGGCTGATTCAGCGACCATTGTCACTGCCGAAGCGCGTCGTGACGGCTTTGGCGTTCGTGATGGTTTTGCTGATTGGGGTGGTGGATTACAGCACCGGGTGGGAGATCCACGTTGCGGCCTTTTATTTGATACCCATTGGGTGGGCCTGCTGGACGGTGGGACGGCAGGCGGGTCTGTTTCTGGCAATCGTCGCCACTTTGCTGATGTTGGTCACGGACGAAATCAGCGGCTATCCCTTCCAGCATCCCGAGGTTCCATACTGGAACGAGCTGATGTTGCTCGTGTTCTTTGTTGTGGTTGTCTATCTGCTGTCGGCCTTTCAGAAGGCCCACTTTCATCTGGAAGAAACCGTCCAACAGCGCACGATGGCGTTACAATCGGAGATCGCGGAGCGCAAGCGGGCCGAAGCAGGCAAACTGCAGGCCGAGCGGCTTGCCACGGCAGGCATAATGGCCGCGGAGGTCGCGCACGAGGTCCGCAATCCACTGGCCTCGATCACGTTGAATCTCGACCTGGTTCGCAAGGAAATTGACAAGCTGGCCAATTCGCACGACGGTTCGCCGGAGGAAGGCCGCGTGCTGGTCAACGAAATGCGCGAGGAGGTTCGGCGCATCCAACACGTGATTGAAGATTATCTGCAGTTCGCGCGGCTCCCCAAGGCGCAACGGAAGCCACTGGTATTGAATGAGTTTCTCGATCAAAAACTGGCGTTCATGCAACTGGTGTTCGACAAGGCGCAGGTGACATACCGGGAGGAGTTCGACGCATCCGTGGGCACGGTGAGCGCCGATGGCGACCAATTGTGGCAGGCGGTGCTCAATCTGATCCGCAACAGCATGGAAGCGATGCCGAATGGCGGGGCGATCACGGTGAGCACCTGGCGCGATCATGACCAGGTGCTGGTGCGAGTCAGGGATACGGGCGCGGGAATGAGCGAGCAGCAGGTGCGGCAGGTATTCAAGCCGTTCTTCAGCACCAAGACGAGAGGGACGGGTCTGGGGTTGACGCTCGTCCAACAAATTGTCTCGGAACACGGCGGGCACGTCGAATGCCTCAGCGCCATCGGCAAGGGAAGCACATTCACGATTTATCTTCCCGAGGCGGGGCGAGCCTGAGATGCCGGCCCGCGCCAACATCTTGCTGGTGGACGACGATGAGCGGCTGCGCAACGCCGCGGGCAAGGTGCTCGCTGCGGAAGGTTATCGAGTCACGAGCGCGGGCTCGGGCCAGGAAGCTCTGGACCTGCTCGGGGCACCGGGTACGGCTCTGGTGATCTCCGACCTCCGCCTGCCCGACCTCGACGGCAACGTCTTGTTGCAGCAAATCCGCGAGCGCCGCCCGGAGGTGGAAGTGGTGATGATCACGGGGCATGGGAACATCGAGAAGGCGGTTGAAGCAATGAAGCTGGGCGCGTGCGACTTCATCGAGAAACCTCTCGATACGGTCGCGCTGCTGAAGACAGTCGCCAGCGCGTTGAGCAAACAACGGCTCGCGGCCGAGAACATCCAGTTGCGGCGACAACTGGAGCGGCAACGGGGGATTGTCGGCCTGATCGGCGACAGCCCGGCGCTGGTGGCCGTCAAACAGATCATCCGCCAAATCGCGCCGACGAACGTCGGGGTGCTGATTGGCGGGGAGAGCGGCACCGGCAAAGAGATCGTGGCCGACGCGATTCATCTGCTCAGCGACCGGCACGACAAGCCCCTGCTGAAAATCAGTTGTGCGGCGATTCCCGACACACTGCTGGAGAGCGAATTGTTCGGGCACGAGCGTGGCGCATTCACCGGCGCGACCGCCACCAAGCCCGGCAAGTTCGAGCTGGCCGATGGTGGGACGTTGTTTCTGGATGAGATTGCGGAGATGAGCCCACCGCTACAGGCCAAATTACTGCGCGTGCTGCAGGACGGGAGCTTCCAACGGCTGGGGAGCACAAAGGGACTTCACGCGGACGTGCGATTGCTGAGCGCGACGCACGCCGACATTCCCAGGGCGATCGCCGCCGGCGGATTTCGGCAAGACCTGTATTATCGGATCAACACCATCGAGATTTCTCTGCCGCCATTGCGCGAACGCGGTGACGACATACCACTATTGGCGGAACATTTTCTCCGCGAATGCGCCGCGGAAATGCACAAGGAGATCCATTCCATCGCGCCTGCCGCGCTGGATCAGCTCCGAGCGTATTCGTGGCCGGGCAACGTCCGCGAACTCGAACACGTCATCCAGCGGGCGGTGGCGCTGGCCACCGGGGATACAATCGCCGGGTTTTCGCTAAACTCCGTCGTGAGTGGCGCCAACGGAGCGGTATCGAACATGGCGGATGGTTCGTCCATTACCATTCCAATTGGCACGCCCGTGGACGAAGCCACTCGGCGATTGGTGGAGGCCACGATTCGGCAGTGTGGGGGAAACAAGCTTAAAGCCGCCCGTGTTCTCGGCATCCCACCACGCACGATGTACCGACATTTCTCGGACGCGGGAACGGAGGGACTGCGCCGAACTGGCAGTATGTAGGCTGCCGCAGTGGCACAATCTCCCGCGACAAGACGGAGCTCACGAGGAATGCGGGCGCACGAATCCCATTGTCTTCCAAGCTATTGCAAGCGGATCTCGTCGGGTGGCATTGGTGGTGCTAGCGAAAGCGCTCGTGGGCAAGATTGGGAACAAGTCAGTATTGGTCATTGATGACGACGTGGGTATGTTGCGGGCACTGAACAAGGTTTTGAGCGGAGAAGGCTGCATGGTAGCCACCGCCACGAGCCCCGAAGCGGCGGTGGATTTTCTGAACCGGGGACAACATTACTTCGATCTGGTCATCACAGATCTGCGGATGCCCACCATTGATGGGACAGTCATTCTGCGGGCTGTCAAGCAGGCTTATCCAGACGTACCGGTGATCATCATCACCGCCTTCGGCAGTGCCGAGGTCAAGACACAAGCCTATGAACAGGGCGCGACCGCCTTTCTGGAGAAGCCGGTGGACACCGAACAACTCGTTGCCGTCATCGAGAATGCGCTCTCTCCCCCCGCAGCTTGATTCTGGTCAAACCGAGGCATCGGCCTTCCGCAGTTTTCGCAATGCGATCTCACGTGATCGAGTTGGTAAAAGTCGAGCTTTCACCACCGAGATGACCCGGCCATTCCGCCCGCGCATTCATCACGTCAGGTCCAGTTCCACCAGCAACGGATAATGATCCGAGGCCGCACGCGTCAGCGGCGTCCGCACCACCTCGACGTGGTACACCCCGACCTCCGGGGTCAGAAACACATGGTCGAGGCTCGCCACCGGGTAGCGCGTCGGAAACGTGCGCCGGTGCCGGCGCACTCGCAGACCGGCATGCACATCGCGCAATTGCTCGAGCACGCGGCGATGAACGCGGGAGCCAGGCCGTGCATTGAAGTCGCCGCAGAGGGCCAATGGAGGACGGCATTGCGGGTGGCCCAGCCACTCCGGTCCAAACAACGCCTCCGTCTGCGCCAACCGGTTGCGAGAGTTCAGGCCAAGATGGGTGTTGATCACCTGCAGGGCCTGACCATCGATCTCCACGCGCACCCACAGCGCGCCGCGGCGTTCCCGTTTCCAACGCGATGACGACGGCAGCGCGCCGGCGCGGATCAGATGCATCGGCAAGCGCGAGAGCACAGCGTCACCGAGTTGTTCCCCCGCCAGGTTCCACGCGGGATGAAAATGGAAATCCATCGAGAGCCGCGCCGCGATGACTTCGGCCTGATCCTGGTACGCAGAACGTTTGCGGTGCAAATCGACCTCCTGCAATGCGACCACGTCGGCGCTGGTACTCGCGATCACCTCGGCGATGCGCGTCGTGGACACCCGCCGGTCGCGGCCGCGGCAGCCATGCACGTTATAGGTCAACAATCGGAAGTGCATTCGCCAACCTCCTGAGTGACGATACTCTTGCGCGTGATGGCGTTCAACGTGCGCGAAGCCCGGCGAGCATTTATTTTTCCGGGGTCATGGCCTTGCCGCGGGGCGAATCGCGGATAAGTTACGATGAAACAGAAACGAACAGGAAGGAGGCACAAATGGAAACGGCATTTCCACGGATGACAGATGTCCCGGAGGCGACCCGCGAGAAGCTCGCGCAGGATTTGCGGGTATTGATTCGCGATGCCGAGGAGTTGCTCAAAGCCGGCGTGCTCGAAGCGGGCGGCAAGGCGGACGAGTTGAAGTCCCGGCTGCAAGCTTCGATTGGCCGCGCGAAGGAATCCTGTCAACGGATTCAAGACGCGGCGGTGAACGGTGCGAAGGCAACCGACAAGATGATTCGCGAGCATCCGTACGAGTCCATCGGGGTGGCGCTTGGTGTTGGATTGCTGATCGGCGTACTTGTGACCCGCAAGTGATGCTGGAAACAGCGTCGACAAGTAACTGCTGGTCGCCCAAGTCTGGGCGCAACGTAAGTTCGTCGCATTGGATGCGGATGGCGTAGCGCACGTGGCGGGATGGATCAAGCCCGTGCATCGCGCGTGGCGAGAGATCAAACCGCCGGTGTGGCTGGCCGCGCCGGCGGTCGTATTCCCTTGCGCACGTCGAGGTCAATCCATCTGGCGACGGGCGTCGTAACCTGGCTGGGTTTGGCGGCGGGTCGCCGGTCTTCGGCGAGCTTGATTTCAAGAAGCGTGGAGGGTGGGGCAACAAGCCCTCAACGAGGGAGCGCTCACGCCTCGCGACAGATGCTGCCACACTGGCACCTGCCGGTGGCAGCGCGACTGCCAGCGTGGCCCAATGGGGCGAGCACGTTTTCAAAGGGCGGAAACTCTATTTCCTTACCGCACAATCTGTTGCAGTCGAGCCAGACCAATCTGGCATCCGCAGTGCGAAATGGACAGCAAACACACTTGTTACGGAAAGGACACGAACCATGATGCACAGAGCGGAAACCGGGAAGAAAGAATTCATGCGATTACAGTCAGGATTGGCAGCGATCGATTGGGAACGGTCGAATCTCGATGGGCACAGCCTGGCGATGGGGAGACGGCGGCATGCGTCCCATGCACGCCCCAGCCGTTGTGATGACAACGCCGGGAAATGGCGTCGCGGGATGGCACCGACGGCAAGGGTGACCCGCGCAGTCCGATTCGTCCGCTCGGCGGTCGAGATCGTGGTTCACCTGAACAACGAACCGACTGCGGTGAGCCGGGTGATGGTCAGCGCCGCCACTCCGAATGCAGAGATTCTGGCGTCCTGTTTCCATTGGGGACGGGATGGCGCCGTTGTGCGGCTGGTGACAGAAGACGCCGAGAAGACGGAGCAAGCGCTTGCCCGGACCGGCTTTCGGTATCAGACCGGTTCTGTTCTGCTCATTGGACTGGGCGAAACGCCGGGTATGGCGGCGGCAACAGTTCTCCTGCTGGCACAAGCGGGAATCAACGTGTCGTACTCATACGTCTCGTGCACCAGCGATCACCAGGCAATCGCCGTGTTCAAGACCACGGATGACGACCGCGCGGCGCGGCTGCTGCAGGTGGAAGCATTGATCGAAAGCGTGGCGCTTGTGAAACCGTCTCAGAGCTCAAATGGCCGGGCGCCGCGACAAACGGAAACCGCTGAAGTGCTGGCTGGAAACATCAGTTGAACGGGAGGCAATCATGATACGCAATAACACAATACAAACCGAAAAGATCGAGTTTCGGATCCAGGCGCCTGACGCGAAGTCGGTGGGCGTGGCCGGGACGTTCAACGGCTGGGATCCAACGCGCACGTTGCTGCACAAACATGACGGCGGTCGTTGGAGCACAGCCCTGAACCTGGAGCCGGGTCGCTACGAATACCGCTTTGTTGTCGATGGCCGATGGCTGACAGATCCCAATGCGAAGGAAACAGCGCCCACTCCCTACGGGGAGCGGAATTCCGTACTGGTGGTCTGAAGGCCCAAGGGCGGAATCGATTTTGAACATCTTGCTCTTTGCGGATGGTTACCGGGCGAACGGAAGCCGCGCGAAGAGGAAGAAAATGGATGAAATGAAAGGAGTTGTTATGACAACGCAAGTTCAAGAAATAGCTCATGGGATGGAGGGTCCAGCCGAGCTCCACAAGACGGCGGGAATCGTGACCAGTGGTTCGATGGCGGAAACCGTCGCGGGTGGGGCTGCGCTGGTGCTCTCGATCATTGCCCTGGCAGGAATCGAGGGAATGACGCTGAGCGGCGTAGCCTGCATCGTGTTGGGAGCGGCCCTGCTGATGCAGGGTTGGGCCATCGGGGCTCGTTACACGCACCTGATATACGAAACGGAAGGGGGACTCTGGAGTACAGCGGCCGAACTGGGCAGCGGTGTTACGATCGGGTTTCTGGCCGGCGCGACGGGGATTGTGCTGGGTCTGCTGACCTTGCTGGGGATGGCTGATACGGTATTGCTGCCGGTGGCGGCCATCGTCTTTGGGGGCGCGCTGCTGCTGACCTGCGGCGCGACGAGCAAGCTGGACTACCTGCGAATGAGCGGTGGCGAGACAAAACGCCCGCAGCAATTGCTGGCGCATGGCGGGGTTGCGGCTGCAGCCACACTGCAGGTTCTGCTCGGACTGGGTGCGGTGGTACTGGGAATCCTGGCGCTGCTGCACATCCACTGGATGCTGTTGATGCTGATCGGCTTTCTGGCGGTAAGCGCCGCGCTCATCTTCAGCGGCGCCGCTGTGAGCGGCCGATTGTGGGGGGGCTGCCATCCATAACCAGACCCGGAATCAAGCACAGATGATTTCGAACAGGAGGTCGGTGGCTCGCCGACCTGTCGCGGAGCAAACCTTGTTGAAACAAGCGATAGACCCTGCTGCTGCGACGGGTCGGCGTATTCATCACCTTTCGGATCCGTATTAAGAGGACTGCAACCGTGCAAGGAGGTGGGTGCGGTGTGCCGGTCTGCTGCGGCTCGCGAACGATGGTTGTGAAAACGGGGGGTCGTATGAAGATTGCGATGTTCTCTTGGGAAGCACTGCACGGCTGGGCCGTAGGCGGCGTGGCCGCTCACGTGACCGAACTGGCTGCGGCGCTTCGGCGAAAGGGGAACGAGGTTCACGTATTCACCCGGCCGGGGTATGGGGCGGGAGGCGTGGTCTGTCATGATGGCGTCTGGTACCATTACTGCCCGCACAATCTGAACCGCAGCTTTGTGGATGAAGTCCAAGAGATGTGCCGGTCATTCGTCTGGCATTTCCTTCGACACGAGGACACCCACGGTCATTACGACGTGGTGCATGCACATGACTGGCTGACGTCCAATGCGATGGTCTGGATCAAACAGGGCCGACCCGATCACAAGGCTGTCCTGACGATTCATTCGACGGAATACGGCCGGTGCGGGAACAACTTTTGGGGCGGCACTTCCGCGCGCATCCGCGACCACGAGCGCCATGGCACATTTTGCGCCGACCGGGTCATTGCCGTCAGCGGGACGTTAAGGGGTGAACTTCAGTGGATGTACAACCTCCCCGAGTGGAAATGCTGGGCCATCTACAATGGCGTGGCCGTCCACAAATTCGATGGTTGGTTGAATCCGGCAGGCGTGAAAGCCCGGTATGAAATTGGGCCGATGGATCCGACGATCCTGTTTATCGGGCGGATGGCGGTGCAGAAGGGCCCGGACCTGTTATTGGAGGCGATTCCCGGTTTGCTGCGATATCACCGGCAGGCCAAGTTCATCCTCGCCGGCGAAGGTCATCTGCGTGGGGATCTGGAACGGCGAGCCCACCAACTTGGGGTGTCCCATGCCATCCGCTGGCTGGGATACATGCACAACGGACAGGCCATCGAGCTGTTCAAGGCCTGCGACGCAGTCTGCGTCCCAAGCCGCAATGAGCCGTTCGGCATCGTCGTGCTCGAAGCATGGGCCGCCGGCAAGCCGGTCGTGGCGACGAACCACGGTGGACCGGGAGAGTTTGTCTGGCACAACGTGGACGGCCTGAAAATCGACCCCACGGTCGAGTCGGTCGGATGGGGCGTCGGTACGCTGTGCACCAACTGGGAATGGGCGCGATGGATGGGCCGCAACGGCCGGGTCGCCGCCGAGACAGCGTTCACCTGGGACAAGATCGCTGACACTACGGTGCGGTGTTACCAATCGTAGAACAGAGGAGCAACATGGAGCGAAACAGTAAAGCGAATGGAGAAACAACGATGAAAAGAAACCAAAGGACCAGCCCGTTGAGTCGGGCCGGAACAGCGGCGGAATCGGAGGAGGACCTCATCGAGTTAAGGCTCAGCGCGCCGAACGCGCGCAGCGTGTTCGTGGCGGGCAACTTCAATGGTTGGGATCCACGGCATACCCCGTTGCGTCGGGAGGCAGGAGGGGTTTGGCATGCATTTCTGCCATTGTCGCCTGGCCGCTACGAATACCGGTTCGTGGTGGATGGCCAGTGGCAGGAGGATCCGGGGGCCGGGGAGTCGGTTCCCAACCCGCATGGCGGGCGCAATTCGGGATTGGTCGTTCGGGCAGCACCACAACCTTCCATGGCCGACGTGGAACCCTGGTAGACCAGGGCACGGCGTCAGCGGATCTGTTTCCATGGAACTCCTATTGCCGACGGTAGAAGCAGGCCGACGAACGTCGAGACTTGCGGAACGGGCGAATCCCGTTCAACACAGTCTGCTGACCCGAGAAGATCTGGCGCGGTTCGCCAAGGGGACGCAAAACAGCTTGTACGGGAAGCTTGGGGCGCACCCGGTGA
>DATJWQ010000037.1:0-2859 GCA_035501175.1 Verrucomicrobiia bacterium | reverse complement strand
CACGCGCGACTTCGCCAGGTCCCGCGCCTGGATGATGGCCGAGCCGCGGAAGAATGTGAATGGCGACACGGCCATCCGCTGATACTTAACCGGGATCAGGCCGGGAATTCGATCGGCGTCCGATTCCTCGAGCAGTTTGATGACGTCCGACTTGGGCCGCGGCGTGCACTCATCCTGCGTAGTGCGCGGGCACTTTTGACGAAGGGCTTTTCCCTGCCTCCGTCTTTCACTCCGGGATGATGGGAGGGCGGACTTCATAATAATTCTCCTTTCATGCACGGCGGCCTCACTTGCTGGCCCCGATGCGGCTCGCATCCGTCGACCGTGACCTCAACCACGCTGTGAGCGATTCCTACAAGTCCCGCAACTTGGGTCCGATGTTCAGTACGAGAGTGCGTACCAAAGTCCCGTTAGGCCGAGAATGGAAAGCAACATCGCCAAGGTAATGCTCAATGGCCACCGAGTTAAGACTACGTCGTCCCCGCGACGAAGCCTCCGTAAAGAAAACCAGTGGGATACTCCTGATAGCACCGTAGCAGCCACCCCGATGACAACCAGGGCGATGCCAAACTTTATTGCGCCCTGATGCAACTGAACACTCCTGGCGGTGGGAGATTTTTCCTCCAAGGTCCGGAAAAATCCAATCATGCCGAAACCAAAAGTTGCCATCGTTATCGTTGTTCTGATCCAAGCAAGCGTGGTGCGGTCAAATGCGATCTGCGTTCGTAGTCGCGCCAAATCCACGCGCGGGTCTGCGGAGTTTGGTTCTTGATGATTCATTGTTCTTGAGGCCCTCCTGAGTTCATGCGCCTGGCTCACGCCGAAGAGGTCTCGGACGCACGATCGCGGGGTACGCCAAGCCCTTGGCGATCTTCCTTCGACGCCTCCATTCTTTCTTCCCCGTCCGGGAACGAACGCGCAACCGTGGATTCCAAACGCCGCTGCCAGTAACGAATTGCCGGCCGGCGTTCTTCCGCCACATGGGGGATCAGATCAGCCACGAGCGCGTTCATGCGCCGCATGACTTGCACGCTCGTAGCGCCGCAACTACAAATCTCGTCAAGGCCTAACCGAAGGAGATCCTCCCACGCCGGAAATGGGACCACGAGCCTCAATTCGCCAACACTGTTGCGATACGCCCCAATTTCCAAATGGCACTGGGCCAGACGAGTGAGCAGGTCTTCAATCTGGTCAATCGCTTGCACCGCTGTCGTCGGATCGTTGATCGCGGGCGACAGGGCCCTAATGGCAATGTCAACCAGCAGCCGGATCGCGTACTTCGGATCTTGCTCAAATGTGCGCTCGTCGCCGATTTCAATTCCATCCCACAAAGCTCTTTCTTTAATGAGCTGGCGGGCGCCCAGGACGCGCAACACAGGCATCAACTCCACGACCGTGTCGCCGACTGCCACGACCATTTCAACGATTCCGCCTGACGCCCCCGCCAAACTCACCAGCGCGGGTATATCGATAGCTTGGATTGACCGAGGCCGCCCGTGATGAATGAGAGTCTGGGTGCAAGGCAATGTGCGAAGATCATCCGGTCCCCTCGCTGCAACGTTCGATTTCACGACCGGATAAGTTGTCGCTATAACTTCCCGCCCCTGGTCGCCCGTGAAAATCAACATGCGGTTGACCTGAAGGAGGCCGATCAGTTGGATCATGCTGATGAACATGGCCATGCTCGCAAGCAGCAAAACGACCACCAGCCAAAAGCTGACAAATGGAACGTGACCCGAACCGTGCCGGTCTACCCCTGAGAGTGCCGCGATCGCGTAGAGAAAGGTGGCCGTGAATATCCCCAGGGCATGCGACATCACGGGATCACGCGCGATCCACAGCACGAGACGTGGCGAGTAGGCGCTTGCGCTGAACTGTACCATCACGAAGGCGAGCGAAAATACGATGCCCGTCAGCGCAATCATGCCTGAAGCGATGGCGGAGTAAATTGCTGTTGCCTGGCCGACACTCGCTGCGGAGTTGAGTCCTGGAAGGATGTGCTCTTCAATTCGGGGAAGTATCAGCCCAGCCGCGATTGCAGCTCCGGCGTACGATGCAGGTATCCCCCAAGCATTGATCTGACGTTTATGTAACTGACGAAAGCGAGAGATGTATTTTGTATGCATGACATCCCCGAGTCAATGACGCAGCTGAATATTGCGCGGAGAATCCGGAATCGAGCGCCCTCCGGGACGTGGCTTCGCGACATTCAGACTCCTGCTTCAAGGCCCCAATCTCCATTCTTTGAGCATCTTCGCCGCCGTGCCGAACGGGCCGAGTTGGTACACGGCCGCGCCCGCGGGGGAAAAGGTGAACGGCTCAAACGGTTCGGCGAGCATCTGGTCGAGGTATGCACGGGGGGCGACGCCGGTGCTGACGTGCGGATTGAAGTTCTCGCCGGACATCTTCGGCACAAACGTTGACACGTATTGGATAAGGGCCGCGTCGGTGGAGGGATCGTCCTGTGGAGCGGTGAATGCGGCAATGGTTCCGGTTTCCACCGTGAACGGGGCGACGGCGGCGATGATGTCCGCCTGCAGCTTGAGGATTTCCGGCGTCGGCCTGGCGCAAATGCCTGCGACGCCCACCGCGCCGGCGGGTGCGTAATAGTACTTGAAGGCCTCCAACTTCATCGCGTTGACGTTGGCGCCGTCGAGCACCTTTTCTTCGGCGGCATACACCTGATCGAGATCCGCCGTGCGAACGAAGCGCTGCACCATCGTGATGTGCGGACGGTGCGCTGCATCGAGGGCGAACCCTTTTGGGAAGACCGCGAGCAGGCGCGCGTTGTTGGCCTCGGCGTGCCGGAGCATGGTGGCATCCGGCTCCAGCAGGACGTCAATGGCCGTAACGCCGCTT
>DATJWQ010000036.1:0-29893 GCA_035501175.1 Verrucomicrobiia bacterium | reverse complement strand
GTTGAGCGTGTTGGTGTGGGACTGCAGCCCGGCGGAGAGCTCCAGCGCCGGCGTGCCCGAGCCCGAGATCGCAAACAGGTTGTTGTAGATGTTGCCCCCGGCCGTGGCCAGCCAGAAGCCGGACGTGCCGCTGCCGCCGGGTTCGGTGTCGTAGACCTCGTTGTCATGGATGTTGACGTTGGTGCTGGAGTTGCAGCCGGTGCTCACGTCGTCCTGGCTGCCGGGCCGCTGGAAGATGGCGTTGCAATGCGGCCATTCGCCGTAGCCGGTCCAGTTGACCGTCGAAAACCGCACGTCCCAGTTGATGAATTTGTTGTGATCGATGGTCACATTGTCGAGTTGGCAGGCATTGGCTTCGCCGTGCAAGTCGATGCCCCACATGATCCCGTCCGTAAACGTGCAACTGGAGATCTTCAGTCCGCTGGAGTACGCGTTCTCGTAGCCGATCGAGAGTCCGCCCGCGGAATTGCCGAACGTGCAGTTGGTTACCGTCATGCCGGATAGTCCGGTATTCAGCACCACGATTCCGGCGCCGACGATGGATCCGGCTGACATCGGTTTCTGGTTGAACGAGTAGCCGCAATCGTGGAAATCGCAGTTCTTCACCAGGATGTTGACGGCGGTGCAGTCGAAGACGATGCCGTCGCCCTCGTTGGGGCCGATGGCCGAGCCGGTGTCGGCGGGCAGCGTGGCGCTGCCGCCCATCGGGCCGATGTTGAGCGTGTCGAAGGTCAGGTTGCTGGCGCCGTAGTAGTCCCAGAAGGCGACGTAGTGGTAGCCCTGGGCGTAGTTGTCGGTTAGTTGGGCTTTGCCGGCGCCGGTGGCGGTGGTCCAGGCGTTGGTGCTGGCGTAGGTGACGCCCGACCAGTAGCACTGGATGCCCGGCGACCATGCCGCGCCGCGTGTGCCACCGGTGAACACGTAAGTCACGCCCTGCTTAAACCAGACGACGCTTCCGGCCTTCAGCGTTGTCGCCGCTGGAATGGCCATTGCCGCGCTATCGCCAGGGCAATGTTGCCACGCGGTAGCGGGGTTGGTGCCGACATTGGCGTCCGAACCGCCTGCATAATCGACGTAGTAACCTGGCGTGGTTGGTGGCGGAGGAGGTGGTGGTGGGGCGACAATGACGGGCGCAGGGGCCGGGATGGAGATGCTGCCGGAGCCGCCGGGGGCGAAGTTGCCGGGAAATTGAGCGAGGAGGTTGTTGTAGGTGTAGGTGCCCGGGGCGAGCGACACGCCGTTGATGGTTACGGCGCTGAACTGGCAGTTCTGGTGAAGAATGAAGACGCTGTTGGCGCCCAGAAGCGTGAGAGCGCCCGGGGTTTGGATGTCGTAATCGATTTCCAAGGTAGATCCTGGATAGACGACAATGTTGCCCGTTCCCAAAGAACTCTCTCCTGAGCCCTTCAAGGAACCGCCTCTCAACAACCACCAGTCACCACTGTAAGAGTTGTTTGTGCTTTCAACATCGAGAGGTTCGGAATAGGCGCCATTCAGAAGAATCAACGTGCCATTACCGGAGAGTTGAGCGGTGATGATAAACCCGCCTGGATTCCAAGGGTGGTTGATGGTGGAGGTCCCAAGTACGGCAATCCACCCTGCGATGACAAAGGTTCGACTACCAGGTTGGTGTGCATTACTGAGCATCCCACCATTAAGAATCAGGCCCGGGTTTCCGTTGGTTCCCGGGAAATCCACCGTCCCGACAGATGAGGCGGGGGCAACCAGTTTGGTGCCGCTATCCAAAATCAGGGAGTCGCCAGGGAATGTCACGAATCCATCAGAGGGTGGGGTTTGAATAACCCCGCCGGCCAGAACTTCACAGGTATTTCCTGCGCTGGGCGATGCGGGACCAGGCTGCCAAATGGCGTTGGCCCAGGTTTGGGTCGTGGATTCTTGAACTGAAGTCGTAAGATTATCGGCTTGGCAACTGGCCAACGGCACGAGACAGAGGAGAAGAATGAGGAATGAGAGATCAAGATACAAGGGAAGAGTCAAGCGGCCGCAAGTACTGTGGCGTGGACGGTTGACGTAGTTTTCGCTGCCTGTTGACGGGGCGGAGCTACCGGTGGAAATAAGCCTTCGTGCGGAAACGATCGTAAACTTCATTGTGTGTTGTTCCTTCCAGCTCCAAGCTGTTGGCCCTGAACAAAGCGCATGCAACCGGCAACTGCGTCTTAGTCCGCTTCGTCCGGGGTGAAGAGAACAACGGCGGTACCAACAGAACAGCAGCGGCGACTTGGCCGCGAGGGCTTCATGCCCCAATCTCCTTGTACTATGTCATGCCTCCTAGCTTTCTTCGGCAATCGTCGAAGAGAGCATGCTTGAGATTACCAGTCCGGCTTCCTCTGTCAATACATTTTTCGCTTCCAAGCCAATATTTGTGGTGTGTACAGGAGAGCCTACTTTTCCCAAGGCGACGTCGGGCGGACCACCGTCGGAAGATAGCCAGAGACGCGAACTTGGTGATCCACCACTGAACAGTTAGTCCCAGTGGAAAATGGCGAAGACGCTCGTAAAGTCATCTGTCCAAAGACCGACGGATGGTTGCGTTTGCGGCAGCCGCCAGCGGTTATCGCGTGCCAGAAGGCTTAGATACTGAGTGTTGCGGGTCATGACGAGCCACCAAGCGCTTGCGGCGCCGGTCCGAGCATTTTCCTCATTGGAAACGAAATCGATGCGGCACAGCGAATACAGATTTGCATCCTGTGCCAGCCTAGCCAGAACAGGCTCGAGATCAAGATGACGGTTGGTCATGTTGAACAAAATCACGCCATTCGGCGCCAACTTACGAGTGTAAAGATCCAGCGCTTCACGGGTCAACAAGTGTAGCGGAGGTGTGTCGGACGAGTATGCGTCCAGAATCAGCAGTCCGTACTCGCCATCGTGAGCCCGCTGGAGAGAAAGGCGCCCGTCGCCAAGGATGACTTTCGTATCGGCGGGACAATCCTGCAAGAACGTGAAGTACCTCGGATCGCCAGCAATCCGGGCGACTTCCGGATCGATTTCGTAAAATGCCCAATGCTGCCCCGGTTCCGCGTAACAGGCCATCGAGCCTGCTCCCAGACCGACTACAGCAACGTGCTGTCGTAGGTCGCCGGGAACGGAGGGGATGGCTTCGCCAAGGGGACCGTACCGTGAGAAGTACCAGAACGGGACACGGCGCATTTCGGGATTCTTGGGATCGAGATCCTGCATGCCATGTATGGCGGTGCCGTGAAAGAAGTAATGCAGGTAATCCGTACTGGACTGGACGGCGACCCGGTAAATGCCGAAGAACGTGCGCGAAACAAGAAGGTTATGGGAGTCGGGGTGAAGAGAGAATGTGGTGGCCAACAAGAGCATGAGCGCGCCCAGAGCGAAGCGCAAGGGTCGGCGGAGGAATGCCAGACACATCAGGGCTGGCGGAACAGATTCCACTGCGAGCGCAATCTGTTGGGAACCAATTGCCGCGCGTTCCACGACCAAGATGAGTCCCGCTGTGAACACGCCGAGCAGCACTGGCAAGACCATATCCAACACCCGGGTGCGAGGACTGCGGTGTTTCGCTCCCATGCCTGGCATCAGCATGCAGGCGAGCAGGAGCGTCACCGGATACTCAATGACTGTCGGGAAGATCAGCGGCGCGAGCAAGGCATTGAACATTCCCCCCAAGACTCCGCCAATGGAAATCCACAGGAAGAACTCAGTCAGGTGTGTGACAGATGGTCGGTCCTTGGCCAGTTCGCCATGGCACACCATGGCGATGATAAACAGCCCGAGAAAGTGCACAGAGATGGGCCAGGTTAGCGTCTCGAACGAGAATGCCTTGAGCGTCATTCTTGCGAGCATGGTCAGCAGCACGACGACAACGACCGGTAGCGCGTATATCAGCCACCGGTGGGGTAGAAACTGTCGCCGCGCGAAAACCAGAATGAATGTCAGTAGATAGATCGCCAACGGAACGACCCAGAGAAGCGGTATCGGCACGACCTCACTCGTGATATACGTCGTCACGCTTAGCATCAAACTGCAGGGAACGAACGCGAGCAACACCCACCGTGTGCGGCGGCCAATCGTCAATTGTTCGACAGAGCCCTGGATGGGAGCCGGCGCGGGTGCGTCAGCAACCGGACTTCGTGCGAAGCGCCAGGCGCATATACCGCAGACAGCCATGAGCAAGGCCGACAGGCCGTACCCAGTTGTCCACCATCGGCTCTGTTGGCTCAAACGCAAGTGGGGCTCGATTATGACAGGGTAACTGATCAGGGCGAGCAAACTGCCACAATTGCTCGCGGCGTAGAGGAAATAAGGGTCGCGCGCGTGACGGTGTTCACTGGCAGAAAACCAACGCTGCAACAGTGGACTGGTCGCCGACAGTACGAAGAACGGCAGCCCAACCATCACTGCCAGAGCCGCAAGCAACCAAGGGATCGGATTCTGGGTCGTAGGCGGAACCCAACCGTGAGGGATGACGATGGGCAGAGTCAATAGTGGCAGGAAGACGAGAAGAATATGCAGGACAGCCTGACGGCGCACACCAAGCCGCTTGGTAGAAAAATGCGCGTAAGCATAGCCGGCGAGCAGGGTGGTCTGGTAAAACACCATCGCTGTGTTCCAGACCGCCGGAACGCCCCCGAGCAACGGCAGCAGCATCCGTCCCGCCATCGGTTGAACCAAGAACAACAGGAGTGCTCCCAGAAAAATGGTGAGGGTATACAGGATCAGCAGCATTCGGTTCTCATTCGTTGTTGTAGCACCCGGCGGTCCATGTGCGGACTCTGTGCACAGGTGAGACGCCATGATGGCACAGGAATTCCATCATGAGCAAGCGCGATCGGTTCGCCCCGCCACAAGGGGGACAGACAAAACTCTTACCGTCGGTTTGCCGTTGGCCGATCAAGTTCGAATCCGTTCCGCTGGGTCACGCACTGGTGGGATCCCGTCACTCACGGGTTTGAGTTCAGCCGCGCCAGAGCGTTACTGGCTGCGGTAAAATCGGGTTTGAGCTTCAACGCCAGCTCATATTGAGCCCTGGCTTCGCGGACCTGTCCCTGCCGTGCCAGAATATTCGCGAAGTTGTGGTGCAACTCAGGGTCATTCGGCTGAAGCGCCAGGGCCAGCTCATATTGTTGCGCCGCCTCCGCGACTTTTCCGACCTGTAGCAGTGCAATAGCCAGATTGCCATAGGTAACGGGGTCCGGTTTCATTCGCACCACCTTCCGGTATTCGGCAATTGCGTCCTCAATCCTGCCTTTCGCCATCAGGGCAACGGCGAGGTCGTAGTGAACGTCGGACAACCCCGGGTTGATTTGCAGGGCTCGTTGATAATGCTCAATGGCCAGATCAAATTCACCGAGGCTGGCCAGCACGATTCCGAGGTCACTATGCGTATCGGCGACATCCGGCGCAATTCTCAACAACGCTTCGTATTCGGCGATGGCTTCACGCGGCCGTCCGGTCACGACCAATAGCTTCGCCCTGTTTGCGCGGGCCTCGGTAAAGTCAGGTTTGAGGCGGATGGCTTCCGAGAATTCCGTGGAAGCCCCGTCGGCTTCCCCTCGAATTGCATAGGCTGTCCCCAGATTGTTGCATTCCTCGGCGCGGCGGAGAACGCTTGCCAACACATTGAAAGCCACGGACAGGGCCAAGAGCAGGCCCCAGATCCAGCGCGTCGCGATTTTCCTTCCTCGCTGCGCAGCCAATGTCCGCTCCAGTCCGAAGATGCCAGCCACCGCCAGGAGGACCAGTGGAGGAAGAATCTCCATCTCATAGCGGCCACAGGTATAATAGTAGAGTCCGACGACGAGAGCGAAGGCGACGAAAAGAATGGCCAGGGACACCAAGAACCAGCCAAGCATTAGTTTCACTTGTGCTGGCCGTCGCCGGCAGGCGATTGGCGCGGCGAGAGCCAACCATACGATGGGGACGTTCGCGAGCACTCCAAAAGGAGCTTCCACCAAGCCATGACCCGTCGGAACGGAGGGGACAGCGGCCTCTTCCACAAAGGGGAAGCGAACGCTCCAGCGCATCGGTTGCAGGAAATACATGCGGAAGTTGAACCACAAGAAGGACGGACTGAAGGGCCGCAGGACATGCTGGCGATCCAAGGCCAGTTGGTAGCGCATACCAAATTCGAACGGATTGTCAAATCGCACGGCATTGTAGAACAGGAGGCCCAAACCAATGAGCGTAATGGGGCCAAGCGCAGCCGTCAGTAGCATTCCCGCGGGTCCCTTGCGACGCCATGTAGCCCAGACGGGCACAAACAGAATGATTGCTCCCGGCAACAGTGAAGGCCGCGCTCCCAAAGCCAAACCATACGCCAAGCTCGCCATTGCCAGCCAACCCC
The DNA here is from genome assembly GCA_035501175.1 of Verrucomicrobiia bacterium. Classification (GTDB taxonomy): domain Bacteria; phylum Verrucomicrobiota; class Verrucomicrobiia; order Palsa-1439; family Palsa-1439; genus Palsa-1439. Next base: position 23,562 of record DATJWQ010000036.1, on the reverse strand, counting down.
ATCGGCGACGCGGGAAGTGCAGCGCGCACCATACCGCAGCCAAAGCCAGCATCACCAGCATATGTCCGCAGCTGATGGCCACTTCATAGACGGCGCAGCGCGCCATCATGATCGGTGCCCCCGTTGCCAATCCAAGCGCGAGGACGCCCGATGCCAATACTCCTGCGCTGACTTCGGCGAAATAACGTTTCCAAAACGCGTACAACATTGCTGCACTGGTGAGGAAGCCAGCGGCGCAGAAAACTACTGTGGCGTATTCGTGAGACAGATAGCGTCCCGTCAGTGCTGCGACGGGCCAGAACAGCAGCAAGGCGGGCGTAACTCCGAAATAGAGGTAGAGTTCTCCCTTGTAATAGCTAAGGTCATCCAACCAATCAGGTCCATAGCGATAGGTGACGTTACTCACCGGATCGTAGGGATCTTGCAGGTGCGTCAGACCCGGCGGCACGCTCTTCTTGAGATGGAGTTGGCCGCCGAGGAAGCCGCGCGTCAGCAAGTTGTAGCAGTCTTCTGCCGCGTTTGCGTGCATCATTTCCGACAAGGCCGGGTGGGCCAGACAACCGTAGACGCTGACCACCAATACACAGACACCGGTGAGCAACGCCAACGTTTTTCCGTTCTCCTTTGGTCCGGTCACGGTTATGTCTGGTTCGGATAAGTTACTGGCCATTGGCCTTCGACTCCGCGCCGGTCTTTAGCCTCGTCAGGGCGACACTTGCCGCGGTGAAGTCGGGTTGTAGCTTCAGGGCCTCGGCGTATTGTGCTGCCGCTTCTTGTCTTTTTCCTTCCTGCGCCAGAACATTGGCCAGATTATAATGCACTTGGGGGTCATCTGGTTGCATTCGCAAGGCCAATCGATAGTTTTGCTCTGCCTCGGTTGGCCTGCCGGATTGCAGGAGGGCTATGGCGAGACTGTTGTAGGTGACGGGGTCTGGTTTGAGATGTATCACGATTTCGTATTCCGTGATCGCCTCGGCGACGCGGCTCTGGGCCATTAGAGCCACGGCCAAATTGTAGTGGGTATCTGACATCGCCGGATTAATCTGCAGGGCGCGGCGGTACTGCTCGATGGCCTGATCCAGCTTGCCGAGTCCAGCGAATACCGTCCCAAGGTCATTGTGGATCTCGGCTGACTCTGGGGTGATGCTTAATACTGCTTCGTACTCGGCGGCGGCTTGGGCTGGATGACCGGATTCCATCAACAGTTTCGCCATGTTCTCATGAGCGTCTGCAAAGCTCGGCTTGAGCCGGATCGCCGTCTCAAATTCTTCCGCAGCTTTCCCTGTGTCTCCCTGCATCACAAGAATGGTTCCGAGATTGTTACGTGCGTCGGCGTAATCGGGATTGAGCCGCAAGGCAACTTGGAACTCCGTTTGTGCCTGCTCGGGCTTGCCTTGCTCCTGAAGTATGGTGCCAAGGTTGTTATGCGCCAGCCAACACTCAGGGTTCCTGCTCAGCGTGGTACGCCAGAGAGTTTCCAAATCCATGTACATGCGCTGTTGATTCCATGTGGCAACTCCGAGCAATGTCAGCGCGGTTGCCGCTGCCAACACTCCCATGAGTTGCCCTTTCGAGCCAGAGCGTTCGGCGATCGTAGTTCCGACGCTGACGACCAAGCCAATGACGCCGATAATCGAATAATACTGCCAATGGTCGGCCACCAAGGAGAAGCGCATGAAATAGATATTGATGAACCCCAGCGCGGGCACGAGCATGATTACATAGTATCCAAACGCCAGCAAGCACGGCTTGCCCCAACGAGCGCGGTGGCGCCAGAATAAAACGAAGCTTGCCAAGAGGAGCAGCCCTGGGACATAGGAGAGAAGGTCATTGGGGTTAATGCGCCATCGAGGATACACAAACTGCAAATCCACTGGAAGGAGAGCCTTGTACAAGTAGAACCAAACGGCCCAACCGGCGCCCGCCAGTCGTGAGCCAATGCTGTCCTGTCTGACGACGTCATGACCAATCGCGCGGTGGTACTGAAACCAAACGGTGACAAGACCCAGAATCGCGGCGACGAGAAAGTACGGAAGACTGCGCATCACTTCCTGACGCTGGATTCTTCCGCGCCGCCACCAGCCGATGATCAGGATCATCGCTGGAAAAGCGGCGACAGCCGTCTTGCTTAGCAGGGCCAGCGCGAAAGCACCGAGCGAGATCCAATACCACCGCCGCAGGCTCGAATCATCGAATTTTAAATAGCACAGACAAGTCACCGAGAAGAAGCACATCGCCAGTGTATTCTTGCGCTCGGCAATCCATGCCACGGATTCGACGTTGACGGGATGCACCGCAAACACGGCGGCCGCGAGCCAGGCTCCCGGGATTCTCAGTCGAATCAGTATCCGCCACCAGAGCATTGCGCTGAGCGCGTGGAGAAGGATGTTGACGGCGTGGTACCCCGATGGATGGGTGCCCCACAGCCGCCACTCCAACCACCATGAGGTGGAAGTCAACGGCCAGTAATCGGGGGCCTGAGTCGTGAACCAAAACCGGTACAGACCATCGGGCATTCGTATGAGGCGATTCTGAGTGACGAGTTCATCATCGTCCCAGACAAAACCGCAACGCACTGCGGGCAGATACACGACACAAGTGAGGACTACCAACGACACGGCGCGAATCCAAGGGTTGGCCACCAAGCGCATTGCGCATTCGCCAATCCTAGAAAGCCTGCCCGGTGCGGAAATCACGAACCAACTCTATTGACGCCCGGCGAAAAAGACAAGCCGATGGAAGGGCATGACGCTGTTGGGAACTGTGTGGCCGCCGAGCAACGAACGGAAGACAGGTCGGACGAGAGAGGGGACGCAAGTGAGGTGCACATCTCAGGGATTTGCCTGCCTGCCAGGCCGAAGCAGCAAGACGACCAGACCGGCAGCGAGGATTGCGAAGGAGACCGCCGTAATCATCAAGGCCGCGTGCCAGTGCAAGGGGTAAAAGTTCATGATGAGTTGGTGCTGCCCCGGTGGGATCAGGGCTCCGAGGAGCGCATAATTGGTACGATACAATGGCGAGGGTCGGTCATCAAGCCGGGCGCGCCAGCCGGGGTGCCAGAGCTCGCTGATAACGAGGTATCCCCCGCTTTTGGATTCTGTTCTGACGGAGAGATGGCCTTCCCACGCTTCCGTGATTTCGGCGGAATCAGCAGGATCCGGGGTCGAGGGTACCGACGGCAGAGATCCCATCACCACAGCAACGGTTCGTATGTCTTGGTTCTGGATCAGCCAAACGGCAGCTTCGGCGCCGTCCGCCCTGGTGATCTGATGAGCCCAAAAGGCGCGGGGCAGGAAATGGTTGTTGCGATATAAATACACATCCAATCTGGTCAAGCCGTGATAGAAGAGCCACCCTGGCTGGTTCTCGTACTTCTGCACCAGTTCATATTGGCCATCCGGAAATGCCAGTGGCAGACAGGACAGAATGTATTTAACGTTCAAGGCATCGAGCAAATCGTAGCGGATCGACGGCTGCAGTCCATCCGGAGTTTGGACAATGTTTTCCGGACCGATGTTCATCCAAGCTCCGGGAATTATTGGGGTGAGTTGATTCCAACGCAGCAAGTCGAAATAGTCACGGTAGTGGCGGTAATTGAAGGAATCCATTCCGGCCACGATCTGCAGCTCCATGGGGGCCGCCCATGCATAGTTGAACGTCCTGCGGATTATCGGAGCAACGCGATAAAGGGACGTGTCGCGGGCCAGATATTGAGCGTAGGCGGTTTCGGGAACGGATTCGCCGTAGGGGACCATTTTGAGGTAGCGGTGGGCGTAGACACTGCCTTCCACGGCCATCAGGGCGATTAAACCCGCACAAATCCCACCGGAGAAATATGCGCGGGGAGATTTTCTCGACGTTCGGGCAAGGACTTCTTCCAAGCCGATTCCGGCCAGGGAGATTCCGAAGAACGTGGTCAGGAACAGAAAGCGCGCAGGGATCCGGAACAGTTGGAAGCCGGGCAAATGGTTGTAGAGCCACCTCAAAGCGAGAGTGTTCATCGATAGCAACACGGTGGCAGCGAAACACACGGCCAGGTATTTCGTTGGCCATCGATGCCAGCCAAGGATCGTTCCGGCGACGGCGAGCAGCAGCGGGATCAGTCCGAAATAGGCAACATCCTCCCATAGCTCGTCCTCACCAGGTTCGCCGCGCTGGTACGAGTGATTCAACGGAGTGCCCAGCGCCTCGGGATAGAGGAAGGTTTCCAAATGGCGCAAGGAAATCGCGTGGTCACTCAGAAAGAACTCATACGAGCTTTGGCTGCGAGACAGCAACTTCGCTTCAGAAGCCAAAGGCCAAATGAGATACGCGGCCAATCCGACGGCCACAAGTCCCGATGGGACCAGCCACAGGCCCAATCTCCAGAGTGAATCTGCTCGTCCCTCTCGAAATTGCTGAAACACGTGCATTGCAAGGAAGGCCGCCAAGAACCAAAAGGAATAGTAGAACAACTGGAGATGGCCGGCATGAAGGCACAACGCACCCGCGACCGCCAAGGCCAGAGCCGAGCCCAAACCGGGGCGTTTAGCCAGATGGAAAAGCGCAGCGAACATCAACGGGAACGTGATGACGATGGAAAGGTTTGGCAGCCAACCGGCATATGCCCCAATAATCAGCTTGAAGCTGAACATACCGGCCACGGACATGAACAAGCGCGGCCAAGTTTCGAGCCCGAGAGCCCACCCGGAGATATAGTAAGCGATACCTGCCGCCACGAAATAGAGAAAGAATGTGCCGCCGACAGCCGCCAAGGGCGGCTTGAGGAAGAACAGAAACTGCAAGGGAAAGGTGAATTGTGACTGGGGATTGATTATGCCTGCATAACCGGAGAACTGATCACTACGCCACAGGGGAAGGCCACGACCTCTGTGTATGGAATCGTAGAGGACCTGCTTGGTAGCCGCATGCTCCGCAACGAAATCGGAGAAAGGCGAAAACAATGTCCTGCCCGGCGACCACAAGTAGCCGTAGCCGACGAGGGCCAAGGTGACAATCACCGTCAACGAAAGCGCCAGATCCCTGTTGCCGCGCCATCTGGCCGATTCGCCGTGACCGCTGTCTGGCATGTTCCAGCACGCCTTATTCTGAGAGCCTTTTTTCGGCCTGCCTCACGGCATCGAGAATCAGAGAGGCCCGCACAGCGCGGGCCAGACCGGCATTATACGGAAAATCGGCAGTCAGTCCGCCCTTTTCGTCAAAGAGCGTAATTCGGTCAGTTACGATCGATGTGATCATACCGGCCAACCGGTTGTAATCGGAGCCGAGGGTGACCACTGGAGAGCCGCTATTTCCATGGCTTGCCGTGCCATCGATCAAGAACACACTCCCGCCGGGGTTTTGGGCGATCATGCCGAAACGAATAATCGGGTGGTTCCGGTCGTTTTCGGTTCCGAGCGCCAAGGGATAGCCGGCAATCAACACGCCCTTTCCCTCGGCAAGCGCGGAGCCGTTGTCGAATATTTCCAGCGGGATCGGGAGGTTTTCCACCTCGCTGTTTTCGGTCGCAGCATGAACGGGGCTGATGACGGCAATGTCATTTGACGGATCGGTATACAGAACGCGGCAACGAGACCGATGAAATCCGTTGCCCGTATTGATACCCGTATACAGCAGCTTTTCGAGTTTGGCGGCGGCGGCCACAACATGATCGCAAGTCACGCCGATGACCGCGGTCCTGCCTGTTGTCGGCACGCCGCCGACAAAGAAGCCGCTGCCAATCGTGTCCCACTCATTCGAGGCGTCGGCCGGCACTTGGACAACAAACACCGATCTGACCAGATTAGACGAGACAGCTTCAGTGCCGGGAAAGAGTCCTGCGTCGGGGGTGGGCAGGCTTCCGACAGGCGAGACCACGTCGGCGTGCGTCGGAACAAGCACAGTGAAAATGATGGCCAGAGCATGTACGGGCAAGCGCATGTGAATGCTTGTATCATCGTCGCTCCCTCACTTCAAGGTCAAGCAGGGTTCCAAGGGGAAGCAGAACCCGGCTCCCAAGCAGATGAGGCACGACAATCATCAAATCTTCGCGACGACGAGAGAGGTAGATAGATGTGCGGGTTTAATCGGAAAATGGATGAGTCAAATCTACTGGCGTATCGAGGGCTGGAGGGGCTTGCCCTGAATCCAGCGGCCCTCGACGGTTTTGCCATCCGGATAGGTCATTCTCCCCATCCCATCCATTACACCGTCAAAAAAGTGTCCGACGTATGTGCGTCCATCGGGCCAGGTCATCGTGCCATTACCGTCGGGGCGATCCGGAGCATCGGGAATGTTTCTCCATGTCCCCTTATACACAGTTCCATCCGGCCACCGAATTGTCCCGTAGCCAGCCCTGAGTCGGTAATCCCACTGGCCGTCTTCAACAGTACCATCGGGGTAAACCATTCTTCCGCTGGCGGTGTAGGGGTTTCCCAAACGCCATTCGCCTTCTATTTGGGACCCGTTGGTCTCCGTGAGAATTCCCCACCCGTTTGGCATGTCGCCAAGGATGTCTCCCGTGTAGGACGTGCTGTTTGGCAAGGAAAGAACTCCCACACTCCTCACAACCGCGGGTTTGGCGTACTGGCTCGGTGGTGAGGAGAAGATCGACATTCCGAGGCGGAGACGACTGTCGGCAAAAAACTCGTTGGTAAAACTGCGAGATCGCTCGGTTGACAGAGTAGGCACCGCGGCCTGGAAACTGCCGTCATGGCTGCCTGCGGCACCTGATGGATCGGCAGCGAAGGCAGATCCCACGATTTGGAGGACAGAAATCGCCACAAGGAGAGCACCGTGTCTTGTCATCATCTGAATGGCCAGTCAGTATACGCCGTCCATCCGTGGAGGTCAACACCGCGAACGCGCGTGATTGAAGCCCCCATCCGGGGACGCCGCCAACGCGGGCCGCCACGAGCCTGGTTACGGCCCCGGGGAGGCGGGGGGCGGAGACTCACGGAACGGTCGGCCGGTATGGTACAGGGCCAATCGTGCCTCAATCTCCCTGGCCATTTTTGGCTGGCCGGTTGCTCTGGCCAGTACCGCGGCTTCCTGCGCGGTGGCAATCGCTTCGTCAAATCGTCCTGCTGAGGCGTAGGCGACGGCCAACGTATCGAGACCGCCTGGGGAGTGACCCCCATTCAGGGTGACGGCCCGTTGGGCGAGCTCTACAGCCCGGGTCGGGTCGCCTCCCTGATCTCGCGGGAGCGTGGCCAGCAGCCAAGCGAGATTGTTCTGGGGTTCCGCGTAATCCGGTTTGATGCGCAGGGCCTCTTCGAACTGCGCCATGGCTTCGCGGCGCCGGCCCCCGACGAGGAGGGCGACTCCGAGTTCACTATGGGCTTCGGCATACCCCGGCCGGATCCGTAGCGCCGATTCGTACTGATCAATGGCGTCGGAAGTTCTTCCGGCCAACATGAGGGCATTCCCCAAATTAAGATGCGCCTCAGCGTAATCGGGATCGATCCGCAAGGCATTCTGGTATTCCGTCACCGCTTCGCTGACTTTTCCCATTGATACCAAGATGCTCCCCAGGTTGTAGTAGGCGTCGCGGTAACCCCCATTCAGGCGTATCGCTTCCTGGTTCTCCCGGACCGCATCGTCGAGTTTCCCGGCACGGGCCAGCGCGTTTCCAAGATTATAGTGGCTCGGCGCCGAATTGGGTTTGAGCTGAACGGATCTCTCAAAATGCTTCAGTGCATCTTGCGCATCGCCCAACTGGAGCAAGGAGATTCCCAGATTGTTGTGGGCCGCCACATAGTCGGGGTCGATCGCCAATGCCTGCTGATAGTATCGGATCGATTCTTTGGCCCGGCCCATCCGAAAGAGAGAGTAGCCGATATTGCAGTACGCCCGCCGATTGCTGGGCAGTCTTGTGGCGGTGTCGGTCCACAGCGACAGGTTGCTGCGGTAATCGTCGTTGCGGCTGACGGTCAGGAAGCCCAAGCCTGCGGCGATGACAAACACCACTGTCAGCCATTGTCGTCCGAGGCACTGATAGATGCCGATAACCACGAGTGAAATGATCGCGGCCAATGAGAGGTACACACGGTGTTCGGCCATCGGCGAGTTGATAATGGGCACGACGCTGGAAGTCGGTGCGAGAATGAGGAGAAACCACGCCCCGAGGAATCCGAGCACGGGGCGGCGATTGAGGGCCCATAGTACACCCGCCAGCAACGCCAGGAGGATCGGTACATAGAGCAAGGCCTGGAACACCGGGCGGGTGAGCATCTCGGTCCCATAATCAAAGATCAGCGGGTGAGGCCAGATGGTGAGTCGGAGATATTGGAGGATTACCCAGCATTCTGCCAGCGCGTAGGACGACCAGGATACGCCGGTGGAATAACCGATGTCGCGTTGGGACAGGCCGGACATCAGGCCGAGGAGCAAGAGCCAGGTGGCGGCGAGGGCCAGATACAGTCGCCATCTCTGTGTCCATGCCTGCCGAAAGCTTCCGGCGGCGAATGTTCGGTCATACAACAGAACCATGATCGGCACCGTGGCCATAACTTCCTTGGTGGCCATGCCCAGCGCACAGGAGGCGACCGAAAGCGTGAACCAACGAGCGGGTTTGTTCGATTCGATGCCGCGGATGAAACAATACAAGGTGAGCAAATAGAACAGCCCCATCAGCGACTCGCAGCGTTGCGAAATGTATGTCACGGCTTCGGTCTGCAAGGGATGAAGGGTCCAGATGAGAGCGATCCCGAGCGCCAGCCAAAGCGCCGACTTTTCGAATCTTGCTTTGAGAACGGGGCGCAGGAGGGTTCGCCGGACCACGCCAAACAGCGTCAGCGCAGCGAGGATATGGATGACGAGGTTCAGGACGTGATACCCCCAAACGGCAGTTCCACCGAGTGCGTAATTGATGGCGAACGACAAGTTGACGACCGGCCGGTCGGCCACGCCAGCCGTGGCCGGCGGCGAGAGGACCCGGCTGATCTCCCCCAAGTGACGAATGGTGGGGTTTTCGGGAATGGACTGCACATCGTCAAATACAAACGGAGTCGAGAAGCTGTTGTGGTACGCCAGGAAAGCGGCGATCGGCAGGACCAACGGGGCGACTTTGCGTGGACTCACAACTCAGGAGAGTAGGGGATGCGATGGGAAGAGAAAAGCGGAAAGGAGAGCGAAACCCCCGGCGTATTCTAGCTGGTTCCCGGTTTGGGTCCGGACGCAGTTTCGCGGTAGGGCAAACCTCTGCGATATAATTCGAGTCGATTCTGGATTTCGCCGACGAGTCTTGTCTGGCCTGCCGCGCGAGCCTGTTCGATGGCCCGTTGGGCGGTGGTCACGGCGTCGCTGAACCGGCCCGCAGCGGCATACGCGACTGCCAAGGTATCAAGATCGCCAGCGGCATGGTTTCGGTCGATCGCGGCGGCGTGCTGGGCCAGGAGAACCGCCCGCGACGGGTCGCCGCCCTGGGTCGGCGGGAGTGTAGCGAGGAGCCAAGCCAGATTGTTCTGTGGTTCGGCGTACTCGGGTTTGATCCGCATCGCCCGTTCGAACTGCGCCATGGCTTCGCGGCGATGGCCGGCGACCACGAGGGCGACTCCCAACTCGCTGTAGGCCTCGGCGTAATCGGGCTCGAGTTGCACGGCTGCTTGATACTGGGCGATCGCATCGGTCGTTTTCCCTGTCAACATCAGAGCATTTGCGAGATTGAAGTGCGCCACAGCGAGTTCGGGCTCGATCCGCAAAGCCTGGTGGAAATGCTCCATGGCTTCCGGCAATCTGCCCATCTGCTGGAGGGCGAAGCCGAGGTTGTTATGAGCCTCGGCATAATCGGGCATGATGCGCAGCGCCTCACGATACTGAGCGATCGCATCCGCCAGGCGGCCCGCCCGGTGCAGGGTGAGCCCCAGATTGTAATGGGCCTCGACATTGTTATTGAGCTGAATGGCTCGCTCGAACAGTGCGAGCGCCTGGGGAATGTTGCCGGCCTGTGAGTATGCGCTGGCGAGATAGCCGATGGCCCGAGGGTTGTCGGGACGCTTTTCCACGGTGTCCTGCCAAATGCTCAATTCGGAGCGATAATCGCGGTTGCGTTGGATGGTCAAATCGGTGAACAACGCCAGTACCGACAGGCTGGCCAAGCCCCCGACGAGGACGCCCTGTTGCTTGTTGAGCAGGCGACGACCGACCTCAAACGCGCCGATCACGGCCAATGTGACCACCGCCGCCAGCGGCAGGTACATCCGGCGCTCGGCGGCGACTTCGCCGACGCTGGGGAGAATACTGGAGGTGGGCGCCAGGATCAGGAAGAACCACGCGCCGAGAAAGCCGGCCCACGGATGGCGACGGAATGCCCACACGGTTGCGGCCAACAGGCAAAGGACAACAACGACGGGCACCAGGCAGTCGTCAATGGAGGTGGCTATGGGCCAGTCAAAGTAATCGATCACCAACGGGCGTGGCCACAAACAGAGTTGCAAATAGTACACGATAACGCCGGACTCGGTCAGCAGATAGTCCCAGGGTGTCAGGCGTTGGAAGCCAAACCCGGTGGCCGGATGAGATTTGGCAAGCACCAGCACGGCCAATAGCAGCCAGGTACCGGCGAGGCCGAGATACAAGCCGCGGCGGCGCTGCCAGAGTTCGCGGAAGGATGCGACAAGGAAGATACGGTCGTAGACCATGACGATGAGAGGGGCAACGACCATGACCTCCTTGCTGCCCATGCCGAGGGCGCAGGAGATCACCGCAGCGATATACCAGCCGCGGGCGTTGGCCGAAACCGAGCCGCGCAGGAAGCAATACATCGTCAGCAACAGAAACAGGCCCATCAATAATTCGGTGCGCTGGATGATGTAGGTAACGCTTTCGGTTTGGAGCGGATGAACTTCCCAAATCAGAGCAATCACCGCCGCCAACCAGATGGCGGATGCGCCGAATCGGCCGCGGAATTTCTCCTGCTCCAACGTGCGTCGGAGGATGCCGAAGAGCACGAGTGCGGACAGCACATGGGCGGCGAGGTTGAAGAGGTGGTAGCCGCGGACATCGTATCCGCCCAGCGCGTAGTTCAAAGCCAGGGAGAGGGAAACTGTTGGTCGTCCACTGACGGTGGCCAGGGGCGGGGCGGAGAACACCTCGGAGATCGGCCAGAGGTGGCGGATATGCGGGTTCTGGGGAATAGACCAACGGTCGTCGAAGATGAAGGGGCTGCGGAAGCTGTTGTGCCAGGCGCAGAACCCGGCGAGCACGAACAGCAGTGGGAGGAATTTCCGGGCATTCATCGCGGAAAGAGTAGGGGATGGGTGTGAAAGAGAAAAGGGGAAAGAATATCGAAGACCGGAGGCTGGGCCGGTCTTGCAAGGCAAATAGCCAGCCCCTACACTCCCCGGAGACGACGGACGAATGAGCGACACCAGGACAACGCGAGCGAGCCGGGGCATTCCTTCACCCGTGTTGGCCATTGTTCTGGTGATTCTTACGTTGGTGGCGTACCTGCCCGTGATCCGCGGGGGATTTGTGTGGGATGACCGGTCGCTGATCACGCCGTTCGGGACGACAACGGTTGGCGAGGAACTCCATCAGATTTGGTGTACGACGGAACGTCTGGATTTTTTTCCGATGACGGAGAGTCTGTGGTGCCTGGAGTGGCGGGTGTGGGGTGACCACGCCACAGGATATCATGTGGTGAATCTGCTGTTGCACGCGGCCAACGCGCTGCTGTTGTGGGCGGTGCTGCGAAGGCTGCGAGTGCCGGGGGCATGGCTGGCGGCGTTGGTGTTTGCGATTCACCCGGTCAACGTGGCGACGGCGGCCTGGATCAGCGAGCAGAAGAACACGCTGTCCATGTTTTTCGCGCTCGCGGCGGTCCTGCTGTATTTGAAGTATGACGACGGCGGCGGCGGAGAGCGGTATGGCGCATCGCTGGCCGCGTTTCTCGTCGCGCTGCTGAGCAAGTCCGGGGTGGTGATGCTACCGGTGGTGTTGTTGGGGTGCATCTGGTGGCGGCGGGGCAATCTGCGGGTCCGTGACGTGTTGCGTTGCGGGCCGTACTTTGGACTTTCGCTTGCGATCGGATTGGTGACGATCTGGTTCCAGCATCATCGGGCCATGGCGGGGCTATTGGTGCGGCAGCGCGGGTTCGGGGAACGTCTGGCCGGGGCCGGCTGCATGCCATGGTTCTATCTGTGCAAGGTGCTGGCGCCCTGGGATCTGATGGCGATCTATCCGCAGTGGCATATTGACGGGTCGCGGTGGACATCGTATGTGCCTGGCGTGATGCTGGTGGGGTCGTTCGCGCTGTTCTGGTGGCGGCGCGGGACATGGGGGCGTCCGCTGCTATTGGGATGGGGCAGTTTTGTGGTGATGCTGGCGCCGGTGCTGGGATTGATCGGGCAAAGTTTTCACCGTTATTCGCTGGTGGCGGACCATTGGCAGTACTATTCGATCGCGGGGGTCATCGCGCTGGTGGTGGCGGGCGGAGAAAAGGTCTTCGTAACGGGAAAGAGCCGCGGACGCGAATACGCGGGGATTGCAGTGGCGGTGGTGGTGGTGAGTTTGTTGGGAGCGGCGACGTGGCGGCGGAGCGGTCTGTATGCGGATGATCGAAGGCTGTGGGAGGACAATGTGGCGCGGAACCCGGACGCGTGGATGGCGCAAAGCAACCTGGCGATGCACCTGGTTGATGCGGGGCGGGTGGACGAGGCGATTGGACATTACCGGAAGGCGCTGGCGGTGAATCCGGAGGCGGCGGAGGCGCATGTTGATTTGGGGGTGGCGTTGATTGCGGCGGGGCGGGAATCGGAGGCGGTCGGGGAGTTTGAACAGGCGATTCGGATCAAGCCGGATCTGGCGGGAGCGCATGTCAATCTCGGGCTGCTCCTGGTTCGGGCGGGGAAGACGGAGGAGGCGATCGGGCAATTCGAGGAGGCGGTGAGGATCGATCCGGAATATGCGGAGGGTCAGGAGGAACTGGGAAACGCGCTGCTGATGACGGGACGAGCGTCGGAGGCGGTGGGACATTTCGCGCAGGCAGTGCGGGTGAATCCGGAGGATGATCAGGCGCAAATCGGGCTGGGCAGCGCGTTGACGATGACGGGGCGCGCGGGGGAGGCGATCGGGCATTTCGAGCAGGCGTTGAGGATTCATCCGGGGGACGCGACGACGCATTACAATCTCGGGGTGGCGTTGGCGAAGGTGGGCCGGGTGCGGGAGGCGATCGGGGAGTATGAAGAGGCGTTGAAGTTGAAGCCCGACCTGGCGGCGGCGCGGGCAGCGTTGAATCGGTTGCGAGCGGTTCAGTAAACAGCGGCATATCTCTATGAGGCCGGAAGCCGGCCGTGGTATAGTTCGCGGACATGAAACTGGCCGAGCGGCATCGGTGTGCGATCTGCCTGGTTGTGTTTGCGAGCGCGTTCGTTGGGCTGACGGTTGGCAGCTACGTGCGGGAATCGGCGACGTGGGACGAGCCGCAGCACGTGGTCGCGGGATACAATGCGTTGCGCTTTGGGGACTATCGGACGGACCCGGAGCACCCGCCGTTAATCCGCATGTGGGCGGCGCTGCCGTTGCTGGGCATGAACGGGATCCGGGTGGACCTGGGCAAGATCGACGCGAGCGAACCCGGGCCGTGGGTGCGGGAGGGGCAATTCTATTTTTGTCACGAGACGCTGTATCTGCACAACGATGCGGACCGTCTGCTCTACGCGGCGCGCTTCATGATTGTCTTGCTGGGGGTGTTGTTGGGGGTGCTGTTGTTCGCGTGGACGCGGGAGCTGTTCGGATTCTGGCCTGCGGCAGCGGTCCTGGGGCTATACACGGTCGAGCCCAATATCCTGGCGCACAGTCGGCTCGTCACCACGGATCTTGGGGTGACATGTTTCTTTTTCGGGACGATGTATTTTCTCTGGCGGACGGCGCGTCGGGTGAGCGTGGGGAACGTGGCGGGGCTGGTTGTATTTTTCGCGGTGGCGCAGATCAGCAAATTCTCGGCGTTGTTGCTGTGCCCCGTGGTCGTGGTGTTGCTGGCGGCGCGGGTTTGTCGTCGGGCGGAATGGCCGGGGAGGGTTGCGGGGAACGGTCCGTTCCGCGGGCTCGGGGAGAAGAGCGCGGTGGCCGCCGGTATCGTTGTGGCCATGGCGGTGGTCGCGTGGGGTGGGATTTGGGCGGTGTACGGTTTTCGGTATGCTCCGTCGGCGTCGCGGACGTGGCGGATGGACTTCCACAATGATCCGCTGACGCGACAGCGGCTGCCGGTGCTGGCGAAGGCGGTGGGGTGGGTGGACGGACACCGTCTGGCGCCGAACGCGTACAGTGAGGGGTTTCTGGCGGGGCAGACGGCGGCGCAAGGCCGCGGGGCGTTTCTGATGGGGATGTACCGCAGTGATGGCTGGTGGTGGTATTTTCCGTTTGCGTTCGTTGTGAAGTCGCCGGTGTCGTTGCTGGCGATCTTTGTGAGCGGGGCAGTGGTGGCGGCGATGCGGTGGCGACGGTGGCTGGATGACACGGTGTATCTGCTTGTGCCGGTGGCGGCGTACCTGGGAGTGGCGATGACGAGCAAGTTGAACATCGGGGAACGGCACATCCTACCGATTCACCCATTCGTGCTGGTGTTTGCGGGATTTGGGCTGGCGGAGCTGTGGGGGAGGCAGAATTGGCGGGGTCACGTGGCAACAGCGACCGTATGCGGGCTGGCAGCGATCGAGGTTGGAATGGTGTGTCCGCATTACCTGGCGTTTTTCAATGTGGCGGCAGGCGGGCCGCTCCAGGGGCAGAAGTACCTGGTTGATTCAAACATCGACTGGGGACAGGACCTGAAGGGGCTGAAGCAGTGGATGGAGAAGCGGGGGATCGAGCACATCAACCTGAGCTATTTCGGCACGGCGGACCCGGCGTATTATCAAATTCATTGCACGTATCTGGGAGGCGGGCCGTGGTTTGATCAGCCGCTGGTGGACGACCCGGAATTGCCGGGTTACGTGGCGGTGAGTGTGACGAACCTGCGCGGAGTCCATTTTCCGGTCGATCTGCGGGACTCCTACAAGGCGTTGCTGGCGATGCGTCCGGAAGCGGTGATTGGGTATTCGATGTATGTGTACCGGGTGGAGCGGCCGTGGTGGCCGTAGCGGGGAAAGCAGCACGGGATCGAGGATGACGGATAAGGGGTAAGGGCAGTGGCGACGCGGCACGGCAAGGCGGGGGACGGCCGGAGCGACATTCGGCGGGATACGGCCAGACGACAAGGGGCGATTCCGCGCTACAAAGCGACCGAAAGCGGATTGGGGGAAAGAACAAGGGGCTGGTCCGAAGACCAGCCCCTTGGAAGACAGCTTAGAAAGGATCTATAGGATCTCTTTCTGATTACTTGCGACGGCGAATGAGGCCGAATGCGCCGAACAAGCCCATGACCACGAGCGCGATGCTCGAAGGCTCTGGAACGGTCTCGAGGAGCGTGTACGGGCCGCTGGGATCAACACCGATCTGGCCGTAGACAACTGTCGCGCCAGTGGCGAGGTTCATCGTGCCGCCACCACCTGCCGCCATGTCGCCGAGATCAAGGCTCGTCGAGTTCGGGAAGTCCGCAGTCGCCGGGAACTTCCAGTTGGTAGCGTCCGCGTCGCTGACGTAGCCAATGAACTCTTGGCTGCCATTCAGCACAACGATGTAAATCTGGTTGTGCGCGAAGCCGCTGTCGGAGGCGGTGATACCACCAGCGATGGCGCCATCGACGATCGTGTCCGTGCCGAACGCGGTAAATCCAGCGAGGCTGGGGCTGCCGACTGTCGGCGCCGATGCGAACGTACCGATCTCGAATGTCGTACCGGCATCAAGATAGTTGCCTTGGCTATCAGCGAGGTACGTCGATTCCGACGAACCGTAGTTCACTGTGATTGTTGCGTAGGATGCTGTCGCGAGAGCTGCCACCGCGAGAGCCGCCACGATATATTTGATGCTCTTCATTGTTCTTTCCTTATTCCTTTCCCTTCTGTCTTTCCTCTACCCTTAGTCTTGTACTGCTACGATTGTTTTAGTTTAGCTTCTTTCAATTTCAATACGGCGCCGGGAACGTCCAGTTGAAGCCGTTGTCGCCGGTCTGGAACACGATCACGACGCTGGCTCCCAGCGGGATCGCTGTCTGACTGGCATCCGTGTTGCCCGTCGCGGCATTCTTCCACCCAGCGGACTGCGTCTTGCTGGCGGTGGAGTAGTAATAGGTTGCGAACGAGCCAGCCGGATCGTTGTGAATCAGCACCTGGTCGGCGCTGCTGGACGAACCAGCCTTGAGGCCGGGGTACAGGCCGCTGGTGGCCAACGTGTTTGCCGACGAAGCATAGACGTTCGGGATGACGTTGACGCCTGGGCCGATCAACGGGACCAAGGTCTTGTAGAGCTTGACCGCGCCGACGACCTGGACATTCAGGTTCGTGGAGACCTTGCGTTGAACGGAGACGCCCTGATCCTGATACAGCGGGACGAGCGACTGATCCGTGTTGCCCGACGCGGCATTCTTCCAACCAGCGGATTGCGTCTTGCTGGCGGTGGAATAGTAATACGTCGCGAACGCCTTCGTCACGGGATTCTGGACGAGAACCAAGTCAGCCGACGAGCTGGAGCCCTGCAGAAGTCCGGCTTGGTCTGTAGCGCCGAACACGCTGGCGAGATTCCAGTGCGGAATGATCTTGACGTTGTCGCCACTGGCAATGGTGCCAGAATCGTTGAACGCCGTGTAGACGTTGTTGGCGTCGTTGCTGACGATATCATCCGTGAATCCGCCGGTGGCGCTGTTCGTATTCACATCTTCGATGTAATACAACGGGCCTTCCGAGCTCTGGTTGAACTGGCCAGCCGTCAGCCCGGGCAGGGCGACAGCGGTGCCACTGACGGAGGTCACCGCGCCGCGAAGCGTTGGAACCTGGGTCATGCCCAAGCCCAACACTGAAAGCGCTGGTGAACTGCCAGGACCGGCGGTTCCTTCAGCGGTTAGTGTGATGAACCCCACCGGGTCTGTGTAGACGTTAACCTGAGCGCTTGCCTGATAGCAGATCGCCGCAGATACGGCGGCCACGGTGGTGATGACTGCTAATTTCGGTAGGAAGCGCAAGCCCCTTGCATGTTTCGCTCTTTGCATGTCTTCTCCTCGCCTATTTCCCAAAGCCTCGTTCACGACTCGGTGAACTTTCTTTTCCCTATACCTACACTCCACTGACTCGGTGAATCTAACTGGTGCGAGACTACCAGTGGAGGCGCGGAGAGTCAACAACTTTTTCACATTTTTGTGCGACAATTTGGTGACGGGGCAGGCGGGGGTAGAAAACGGCTGTTTCTGGCCGTATTTCAACGGGTTACGGTGGAATTCACCTCCCTTCGGCGGGGTATGTAACGGAGCATGCATTGAACGAAATTGACCGTGCCAAAATGTCCTTATAGGCATATCTCGGGCCAATGGATTTCGCGAAATTGGGCGAAAAGTGGAGTTTTTTTTGAACGGAGAGGGAGAAAGGGCGAATTCGGTCCGGAGTCAGGGAAAATGGGGGGTGCGGAGGCGATTGAGAAATACCAACCCTCACCCTGACCTGCTTCCTGTGAAGGGAGAGGGGACCACAAAGAATACCAACCCTCACCCTGACCCTCTCCCTGTGAAGGGAGAGGGGATCAAAAAAGCCGAGCCGTCGCCGTGACACTTGTGCTCCGGATTGCGAGCGGGAGACGCGGAGCGGAGAGAGCGGGCCGGTGTCGGCCGCGTGGCGGGAGAATCGGGATAGGATATTTTGCACGGAGAGAAGATATCGGATGTGGAATGATGGAGGGCGAAAGGGGCGCGGAGCGGAAACGACAACGGCACGGGGCGGCGGGAAACGGACGGGGCGACGACCGGACGGGGGAAGCGAACGGATCGGGCGGAGGGTACAAACGGCAACGGCGGGGCGGAAGGGGGACGCAGGCTAAAGACCTGCGGCTACAGGGTGATGGTGCTGCTGATGGTTACGCTCAAATCGGTTCCGATGGCATCGGTGAAGGGGAAGTGGCGCCAGTTTTTCACGAGGCCTTTGCGGACAGGGTTGCTGGCGATGTATCTGATTTGCGCGCCAAGGTCCTCATCGCGGCGGAGGATGTGGGGCGTACAAATCCCTTTGCCACATTGCTCCGGGGCGATGTTGGGCGAGCCAGAATCCGGAGCGTTGTTTGAACCGGACCATCGCGGGGCGCGTGTCCGAGGAGTCGTTCCGGCCGGTGAGCAGCGCGTGGAGGTGGTCCGGCATGAAGCAATAGATCGAGACGACACAGGCGTGTTTTTCCGCGGCGGTTTTCAGCGATAGGATTCGCGCGGGAGGCGGTGGTGGTGTTCAAGCGGGGACGCGGGCATGCGGCAGGACGTTATCGTCGCAGCAATGGGGCGACGCAAGGCAAAGGGAGGCGGGAATCGGAAGTCAGTCGGCGGTTGGGAGGCGGATGGTGGTGGCGGGGGAGGCGACGAGGGCGGATTCGATCCACTGGGCCTGCTCGTAGTGGACATAGGCTTCCTCGGTGCGGCCGGTTTGGCTGAGGGCGTTGGCGAGGCCGAAGTGGGCCGCGGCGAAATCGGGTTTGAGGCGGAGGGCCTCGCGGTAGTGGGTGATGGCGTCGTCGAGTTGGCCGGCCTGGGCGAGGGCGTCGCCGAGGTCGCAATGGGCCTGGGCGTAGCCGGGTTTGAGGCGGAGGGCGAGTTGATATTGGGCGATGGCATCCTGGATCTGGCCGGTGTCGAGCAGGGCGTTGGCGAGGTTATAGTGCAACTGGGCGAACCTGGGGGCGGCGTCCACGGCGAGTTGGTACTGGCGGACGCCGTCGCGGAACCGGCCCTGCTGGAGATAGAGATTGCCGAGGTTGTTGTGGGCCTGGATGAAATCGGGGTCGAGTTGGAGGACCTTTTGATAATGGGCGATGGCCTCGTCGGCGCGGCCGGTCTGCTCGAGGGCGATGCCGAGGTTGCACTCGAGGGCGGCGGAGGGGGGTTCGAGTCGGGCGGCTTCCTGGTAATGGGCGATGGCGTCGCTGAAGCGTTTCTGTTCGAGGAAGACGCTGCCGAGATTGGCATGGGCGTCGGCGTAGTTGGGGCGGATGGTCAGGGCGATTTTGTAGTGGACGGCGGCGGCGTTGAGTTTACCGGCCTGGAGCAGGAGGTTGCCGAGGGAGTAATGAGCGAAGGCGGATTGCGGGTTTTTGGCGATGGTATCGAGCCAGAGGGTTTCCTCGTCGCGGAAGACGGACGCATGCCGCCAGGTGAGGGCGGCCGAAGCGGTCAGCAACAAAGGGACGGCGAGAGCGGCGAAGTAGCGGGGTTGAGACGCGGCGCGATGGAGGAGGGTGGCGGCGCCCGAGCAGAGGAGGGTGATGATCGCGAGGCTGGCGAAGTATTGGAATCGGTCGGCGGCGAAGGCGTACTGGAAATTGGAGATATGGACGAGGCCGAGGACCGGGAGCAGGGCGGCGAAGAAGAAGGCGAGGGCGAAGAGGGCATTGCGGCACCCGGGGCGGTTTCGCGAGCGCCAGAGCAGGAGGAACAGGGCGAGGAGAGCGGCAAGAGGGAGCCAGGACAAGGGGTTGAGCGGATGATTGTGCCAGCGCGGGTAGACGAACGAGAGAGGGAGCGGGCAGAGGATTTTGGCGAGGTAGAACCAGAAGGCTTTGCCGGCGACGATGAATCGTTCGAGGAGACCGAGGCGCGCGGCGAGGGCGTCCGGGGTGTTGGTTTGGGCGCGGCGGGTGAAGATGGCGAAGCCGGCGGCGAGCCAACTGATGGCGACGAAGGGGAAGATGCGGGTGATGTCGGCTTTTTCGGGATAACCGCGGCGCCACCAGACGGGGAGGAGCAGGACGATGGCGAGGATGGCGGCGTAGGCGTTGCTGAGCATGGCGAGGACGGCGCAGACGAAGGCGAGGGAGTACCAGGAGGAAGAGAGGTAGCTGCTATACCAGCGGAGGGGGCGATGTTTTTCCTCGTCGAACATGGTGTAAAACATCAGGGAAGAAAAGAAGAAGAAGCCGGATTGGACATTCTTGAGTTGGGAGATCCAGGCGACGGATTCGACATTGACCGGGTGGACGGCCCAGAGGGCGGCGGCGAACCAGGCAGCGCGGAGGCGGAGCCGTCGCAGGAGGAGGAGGACGAGGACGGCATTGGCGGCGTGAAAGAGGAGGTTGACGAGGTGATACGGGAGCGGGTGGAGTCCCCAGAGGTGGCGTTCGGCCCAGTAGGTGGTAAGGGTGAGTGGGAAATAGCGGGCGATGGCCGGTGACGACCAAATATAGGTAAGGCCATGGGCGGCGGTGAGGGCGGCGTTGGCGGTGACATGGTCGTCATCGTCCCAGACGAAGCCGGCGCGCCAGACGGGGAGATAGGCGAGGAGCGTCAACATGACCAGGGCGAGAATCTGGAGCCAGAGCCGGGGAGCGGTGGTGGCGCCATGGGCCGGGGACGGGGAGGGGCGCGGCGTCGGAACATCCTCCGGCGGAGCGTCCATGGTGGCCTTTCTCGTCATTCTGTTAATTATAGCATAAACCTGTCCGGGGTGAAGCAGCAACCTTGCGTGGGAAGCAGTTAGCGCCCGGCGGCCATATTGGCAGTTTCAAGCCAGGGTCAATATTAAGGACGTGCGAGGAGATAGGGGGGAACGATGGGTTAGGGGAGAGCGTGCAGACGGTCGAGGGCGTCACGAGCCTGAACGAGGCCGGAGTTGAAGCGCAAGGCATCCTGATAGTGGCGGATGGCGTCGGGGATGCGGCCGGCCTGCTCCAAGGCGGCGGCCAGGGCCAAATGGGCCTGAGCGTAATAGGGCCTGAGACGGACGGCCTGTTCCCAATGACTGATCGCATCGGGCCATTGGCCTTGTCGGGCGAGGGCGAGACCCAGGTTGTAATGCGCCTCTGGATCGTCGGGTTTACTGCGCAAGGCCAACTGATACTGGTCGATGGCATCGGCGAGCTGATTCCTGCGCAGGAAGAGACTGCCCAGGTTATTGTGGGCGTCGGCGTAGTCGGGGTTGATTTGGAGGGCCTGTTGGTATTGGCCGAGGGCATCGTCGGTCCTGCCCTCCCGCTCCCAAGCGGCCGCCAGAAGGAAGTGGGCCTGGGCGAGTTTGGGTTCGGATTGGAGGGCGAGATGGTACTGGGCGATGGCGTCCGGGATCTGGCCGAGCTGCGACAGGGCGTTTCCGAGATTGCAGCGCGCCTGGGCGAAGTCCGGTTCCATCTGGACGACCGCCATGAAATGGCCGATGGCCTCCGGGAAGGAGCCGATCCGGGCGAGGGCGATTCCGAGATTGTTGTGGGCCTCGGCGAAGTCGCGCTTGATGCGCAGGGCTTGCCTGTATTGGTCGATGGCGGCGGTGATGGAGCCGGATTGCATGAGGGCGGTGCCGAGGTTATCGCGGGCCTCGGGGTAATCCGGATCGAGGCGGAGAGCCTGCTGGTAGTCATCGATGGCCTCCGGCAGGAGGCCGCGTTTTTGAGCGATGAGGCCGAGATTGTTATAGGCGACAAAGGCGTTTGGATTTTTGGCCAGCGCATCGCGCCAGAGCGATTCGCTGGAGGCATAGACGGCGGCGCGGTTCCACGTGGCGAATGCGAGCAGCAGGAGGAGGGCGATGCCGATGGCGCGGGCGAGGGAGCGGGCCGGTGGGGCGATACGCCGGGCGATGGCGACGGCAGCGGCGGCCACGAGAGCGGTGATGCCGGCGATGGAGTAGTATTGCCAGTGATCGGAGACCAGGGAGTAACGGTAGAATCCCTGATCGAAGAAGCCGAGCACGGGCAAGAGCATGGCGGTGAAGTAACCGAGGCCGAACAACAGCGGGCGACCCCAGGCAGCGCGGTTGCGCCAGAGGAGGAAGAACACCGCGACGAGCGCGGCGTCCGGGACATACCAAGCCCAGGCCGCCGGGGCGACGCGCCATTTCGGATAAATGACCATGAGGTTGACCGGCAGGAGCGCCTTGATGAGATAAAACCACAGGGCGGCTCCGGCGGTGAGGAGTCGCGCGAGGAAGCTGGCGGTGAGGACACGCGTGCCGCTCAACCCGCGCTGATACTCGAACCAGATCGTCACTGGAGCGGCGATCAACGAGAGGGCGAAGAAGGGCACGGTGGGGAAGATGTCTTTGGGGCGGAGCGGGCAGCGTCGCCACCAGAGGCACAACAACAGGGCGATCGGCAGCAAGAGGATGGCGGTTTTACTGAGCAACGCGAGAGCGAAAGCGGCGAGCGACAGACCGTACCACAGCCAGCAGTTCGTCTCGTCAAATCGCAAGTAGAAGAGGGCAGCCATCAGGCCGAACAGCATGGACAAGGTGTTCTTCTGTTCGGTGATCCAGGCGACGGTGGCGGCGTTGACCGGGTGGATGGCGAAGAGCAAGGCGGCGAGCCAGGCGCCGGGGAGTTTGAGGCGTTGCAGGACGAGCCAGAGGAGCAGGACATTGGCGGCGTGGAGGCAGACATTGAGGACGTGGTAGCCGGTGGCGTCGCGTCCCCAGAGGCGCCACTGGAGCCAACGGAGGCTGTGGGTCAGGGGATAGTAGTCGAGGGCTTCGGTGGTACACCAGATCCGGCGGAGGCCGTCGGGGGCGTGAATCAGTCGGCTGTTGGTGAACAGGACGTCGTCAAAGACGAAGCCGCCGTGCAGGACGGGGAGGTAGGGCAGGATTGCGGCGGCCACGAGGATGAACGCGAGGAAACGCGGTTGGCGGGCGATGGTGACGGGCGCTGGGGCGGCTGCGGCCCGTGGGTCGGTCGTGTGGCTGGTGGGTCTGGCGCTTCTCACCGCGGGGAAGATAGCATGGCGGGGGCGGCGAGGGCAATGCGTTGAGTGGAGAGGGTTGAGTTGCGAACAGGCGGTCTGGTACTATCGCGGGCGGGGAGCGCCGTTGGGGAGATGCGCGGAGAGGCCAGATCAGATTCAACAACCGAGGAAGGCACGGGATGCGCCGTCGAAAACTGTCATGAGGATATTATTTGCAGCGAGCGAGATGGCGCCCTATGCGAAGACGGGCGGGTTGGGGGACGTGGTGGGGGGGCTGGCGGGGGCGCTGGCGGGGCGGGGGCACGAGGTGACGTGTTGCGTGCCGTATTATCGGAGCGCGCAGGCGGTGGCGCCGGGGGCGAAGGCGGTGGGGTTGACGCTGAGCATACCGCTGGGGAGCCGGGTGGTGACGGGCGAGGTGCTGGAGTGGCGGCAGGCGGATGGGGTGCGGATGGTATTTTTGCGGCGGGATGAGTTTTACGATCGGACGGAGTTGTATGGGGCCGGGGGACGGGCGTACGAGGATAACGCGGAGCGGTTTTTATTTTTCTCGAAGGCGGTGGTGGAGGTGGCGCGGCATGCGCGATATCGCGCGGACGTGGTGCATTGTCATGACTGGCAGGCGGCGTTTGTGCCGGTGCAGATGACGTACAAGCGGCCGGCGGTGCGGGCGCAGCCGTGGAGCGTGACGCCGCGGGTGAAGACGGTGTTGACGATTCATAATGTGGCGTATCAGGGGATATTTTGGGGGCTGGATTTTCCGTTGACGAATCTGCCGCGGGAGTATTTGACGGTGGAGACGCTGGAGTATTACGGGCAGATGAACCTGCTCAAGGGGGGGATCGTTTTCGCCGATA
>DATJWQ010000035.1:0-67160 GCA_035501175.1 Verrucomicrobiia bacterium | reverse complement strand
CCAACCTGATCAGTGTTCTCCTGTCCACGACCGCATTCCAGGCTTGGCAGACCCAGTACTTCGGCAGCACCACCAACCCCCTGGCCGCCGCCGCCGCGGACGCCGATGGCACCGGCCAGAACAACCAGTTCAAGTATGTCGCCGGCCTCAACCCGACCAACCCGTCCTCGGTGTTCAGTCTGAGCATTGTCAGTGTCACCAACCAGCTCTCACAAAGGCTTTTGTCCTTCACGCCCCTTGTGTCCGGTCGTACCTACGTGCCGCAGTTCACCACGAACCTGCCAAACGCTGTGTGGCAGCCGCTCACAGGCTACTTGGGCCCGGTCACAAACGGTTCTCGCGTGTCGATCACGGACACGAACCCGATCTCGCCTCAGGAATTCTACCGCCTCAGCATTTCGGTGCCCTGGTGAAGGCGGAAGTTGGATCGTCGTTCATTCCGCTGGACAAATGGGCCGTAGGCCGGTTCTATTGGTGCCGATGAACTTCGAGTTCGCGACTGTCCCCCGCATCGTCTTCGGCCCGGGGCGACTGAGGGAGATTCGTACGATCGCCCCGCCGCTCGGTAAGCGCGCCCTGGTGACCTGTGGTCATAGCGTCCGCGCCGTGGAGCGCGTCCAGCCCCTCTTTGCCGCGCTGACGAACGCCGGGATGGAGTATGTGGCACTGGCCGTCTCGGGCGAGCCGACTCTTGAACTTGTCCGGGAGGGAACCAAACACGCCCGGGCCGAGCGGTGCGACATGGTCATCGGCTTCGGCGGCGGGAGCGCGTTGGACTCGGGCAAAGCCATCGCCGCGTTCTTGACCAACGAGGGCGATCCGCTCGATTACATCGAGGTGATCGGCAAGGGCCAGCCGCTGGCCAATCCATCCGCGCCGTTCATCGCCATCCCGACCACCGCGGGCACGGGCTCGGAAGTCACCCGCAACGCCGTGCTCGGGTCCCCCGAACGCCGTGTCAAGGTCAGCTTGCGAAGCCCGCTTATGCTGCCGCGCATCGCGCTCGTCGATCCCGAACTCACCTACCAGTTATCGCCGGAAATTACGGCCGCTACCGGTTTGGACGCGCTGACGCAATTAATCGAAGCATTTGTATCGGTGAAGGCCAATCCGCTGACGGATTCGATCTGCCGCGAAGGAATGTACCGTGTGGCGCGGTCGTTGCGGCGTGCGTACGAATCAGCCAGCGGTCTGCCGGTGCGGGAGGACTGGCAGGCTACGGTGACCGCGCGCGAAGACATGTGCGTCGCGGCGATGTTGAGCGGGATGGCGCTGGCCAACGCCGCCCTCGGCGCCGCGCACGGACTCTCCGGGCCGCTTGGCGGCATGTTCGAAGCCCCACACGGCGCGTTGTGCGCCGCCGTCCTGCCATATGTGGTGGAAGTCAACGAGCGCGCGGCAAAGGAACGCCTCGTCGGTAGTCCCGTTGTCTCTCGATTTGAACAGGTGCGCCGGGCCGTGGGAGACCTGCGCGAACTGGTTCGAGCCCTCAACATCCCGCCCCTGCGGGATCACGGCGTGTCGCGCGACGTCTTCCCCGAAATCATCGAGAAAGCGAAGGCGTCGAACAGTATGAAGGGCAACCCCGTGGTGCTGGAGGACCAGGAACTGCGCGAAATTCTCGAGAGCGCGTTATGAGCGCGGCGATCCGGTCGCTTCGCTGATTGAGCGGAAACGCCCCGGTATCGTCTAACTCAAGGTCATGGAAATCGTGTCCGACCAATTACTGGCAACCAACGGTGGAAAACCTGCGCGCGCGAATTCGCTCAGCGTGGCCGTGGTGCTGGCGATTACCGTCCTGGTGGGCCTGCTGTACGTGCCGTTGTTTCATTGGTTGGGGTGGGAGACGCTCCACACACAACAATTGGTCAACGGCGCATTCCTCGTGTTGTTTGCCCTGGTGATTTGCGTTCGCGACGCCCTGCACGAATTGAGGTTTTCACCGCAGGTTGGTCCGCGCGGGATCGGCTTGCTGGCGGCGGCGATACTTTCTCTCGCCGTGGCGGCAAAATGGCATGCGTTCTCGTTGCCGCTCTTCCTGCTGTCCGCCTGCCTGGCGTTTGCCGGCATCGTCTCGCTGTTACTCGGCGACGACAAGGTCCGTCTGTTTGTGCCGGCCGTGTGCGCCTTCTTCGTGTTTGGCCTGTTGGCCGGGCTCGTGCCGAGATTGGACTGGCCGTTGCGGGCGATGGCCGCCCAACACGCCGGATCGTTGTTGGCAACCCTGGGCGTGCCGGTGAAGATCGGTTTGACCGAAGGCCAGCCGGCGCAGCTTCTTCTCTCGGTGAAAGGCCGGATCTTCGAGGTGGCCACGGAGTGCAACGGTTTCGGCCTGCTCACGTCGTCGCTCATTGTGGCCACGACGCTGGCCTTTCAATATCGGCTCCCATGGCTGCAGAAATTGTCATTGTGGGCCGTGGCGGTGCCAATCGCCATCGTCTGCAACTACGTGCGCATCGTCAGCATCTGTCTCGTCGCCCCCGCGGTGCCCCTGCCGTACGGCTTCGTCCATGAAACCCTTGGCTTGATTTTCTATTTCCTCGGACTTGGTTTGATCTGGAAGCTGGCGGAGAACGTGAGCGCGAAAGGCCGCGACGCCCAATTGCGGAGCGCGTGACGGAGCGTCGGCGAGGCACCGCCTACCAGAGACCCGAATGCAGCATCTTCCAGAAAGCCACGAATGGACTGACTTTGTCCTGGCCGCCGTCCCCAAGCTTCGACGCCACACAAAATGCCGCATACAACAACCGCGCGAAAAGGAATCCGACCGCCATTGCCAGCGCGAACGCACAGACGCGCACCCAGAAATTCTGCGTTATGTCGGTGGCCTTCTTCGGTGCGGGGAATTCCGCGGCGGCAGAAATTGGCATTTCCATTTTCATGGGTCTTTCATCGCGGCATCAACGTGGTGATTCCTCCCAGGAGTATCCCGATGAAGAATCCGATCCACATCAGCGTGACAATTTCCATTCGTCGCTCTTCGAACTTCGAGCGGACCAGAACCTGATGTTTGTTTTGGCTCTTTGTGTCTTCACGCATACGCGGCATGGACGGATTGCACGGCTTGTGCCAGAAACGCAATCCGATCGCCTTGCGCCTCCTGTGTGCGTTGTAACATTCTGATAGATAGTATCTTATGAAGCGGCTCTTTCGTTGGCCCGACAGCACGTAACTGGTAACCACCAACTTCAATGTCCATGGCGTTGGACACTGTGTTCAGCGCGCTGTCAAGTTCGGTTGTCAACGCGACGGGATCGTCGAAGCCCAACCCAATCGTGCGCGCGATGGTCGCTGGCGAAGCGACTGATTTGGTGTACTATATAACCTCATGGTGGCAATCCGACGTCTCATCGTGTCGTGCGCTTTGGGCAGCTTGGCGCTCCTGTTCGTGTCCTGCGGCGCAACAAAACGTGTCTCCGTCGATGACGTGCATGTGACTCCGGTTACGGCCGCCGACGTGCAAAAAGCCATCCACGACCCGGAGGCGAAAGCCGTGCTCGTAAACGTCTGGGCAACATGGTGCGGGCCGTGCCGCGAGGAGTTTCCGGGCCTGGTCCGCGTGGCGGAGAAATATAACGGGCAGGGGTTGAAGACGATCCTGGTCTCCGCCGATGATACCGATCAAGTCGCCGCCGTGAAGAAGTTCCTCGCCGATGAAGGGGTCGATTTTCCCGCCTACATCAAGGACGAGAAGGATCAGCCATTCATCGACGGTCTGGACAAGCAATGGAGCGGAGCGTTGCCCGCGACGTTCATTTACGATGGCACCGGGAAACTGCACGATTTCTGGGAGGGCGGGGTGACCTTCAACGTTTTTGAGCAAAAAGTGGTCGAAGCCCTTGGAAAACAACCAAAACCGACAGGAGGCAGTTCATGAGCAGAACCTCGTTTGTGGCATTGACGGCTTCGTTGGCGCTGGCTGGCAGCGCGTTCGGACTGAACATCGGCGATAAAGCGCCGTCGACGACCGTCAAGATGAAGAACGTGGACGGCAAAGAGGTGTCCATCGCGGACGTCACGGGCAAGGAAGGGACATTGGTGATCTTTTCGTGCAACCATTGTCCATTCGTGAAAGCATGGCAGGGGCGCATCGCTTCCATTGGCAACGCCGCGCAGGCAGGCGGAATCGGCGTGATCGCAATCAATTCGAATGATCCGACCGATTATCCCGAGGACAGCTACGCGGAAATGCAGAAGCGCGCCCAGGACCTTGGCTTCAAATTCCCATACGTCGTGGACGCCACGTCGGATGTCGCGCGGGCGTTTGGGGCGACGCGGACACCGGAGGCCTTCCTGTTCGATAAGGACGGCAAGTTGGTCTACCACGGCGCGATTGACGACTCGAAGGAAGCCGATCAGGTCACGAAGCATTACCTGCAGGATGCGGTCAGTGCGGTCGAGGCAGGCAAGACGGTCCCCGTCGCGGAAAGCAAGTTCGTCGGCTGCGGCATCAAGTTCCGCAAGCAAGCCTGATCCCGCGGCACGGTGACGCGCATAACGGGTTGTAATCGGGATGGCGAGCGGGTAAGAATCGCGCCACGATGAATTCGCGGCGGCGACTGCTCACTTGCCTGGCGGCAGTTTGCGTCTTCTATGTCTTCCACGTTCATCTCAAGACAGCGAAGATCTTCGCCAATCCCACATGGGACCGACAAGATGAGGTCGGACAGTTCTGGAGCGAATTCGCGTTTCAATACCGATTCGCCAAATTCTTCGCCACACACCCGGTCAGCGAGTGGGGCCAGCTCAGCCACGACCGCGACGTGCAGTACCCCGATGCGATCGATGATTGGGCCGAGTTCACCGTCGCGATGGAGGTCCCCGTCGGTCTCTTGTATCGGTGGTTCAAGCCGGCGATGCCGCTGCACGTCTTCGTTGTCTGGTACGACTGCCTGATTTCCAGCCTGTCGGTCTTCGGCGTCTTCTTTCTGGCGCGGGTGCTGTGGCGGAGCGACAAGGCGGGCGTATTCGCCGGCGCGCTGTACGTGGCGTTGTACCCGAGTTACGGGCGAACGGTGCAGCATTTATTCCTGCGGGAAGACTTCACGATACCACTGATCATCTTTGCGTTGTGTTTCACGGTGGTCGCGCTGCAACGAGCGGTCGAGACACGCGAGAAGGCCACGTACGGCAGCGGAACCGCCGGGGGTCGCTTCGCGCCTCAGTTTCTTGCAGCGTTGTTCTGGCTGGCGGCGCTGGCAAGCTGGCATTTGACGCAATTCGTGATGGCCCCGTTTGCGGTGGCCGCGGTGGTGGTGTATCTGGGGCGCGGCGAAACGCCACGGATTCCCTGGTTCGTGTTGCTGCTGGCGGTGGGAACGCTGGTGGTGCCGGTATTACGGGCGAAACAGGTCTTTTTCTCGCCAACGATGTGCGTGCTGTATGCGCTCGCGTTGGCCGTGTGGATCAATGGCGGACGGAAGCGCGCGATCTTCGTGTTCTGCGGTTGGGCGGCCGTCTTGCTCGCGCTGGGCACGCTGATGCAGCGGACGTACGGCGAATACGCGCACGTCTACGAACTCTTCTTCTACAAACTGCGTTTCCTGGGGCAACGCCCGAATGATCCCGCGCTCTTGCCATGGGAAGCACGGCTCCTTTGGGAAGGCGCCTTCGACACGTCAAATTGGGGAGATTTCTGGCGGAGCCTGAAATGGTGCGGACCGCTGGCGCTTGTGGCAGCAATGATCCTGGGCAACCGCAAACGGGGTACCTCGGCAACGAACATTTTCATCGTGTTCACCTTGTTGCTCGCGCCGCTGACGTGGATGGTGTTGCGGTATTTCACATTTCTCGGCTTTGCGGCGGCGGTGCTGACAGCGGGACTCGTGACGCGGCGGTTCTGGTGGAAGATGATCGTGTTCGCTGCCGCAGTGGCGCAGTTGGTGACGTTGAATGCAAAGCCGCTGACGCGGGAACAGGCCACGCCGGACGAATATCGACCGATTGTAAATTGGATCGAAGCCCACACCGCGACCAATGCGGTGCTGCTGGCGTCGATCGGAGATTCGCCGGTATTCCTGGCGGCGACCGGCCGTCCGATCATCATGCACTCGAAGTTCGAGAACCAGCGGATTCGGGACCGGTACCGCGAGATGCTGGAGGCCATCTACGGCAGCGAGGACCAATTCTACGCATTCGCGAGCAAATACGGCGCGGACTACTTCATCTACGAAGTCGGATTTCTTTACGACGGGATCGAGTCACGTCGGTACAAAGCGGACAAGCTGGGGCCGCTCGATCCCCACTGCGCGGCAGAGTTGTTCCAGCATCATCCCGACCAGTTGAAGCATTTCAAGCTGGAGACGGCGGACGAAAGATTCGCCATCTTCCGCGTGGTCACTTCACCCTAGCGCTCTGGAAAAGGATGTCGCCGTTGACCTCGAAGAGGACGCCGTTGACGTTCGCACGGGTGGCGAGGAGTTGCTGGGCGTGCGCGAGCGGGACCATGGGACATTCCTCGAAGACAATTTCCTGGGCCTTCCGATAAAGCGCGGCGCGTTTTTCCAGATCAAGCTCGCGGCGGGCCGCGATCATGAGGTTGTGATAATCGTCGTTCATCCAGAAACAGATATTCAATGCCGAACCGAGCGTGGCGGTGTCCTTGTCGAGCAGGACGTAGAGGAAATTATCGGCGTCGCCGGTATCACCCACCCAACCCATGAGCGCCATTTCATGTTCGCCGTGACTGGTGCGGCTGAGGTGCGAACCCCATTCGTTAGGGACGATTTCGACGGGGATGTGCGCTCTTTCCAGGTCGGCTTTGATCATCTCGGCGGCGCGAAGCGGGTTCGGCAAGTAGGGACGCGGATTGGTCATGACTTCGAGACGGAGTGGGTGGTCAAACCTTGGCATTCTAGTCGGGGGGGGTGCCATCACGCTTTCTGGAATCGCGTCGTTGTAGCCAGCGATCAACGGCGGCATTGGGTTTTTCGCGACGGTGGCAGCACCGCGATATGCATCTTTGATGATATCTTCCTTGTTGATCGAAGAAGCGATCCATTGTCGCAACCATCTTCCATCAAACGGCGGTTTCTGGCAGTTGAAGGCGAGGTAGCAGACATTCAGGCCGGGGGCGGTGAGGATGGAAAGATTCTTGTCGGCCTTGATGATCGGCAAGCTGTTGGGGTCGATACCGTCCATGACCTGGCACTGGCCGGTTTGGAGTTGAATCAGGCGCGTGGATGAATCGGGGACGACGGTGAAGATGAGGCGATCGATCTGCGGCGCGCCTTCCCAGTAATCGGGATTCTTCTCCAGCGTGATGCGTTCGTTGGGGAGCCATTCGACGAATCGGAACGGGCCCGTGCCGACGGGGTGGCGCTGGTCGATGAACTTCGGGCTGATCAGATGCGCGGCCGGGATGCAGAGGCTCTCCATGAGCGGCGCGTGGGGCTCCTTCAGGCGAAAGCGAAGCGTCATCGGGTCGACGACCTCGACCGCCGTGATCATGTTGAACATGGCCGACCAGTAGGCAAACGTCGCGTCGGGGAGATGGGCGGGGTTCGATTTGTCCATCTGACGCAGGAAACTGAATGCAGCAACCTTCGCATCCAGCGGCGTGCCGTCGTGGAATTTGACTCCGTCACGGAGCTTGAAGGTGTAGGCGAGACCATCCGGGCTGATGGTCCAGGACGTGGCGAGGCAGGGTTCGGGTTCGGTGGTGCCGTGCTTGAAGCGGACGAGGCCCTGCGTGACGTTGACGAGGACCTTCATCGATTCCCCATCATCGACATCGGCGGGATCGAGCTTCTGCGAATCCGCGCCGCGGGCAAATGTGATGGTGATCGGCTCGTTCTTCGCGGCGCGTTGGTTGCACCCCGAGACCAGAATGCTCGTGACACACGCCAGCGCCAACCAGGCCGAGAATTTCACGGCGCGGATGGTAGCGGAGACGCGACGCGCGGGCAAGCTGTTGCGCGCGATCTTACGCCGCGCGTTTCGCGCCGAAGAACAGCCGCAGCATGTACGCGACGACAGCGAGCATGATGACGAAGCACACCAGAAACAACCCGAACGGTCCCCACTGCGGCGCGACGCGGATCGCATCCGGCCTGAATTGACCGCCCAGCCGGAGCAGTCGCACGATGTGCCGGATATACACCATCCCGAGCATCGACACAAACAGCATCGTGCCTGACACGCAGAAGCTCTTCTTGAAGAAGAAGTGCAGCGAACCGAGCGACAGCAGGATCGCCACGAGCAACACCCACGACGCGCGCGTCTGCATGAGATGAGCCAGGATCGGTTGCAGCGTCATCAGATACGCGATGCCGGCAACCGACGCGAGCGCCATGCCGCCGACGAAATACGCCTTGCCGGTGTTGTACGTGACCGGCTCCTTCCGCCCGAGCATGCCGACGAAGAACCCGCCAACCGTGACCGCGCCGAGCACCATGTGCAGCCAGCGCAGCAGGTAATCGCCCAGGGCCGGGTTGAGCACGCGGCCCGATTGGTCCTGCGCATACAACTGTTGAATCAGCGCCGGCCGTTCCGCCATGGAGAAGACCGAGCTGTACACGAACGAGACGTACACCATGCCCGCCAACGCCAGCACCAGCGCCGCCAGGCTGACCTTGCCCGTCTTCTCGCCGCGCAGCACGCTGCGGTAAAGCGCGTAGTAGGCGACGATCACCGCGCCGATCACCCCAAGCCAGAACCAGCCGCTGACGATGGCGGCGGAGTAGACCGGCTTCGGAAACGTCATCTGCAGGAACAGCAATGGCGCGACGCCGAGTGTGACGGTGGCCGCCATCGCGGCGGGAAAAAGGCGGACGAATTTCAGGAGCGTCGGGTCATCCCAGCGTTTGCGCAGACCGGCATGAATGACGATGATCAGGCCGCCAAACAGGAAGTTCATCGCGACGAAGTGCAACGTCAGCGTCACCAGGTGCAGGATTGTCACCAGCCACAGCGGCGCGGACAGGAATTCGTAATTGGGCAGATTCATTTCTTCACCTGCTTTCCGAGTGTTTGAAGATACGCGATGAGCGCGGCGCGCTCCTCGGGCGGCCCGGTGTAATCCGGCATTCCGTCGCCGAGGCTCGATGAATTGTCGAGCATGGTACCGAGGTCATCGGCGCTCTGGCCGGCAAAGCTCTTCGATTTGTCGTGGGACGTGCCCGGCATGTGACAGACGGCGCACCGTGCAGCGAACGCTCTTGCTCCGAGATCGATTCCCTGCGCCTTGCAAATCTCGGCGAGCGGATGCTGGTCGACCCGTGCGTAAATGTAGTCGGCGATCTTGTCCGCCTCGGCTGGTGTGCCGAGAAACGGCGGCATGTTGCCAATCAGCAGATGCGCGCCGCGCACAATCGCCGCGATGAATTTGCGGTCCGTGCCGTCGAATTCGGGCTTGAGGGCATGATAGCCGTCGATGGTGTGGCAGGTTCGGCACGAGTGGAGGAAGAGATCCGCGCCCTCGTCCCCGGTCTTGTAAACGATTTGCGCTTCGTAGCCTTCCTTCTTGTAGCGATCGGTCAACGCCACCTCGACGCCGTTGCCGTACATGTAGCCGGTGATCACGTACGGTTTGCGCAACGCTTCGCGAAACATCTCAAATTCGCCGAACCACGCCAGCCCGGTCACCATCAGGACG
Source organism: Verrucomicrobiia bacterium (assembly GCA_035501175.1). Taxonomy (GTDB): domain Bacteria; phylum Verrucomicrobiota; class Verrucomicrobiia; order Palsa-1439; family Palsa-1439; genus Palsa-1439. The sequence continues at coordinate 57,565 of DATJWQ010000035.1, read as the reverse complement.
CCCGCCAGGAGAACCGGCAGCCGCCGCGCCATCGCGCGCGCAATGATGAGCAACACGCCGATGGCCGCCGCGACCCAGACGGTCGAACGCAACGCCTGCATCGGGATCGGCATGATCTGCATCGCCTTGGTCGTGATGGTTGCGGGAATCGCTCGCCAGTACCATGCTTCCCCGGCCGCGGTAACGACCAGGCCAAGCAGGCCCCACGTGGTCGTCTCCCGCACCAACCGCTTCTTGAAATCACCAGCCTCGTACCGCGCCGCGACCAGCAACGCGTATAATCCCGCCAGCATGAGACACACGCCCGTGCGCATGACCAGCGACGGCCAGTACGTCGGATTGAAGAAGCCGGTCCAGAAGTCGCCGTTCTCGAGCCATCGCCCCGGTGTGAGCATGAAGGTGATGATGCCGTTGATGATGACCAGCGAGAGCCAGGCCGCCACGAAATAAATCCAGCCGATGGTCAGGTGGGCCGCCGCCGACATTCGTTGCCAGCCGTAGTAGTAGAGCAACGCCGCTGTGATCTCGATGACGAAGAATGTCCACTCGATCGCCCAGCCCCAGACGTAATTGTGGATGAGCGCTTCCGTGGCGGTTGGATTCAGCAGGCCAATGATGAACCAGATCCCGACACCCGTCAGCGCGCCGAGCACGAGCGTGGTCAGCGCGAAGAATTTGCTGAGCTTCGTAAGGAATTCGAGTGTCGGCTGGTCCTTGTCCCGGCGGGCGCGGTGCTCGACCACGACGAGGAACAGCCCGCCGCCGATGGCGAAATGGGAAATGAAAACATGCAGGACCGCGATGACCGCCATCAATAAGCCGTACCCGATCGGCACATCCCAGAAAGGATAGTTCATGCCACTCCTCGTTCTCCGCAACCGTCTTCGCACGGGGCCACGCGGACGGTTCCGTCGGTTTGCCCGTGATGATACCGACCGCCACGCGCAACGCAAGCCGATTGCATCAGCCTCGCGTCAGTTTGCGCGATTACGCGCAAATTGTCGCGGCTGGGGCGTTTAATTTCTTGATTCGCGGGGCGTTCGCCCTAGAATGCGCCGCAAGGAGGATGCTGATTTCTGTGACGAAGATTACTCGAATTCAAGCCCGCGAGATTCTCGACTCCCGCGGGAACCCGACAATTGAAGTGGACGTGGAACTTTCCGGAGGCGCGGTCGGCCGCGCTGCCGTGCCGAGTGGCGCCAGCACGGGCGAACACGAGGCCTGGGAATTGCGCGATGGCGACAAGGCGCGCTACGGCGGCAAAGGCGTTCAAAAGGCCGTCAGCAACGTCAATACGAAGATCGCCCGCGAGTTGATCGGGCACGATGCGCTCGATCAGGTTGGCATCGACAACCGGATGATCGCGCTCGATGGCACCCCGAACAAGGGCAAGCTTGGCGCGAATGCGATCCTCGGCGTTTCCCTCGCGAACGCTCATGCCGCGGCGTCCCAGCTCGGAGTCGAACTCTTCAAGTACATCGGCGGGCCCAACGCGAAAGTGTTGCCCGTGCCGATGATGAACATTCTCAATGGCGGCGCCCACAGCGATGCGCCGATCGATCTGCAGGAATACATGATCATGCCCAAGGGCGCGTCGAGCTTCCGCGAAGCGTTGCGGATGGGCGCGGAGGTGTTTCATTCCCTGAAAGGCGTGCTGAAAGGCATGAAACTCAGCACCGCTGTCGGCGATGAGGGTGGATTCGCTCCCAATCTCAAGAACAACGAGCATCCGCTGGAAGTCATCATCGCGGCGATCAAACAGGCGGGCTACAAGCCCGGCAAGGATATCTTCATCGCGCTCGATCCGGCATCGAGCGAGTTCTACGACGCGGCGTCCAGGAAATACGTCTTCAAGAAATCGGATGGCTCGAAGCATTCCGCGGAGCAGATGATTGAGTTCTACAAGGGCCTGTGCAGGAAGTACCCCATTATTTCCGTTGAAGATGGCCTCGCCGAGGGCGATTGGGACGGCTGGAAGAAACTCACCGACGCGATGGGCGATGAGATCCAGCTCGTCGGCGACGACATTTTCGTCACCAATACAAAGTTCCTGAAACGTGGTATCGACCTGGGCGTCGCGAATTCGATTCTCGTAAAGGTCAACCAGATCGGCTCGTTGACGGAGACGCTGGATGCGATTGAGATGGCGAAAGAAGCCGGATACACGGCGGTTATCAGCCATCGCTCGGGCGAGACCGAGGACACGACGATTGCGGACATCGTGGTCGCGACCAATGCCGGGCAGATCAAGACGGGGTCGTTGTGCCGGACGGACCGCGTTTGCAAATACAACCAACTGCTGCGGATTGAGGAGATCCTCGGCAAGGACGCCGTGTACGGAGGCAAGCTCTAAGGCAATGAGTTGGACATTGGCGTTGTGGGGCCGATTGCAGTCCCTCGGGTTCGCCGTGTTCGTGATCGTCGTCGGACTCGGCGTGGCGCTGCTGTTTGTGCCGTTGCTTCACCAGCGGCACGCCATGCAAATGGATATTGCCCGACTCGATCACGAGATCGAACAACAGGACGAGCTGGAGAAGAAGCAGCAGACCGAGGTCGAGGCGTTGAAGACCGACCCGAGCTACGTCGAGCGGATGGCGCGCAACAAATTGAATCTCTCGCGCCCGAACGAAATGATTTTCCGTTTCGAGCCGGCTCCCGCGGTGGCGGTTACGCAGCGGTGAATCGGCACGGCGGACCGCTATTTTGGTCGGGATTCAGGGCTTGACGAACCCGCGTTACGCCCCTAAGCTCTGGGCGGCTTTCGAGTGCGGGGTGGAGCAGCCCGGTAGCTCGTCAGGCTCATAACCTGAAGGTCGTGGGTTCAAATCCCACCCCCGCTACCAATTGGAGCGCGTTCAAGTCACATGGCTTGGGCGCGCTTCGTTTTTGCACCCGAATCGGTCAGCTTTTTGCGGTACCCCAGCGGCGGTAGAGGAAACGTTCCCAGGGCGAGAAGAGGATCTTGTCGGCGAGCAGGCCAATAACGATGATGACGAGCATGATGCCGATGACCTGGTCCATGGCCTGAAGTTCGCGTCCGTAGTTCAGGAGGTTGCCGAGCCCGATGCCGGTGAGGATGGTCACGTAAATCTCGGCGGCCATGAGCGAGCGCCAGGCGAATGCCCAACCCTGTTTCATGCCGCTGACGATGAAAGGCAACGACGCGGGCACGATCACTTTTATCCAGGTATGCCACTGGGTCGAGCCCATGGTACGGGCGGCGCGGGCATAAATCGGGGGGACGGTGCGCACGCCGTTGTCGGTGGCGATGACGACCGACCAGAGCGTGCCCATGACGACCACGAAGAGCATCGCCGCTTCGGTCTGCCCGAACCACAGCAGGGCGAGGGGCACCCAACACACGCTCGGAAGCGTTTGAAATCCGAGGGCAATGATGCCCAGGGTGGCCTCGCAAAATTTGAAGCGGGCGGTCAGCAGGCCCAGCGGAAGACCCGCGATCAAACCAAGAGCGTACCCGATGATCAATCGGCGCACGGTCACGAACGTCGCGCGTCCGAGGTCGCCATCGGCCAGTGCGCCCTTGAGGTAGGCCGCCACGCTCAGCGGCGACGGGACGAGCACGGGCGACCAGATTTTCATGCGGAACAGCATCTCCCACACGCCGATCAGCAACGCGAAGAAAGCCACGATCATCAACCGGCGTCTCATTCAGCCACCTCGGCCAGCTCGCCGTTCAAGTGGCGTTTGAGGGCGCGGGTAATCTCCGTGGAATATTTCGCCAGGGCGACGCTGTTGATGTCGCGCGGCCGGGGCAGATTGACCCCGAATTTTTCCTGGATGCGACCGGGGTGCGGCGAGAACAGCACGACGCGGTCGCCGAGACAGGAGGCTTCGCGGACGTTGTGGGTGACGAAGATGATGGTCTTCTTGCGCTCCTGCCAGATCCGCTGGATATCACCGTAGAGCTGTTCGCGGGTGAGCGCGTCGAGCGCGCCGAACGGTTCGTCCATCAACAACACGCGCGGATTGGGCGCGAGGGCGCGGGCCAGGGCGACGCGCTGTTTCATGCCGCCGGATAGTTCGTGGATATTGGCGCTGGCGAATTTGCTCAGGCCGACGAGTTGAAGATAGTACTGCGCGACCTCCCGACGCTCGCTCCGCGACAGATTCGGTTTGAGTCTCAGGCCGAACATCACGTTGTCCATGACATCCAGCCAGGGGAACAGGGCCGATTCCTGAAACATCATCATCCGCTCGCGACCCGGGCCGGTGACGGGTTTGCCATCGGCCAACACCTGTCCGCTGTCGGGTTCTTCCAGCCCGGCGATGATATTGAGCAGCGTGGACTTGCCGCAGCCGGAGGGACCGACGAGGCAGACGAATTCCCCCTCGTGGATGTTCAGCGAGACGTTGTCGAGGGCGTGGACGTCGGCGCGACGCTGGCGAAACCATTTCGACACGCCGTCGACAACCAGTTTGACCGGTTGGACGACCTGGAGTTCGTCCTGGATCGCCATCATTTGACTTCGGCGATGCCCTTCTCCCGCAGGACCTCGTTGAGGAGTTTGAGGTCGTAGATGTGGGACAAATCCGGCTTTTCTTTGAGAAAGCCGATGCGATAGGCGTCATCGGCGGATTTCAGGAGCGAATCTTTGATTGGGTCATTGGTGAGTTGGAGCCGGTTCCAGGCGCTGTTGAGGATGACGTCGGGAAGGGCACGCGTCGATTCGGCGCGGATTTCGTCGTTCAGAATCCGCTTGGCCTCGGCCGGATGCGTGTTGATCCACTCGGTCAATTCCACCTGGGCGGTGATCCATTTCTTCAGCAATATGGGCTGGTCGCCGAGGAATTTGACGCTGCTGACCAGGTGCGTGGTGACGTAGCGGCCACCCGTGTCGGGCCACAACGAACTTTCATCCAGGTACACCTTGCCCTTGGCTTCGACCACGAGCCGACTGACCCACGGTTCGACCGTCCACGCCGCGTCCATTTCGCCGCGCTGGAAGAGGGTGAGCTGGTCGGGGTTGGCAGTCGGGATGACGCGGGCATCGCCGCCGACCATGGTGATGTGGAGTCCTTTCGACAACAGCCAGGACCGGCAGGCCACGTCCTGCGTGTTGCCAAACTGGGGTGTGGCGATTCTTTTGCCGCGGAAATCGGAGTCCTTGGTGATGCGCCCGTCATCCTGCACAACGAGCGCGGCCCCGCCACTGCACGCGCCCGCGACGATGCGGATTTCTTCGCCCTTGGACCGCAGGTAGGCGTTGATGGCGGGATTCGGGCCGACGTACGTCATGTCGATCGAGTGCGCAAAGATGGCTTCCATGGCGCTGGGCCCGGCGTTGTAGACGTACCATTGAATCTGCACGTCCGGGCCGAGGCGCTCCTCGAACCAACCTTTCCCCTGACGGCTGAGACCGTGGGCGATGATGGCCTGGGCGTGGGTCACGTTCGGGAAGTGGCCGACGCGCAGGACAACTTTTTCGGCGCGGACCGAAGCGGCGAGGAACAGGCACAAAACAAAGAACAACGGGGCCTTCATCCGATTCATTTTTCCACCTCCATGAATGGCAACGGCACTTTGTCCCGCCGCATTTTGCGGAGGGTGACTTCGACCGTGTCGGCCAGGGTATATTTGTCCAGGATGTTGGCGATGGCGTTGCGGACGTCGACCATCAACAGGCGCAGACCACAATGCGCCTCATCAGGGCAGGAGCAGGGGTGGTACGCGGTCACGCTGGCGCAGGAGATGGGGGCGAGAGGACCATCGATCAACCGCACAATTTCGCCGATGGTGATTTTGTTCATCGGCTTCTTCAGGAAATAGCCGCCGCCCTTGCCGCGTTTGCTGTCAAGGTAGCCGGCGCGGTTCATTTCCAGCAGAATCGCTTCGAGGAATTTGACGGGAATATTCTCTTTCTCGGCGAGCTGACGGATCTGGACCATCGGCCGGCCCAATTCCCGGGCGATACCGAGATTGATCAGCGACCGCAAGGCATACTCGCCACGTTTGGACACCTTCATGCCGCGAGAAGTCTACACGCTGGCTAGGGAATTGCAAGAGGCTTTTCGGGTCGGCGCGGCCGGGGCGATGTCAATACGTCAGGCTGACGCCGGCGAGACGCTCCAACACACGGGCAGGGGCTTTGTCGGGGGTCACCATCGAGTCGCGGGCAACGAAGAAAGTCTGCTCCAGCGCATACTGACCCGACAGGACGGCGTGGGGGACCGAGTCGAGGAAACACATCCAGGTGGTCCGCGGCGGGAATTCCCATTGGTATTTGGGGCAATCCCGCTGGAAGGTTTCATTGGCCTTGAGGAAATCGTGGAAGCCGAGCATGAACTCGTCGTAATGCGAGCGGGCGAGCTTGCGCAGGCCGAGATTCTTCGCGGCGAACCGGGCCAGTGGCGATGGACCGCGCTTCTTGCGGGCGCGATCGGCGATGGTGTCCAGCCCGGCGGCGGCGGCATATTGCGGGCCGATCACGTCGAACGGGTCGGTGGTGATCCACACGCGGGCCTGTTCGGGATGAATATTGGTGAACACGCGGAGAATACGGTCGCCGTTGGTGGGGCGTGTCGGGAACGCGTCGACGTGGATCAGATCGTTGCGGGCCTTCGGGGAGAGCGCGCGGCCCTGTTCCTGAATCGGGCGGAAACTGGCGTAATCGACTTTGCGGTTTTCCGCGTACACCGGCAGCAGGCGATTGACAAACTCGACGTTGCCGCGGGAAAAGCGGCGGAGCACGTCGAGCAGGCGATCCTGATCGGGGGTGCGCTTCTCGACGCCGGTGACACGGTCCTGCCTGGGTCGATAGGCGATGTTCTTGTGATAGCCGGCGCTGGATTGTCGGACGCTCAGGAGGAACGCGCGGTCGGCTTCGGGAAATCCAAATGGGAACTGCGGGAAAAAGAGGATGTTACCGGCCTCCAATTCCCGGGCGTACCGTGTTGACTGCGACTCCGCGACCGTTGCGTCTGGCCAGCCGTCGGCGGAGAAGTCGCTGACGACAATGCGATCCATTGGTCGAGGGTATCCTAGCGACCCGGGCGCAGCATTTCAAGCCGGAGCGAATGAATTAACTGAGGCCGCTCTCCCACCGGATCGTCGGTGGGAGAGGGGGTGGGTGAGCATTAGCGTCGTCGTTAGAAGAGGAGTTGGACGCGGGTAAGCGCGGCGCGTTCCGTGGCGCGGTTCTTGATGCTGAAGACCGTGGCGGTCTCGGTGCCGGCGCCGCCGTCGAAGTCGGTCTCCTCGTAATCGAAGACCCATTTGATGCTGCGGTTGAGGTACCAATTCAGGCCGACTTCCCACTCGCGGGCGTCTCGGGCGTTCTTGGTTGGGTCGGCGAAGCGGAGGCCGGCGGTGGCGGGCGTGGTCGAAAAGGCCTCGGGGTCGATATCCAATCGTCCGAAGCGGCCGACGATTTCAAGGGCACCCCAACCGCCTTTGGCGAGGTCGAATGGATGTTTCGGGGTCAGGCCGGCGACGTACGGGGAAGCGCGATAGCCGGCGGTTTCGCCCGTGAGGAACAAACCGCCCTGGATTTGCCAGGCGTTGTTGCGGAGCGTGTCGGTGAGGGTACCCCTGCGGACCGTTTCCTGGGACACGGTGTATTCGCCGAGGACGCCGAGCGGGCCCCAATAGTAATAGGCCTGCGGGGAGCCGCGAATCTGCTGACCGTCGAGCGTCACACCCTTGTCGAACGCAAAGAACTGGAGTTGGCCGATTGTTTTGTACGCGGGGAGGTTCGTGGTGGTGCTGGAAACGTCCGCGATGCCGTAGGTTCCGCCCGCGCCGAAGCCGAGGCCTTTGAGCGGGGTGATGTCCGTGTTCCAGAACGGCTGGAGGAAAATGCGAGCGGCGCCATCCTTGGAATTCCAGCCCGCGGTATCGGCGATGCCGTTGTCGACGACGCCGTTGAAAATACCTGCGGCATAGGAGACCGCGCCATGGAGCACGCTGCCGGAGACCTGGGCGCCGACGTCGCGCTGCGGGACGAGATCGGACGGGAGGCCGCGTTCGACAAAGAGCAGGTCGGTGTCGGTCTGGAGTTGCTCGAGACCGACGGGTGGCTTGAATTTGCCGGCGCGCATTTTGAGCCAGGGCCAGTAATGCCATTCGACGTAGGCATCCTGGAGAAGGGTGGTCGAAGCCGCGCCGTTGCCGAAGTCAGTCATGAGACGGAAGTCGAAGTCATGCGCGAGCGTGCCTTCCAGGATCGGACGTACGCGGCGCATGAGGAAGGTGTCGGTCGCGTAGTTGACTTTATCGTCGAGGTAGAATCGTCCATCGGCCTGGGCGTAACCGCGAATCCGCAAGACGTAGTTGCTATGCACCGATGCCATGGCGAAGCCGTCGGGGCCGACCATGAGGAATGGCGCCGTCTGCGGAGCCGGGGCAGGCGGCTGCTGAGCCTGTTGTTGCGCCTGCTGCTGGTCGAGCTCGCGCTGGTGTTTGAGTTCCTGGATCTCCTGCTCGAGCCGGTCGATCTTGTCGTCGACCGTTGCGGGGGGGGCCGCGTTGGTTTCATCGGCGTACGATTTCCCGGCAAGTACTGCGACTACCATTGCCGCCATCAGAACGAGAATGCGTTGCTGCTTCTTCATGGTTCCTTTCCTCCGCGCTTCTGTCGCCATCATCCGATTGGCCGGGCTTGCGGCCAATTGTCTATTTGTTTAATAGACTTATATATGTCTACTAAAACGATAGATATTAGCAAGCACTTTCTCGGGAAATCTTCCGCCCCGACGCTGTCTTACGCAAGTAATTGTGATACAAGTAATTACGTGCAGCACCTCGCGCTGTTGACGGGCGGGACAAGACGACGAGACCGACGCGGACCACGAGCGCTATCGATGGCTGACATCGGTCCCATGAATCGGCAGCCGCCCAGATGTTCAGGTCGTTGCGGCAATCGCCTCGCGCACTTCACTGAGGAATTTCGGCACAACGACGAATGGATCGTAGCCGGCCCCGCCGCGAGGCGACAGCGTCTCGATGGGGAGGTAGCCACGATAGTCGGACTCGCGGATGATGCGGATCAATCGTTTCAGGTCCGTCGGTTTGGTCTCCACGGTCTCGACGCCGAACGGACTCTGTTTGATCTGCCAGTTGACCGCAAAGGGTGCCACCTTCGCGATTTCGGCATACGGATCAGCCACGTCGAACTTGCCGGTGTCCACGATGGCACCGCACCACGGTGAATCGATGCGTTTCAACAGGTTGATCAGGTTGTCGGCGGTCTTGAGAAAATCCCCATGGTTCTGGACACCGATGATCACGCCGAATTTTCCGGCGTAGTCCGCGCACGCGCGGACATCGGTGGCGATCCATTCCTCGACCTGATCGCGAGTTGCGCCGCGAGAGGCGGTTTGCCAGGTCTGGTCCCGCATCTGGGTATCGGCAAATACGCGGATCACGGGCGCGCCGAGCTTGGCGGCCACCTCGACCCAATTCTTGATGCGCTGCACATCCCTGGCGCGCGCGGATTTGTCGGCCACGGTGAAATTGTCGCGTACGCCGGTGCCGCTGATGCCCAGACCCAAATTAAACGCTCGCCGTTTCAGCTCGAAAATGTACTGGTCGGTGGGCACGCCCGGACCATCGTTCGAGTAACCGGGGAAATAATAACCCGTGACATCGATGCCATCGAAATTCTGTTTCGCGCAAAAATCAACGAAATCGAACAACGTGATGCCCGATCCGCGGCCTCGAAGATGATCATCCAACAGTTTGGCAAACGAGTAGGCGTTGCAAGAGATCTTCAGCGACGGCGCACCCGCGCGTTTGATGGGCTCGATGGCCATGGCTGTGACGGTCCCCAGCCTGATACCGGCGGCGCACCACGGCAGGATGGATGCGCGCTTGAGGAAACCGCGCCGGGAGAGCCGGTGGTTCATTGTGTGGTCCTTTCCGTTGCGGCCGCCGCTTGTTTGGCGATGACTCTACCCCTTCTCAAACACCGTGCCGATGGCTTTCGGCGGGCGGGACCGTCCGACAAACCCGGCGAGGACAAGGATGGTGACGAGGTACGGGAGGATCTGGATGAATTCCACGGGAATGGGATGACCGCCCCAAACGGCCACGCCTTGCAGGCGAATCTGGACGGCATCGGCAAACCCGAACAGCAGGCACGCCAGGGCCGTGGGAAGCGGTTTCCACTTTCCGAAGATCAATGCGGCCAGGGCCATGAACCCGCGCCCCGCCGTCATGTCACGCGAGAACGAGGACGAGAGGAATATCGAAAGCGATGCGCCACCCATTCCCGCGAGCGCGCCGCTCATCAGCACCGCGAACCAGCGAACGCGGTTGACGCGGATGCCGGCGGCATCGAGCGCCTCGGGGTGTTCGCCCGCAAAACTCACCCACAACCCGGTTGGCGTGTATTTCACCCAGAGGACGCACAGCCCGACGAGCACCCAGCTCAGGTAGAGTGGCGCGGATTCGAACCGGTCGCGGAGCGGAATCGACGGCGTCGACCCGGTGACATCGTAGAGGATTTTGCACAGGAAAGGTGTCAGACCCATCGCCAGCATGTTGATGGCGACGCCGGCCACGATTTGGTCCGCCCGCAAACGAATGACGAACAATGCGTAGAGCGCCGCGAGCATGACGCCGGCCGCCATGCCGCACGCGGAGCCCAGCCAGGGCGAGTGCGTGACCAGCGTTCCGACGGCCGCCGCGAACGCGCCGAGTAACATGAATCCCTCCAGGGCGATATTGATGACACCGGATCGCTCGCTGAACATTCCGCCCAGCGCGGCAAAAATCAGCGGAGTCGACACGCGCAACGTGGACGCAACGAGGTCCCAGTTCATGCCGGCACCTTCCGTTTCTTCATCCACGCCCAGAGTCCGTCCGCCGAGACCGACAGGATGATCAGCGCCTGCAGTACGAGCGATAGTTCGCGCGTGACGTGCTCGGTATCAAAATCCAAATCCGCCGTCCCCTTATGCAATGCTCCGAACAACAACGCCGCGGCGACCACGCCGGCCGGCTGATTCCGCCCCAACAACGCCACAGCGATTCCGATAAATCCGTAGTCGGGCGAGAAACCGAGCCGGAATTTTCCGGCATTGCCCAGGACCTCGCCAACGCCCACCAGGCCGGCGAGCCCGCCCGCCATCGCCATGGAAATGATGGTCATGCGGCCTGTGTTGATGCCGGCGGCGCGCGCGGCGGATTCGTTTTGTCCCACGGCGCGCATCTCGAATCCGATGACGGTTCGCCACATCAGAATCCAAACAAGCACCGCCGCCAGGATCGCCAGCGGCAATGCCATGCTGACGGGCGCGCCGCCGAAAATTCCAAATTGAGTGATCCAATAGCCTGCGCCGATGGGCCGGGTTTCGGGATTCTGGCTGTCGGGGTTTTTCAACAGATACAATGCGACGTAACTGGCGAGGCCGGCAGCGACGAAATTGAGCATGATGGTGTTGATGACCTCGTGGCTGCCGCGTTTCGCGCGCAGCCAGCCCGGGATCGCGCCCCAGATCATCCCCGCCGCGAGTGCCGCGAAAGCAGCCAAGGCTGGCGCCAAGGGCCACGGAAGCGACGGCCAGACCGCGCCGACTGCCGCCGCCGCGAGTGCGCCGAGCGTGAGCTGACCTTCCGCGCCGATGTTGAACAGGCCCGCCTGGAACGGCACCGCTACGGCCAGCCCGGTGAAGATCAGCGGCGTGGAGTAAAACAATGTCATCCCGAAATCGTAGCGGGAACCAAACGCGCTCTTCCACAGGATCTGGAGGACATGCCACGGACTTTCCCCGGCGATTCGGGTCACGCCGAGCCCGAGGACCAGCCCGAAGGCGACGGCGAGAACAGGTTGCAGGAGCTTTCTCATGACCCGGCCATTTTCAGCCCCAGTTCCCGTTCCGTCACCTTGCCGCGGTGGAACTCCGCCGCAACGTGTCCCTCGTACATCACGAGAATGCGGTCCGACAACGTGAGGATGTCTTCCAATTCGAACGAGACGAGCAACACCCCCGCGCCCTCGTCGCGCGCACGCACGATCCGGTTATGAACGAATTCAATTGCGCCGACGTCGACGCCGCGGGTTGGCTGCGCGGCGACCAACATGCCCGGCATTCGATGAAATTCGCGCGCGACGACGAGCTTCTGCTGGTTGCCGCCGGAGAGATTGCCCGCCACAATCGCCAGGTCGCGCGGGCGGACATCATACTCCTCCACCGCCTGGGTGGCGGCTGTTTGCAGCGCATTCGAGTTCAGCAAACCCGCGCGACTGAACTCCGGACTGCGCTGGAGGCCCAGCAGAAAATTCTCGCTTACGGGACGGTCGAGCAGCAGACCCTCGCGCTGGCGGTCCTCGGGAATCACCGCGACGCCGAGGTCGCGGATCTTCCGCGCGTCCCAGTGCGTCACGTCCTCTCCGAGAAACCGCACCGTCCCCGATGTCCGACAAAGCGGATCGCGCGGATGCAAAATTGCCTGTAAAAGTTCCGATTGCCCATTGCCTTCCACGCCGGCGATGCCGACAATCTCGCCGCGCCTCACGGAAAAACTCACGTCGGACAGTTTGTGCCGGCTCCCGGCGACGGATCCAGCGAGGCTCAAGCCGGCCACTTCCAGGGCCAGATCTTCGCGAGGTTTTGCCGGCGGAACGTGGATGTTCAGAACCACCTTTCGCCCGACCATCAGGTTGGCGAGTTCCTGCGGATTGGTCTGCGAGGTCGGCATCTCGCCGGTGACTCTGCCCGCGCGAAATACCGTCACGTGATCGGTGAACGACATGACCTCTTTGAGTTTGTGCGTGATGAGCATGATCGTTTTGCCTTCGTCGCGGAGGTGTTTCAGGTTGCGAAAGAGTTCGTTCGTTTCCTGCGGGGTGAGCACGGCGGTCGGCTCATCCAGGATCAGAATCCGCGCGTCGCGATACAGCAGTTTCAGGATCTCGACCCGCTGTTGGACGCCGACGGGGAGGGCTTCAATTGGTGAATCCCAGTCCACCGCCAGACCGTATTGTTTGGCCAGGGATTCCAGACGGATGCGCGCGCGGCGCCGGTCGATCACGGTCAAGCGCACCGGTTCCGCACCGAGCACGATGTTGTCCAGCGCCGAGTACGGCCCGGCGAGCATGAAATGCTGGTGGACCATCCCGATTCCCGCGGCAATGGCGTCGGCGGGCGATGCCCAGACACGTTTTTCTCCGTGAACGAAAATCTCGCCCGCGTCCGGCGGGAAAATGCCGTAGAGCATTTTCATCGCTGTGGATTTGCCCGCGCCATTCTCGCCGATGACACCGTGGATGGTGCCGGGCGCGATGCGCAAGTTTACGCCGGCATTGGCGACCACGCTGCCGAAGCGCTTGGTGAGTCCGCGCAATTCGACCGCTGCCGTTGCCTCAATCGCCATAGGCCTTGCAGTGTCCAGATTTAGGTGGAGAGAGTCAATCCCGCTGAGGCGCGCCGTTGGAGAGCCGCGCATTCTGCGCTAAGCTCCGGCACCGTTTCTGCCGATAAGAAGACAAGGCATATTGTGGACAACACCGGCGAACAGATGGCGGTCATACGGTCTCTGGACGATTATATTGCCCAAGCCCAGGATTTGGTGCCTGCCCCACAGGTGCTGCCGCAGATTCTTCCGCTCTTGCATCAGCCCGAGGTCGATACCCACACGGTTGTCGACCTCATTGCCTATAACCAGACGTTGACCGCCAACGTGCTCCGCCTGTGCAACAGTGCGTACTTTGCTCCCAAAACACGGATCGATAGTTTGCACGCCGCGGTCACCCTTGTCGGATTCCGCCAGATTCACGACATTGTCATTTCGGTCATCTCCGCCGCCGCACTGGCGCATCCACAGACAGGTTACGGGGTTGAAGCCGACGATTTGTGGGGCCACTCGGTCGCCACGGCACTGGCCACGCAAATCGTCGCTCGCGATTGCTCGGCTGACCAACAAACTGCGTTTACCGCAGGGATCCTGCATGACATCGGCAAAATTGTGCTGTCCGTTGCTCTGGAAGACGCAAAGGACAAGGTTGCGCAGATGGCAGCGCAGGAGAGTCTAACCCCCTATGAAATCGAGATGAAACTGCTCGGCGTCAACCACGCCGAAGCAGGCGGACGCCTTCTGGAACGGTGGAATTTGCCCGAGAATTTGACGGCGGCTGTGCGCTACCACCATCATCCCGCCGGCGCCCAAGGGAACGAGCAACTCGCCGCGTGTGTGTTCATGGGGAATTTCATCGCGTATCTGATGGGTTATGGCTATGGCAAGTATTCGCTCGATCTCCGGGCGCGCGAGGAGGCGCTGGGGATTTTGAGTGTTACGCCGGAGAAGATCATGGAGTTCAAAGAGGAAGGCCTTCGGAATCTCGTCCACGTCAAGAGCCTGTACAATCTCAAACAAGTCCCGTCGCGTCCGTGATTCCACGGCCAGGCTCGCTTCAGGATCGGCTCGCTCCGGACACCGCATCAAAAGCAAAGGTTCGTGCCAGTTCGAGACGGCGTGCTACTTGAGCTTGTAATAGTCCGGGACGACGATTTTGCCAGCGACGATCTCGGCTTTGAGCGCATCGGCGCGCTGGCGGACGGAATCGGGCAGGAGCTTGTCGTTGTACTCGTCGATGGAATAATCCACGCCCTTATCGGCCAGGCCGAAGCGTTTCAGGCCGGCGGTGAATTTCCCGTTCTGGCCGTCCTGGATCGCCGAGAACACCGCGAGATCGACGCGCTTGAGCATGCTCGTCAGGATTCGCCCCGGTTTCGTCCAGTCCTGATTCGAATCCACGCCGATGGCGAGCTTGTTTTTCTCCTCGGCGGCGTCGAACACGCCGAACCCCGATGCGCCTGCCGCGGCAAACACGACGTCCGCGCCGGCGTCGTACTGGGCCATGGCGAGCTCCTTGCCCTTGGGAGGATTGTTCCAGGCATCGCCGGTGACGCCGACGTAGTTGGCGATGACGGTGATCTGTGGATTGATTTTTTTTGCGCCGGCCTCGTAGCCCATCTCGAACCGGCGGATCAGGGGAACGTCCATGCCGCCGACAAACCCGATCTTGCCGGTCTTGCTGGTCATGGCGGCGATGGCGCCGACGATGTAGGCGCCCTCGTGTTCCTCGAACATCAGCGACCGCACATTCGGCGCGTCCACTTCCGAATCGACGAGTACGAAATGTTTTTGCGGGAATTGCGCGGCGACTTTCGCGATGGCTTCCTTCTGGGCAAAACCGATCCCGATGATCAGGTCGAAGTCCTTTTGGGCGAACGCGCGGAGAAGCGGCTCGAAGGAATTGTCGTCCGTCGCCTCGACGTATTTGAGTGTGATCCCGAGTTTCTTTTTCGCTTCGGTCGCGCCCTCGTATGCCGACGCGTTGAACGATTTGTCGTCTTTGCCGCCGCGATCGAGCAGGAGGCCGACCTTGAAATCCGCCCGTGCCGAGGATGCCGCCAGCGCGATAAGGCTGACCGCCATTGTCACCGCCGTACCGCGCCTTGCCGCGAACCCAGGGAAAGTTGACATAACGCACCCTGTTGTAGGCGGAACGGCCCGCCGGGTCAAGGAGCGGGTTCTCGGCGGACGGGCATTACGCACGCGTTTGAGAAGTGAGCTCACGACGACGGGGCTGGACAGAGGATGTGCGGGCGCCGTATAGTGTCGATGTTTCCCCCCGATAGATTTCGTGTCACATCGGTTAACGCCATGCTTTACAAAACCTATGGTCAGACAGGGAAACAAGTCTCCGTCATCGGTTTCGGCGGGATGCGGTTTTCCAGCCCGCAGGACATCGACGCCAACGCCGAACTTCTCCTTTACGCCCACCGCAAAGGGATCAACTATTTCGACACGGCGCCGTTCTATTGCGACGATCGCAGCGAGGAAAGTTTCGGCGCCGCCATCAAGCATTTCAAACCCGGCACGTTCTACGTGTCCAGCAAGTGTGGTGTTGCCGACGGTTCCGAAT
The DNA here is from genome assembly GCA_035501175.1 of Verrucomicrobiia bacterium. Taxonomy (GTDB): domain Bacteria; phylum Verrucomicrobiota; class Verrucomicrobiia; order Palsa-1439; family Palsa-1439; genus Palsa-1439. The sequence continues at coordinate 41,675 of DATJWQ010000035.1, read as the reverse complement.
TTCGTCGCAGCCTCGAGCATTCTCTGCAGCGCCTCGGCGTCAGCAAGATCCACTTCTTCCACATCTGGTGCCTGCTGCGTCCCGGGGAATGGGAGGAGCGCGTCACGGGCGGGGCGGTCGGCGCGGCCTTCCAGGCGAAGGAAGAAGGATTGATCGAGCACGTGGTGGTTTCCTCGCATTTGGAGGGCGATCATATCCGCGAGTTACTCCGCGCCCATCCGATCGAAGGTGTGACGCTGGGCTATAGCGCGATCAATTTCACGTTTCGTCAGGCGGCGGTGGATGCGGCGGGAGAACTCGGTCGCGGTGTGGTTACGATGAACCCGCTGGGCGGGGGCGTAATCCCGCGCAACGCGCAGCGGTTTGATTTCCTGCGGGGGCCGGGCGACCGCTCGGCGGTCGAGGCGGCGTTGCGGTTCAACATTTCCCAACCGTCGATCACGGTGGCGCTCGTCGGATTCAACAACAAATCCGAGGTGGATGAAGCCTGCGCCGCGGTGGAGGATTTCACCCCGTACAATGCGGCCCATGTGCAATCGGTCCGCGCCAAAACCCTTCAATCAATGGACGGCCTGTGCACCGGTTGCGGTTATTGCCTGCCGTGTCCATCGGGCGTCGAGATTCCGAAGATGATGGATGCGTACAACCAAAAGATCCTTGGCAGCGACGGCGCTGCGAACGCAATTCCCGACCGGCTGAAGTGGCACTGGCAATTGACGCCCGAGGACGCCAACGTCTGCACGCTCTGCGGCACATGCGAGGACCAATGCACGCAACACCTGCCCATCCGCGACCGTCTTGAGGAGATCGCGGCGATTAACGCGCCCAAGTCCTGACCCCGGCATCCGGCACATGCAGTTGTTTTCGCCCATCCAATGGGCGTATCGGCAGGAAAATCTCCTAGCCGGAGATGGGATTGTTTGCCCCTTGTAACAAACCTTCCTGCTCCGAGATTACCGGAGAAGAGATGGAGGGACACACAAATGAAAACGACACGCATAATCGGTGTAATTGCGGCCTTTGCGCTGGCGGGCGCAGTCGCGGCAACGGCCGACGAGGGGCAGGGGCTGAGTGGTCAGGTCGGCGACACGCTCCAGATGTTCCGCGCCTCCGGCCACAGACTGCAGCACTTGTTTGATACGGCGGACGGCTACGCCATTTTCCCGTGTGTCGGCAAGGGGGCGGTCGGCATCGGGGTCGCGGAAGGCGACGGCCAGGTCTTTGAAAAGGGGGCGTTGGTGGGCACGGCGAAGCTGACGCAGATCACAGTCGGCGCACAATTGGGCGGCCAATCGTATGCCGAGGTGATCTTCTTTAAAGCGCCGTGGGCGCTCGATGAGTTCAAGAACGGCCAGACCGCCATGAGCGCCGGGGTCAGCGCGATTGTCGCGGGGGACGGCGCTGCTGACGAGGCGAAATACCAAAACGGCGTCATCGTGTGCACCATGGAGAGATCGGGACTGATGTTCGAGGCGAGCATTGGCGCACAACATTTCAAGTTTACGCCCCTAACCACCAGCGGTCCGGAGCCGTCGGTAACGCGGGCAGCCCCCGCAAGCACTGCGGCACCGGCAGCGACGCAGCCAGCCTCCACCGGCAGCGTCGCGGCGGCGACACCGCCGCCCGGGGCTCCATCGCGGTCGCAAACGCAATAGTGGGGAGGCTGGTTCATCGGCCGAATCGCGGCGGGTGTCGCCAACACCCGCCGCACCCATTTTGGTTGGTGGCGAAGGCCGGGCTCTGGCCGGATGTTTCTCTGGTTCCGTGACGTGAGAAGCCGCAACATCCCCGCTTGCATTCGCTTTCCTGATGGGAGTAGTATCTGTCCAGAAAAATTAACCAACCGAGAGCCACAGGAGGCTTTCCATGTCACTTCTGATCAAGAACGGACGCATCGTCACCGCGGGAGAGAACTACACCGCCGACATTTTCTGCGAAGGCGAACAAATCACGCGCATCGGCGCCAACCTCGACGCGCCACCGAAGGCCACGGTCATTGACGCCAAGGGCAAATACGTTTTCCCGGGGTTCATCGACCCGCATGTTCACATTCATCTGCCGTTCATGGGCACGTTTTCGAAGGACACGCACGAGACTGCCAGCAAGGCCGCGCTCGTCGGCGGGACGACCACATTCATCGAGATGGTTTGCCAGGCCCGCAACGAGCAGCCGCTCGCGGGCGGGTTCCAGTTCTGGCTCGACAAGGCGCAGGGCCACAGCGCCTGCGATTTCACCTTTCACCAGACCGTGTCGCGGTTCGACAAGGAAGCCGAGGGTCAGCTCGTCGACATCGTGAAGGCGGGCATTGCCAGCTTCAAACTGTTCCTCGCGTACAAGGGCGCGTTCAATCTGACGGATGAAGAGCTGTATCACACGATGCGGCTGGCGAAGAAATTGGGAGTAATCGTCACGGCACATTGCGAGAACGCCGATCTCGTCCTGGAAATGCAGAAGAAACTGCTGAGCGAAGGCAAGACGGGGCCCGAGTATCATTATTGGAGCCGGCCACCGCGGGTCGAAGCCGAGGGCGTGCATCATCTGCTCACGTTTGCCGAGATGTTCGACACGCATGTGTACACCGTCCACACGAGCTGCGAGGAATCCATCACCGAAGCGTTGATCGGGAAGCAGCGCGGGGTGAACGTCTGGATTGAGACGCTCATCCAATATCTCGTCCTCGACAAGAGCTACGCCGAACTGCCGAATTTCGAGGGCGCCAAGTACGTCATGTCGCCGCCGCTGCGTGACAAGAAGAACCAGGAAGTCCACTGGAACGGTCTCCGCCAGCGGTTCATCTCGACTGTGGCGACCGATCACGCGCCGTTCGATTTCAAGGGCCAGAAGGAAATGGGGCGCGCGGATTTCACGAAGATCCCCAACGGCATTCCGTCGCTCGAGGAACGCATCAATTTGCTGTACACGCACGGCGTGTGCGAAGGACGGCTCGACCTGAACACGTTTGTTGATTGCGCGAGCACGCAGGCGGCAAAACTCTTTGGTTTGTTCCCGCGCAAGGGAACAATCGCGGTTGGGAGTGATGCCGACCTCGTGGTGTACGATCCGGATTATCGCGGCAAGATTTCGCAGAAGACACAGTTGATGAACCTCGACTACTCGGCGTTTGAAGGCTGGCCGATCAAAGGCCGGCCGCACGTGGTGACCGTTCGCGGGGAAGTCGCGGCGAAAGACGGCAAATTCGTCGGCACGATTGGCCGCGGCAAGCTCGTGAAGCGCGACCCGACGCATTTTTGACGAACGCATCACCCGGCAACGTAGTCGGCAACGGTGGACAGTCGAGCGCCACTTCCGTCTCAATTATCGACGCGCTCTCTACATTCTTGTGCTGGTCGCCTTCCTCACCGCGTTGCAGGGGTGGATTGGTGGGCCAGTGGTAGTTCTACCGAGGGGCGGCTAACCGGTGCTGTCCCTGGCGTTCCCTTACCTGAGTCCCAATCTGCTTCTTCGACGGTGGCGGTTCTGGGCCGTGCACGACCGTCCGTAAGAATCCCGATTAGATTTGACATTGTATCGTGAGAGGATATACTCGGCGGCGTTCTTTCTCATAGAGGACTTGTTTTGCATTCGCTCGCGCCCGCTCGGCTCGCCCTGCGGGCCGCCTTTGGCGTTGCGTCTCGCCGCTCCCAGCGGCTCGGCTTTGACAAAAAGGGCTGAGGGGACGGGAGATCAAAGATGGTTCTTGGGAGATGGTTGCCGGGGGGTATACACTGCGAAACGAAGCCAACGATTTTCGGGCGGGTTACCATTGCGATGTGTTTGGCCATGTGGAAGTTGCGTTGTCGAGCGGGTCGAAAAACGCATTGGCTTCGTTTGGCTTCGTTCGGGGGTTTTGGAGGGTGATTTGGAGCGGAACGCGGGCTGACTGGAGGGGTTTTGGGGGTCGCCGGCGACAAAGTCGGCCGGCGAAAAGACGGTGGGAGTGCCGAGATGCGCCCGGTGGACGGCAACGGCCGTCGCAGCGTCCAGTGATTCTCGACATCGTGACGGTAGGCTGCGTAAGATGCCCGGCGGAAATGAGGTTTCCGAAGGGCAATCGGGTGTTGGCTGGCGGCGCTGGAGTGGTTGTGCTCCTGGCGACGTCTTTGTCCGCCCTCGCAGGCGAAGCGGAACCGTTTGCGGTGCTCAAGCCCGAGCGATTCGCTCACTACATCGATACTTTCAACACGATGGAGAACGAGAACTGGACGAACTTCATCTCCAACGCCGAGTCATGGACGTGGCTGCGGGCGAACATTCCGATGTTCGAGTGCCCCGATCCGAACGTGGAAGAGACGTACTATTTCCGGTGGTGGTCGTTTCGCAAGCATGTGCGGAAGACGCCCAACGGTTTCGTGATCACGGAATTTCTGACGCCGGTGAAGCACGCGGGCGTGTACAACACGATCAGTTGCGCGGCGGGCCATCATCTGATGGAGGGACGCTGGCTCCGCGACCGGTGGTACCTCGACGACTACACGTTGTTCTGGCTGCGGGGCGCGGCGGGCAAACCCGAGCCGCATTTCCATCAGTTCAGCAGTTGGTTTGCCGACGCGGTATACGATCGTTACCTGGTGACCGGGGATCGCGCGTTCACGACGAATCTGCTCGATGATCTGGTGGCGGATTACCAGCTTTGGGAGAAGGAACGGCAGCTCGACAGTGGATTGTTCTGGCAATTTGATGTGCGCGATGGAATGGAGGAATCGATCAGCGGTTCCCGAAAGAACAAGAACGCCCGCCCAACCATCACCAGCTACATGTTCGGCAACGCGCGCGCCATTGCGGCGCTGGCGCGGATGGCTGATCGGCCCGAGGTCGCGCGGGACTATGAATGGAAAGCGCAGGGGCTGAAGGAGCTCACGCAGAACTTGCTGTGGGACAAGGCCGCCGAGTTTTTCAAGGTGCGATTCGAAGATGGCCGGCTCTCCGACGCGCGCGAGGAGATCGGGTTCATTCCGTGGTATTTCGAGTTGCCCGCGCCGGGTTACGAGGCGGCCTGGGCGCAACTGACCGACCCCGCAGGATTCCGCGCGCCGTTCGGCATCACGACGGCGGAGCGGCGTGAGCCTCGCTTTCGCTCGCATGGGTGTTGTCAGTGTGAATGGGACGGCGCGGTGTGGCCGTTTGCCACGTCGCAAACGCTGACCGCGCTGGCAAACGTGCTGCGCGATTACCCGTCGCCGCCGGTGACCCCACGGGATTATTTCGACGCGTTCCTCACCTACGTCCGCTCGCAACGTTGCAACGGCAATCCATACATCGGCGAGTATCTCGATGAGACCACGGGTCAATGGCTGAAAGGCGACGAGCGCAGCCGGTACTACAATCACTCGACGTTTGCCGATCTGTTGATCACGGGGGTTGTCGGATTGCGTCCGCGTGCCGATGACAAGATTGCGGTGGCTCCGCTACTGCCACCCGGGACGTGGGACTGGTTTTGTTTGGATGGCGTGCCGTATCACGGTCACACGCTGACGATCCTGTGGGACAAGGACGGGCGCCGATATGGACGCGGCGCGGGACTGAGGGTTCTGGCGGACGGGGAGCTTATCGGGCACCGTGCGACGCTCAGCCCTGTCGAAGGCAACCTGCCATGACAGCTTCCGATCTGGTCCCGGCGCGCGGGGCAATTGAGTTGCGTTTGCCCCGCTTGCCTTTCGCGAATGATGTGCTATCGGTGCTGACAGCGTCGGGTGGCGCACGAGGCTGGCAACAAATTCAATCGGGAGGAGTCCCATGTCGAAACAACTCGAGGGCAAGGTCGCATTTGTCACAGGCGGTTCGCGCGGAATCGGCGCAGCAATCGTAACGCGTCTCGCGCAGGATGGCGCAGCCGTCGCGTTCACCTACACCAGCGCCAAACCAAAAGCCGACGAGCTTGTGAAGGCCATCGAGTCGGCCGGGGGAAAAGCGCTGGCGATTCGGGCCGACAACTCCAACGCCAGCGATGTGAAAAACGCCGTGGTCGAAACGGTAAAGAAACTGGGTCGACTCGACATACTCGTCAACAACGCGGGCATCATCATCGTCAAGCCCCTCAACGAGGTGACCCCCGACGATTTCGACCGCATGGTATCAATCAACGTGAAAGGCGCGTTCGTGGCGATACTGGAAGCGCAGCGTCACATGCGCGATGGCGGCCGGATCATTAACATCGGGAGTTGCAACAGCGAGTACGTGCATTTTGCCGGGGGCGTGCTGTACGTGCTCACCAAGTCGGCGATTGCCGGTATGACGAAGGCGCTCTCTCGTGACCTCGGCCCGCGCGGCATCACCATCAATAACGTCCAGCCCGGGCCGACCGATACCGATTTGAATCCCGCCAGTGGGGAGGGCGCGGTTCAGACACGGCAGTACACCGCGCTGCAACGGTACGCCAAACCTGCTGAGGTCGCGGATTTCGTTGCTTATCTGGCCAGCCCTGGCGCGAGCTACATCACGGGCGCAGGACTTCGTGTCGATGGTGGCTACGCGTCATGAAGATCCGTGTCCGCGCGGGCGGGAATGCGCACGGAGCGATGAAGTGGAGATCGCCGGGAAATGGCGGCTAATGCTCGATGTAGCCAGGCGGCGCGCACTTCGGGTTCTTGCCGAGCTCGGCCTGGTACTGGCGCCACGATGTGGCTTTCTTGCCGGTCTGTTGTTCCGCCATCGTGATGCAACCATCGACGGGGCAGACGAGCATGCAGAGATTGCAGCCGACGCATTCGGGCTCGTTGATCACAGGGACGCGATGACCGTTGCCCATTTCGAGGTCGATGCACTGGTGCGAGCCGTCCCAGGCGGCGACGTGGCAGAGTTCGCACCCGATGCAGAGATCGCGATTGATCTTTGCGATGATACGATAATTGAGATTGAGGTCGCTCCAGTCCTTGATGTTCGGCAGCGCCTTGCCGATGAAATCCGTGCACTTCCGATAGCCCTTCTCGTCCATCCAGTTCGAAAGGCCGTCGATCATGTCCTCGACGATCCGATACCCGTAATGCATTACGGCCGTGCACACCTGAACGCTGGTCGAGCCGAGCACCATGAATTCCACCGCATCCTGCCAGGTGGCGATTCCGCCGATGCCGGAGATTGGAATACGGATTTCCGGGTCCTTGGCAATGGCGCTGACCATGTTGAGCGCGATGGGTTTGACGGCCGGGCCGCAATAGCCGCCGTGCGACCCCTTGCCGTCCACGTTCGGGTAGGGCGAGAAATTGTCGAGATTGATCCCCATGATGGAATTGATCGTGTTGATCAGGGAAATCCCGTCGGCTTTGCCCGCCGCGGCGGCGCGGCCGATCACGGCGATGTTGCTGATGTTCGGCGTCAATTTCACCAGCACCGGCACTTCGGCGACCTCCTTCACCCATTCCGTGATCATCTTCGTGTACTCGGGGACCTGCCCGACAGCGCTGCCCATGCCGCGCTCGCTCATGCCGTGCGGACAACCAAAATTCAACTCAATACCGTCGCAACCCGTGTCGTTGACTTCCTTGACGGCCTTGTGCCACGACTCGCGTTTCGATTCGATCATCATCGAGACCACAACCGCGTTGTTCGGGTACTTCTTTTTCGTCTCCTTGATCTCGCGGATGTTGGTGTCCCACGGACGGGCGGTGATCAGCTCGATGTTGTTGAGCCCCATCATGCGCGTCGGGCCGTAGTCGAGCGACCAAAACCGCGAGTTCACATTGATGATCGGCTCGCCGAGCGTCTTCCAAACCGCGCCACCCCAACCGAGGTCGAACGCGCGCTGGATCTGCGCCCCGCTGTTTGTCGGTGGCGCGCTGGCCAACCAGAACGGGTTGGGGGACTTGATTCCCGCAATGTCAATGCTCAGGTCTGCCATGATCCCATTCTCCTAGGCGTACTGGTACGTCGCCTTGTTGGCCACGCGGCGAATTGACTCGTCTTTCCACAAACCTTCCAGATCGACATCCTCGCCGGTCAATTTCTTGTGTATGGCCCAGGCGGCGCGCTTGCCCTGGGCGACTGCGTTGACGACCTCGCGTCCGCCATTGACGCAATCGCCACCCGCGAAAAACTTCGGATTGCTCGTCTGCAATGTCACGTCGTCCACGACGACGCGCCCGCGATTGTCCGTTTTCAGCCCGAGCGTCTTTTGAACGAAATCCCGTCGTTTCTTCTGGCCGAGCGATTTGATCACCATGTCGCATTCGAGCACGAATTCGCTGCCGGGGATCGGCTCGGGCGCGGGCCGTCCGGACCCATCGGGCTTGCCGAGCTTCATCCGCACGCACTCGATGCCCTCGACGCTTTTCTTGCCGATGATGCGTTTCGGTGCGGTGAGAAAGTAATAGACGCAGCCGTCCTTTTTGGCGATCTCGTACTCGTAATTGTAGGCTGGCATTTCCGCTTCCGTGCGGCGGTACAACACCATCACCATCTCCGCCCCGAGCCGCTTGGACTGCGTCGCGGCGTCGACCGATGTGTTGCCCGCCCCGATCACAGCAACACGTCGTCCCACCCGAACATCGCGGAGTTTCTGCTTCTTGAGTTCGTCAATGAAAGTAATGGCATCGACCACCCCGGGCAATTCCTCGCCGGGCACGCCAAGATCCTCGGTCTGGCCGAGGCCGATCCCGACGAAAACAGCATCATTGTCCTTCGTCAACTTGTCGACTTTGACGTCTTTGCCCACTTCACAACTCTGCTTGAATTTCACGCCGACGAGCTCGACGAGCTTCACTTCTTTGAGTGCTTCCTCGGCGGACATTTTATAACGGGCGATGCCGTAGGTATTGAGGCCACCCGGCTTGGCGTTCTTGTCGTAAATTGTCACCGCGTAGCCGAGTCGCGCGAGGTAGAACGCGCAGGACAGACTCGCGGGTCCGCCGCCGATGCAGGCGACGTTTTTGCCGTTCGGCTTGCCCGCGCCAAACACCACCTTCGACTTCTCCCAGTTCTCGTAGAACCAATCGATCGAGTAACGCTGCAATCGTCCGATCTGGATCGGCTCGGTGTCGCGTTCGTTGTAGACGCACGCGCCTTCGCAGAGCGAATCGACCGGGCAGATGCGCGCGCAACTCAGGCCAAGGACGTTGGCATTGAGAATGTCGCGGGCACTGCCGCGCATATTCCCGGAAGCGATCTTCTTGATGAATGCGGGAATGTCGATATGTGTCGGGCAGGCGCGCGTGCACGGCGCATCGAAGCAGAACAGGCAACGATTGGCTTCGAGCTTCGAGTTGTGCGGCGCGAACGGCGGATTGATGTCGGCGAAATTTCGCTCGTACTCGGCGTCGGACAGTTTTGGGGCCAAATTCTTGATCATCAAATGTTCTCCGTTACGCGCTCTCGCCTGCGAAAACTGCAACAGCCGTCATATTGTCAACGAATTATATGCCCATCCCCCGTGGGCGGCAACGCAAAACTTCCTCCGACCAAAAACTCCTGATGCCTGACGTTTGCGGGATTGCCCTGGCCGGCGTTTTGTGCGAAAGTTGGGCGTCGCAGTTTCGCCGGCCGTAGGCTTACTCAAACAGGCTGCCTCGAAGCAGCACAGCAAAAGGAAATCATGAGCAAGGTACGAGTCCTCGTGGGCACACGCAAAGGCGCATTCATCCTCACCGCCGACGGCAAACGCCAAAAGTGGAATGTCAACGGCCCGCACTTCGCCGGCTGGGAGGTTTACCATCTCAAAGGATCGCCTGCTGACCCCAACCGACTGTACGCATCGCAGAGCAGCGGATGGTTTGGCCAGGTGCTCCAACGTTCCGACGATGGCGGCAAGACCTGGGACGCGCCGGGTGGCGGCGTATCGAAGACCCCCGAAGGTTTTCCCAAGGGCGAGAGCAACAAGTTCGTCTACGAAGGCGAAGTGGGCAAGCACCTTTGGTACGACGGCACTCCCCATCCGTGGGAATTCAAACGCGTCTGGCATCTCGAACCCGCCTGGACCGATCCCGACACCGTCTACGCCGGCGTGGAAGATGCGGCGCTCTTCCAGACGACCGATGGCGGGCATTCATGGAAGGAATTGCCGGCGTTGCGCCACACCAAAGGCGAGCTCTGGCAGCCCGGCGCCGGCGGCATGGGTCTGCACACGATCCTCCTCGATAAAAACAACCCGAAGCGCATCTTCGTCGCCATTTCCGCCGCAGGCGTGTTTCGCACCGAGGACGGCGGCGCGACGTGGAAAACCGCCACGCGCGGCCTGAATATCACCTACGAATTGCCCGACAAGACGAATGAAGTCGGCCATTGCGTGCACCGCATCGCGATGCATCCGTCGCGTCCGAACGTGCTCTTCATGCAGAAACATTGGGATGTCAACCGCACCGACGACGGCGGCGACAACTGGCATGAGGTCAGCGGAAATTTGCCCAGCGATTTCGGGTTTCCCATCGACGTCCACGCCCACGAACCGAACACCATCTACGTCGTGCCCATCAAGAGCGATTCGGAACATTATCCGCCCAACGCCAAACTGCGCGTTTATCGCAGCCGCTCCGGCGGCGACGACTGGGAACCGCTCACCAAAGGACTGCCGCAGGAAAATTGCTACGTCAACATCCTCCGCGACGCCATGGCGGTCGACTCGCTCGATTCCTGTGGCGTGTATTTTGGCACCACGGGCGGACAGGTCTACGCCTCCGCCGATAGCGGCGATCACTGGGCGCCCATCGTCCGCGATCTCCCGCCCGTGCTGTCCGTCGAGGTTCAAACGCTGTTATGATTCGCGTCGAGATCCCGTTCCATTTGCGAACCCTCACGCAGATCAGCGGGCGCGAGGTGACCCTCGAAGTCCCGCCTCCCGTCACGCTGCGCGCCGTGCTCGACGCCATCGAAGCCCGATATCCCGTCCTCGCCGGCACGATCCGCGACCATGCCACCCACAAACGCCGCCCCTTCCTTCGCTTCTACGTCTGCGAGGAAGATTGGTCCAACAAATCCCCGGACGAACCGCTCCCCGACGCCGTCGTCTCCGGCACGGAACCCCTCCTCATCATCGGCGCCATCGCCGGCGGGTAAACTTGCTGGCCGACGACCCGCGACTTTGTCCCGTTCCATCTCCCGGGCGCCTCCCCTCAGAATGCCCCCCTTCCGCGACCTACCCTCTGCGTCCCCAGCCCCACCCCCGCCACATTCCTGGACGGCTGGGGATACCTGCTTCCTCGCGCCGTCGCCGTTTCTATTGCCTGCCAGCACCCAATGTGTCATCCTCTTCCCGTTATCACCCCATCGGAGGAGTCTGATGAAGATCGCCTCACGCAACGCGCTGCTCGCCGCCTGCCTTACCTCTCTTCTTGTCCTCTCCGCGTGCGCCCATCGCGCAGACGGCCTCGCCCATCTGCGACAACGACAAGCCAGCAAGGAAGCCATCCTCGCCAAAGATCCGTCCAACTATCAGGCCATCCACGACCTCGCCATCATCGACAGCACTCTCTACCTGTATGACGCCCAGACCAGCCCCGCCTCCGCGCCATCCCAAAAGGAAAAAGCCCTCGCCATGATCCACGCGGCCCTCAAACAGGCGCCCCTCCCCGACAAGGCCGATTTGGGCATCGCCTTGGAACGCCTCGGATGCGACCAGGAAGCCCTCGCCGTCTATGACCAGTTCCTCCAATACGCACTCCACGCCCCGCCGGGCTCTCAATCCTTTTCCAATGCCCTGCCGGTTCTCCAACGCGACCAGGAAGCCAATTGGCGCGGTCTGATTACAGTCATCCAAACCCACGCCGACCTGCTCAGGAAAAAACTCCCCGCTTCCTGATCCAGAGCCTCCACGCCGCCGGGAACCACCCGCCGCCACGGCCCAACCTTCACCGCGCCGCACCACGAGTTACAGCTTACTTTTTGTCAAGCATCTGGTATCATCCGCCAACGGAGAAAACTATGACAACGACCAAAGAACTTTACGACCAATACATGATCACCACCATGGTCGCCGGCTTCGAACCGATCGAAGTCGACCGCGCCCAGGGCACCACCGTCACCGCCACCGACGGCAAGACCTACCTCGATTGCTTCAGTGGCATCTCGGTCGTCAACGCCGGCCACAATCACCCGAAGGTCATTGCCGCCGCCAAAGCCCAGATGGACAAACTCGTCCACTGCTGCACCTACGTCTATTACAACCCGCCCGCCGGCCGCCTCGCCAAACGCATGGCCGAGATCACCCCGGGCAAACTCCAGAAGACCTTTTTCGGCAACAGCGGCGCCGAAGCCCTCGAAGGCGCGATGCGCCTCGCGAAACAGTTCACAGGCAAAAAAGAACTCGTCGCCCTGTCGCAGAGTTTCCACGGACGCACCGTCGGTACGCTCTCGATTACCGGCAATCTCGGCCGCAAAAAGGGCGCCGGCCCCTACCTATCCGGCGTCGCCTTCGCGCCCGCTCCCTATGTCTACCGTTGCCCGTTCAAGACCACCACGCCCGACGATTGCGCTGCCGCCTGCGCCGAGGGGATTGAAGACGCGATCCGTGCGCAAACCAGCGGCGACGTCGCCGCGTTCATTGCCGAGTCGGTGATGGGCGAAGGCGGCATCATCGTCCCGCCCGACAACTATTTCAAATACGCCAAAGCCGTCTGCGACAAGCACGGCATCCTGTTCATCAGCGATGAAGTGCAATGCGGATTCGGGCGCACCGGGAAAATGTTCGCCATCGAACATTACGGCGTCGAACCCGATATCATCTGTACCGCCAAGGGCATCGCCGACGGATTTCCGTTGAGCGCGTTCACGGCCCGGGCCGATGTCGGCGGCGCGTTCAAGCCCGGCGACCATCTCTCCACCTTCGGCGGCAACCCGGTCAGTTGCGCCGCCGCCCTCGCCAACATCGAGGTCATGCGCGACGAGAAATTGCCCGAGAACGCCACCGCCCGTGGCGAGCAAATCCAGAAACGCCTGAAGAAAACTGCCGAGACCGCGCCGCTCATTGGCGACGTCCGGGGCAAAGGCCTGATGATCGGCGTCGAACTCATTAAGGACAAACAAAAGACGCCCGCCGTCGCGGAAACCAAGGAAGTTCGACGCCTCTGCCGCGAAGCCGGCGTGCTCGTCGGTTCGGGCGGCACGTACGCCAATGTCATCCGCATCCAGCCGCCGCTCACACTGTCCGCCGCCGAAGCCGACCGCCTCTGCGACGTGCTCAGCGACGCGGTGAAGAAGGTGGCCAGCGCAGGGAAGTAAAAGCAAGTTTCTGTAGCCGAAGCGTAAGCTTCGGATTCTGCGCAGTCAAATGGCGTTCCCCCGCTGTTTTTCTGTAGCCGAAGCGTAAGCTTCGGACTTCGTATTCATGGGAAAACGCCGAAGCTCACGCTTCGGCTACGCGGTTAGCGTTCGAGTTCGTCGATTTCAAACCAGCGCGGGAAATCGCTGAGGCCGGCGCGTTCGGGATTCTGGCGGACATATTCCCATTTGTTGCCATAGGACTCATCGGAACGAAGGATGTGATCGAAAAAGCTCTTTTGCCAGACCGACCCTTCGCCATCACGAGCATTAAGGTGGCGGCTCACCGCTGACCGCCAAGCGCCAACAAACCGCGACAAATCGTGGTCGTACCGGTCAAGCGGACAACAGAACAGATGAACATGGTCCGGCATCACAACGACACCACCCACCCGCCACTTGAGAATGTCGCGCGATTTGCTGAGCTCGTTGATCACCCACTGGACCGCAACTTTGTCCATGAACAGTTTACGCCGTTTGTCGGTGCAACAGGTAACGAAGTAAATAACGCCGACCTCGTGAGGTAAGGTGACCGGCAACCTGTGCACACGCTTACGCCGTGTTCCCATTTTTCTGTAGCCGAAGCGTGAGCTTCGGATTCTGCGCAGTCAAATGGCGTTCCCCCGCCGTTTTTCTGTAGCCGAAGCGTAAGCTTCGGTTACAGGGTTAGCCGCAGGCTTAGCCTGCGCGTTCTCTCCGCCGTTCGGCGCCGGTCTTTTACCCCGACTCTGTGTCAGGGCCCCACCGCGCCGCCTCACGGCGCGAAAATTGGAATCTTTAAGGCGCCAATTCGGCATCTCAAAGACAGGTTGGATGCGGTCACAATTCGTGACCGCATTTCAGGTGGTGGCCGCGCGCAATCCCCGCGCCGTCATGGAAGCCCTGCACGCCGCGTAGGGGCTACTTGCCGTACTTCTTGCCCGGTTTCTCGCGGACGATGGACGCATCAGGTTCGAGGCCTTCGAGAATCACCTGTTGTAGCGTCGCCTTGTCTCCGAAGCGTTTGATGGCGTCGAGCACCTCGATACCGGCCAATTTGCCCTCGCTGTCATAGTCGGCGGCAATGCCTTCGGCGAGATGCTTTGTCGTCACCGTGGTATCGCGAAAGGTGATGCTCAGGGCATCGACCTCGGAATCGTAGCTAATTCTCATCGTGCGCTCCGCTCAGAAATAATACGTGTATACCGTCACAATGACAAGTTCGGCGGGCTCCTCCACAAAGATGGGACGGACCTGCTTGGTCGCGTACCGCCTGCCATTCCAAACCCCGTGGAACGGGAAGTCCTTGCGACACTCCCACCGGCCCAATTCACTAGGCTGCCAGGGACAAGTCCGAATGGCCTCTTCAACCTCTGCCTCCGTGAAGCCTCGACTCACCAAATACCCGCGCGCATGCTTGGTCAGTCGAATCGGCTTCATCGGCACCGCGCATCGTACTGGGCGCGCCGTGCGATGTCGAGAAGCGGGTGCATCTCCGCCGTCTTCCCAATCCGCCCAACCCGTCCGCCTCTGCGACGCCGTCAGCGATGCGGTGAAGAAGGTGACTGGCGGAAAAAAGTGGAACTGACCGTCGCCACTTCGGTTCTGGCTTGCGTTTCGCGAGTAGGTGAGTCTAAAGAGATGAAGCACGCCACACCGGAGCGTGGTAAGCAGTCAATAAAGACGAGAGGGTTCGACTACAGGCATGATTCCGAACATATTCGTTAGTTCCACGATTGACGACCTCCACCACCTACGCGACACCGTGCGCGACTCGTTGCAGGAGTTGGCATATACCCCAGTAATGAGTGAGTACGGAGACGTCGGCTACCTACCGACGGTTTCCGCCCAAGACGCTTGTTACCACAGTATTGGAGACTGCCACATGGCGGTGCTGCTGATTGGCAAGAGATATGGCACTCCCGGGGCAGGCGGTCTCAGCGTGACGCACAATGAATTCAGAAGCGCGATGGAGAAGAAGATCCCATTCATTCTCCTAGTTGACCAAGAGGTCCTCAGCTTCAAGCGAGTTTGGGACGCGTCGCCGGAAAACGCTAAACCCCAGGCGTTTCCGGGAATGGATGATCCGAGACTAACATTTGAATTCATTCAAGAGATTATCGATTCGCCGCTCAATAATGGGATTCTTCCCTATTCGCGGGTTAGCGATGTACGAAATCATTTAAAGCGGCAACTGGCTCACATCTTCGGCGAAGCACTGCGAAAACAAACAGACCCAATTAAGGCGGAGATCAAGGACGTTCTGTCGGAAGTTAAGGCACTCCGGTATGAGCTTGTCGAAAAGAAGGCTCCTGATCCAAGATTTATAACCGCCGTGCGATTCATGATTGACGACTCGAACAATCACCTCCTAAAGCTCACTGAAGCCGCCGTTGGGCCGGTCGACAAAGTCATTCCGCTGATGCTCGAGGGCAAATCGTTTGAGGATTTTCTTCAACGAGCGGGCGTTAAAATTGAACTTGTAGAAGACGGCGAAGTAATAGAGGCAAAGAATAAGGAGTTGATGGGAAAAGAGGTACTGCGTTACAGCAGCCGGTGGGCCGTTTCCCACCTTCCAGACCCGGAGACGAAAAAGGTACCCACGGCAGGCTTTACGTGCCTGAAAGGTGGCAATGTCATCTTGGATAAGAATGCCAAGACTTTGTTCGATGCCACGTTTGAACAGTTTAAGGTAGCAGTTCGACAATGACAGTATGAGTTTGCCGGGAGCTCCCAGCATCGACATTCGGGACTCGTCGCCTTGCTCCCCTCTCCATACCCGGTGTCCGGTTTCAGCAAGCCCTCGACTGCAAGCTTATGGTCGCTATTTGCCTGAGTTCCTATAGCTTCTTGGGCGCACGGAGTAATCCACACCGGCAATAGCTTCAAATCTCCGCTTCTCCTCCTGAAGTTTTCTTGAAACTGATTCGGCGCGGAGTGCTTGTGCGACAAACAGATGCGACATGAACCCGCGATACATGTAGTTCCACAGAGAATGCTCATACTCAGGCATTCGGGGAGTGCCTAACAAGCCTTGCGTGTGAAAATGAGGTGGATGGCCTCCAAAACACTCCAGAATATGGGGGGCGGCACCGTGCACAAAACCCGAAAATGCTTTGTTGATTATTTTCGCGGCGACCAACGGTTCACTCACATCGGAACCGTCGCCTAGAGCCCTCGCGTTGTGGGCGCGGATCTTCTGTCTCTTAACCATGTCCCGGCTTTGGTGCGTTCGTCCCGGATCACTTTCGTCACCGAATTCCTCCGCCCAAAAGGCTTTGAGGTAGCGCTCGTGCAGCGGCGTGATCTCATTGGTTACAATCGCACTTGTAAGAAGCTCAACATCTTCGTTCGTCTCGTCGATCACACGATGGAGCATTCCCACCTCCATAGTGTAGCCATTTTGGAAAAGCAGCAGTGAAGCCCGCAGCGCGCTTTGTATACGAGCTAGCTTTTGGATGAGAGCCTGCTGGATGGTCTGTTCCTTGCAGCGGAATCGCTTTTCAGCATCGATCCAAACAGGCTTCGGGACGACCGCCTCGAATTCCCGGAATGCGGCGTCCATCTCATCAAGCATTTCGGTGAACAGTCCTATCATCTCAGCTTCTCTTTTCTCCCCCGCCACAACTTCTCCGTAAACCCGCCTTCTTCGCGGAACCGTTTGTCCAGTTGCCGGAGCTGCCGGTCGAGCTACCGGGACCTGTATTTCGGCGAGCCTTCTTTCACCGCGCCGGCCGCGCGGCGGATGGCCAGCGTCCGCTCGCGAAGCTCGTCGAGCATCCGCAGCTTTTCCGTCAACGGCAGCCGAGCCAGTTTCTCACGCATGGCCCGCTTGCCGGCGAAGATCCGCTCCCAGTCAACGTTCATCATGACTCCCCGGGGAACTGTCGTTCAAATTCCCGCCAGCGGTCAAGCAGGCGATGACGGGAGAGGATTCCCTGGAAACGCGTCCCGTCGAGCACGCCGGCCTCGATGAATTGCACAAGACGAGCTTTGTCCTTGCCGCGGCCAGTCTGGAGCGCAATCGCTGCGAGATGTTCCGCCGTAAAAACCCGCGCGGGCGTGTCTTCAATGTCCACCGTGACCGCCTCGGCGAGGGCTTCCTCGACCAGTGGACCGGTCGGCGGCAGGAATTGAACGGGCCAGCCGGCAACGATGACATACTCACCATCAATCTTACCGCCACGCGCGGTGAGATAATCGTAAATGCGCTGGGGACTGGCGATGACCCGGCCGGGTTCCGGATGGAATCCGATAAAGATGTCAACGTCGAGAGTGGCGACCGGTTCAAGGTAGAACGTCGCGCCGACCGCGCCGCCGATGGCATATCGGTCAACGACACCATCGCGCTGCATTTGATTGATGGTGGCAACAACTTCTTTAATCTTCATGCCGCATCAGCAGAAGCTTAGAGCACGAGCGGCAATGCAACAAGCCCGAAGGCAGACCGGCGCGCCAGAACCTTTCCGCAAATCCCCCTCTTCGCAGAACTGTTTGTCCAGTTGCCGGAGCTACTTCTGGCGTGAGCCACGTTGCGGCAACGCCGCTCACGTGGCCGAGCAAGTAGCTGGCTTGGTGAATCAGGCAAAACAACGCGTTGGCACCGGCCTATTCGCGCGCATCCGCGCTAACTTGCCCGCCTCAGGCGGGTTCGCGGTTGCTCAGCTTCGCGCCGTTTCCGTCGTCCCTTGGCTACCCGGCTTCTGGCTCCTGAATCCTGGATTCTAGCTTTTTTCGATTATACTAAACGCCTCATCCAGCGTCTTCACAATAAAATCAATGTCGTCTTTGTTGACGCAGAACGGCGGTTTGATGCGGATCGTGTTGGCTGCCATGCCGCCACGACCAATCAACAGCCCGCGCTCCTTGCACAGGTCCATCGCGCGCTGAGTGTGCTGCGGGGCGACTTCCTTCGACTGCTTGTCTTTCACCAGTTCGATCCCGCGCATCAACCCCTTGCCGCGATGTTCGCCGACGATCTTGTGATTCTTCGCGAGCTTGTCGAACCCTTCCTGCAACCGGTCGCCCATGACCTTGCAGTTGTGCACGTACTTGTTCCGCTCGATCGTCTCGAGCACCGACAACCCCGCCATCATGCTCACGGGATTTCCGCCGTATGTATTGAAATGCACCTTCTCCCGCATCGATTCGGCGACCTCCTTCGTGCACGTCACGCCGCCCAGTGGAATGCCGTTGCCCATGCCTTTGGCCATGGTGATCATGTCGGGCTTGACACCCCAGTGCTCGATCCCCCACCACTTGTCCCCCGTCCGACCGAACCCCGTCTGCACTTCATCACTGATAAACAGCCCGCCGTACTTCTTCACGATGTCGTACACGATCTCGAAATATTCCTTCGGCGGATCCACCACGCCGCCAAATCCCTGGATCGGTTCGCCAATGAACGCCGCGATCTTGCCCGATGTGTTGTACTTGATCACGTCTTCCAGTTCGCGCGCGCACGCCACGTTGCACTTCGGATACGTCAATCCGAACGGACACCGATAACAGTAGCCGGGAGAGATGTGCGTGACGCCGAACACGTACGGCAACGAATGCCGCCATTTGGATTGCCCCGTCAACGTCATCGCCATCAACGTGCGGCCGTGGAAACTGTGCCGCAACCCGACGAATTCCTGTTGCTTGGTGTAATTCTTCGCCAGCAACGTCGCCAGCTCGTTTGCCTCGCAGCCGCTGTTGGTGAAGAAGCTCACCTTCAGCCCGCCCGGCATCACGCTCGCCAGTTTCTCGGCGTACCGCACGAGGTTCGGGTGGTAATACAGCGTGGTCATGTGCTGCAGGTTCTTGAACTGCTCGACCACGGGGTTCGTCACCTCGGGATGACAATGCCCGACGCTGATCGTCACGACCGCGGAGAATCCGTCGAGATATTTGTTGCCCTTGTCATCGTAGACAAACTGCATGTCGCCCTTGACGATGTTCATCGGGAAATACTTCATCGTGCTGGGCAGTATGTACTCATCGCGCATCTGGCCGATTTGCTCGGCGGTCAGCGCCTCAGACTTTTTCATGTGCATGGGAGTTACCTTTCTGTGATGGGTTTGCGCACAACGGCCATCATGAGCCAGTACGCAACGAACGAAATGAAGAAACCGACAAACCAGGCGTAGCTGTACAGATTCATCAGGAACGAGCCAACAGTGGCGGGATTGACCAGCTTGATCGTGCCGAGGAATCCGGGCACGTTGGGCGCGATGCCGAGCAGCAGT
The DNA here is from genome assembly GCA_035501175.1 of Verrucomicrobiia bacterium. Taxonomy (GTDB): domain Bacteria; phylum Verrucomicrobiota; class Verrucomicrobiia; order Palsa-1439; family Palsa-1439; genus Palsa-1439. Next base: position 22,287 of record DATJWQ010000035.1, on the reverse strand, counting down.
GCCACAATCCCCGCAGGATTGAACCCGTTACGATAAAAATACTGGCCGTCGCGCAAATACAACTGGATCGGATGCAACCGCGTCCGCCGGATGACAAAGTAATCGCAAATCAAAATGCCGCCGATCGGCCCGAGCAGCGCGGAATAACCAACCAGCCACGTGAAGATGTATCCACTCGGGTCGGCTACCAGTTTCCACGGCTGGATCAAAATGCCGATGATGCCCGTAATCAATCCGCCGATGCGAAACGTGATCTTCGACGGCCAGAGATTGGAGAAATCGTTGGCGGGACTGACCACGTTCGCCGCCAGGTTCGTCGCCAGCGTCGCCAGGCACAGGGCAAACAGGGAAATGCCGAGCACGGCAGGACTCTTGAACTTCGTGATCAGCACGACCGGGTCCCAAATTGCCGATCCGTAAATCACGATGGTCGCGCTGGTCACCGCCACGCCAATGAACGAGTACAGCGCCATCGTCGTCGGCAATCCAATCGCCTGCCCGACCACCTGATCGCGTTGCGTGCGCGAGTAACGGGTGAAGTCTGGTATGTTCAGCGACAGCGTCGCCCAATATCCAATCATGCCTGTCAGCGCCGGGAAGAAGACCAGCCAGAATTGACCGGCTTTCGCGCCGCCGGGCACAAACGCCGAGGGCTGCGACAGCATCGGGCCGAAACCGCCCGCCGCCCGATACGCCCACGCCAGCAACGCCAGCCCGAGCAGGATCAGCAGCGGCGCTTTGATGTCCAGCAGGATGCGGATCGATTCGATGCCCTTGTAAATGACGAGCATGTTGATGCCCCAGAAAACCATGAAGCACGCAAACTGCGCGATGTTGATGCCGCCCCACCACATCGGGAGTTGGTCCCAGGTCGGAATGTAAATCGTGCAGATCTTGTAGATTGCCCAGCCGCCAATCCACGTCTGGATTCCAAACCAACCGCACGCCACAAACGCCCGCAGCAGCGCCGGGATGTTCGCCCCGCGCACGCCAAACGACGACCGGCAATAGACAGGGAAGGGGATACCGTATTTCGTCCCCGCATGCGCGTTGAGAATCATCGGGATCAACACAATGGCGTTGCCGAAGAAAATCGTCAGCACCGCCTCGTACCAGTTCATCCCCTCCGAGATCAGCGACGACGCCAGCATGTACGTCGGGATGCACGCCGACATCGAAATCCACAGCGCCGCGATGTCCTTGAGCCCCCACTTCCGTTCCTTCACCATCGTCGGCGCGATGTCGGCATTCCAGTACGGCGAGTGGGAAATGTCGTCGGTCACCTCGTGAATGCCGTTGGTGACGCGGACGCCGTCGAGTTCCTGAACGAGGGGATTCATCAGGCTACGGCAGGAGTTGGGTCATGTCCTTGTACGTCTCGGGCCGGCGATCGCGGTAGAACTGCCAGACGTTGCGCACGTCGCGGATCATGTCGAGGTTGAGGTCCGCCACAACGATGGCGTCCTTGTCGCGCGGCCCCTCGGCGATGATCTGGCCGCGCGGATTGGCGAAGTAACTCGATCCGTAAAATTCACCGAAGCTCCACGGTTTCTCCGTGCCGACGCGATTGATCGCGCCAACATAATAAATGTTGGCGACCGCCGCGGCGGGTTGTTCGAGCTTCCACAAGTATTCGCTCAAGCCGGCCGTGGTCGCGCTCGGATTGAACACGATCTCCGCCCCGTTGAGCCCCAGCAACCGCCAGCCTTCGGGGAAATGCCGATCGTAACACGTGTACACGCCCACCTTGCCGATCGCCGTCTCGAACACGGGATAGCCAAGATTGCCCGGCTTGAAATAGAATTTCTCCCAGAAACCCGGTTTGCAGTGCGGAATGTGGTTCTTGCGGTATTTGCCGAGGAATTTGCCGTCGGCGTCGATCACCGCGGTCGTGTTGTAGTACGTTCCCGTGGCTTCCTCTTCGTACATCGGCGCGACGATGACCATGCCGTGCTTCTTCGCGAGCTGCTGCATCAACTTCGTCGTCGGGCCGTCCGGCACGTGCTCGGTCGAGTCGTACCATTTGATCTCCTGCTCGCAACAAAAATACGGGCCGTAGAAAATCTCCTGCATGCACAATACCTGCACGCCCTTCTTCGCCGCCTGCCCGATGAGCTTGACGTGCTTCTCAATCATCGCCTGTTTGATTTTCTTGACCGTCGACGTGCCCGGCTCCGGGTTCGTCGCCTGAATCAGTCCGCCTCGTACGATTCGCGCCATGGTTCCGTCTCCTCTTGTTTTTCTTCCGTCAGTCCGCCACCTCTCCTCGCCCCGCGTGCGGGGAAAACAGCCGGGGGAGCGGCACTTGTCCTTAGTAAATGTTCGTTTGCCGCTTCACGCCCGTGTAATCGTAAAATACCGTCTTCAGTTGCGTGAAGAAGTTCAGCCCTTCGTCGCTCATCTCGCGGCTGCCGTACCCCGTCGCTTTGTATCCGCCAAACGGCAATTGCGCTTCGCCGCCGACCGTGGGTGAGTTGATGTGCACCATGCCCGCCTCGATCCGATCGGCGAACCGCATCACGAGATTCGCGTCGCCGGTGTAAATCGCGCAGGTCAAGCCGAACTTCACGTTGTTGGCGACCGTCATCGCCTCGTCGAAATCACTCACGCGAAATACCGCCAGCACCGGGCCGAATACTTCTTCCTGCGCCAGCGTGTTGTCGGGTTTGACGTTGTCGAAAATCGTTGGCGCGACGAAATAGCCCTTCGCCAGTTTCCCGGTAGCGAGCGCGCTGCCACCAATCAAGCACTTGCAGCCTTCTTTCTTGGCAATCTCGATGTAGCGCAAATCGGTCTCGAACTGCGCCTTGTCCACCGCCGGGCCCATGCCCACGCCGTCTTCCATGCCGTTGCCCACTTTGATCTTCTTCACCCGTTCGATCAGTTTTTCGACAAACTTCTCCGCAATCCCCTTCTGCAGAATCACCCGACTCGTCGCCGTGCAGCGTTGACCGGTCGAACCGAACGCGCCCTGCGCGCAGCCTTCCACGGCGAGATCGAGATCGGCATCGTCCATCACCACCAGCGGATTCTTCCCGCCCATTTCGCACGTGACCTTCGCCAGGTGCGCCGCCGCCTGCTTCGCCACCTGCGCGCCCGTCTCACACGATCCCGTAAACGATACGGCGCGAATGGCCCGGTTGTTCACGAATTCGTCGCCCACCGTGCTGCCGCTTCCGTGAACCATGTTCAGGACGCCTTTGGGCAAACCGGCATCCTCGTAAATCTTCACCATCAATTCCGCGCAACCGGGCGTGAGTGTCGCCGGCTTGAACACAATCGTGTTGCCCGCCACCAGCGCCGGCGCCGTCTTCCAAACGGGAATGCAAAAAGGAAAATTCCACGGCGTGACGCAGCTCACTACTCCGAGCGGCTGCCGAAGCGTATACACAAATGTGCTCGGCATTTCGCTCGGGGACGTGCGCCCTTCCACTCGAAAGGACATGCCCGCGTAGTACTCCAAGAGATTGACGCTCTTCTGCACTTCGCCGCGCGCCTCACTGACAATCTTGCCTTCCTCGCGCGTCATCGTGCGCGCAATCTCCTCCTTGCGCTCCTGGCAAAGCTGGACCGCTTTCGCCAGAATGCGGCCACGCGCCGGCGCGGGCGTATTGCGCCAACCCGGAAATGCTGCCTGTGCCGCCTCGATCGCCGCTTTCGCCTCGTCGCGCGTCGATTGCGGCGCGTGCCCAACGACGTCGTCCGTGTTGGCGGGATTGATATTGGGAACCGTCTTGCCGGAGGACGACTCCGTCCATTGTCCATTGATATAATTCTTGTAACGACGTGTTTCTCCGAGAGCCTTCATAGTGGTGCGAGGTTTTTCAGCGGCGACTTGCGGTGCCATGTTTGTGACTCCTGTTCTTGCTCCCCCAAATTCCTTCCGACAGCTTCTGCACCGCGTCGTACGGGTCAAGGTTTCTTTGTGCTACAGCGGTCAGAATGTTTTGCGCCTGTGGTGCTTCCAATCCGCGAAGTATAGACGCCGTGAGACGCGATTGCAACAGGCGAATTACCTCGGATCGCGCCGCGCGCTCTCTCCGCCGGGCCAGCCCACCCGAGGCCGCAAGATGTGCGTGATGCTCCCCGGTTGCCCCACAAAGAGTCGCGATTCCTTCCCCAGTCTTCGCCGATGTGTGAATGGTCGGTCGCTCCCATTTGCGGGCGTTCGAATGGGGGCTGCTCTGGCGGTGAGCCCCGGCAATCGTCAAATCTGATTTGTTGATCACCAGGATGTCCGCGATCTCCATCAGGCCCGACTTGGCGCGCTGAATTTCATCGCCCAACTCGGGCATGAGCACGACGACAACCGTGTCTGCCACCTCCGCGACCTCGACTTCGTCCTGGCCCGTGCCGACAGTCTCCACAATCACAATGTCGAATCCCGCCGCATCCAACGCGTGGATGATCTGCGGCGTCGCATCGGTCAACCCGCCATGATGATGCCGTGTCGCCAGACTCCGAATGAATACGCCGTTGTCGGCGCTATGTCGCTGCATCCGCAACCGGTCACCCAGCAGCGCCCCGCCCGAGATCGGGCTGGTTGGATCGACGGCGATGACCCCGACCGTCTGGCCTTGCCGTCGAAATTCATCGAGCATGCGATCAATCAGCGAGCTCTTCCCCACACCCGGCGGACCCGTGATGCCGAGAATCCGCGCCTTGCCCGTCCGCGCATAAAGTCCCGGCGAGAGTGGTTCACCCGCCTCCAGGCGCGTCAGCAAATTCGTAAGCTCACGGCGCGTCACGTTTACCTCGGCTGCACGTTCTTCTTGATGAATTCGGCGATGCTGGCAATGGAACTGCCCGGGCCGAAGACCTCTTTAATGCCGAGCTTCTTTAGCTTCTTCACATCCTCGTCAGGGATGATGCCGCCGGCAAACACGAGCATACCCTTCACCTTCTCCTTCTCGAGCAGTTCCATCACCCGGGTGAACTGGGCCATGTGCCCGCCCGACAGCGAACTCAGCCCGATCGCATTCACGTCTTCCTGAATCGCCGCTTGAACGATTTGCTCCGGCGTGTTGCGGATGCCCGTGTACACGACTTCCATCCCCGCGTCGCGCAATCCCATCGCCACGACCAGCGCGCCGCGCTCGTGGCCGTCGAGCCCCGCCTTGGCAATCAATACCTTAATCGGCCTTTTCATATCGAATGGCTCGCCCGATACTCTCCGAATGTTCCTCTCAGCACCTTGCAGATTTCGCCGACCGTCACGTAATTGCGGACGCAATCGATGATGATCGGCATCAGATTTTCAGAACTATGTGAGGCGCGGTCTAGGGTTGTGAGACATTTTTCCACCTTCGACGCGTTACGCTTTTTGCGCAGCGCCGCCAGCTCGCGACGACGGCGCGGCTCCGATTTGGGGTCGATCTTCTGGGTCTTCAACGACAACTTCTTGTCACTGACAAACTCGTTCACGCCCACAATGATCTTCTCTTTCTTCTCGACGGCCTTCTGGTGTTCGTAAGCTGCGCGGTAAATCTCTTTGTATACGTAGCCGCCCTCAATGGCCTTGAGCATCCCCCCCATGTTGTCGATCTTGTTCAGGTATTCGCGCGCCTGCTGCTCCAGTTGGTCGGTCAGGGACTCGACATAATAACTTCCGCCGAACGGGTCGGGCTCGGCAGTCACGCCGGACTCATGGGCGATGATCTGCTGGGTCCGCAGCGCCAGCAGCGCCGATTCTTCGGTCGGCAACGCGATGGCTTCATCCTTGGCGTTCGTATGCAAGCTCTGCGTCCCGCCCAGCACGGCGGCGAGCGCTTCGATGGTCGTGCGCACCACATTGTTGTCAGGCTGCTGCGCCGTCAGGGTCGAGCCGGCCGTCTGCGTGTGAAACCGCAGCATCATCGACCGTTCGTTCTTCGCGCCGAACCGGTCGCGCATGATGTGCGCCCAGAGCCGACGCGCCGCGCGGAACTTGGCGATCTCTTCCAGGAAATTGCTGTGGCAATTGAAGAAGAATGCAATGCGCGGAGCGAAGTCGTCGACGTTCAGACCGCGTTCCACGCACGCTTGTACATACGCGATTCCGTCGGCGAGTGTGAAGGCGATCTCCTGCGCGGCGGTGCAGCCGGCCTCGCGCATGTGATACCCGCCGACGCTGATCGTGTTCCACCCCGGCACTTCCTTCGCGCAGAACTCGACGATGTCGGCGATGAGCCGCAACGATGGTTGCGGCGGGAAAATGTAAGTGCCGCGGGCGATGTATTCCTTCAGAATATCATTCTGCACGGTGCCGGAAACTTTCGACCACGGCACACCTTGCTCGTCGGCGACGGCCAGATACAGCGCCAATAATATGGATGCTGTCGCGTTGATGGTCATCGACGTGCTCACCTTGTCGAGCGGGATCCCGCGGAAGACCTGCTCCATGTCCACCAGCGAAGAGATGGCGACGCCGACGCGACCAACCTCGCCGAGGGCCATCTTATCGTCGCTGTCGTAGCCAATCTGCGTCGGTAAATCGAACGCGATGGAGAGTCCCGTCTGCCCCTGCGAGAGAAGATACTTGTAGCGCTTGTTGGTCTCCGTCGCGGTGCCGAACCCGGCGTACTGGCGCATCGTCCAGAGCCTGCCGCGATACATCGTCGCATGAATCCCACGCGTAAACGGGAACTTACCGGGCTCTTCGCGGCGCTCACTCATGGGGCTCACACAATTCCACGAGCACGCCATGGGCGGACTTGGGATGCAAAAAGGCGATCTTCGCGCCGCCGGCACCGATGCGCGGTTGTTCGTTGATCAGCGCGACACCGGCGCTCTTCAGTTTCTGCAGGCGCTCGGCAAGTTTGTCAGTCTCAAGCGTTAGGTGATGCAATCCTTCCCCGCGTTTCTCAATGAAGCGCTGGATGGGACTGTCCGGCGAAGTGGGTTCGAGCAACTCGATCGTTGTCTCTCCCGCCCGCAAGATGGCGACACGCACTTTTTGTTCGGGTACTTCTTCGATGTGGGACAGCGTTAGACCGAGCGTATCGACCCAGAACTTCTTCGCTTCGTCGATGCTTTTCACGGCGATGCCGACATGATCGATGCCCTTGATCATATAACGCCTCGCTTCTTGAAATCAGCGATCTGTTCGCCCGTGTACCCCAGTTCCCGCAGCACGCTCAGGGTGTCCTGGCCAAGCAGCGGCGGCGCGGCACCGGCCTCGCCGGGGGTGTCCGACAATTTCACCGGTACGCCGGTCATTTTCACGGACTTGAGTTTCGGATGTGGGCGTTCGACGACCATCTCGCGGGCGCGCACCTGCGGATGTTCGAGCGCTTCCGCGACGGAAAGAATGGGTCCGCACGGCAACCCGCTCTTTTCGAGCAACGCCAGCCATTCGTCGGCCGTTTTCTGGGCGAATACCTTTTCGAGGGTGGCATAAAGTGCGTCATGGTTCTGGACGCGCTTCGGATTGGTGGCGAACTTCTCGTGCGTCTTCAGATCAGGACGGCCGATCAGGTCGCAAAACTGCACCCACAGCCGATCGTTCCCCACGGCCAGATTGAAATAGCGGTCGCTGGCCTTGAATGTTTCATAGGGAACAATGGTCGGATGGCTGTTGCCTTTGCGCGTCGGTGATTTGCCCGTGCCAAAATAGATGCCCGCCTGATAGGTGAGAAAGGAAATCTGTCCATCAAGGAGCGAGACGTCGACCTTCTGGCCTTTGCCCGTGCGTTGGCGCGCCTGCAACGCCAGCAAAACGCCAAGCGTCGCATAGATGCCGGCGGTGATGTCGGCCAGCGACGTGCCGGTCTTGCAGGGAGGACCATTCGGATCACCCGTCAGACTCATAATGCCGCCCTGTCCTTGGATCGCGAGATCATAACCCGGCCGGTCGGCCCACGGGCCCGTATGCCCGTAGCCGGTCACGGAAGCGTAAATGATCTTCGGATTCAGTTTCGCCACTTCGTCATAGCCGAAACCAATGCTCGGGAGAAAATCTTTGCGGAAGTTCTCCACCAGCACATCGGATCGTCGGATGAGCTTCGCGAGGATCTCACGGCTTTCCGGCGTCTTGAGATTGAGCGTCAGCGATTTCTTGCCGCGATTGATGCTGAGGAAGTAGACGCTCTCGCCATCGACAAACGGCGGACCATACGCCCGGGTGTCATCGCCCTTGTCCGGGTTCTCGATCTTGACGATCTCGGCGCCGAAATCGCTCAGCAGCATGGAACAGTACGGCCCTGCCAGAATGCGCGAAAGATCGACGACCCGAATGCCGTCAAGAGGTTTCATTCTGTCAAGGCTAACAATGCACGCTTGCCGCCGCAAGCGCTTTCCGTTACAAGCAGCGCGGGATGAGAATTTTTCTCGCTATCGGGTTCGCGGTATTGGTCCCGTCGCTGGCGTTGGCCGATTCCGCCACGACGAACCAAACGGCGCAGGCGATCCTGGAGCGCGTGCTGGCGAATCGTCCCCAGAAGGATTTCTCGTTGAAAGCGCGCTTGTTCGTCGGCGACGCGGATCCGGTCCCGGTGGAGATTCTCGTCGAGAACACGCCCGGGGAAACGCGCACGCTTTACCGCGGCAGCAATACCGAAGCGCTTATCGTGCAGCCGGTTCACGGCGAACCGAGGTTCTACCTGCGCGGGGTGGGGGAACTGACGGGCAATCAGCGGACACGATCCTTGTTGGGGTCAAACTTTACCTACTACGACCTTGGCCTGGCATTTCTCCGCTGGCCCAACCCGAAACTCCTCGAAGGTGAAGATCGTGTGCGTGGCCGCGATTGTTTTGCCATCGAAACCAGGGCGGACGGCCAGCCGTATGCCCGGGTAAAATTGTGGATCGACAAGGAATACTATGCGCTGTTGAAGGCGGAGGCGTTTGACGCCAACGACAATCTCGTGCGGCGGTTTGCGGTGACGAGCTTCAAGCGGATTGCCGACGTGTGGGTGCCGCGCGGCATGGAGGCGGCGCGGGTGCCACCGGCCCAGAGTCTGCCCTCGGAAGAGAAATCCCGCTTGGAAGTGTACGAAGGAGATTACGGCACGCATCTGCCCGCGGAGTGGTTCGCAACAGAACGCTTTGGTCCGGAACAAAGCGTCGGTAACAAGACGAAATAGTGATTATCCGACCGATTGGTGTCTGGCCACCCACTGCATGCCGTGGCGTTCCCAGTTTCGCAGCTTCATTTCCAGGTAGGTAACTTCCCCCATGCCGCGGATCTGCTGTTCGATGTGCAGCAGCGTGCGTTGCATGCCCAATTCCTGTTCGGTGTGATCGTCTCTCTTGCGGCCGGGATGATAATCGAACACGACGAAATCGCCTTCGATGTAAACGGATGAACCTATAACCTCCACGTCGAGCTTCTGGGTGTCAACGTAGTTGCGCACCAAGATGCCTTGTACCACCCTGAGAATCCTCAGTTCCTCGAGCGTCATACGGCCTGGCACCTATTCAGCTCGCGGCGCGGCGAACGAGCCTAGTGTAGCGACCGGCAGGGGCCTTGGCAAGCCGGATTTCTCAGGGGATTTCGGAACGGATTGATGGGCTCAGTTCGAATCCTTGTTCCAGAAAATCATGCGCAAACCTGCGCAGATCAACGCAGTAGCGAGGATGGCGAGAAGAAACAGGCCGACGTGGAAATGGTGAATGACGGTCGTGCGCGAGATCGCGCCGGTGGCCGGATTGGTCGTGGTTATGATGGTTGCGTTCATCAACACTTGGGCGGACAGCCGGCCGCGCAGCTATCTCGCCAGCACTGAGGCCGCCGTCACGGAATCGGAGAACGGTTGCTGCGGAACCAGGCCCAGCTCGCGCAACAATTCGTGGTCGGCGTCGGCTTCGGGATTTTGAGCCGTGAGCAGCTTGTTGCCGTAGAAGATCGAGTTCGCGCCGGCAAAAAAGCACAGGGCCTGGCCCTCCCGCGAGAGACTCGTTCGTCCGGCCGACAAGCGAACCTTCGCCTGCGGCAACGCGATGCGAGTCGTCGCCACCAACCGCGCCAGCGCAAACACGTCCACCGGCGGCTGATCCTCCAGCGGCGTGCCGGGCATCGCCATCAGGCAGTTGATCGGCACGCTCTCCGGCGGCGGGTCAAACTTCGTGAGCTCCTCCAACATCCGCAGCCGGTCCGCCACGGATTCGCCCATGCCAATGATCCCGCCGCAACACACGGACATACCGGCGCGTTGCACAGCTCCGATTGTATTGAGCCGGTCCTGAAACGTGTGGGTCGTGATAATCTGTCCGTAGAACTCGCGGCTGGTATCGAGGTTGTGGTTGTACGCAGTGACGCCGGCATCCTTTAATTGTTGCGCCGCCTCGTCTGTAAGCTCGCCGAGTGTGACGCAAACTTCCATGCCCAATTGGCTGACCGCACGCACGGTTTCGAGGACGGAATTGAAGCTGCTGGTTCCTTCGCGAATACCCTTCCAGGCCGCCCCCATGCAGAATCGTGTCGAGCCATTGGCGCGCGCGTTGCGGGCGACCTCGAGAATTTCCTCCGTGGACATCAACCGTTCCGCTTCGACACCAGTCTGATAGCGGGCGCTCTGGGCGCAGTAGGCGCAATCCTCACTGCACCCGCCGGTTTTGATGCTCAGGAGGGTGCAAAGTTGGATCTCGTTACGCTGCCAATGCTGCAAAAATACGTTCCGAGCCTGTTGTATAAGGTCGAAGAAAGGCTGCTGATAGACCTTTTCGAGGTTGTCAAACGAGTATGAATTCATGCAAATCTCGATTCCAAAATGCTGTACAAGAACCACTTCTGCACACGGGCAACAGGCCACCTGGAAAATGGTACAAAAACCGCGCACACATTGCAAGAGCACGATAGTTCTGCTACTCTAAGACCTTACCGTCTTATGGATAGGGTCATCCAATCAATCTGTGGCATGTTGCAAAGTCCCGATGGAATGCGCCGTTGCGCGGCGGCCATGGTCATCGCCGAACTCAAGCCGAAGCAGGATGCGGTGGTCAAGGCTCTCGGTGACACGCTCAAGGATGCCAATCAACTGCTGACCCGTTACGTCCTGGAGGCATTCGAAGCAATTGGCACACGCGCCGTTGTGCCATACGTCTTGCCATTGCTGAAAGCTCCCGAGATCGAAACGAAACTCCGCGCCGCGGCGATCATCGCCAGCGCCGGTGGCGACAACGTGTCCAGTCTGCGCGATCAGTTCCTCAAAGCCAACCCGCAGCAGAAGCGGGTGCTGGTGGACATTCTCGCGCGGATTCACAACCGCGAGGCAATGGAATTGATCCTCGACGTGTTGTTCGACACGGATTTTGAGCTGGTCAAGGAAACCTGCCAGTCGGTCCGTCGTCACATTGGCGATGCGGACCCGAAGACGCGGGGCGCGTTGCATCGGCAGGTAGCGAAGTTCATGACCACGTCGCGGGTAAGGAAGAATGACCGCGTCCTGACGTCGTGTTTGCTGTTGATCGGATACATCGGCGCGCCTGATGCCCTCAAGATTTTGCTGAAGTACACCACTCCGAAGAACCTCGGCTACATCCGCCGGAATGCGCTCATTGGTCTTAAAGGCCTGACGCACGCAAATGCCGCACTCAACCAGGTGGCGCGGCAGATGATCAAGTATCTGGGAGAGCCGGATTATCCCAATGTTGTCCAGAACGCGCTCGATATCATCGAGAAGCTCCCGCTCGGCAAATCGTACGACAGTCAATGGCGCAATCTGCTCCGGAGCAAGCACCCAAGCGTCCGCGCGTTTGCCGCCCGCAAACTTGCGTCCAACGACAACGCCGCGACCAACCGGCTGATGATGAATTTGCTGGCTCATGAGGACATGCAGGTCAGCGAAATTGCCGCCGGCGCTCTGGCCCGACACAAGGGCGCCACGAAGTTGTTGCTGGCCGCGTTGGCAAAGGAGCGCAAGGCCGAACGGGCCTGGCGCTTGGCCAAGATCCTCAAACCGCATAGCGAATCGGTGGACAAGAAGATGGTGAAGAAATTCACTGCGTTGGCGGGCCGTTCCCTCGAAGCCGGCGAGCCGCGCCACGAGACGCTGCTGTATTTTCTGCGCAACATGAATCCCGCGCTCGCGGACGGCGTGTATCGGGATGTCGGCTTGAAATACAAGAAGGCACGGAAATGGGCCCGGGCGGCAGACTGCCTCAAGCAGGTCATGCGGTCCGATGCCGTCGACAACGAATTGCGGTTTGAGCTCAACGTGTGCAACATCAAGCAATCCGCCAAGGATCTCGCGCCGCACGCGCGCGCCGAGGACCGCGCCTTGCGTTCCTTTCAGGCATTGCTTACCGACAAGGGATTCAAACTCTTCGATCGATTGAAGAAGGAAAGGGCCCTGGATGCCGCGGACCTCTTCTATATCGGTTTCCACTTCAGCGAAGGCTCGGGAGAAGAATTGAAGTTCGGCCGCAAGATTCTCGAGGACGTCGCCAAACGGTGGCCGAAGACGAAGGAAGGCAAGGCTGCCAAAAACAAACTCCGGCTTCCGCCGAAATCGCAGGTCATAACGCCTGCGCCGATTGCCCAGACCGCTGCGACCGAGTAGGTCAGTCCGCCCTCACGAGCCAGACCCGAACGCGTTGGCCATCGTGATCCACTGTTCCAGCGCGAGTTCTTCCGCGCGCGCCGTCGACGGAACGGACGCTGCGGCAAAGGCCTGATCCACATTTCCAAAGCGCGCCAGCAATTTGTGCAGCATCTTGCGACGCTGACTGAACCCCGCCCGCACGATGTCGTGAAACGGCGCGTTCTTGCGCAGCTTCACACGCGGGTCACGCCGCTCCAAAACTGTGACCGCGCTGTCCACCAAGGGCGCCGGGAAAAAGCATCGCGGGGAAATGATGTGGGCGATCGTGACGTGGTAGCTCAGTTGGGTGAATAGGGTCAGCGCCCCGTAGTCCTTGTGCCGCGGCGTGGCGGCGAGACGATGGGCAACCTCGCGCTGCACGGTCAAGACCATCGCGCGCGGTTTGTCCTCCCGCTCGACGAGCCGTTCGAGAATCGGCGTCGAGACGCTGTAGGGCAGGTTGGAGACGACCTTGTATGGCGCGGCGATGTGAAAATCGGGTTGCGCCAACACCTTCACGGCGTCGCCTTCGATCAGCTTGGCGCCGTTGAGCTGCTCTCGAAGATATCGGCAAAGCCGCGGATCTTTCTCGATGGCGATCACCTGCCGCGCGCGCGCAATCAGCTCGACGGTCAGCACCCCAAATCCCGGTCCGATCTCCAGCACGGTCTCGTCGTTCCGCAGGTCCGCCTGCTCGACCAGAATCCGCAGAATATTGCCGTCGATGAGGAAATTCTGCCCCAGCGCCTTGCTCGGGCGAATGTCGAACCGGGTCAGCAGATCGCGTACTTCCGTCAGCGTCATGGCGCGGATGTTCGCATGCGATGGCGTCGGGATGCAAAGAAGTTTTCGTATCCCGCCGGATCAAACCCGGCGCGATCCAACCGATTACTATTGCGGCTCGTCATCGCCCGGGTTCTTGCGTGGATCGAGGATCACGGTCCGCATATTCATCACGGTCGGGCCGGGTTTGCTGGTCGGCTGGAGCGTGACCTCGATCACACCGGGCTTCTCAATGTTGACCGCACCGATCGGGAAGGTCTTGTAGACGTCCGCTTTGGCGCCAGTAGGAGCGACTTCACCGTGGAGCGCCTGGTCGCCAACGGTCAGCGTGTAGGCGCTGCCTGCCGTGTTCGTCTCGCAGGCGTAAACGATCCTTACGAGGTACGAACCTGCGATGTTGATCCGCACGGGCCAGCTCACCGAATCCGTCGCATTGCTCCACTGACCAATATTCGCTTCGCGGCGTCCCTCCAGTTTCACGGTGGAACCGTGAATGTCGGCATCGGCGGCGTTCAGCCGGATACTGCCGTCGTCGAAGGCCGTGATCGGCTGCGCCAGCGCATCCGGTTTCCCGTCGACCTCCGCAACCACAACCGAGGCGATCGGATCGGGTGCCGAGCCGGGCAATTGAATCACCACGCCGTCTTCCACGCGGCTGGTCGCCAATGCTTCTTGCGGCGCCGCGAGCAGGTAAGCCTTCGTCACGGAATTGCCGATGGGCACGAGCAGCCGGCCGTCTTTCGGCCAATTGAACACATGCAGGTACAAACGCCCTGGCTTCTGCGTGCATCGTCCCCACGGAAGTTGACGATGGAACGGGCTGGCGGTGGTTCCGTAGATCGCCTCGTCGTTCACCTTCATCCACGCGCCGATCTGATGCAGGCGCTCGATGCTCGCTTGCGGTATCACCCCGTCGGCTGTCGGGCCCACATTGAGCAGGTAGTTGCCGCCTTTGCTGACGATATCGATCAAATTATGAAGCAACGTTTCGGTGGACTTCCAGTTGGTGTCGTTGCTCTTGTAGCCCCACGTATCGTTCATCGTCATGCAGGCTTCCCAGTCGCGGCCGGGATAACCCGCAGCGGGAATGAACTGTTCGGGCGTCTCCGTGTCCCCGGCGTACCCGCCGCCGAGCCGGTTGTTGGTGATGATTCCAGGGCGCAACGCCAGCAGGTCGTGCAACGGCTTGGCCCGTTCGGGCGTCATCATCCGTGTCGTGTCCCACCAGAGGATATCGGGCTGATACTGCGTGAGGATTTCGCGGACCTGGGGTATCGCCACGTTCTTGAGATAATCGTCGTAACGTCCCTTCTGAGCGTCGTCCCAGCCGTCGCCATCGGGCATGTGATTTTTCGCGCCGCCGGGATTCACCCAGTCCTGCGATTGCGAGTAGTACAGCCCGAACTTCATCCCGTGCCGGCGCGCCGCTTCCGCCAATGGTTTGATCAAGTCATCGGCATAGGGCGTAGCATCGATCGCATTCCAATCCGAAGCGCTTGTCTGGAACAGCGCGAACCCATCGTGGTGTTTGGCGGTGATGACCATGTACCGCATGCCGGCTTCCTGGGCGAGCTTCACCCACGCGTCGGGATTGTAGTGGATGGGATCGAACTGTCGGGCGAACTGCCGGTACTCGGCTACGGGAATCTTGTCGTCGAACATGATCCATTCGCCCGCATGATGACTTGGTTGTCCGTGATAAACCCCCGCCGGCACCGCGTATACGCCCCAGTGGATGAACATGCCAAATTTCGCCTCGCGCCACCATTGCATCCGTTCGTCGCGCTGTTCCTTGGTTTCCGTCGCCGGCGTCTTCGGCTTCGGAATGGACTGGCAGGACGCGAACGTGACTGTGAGCGCTACGGCCATGACCGCGTGACGAAATCCGTTGATCTTCATGACGCCTCTCCCGGACTCACTCCACGTGAAACGCCTCGGCGGTGGCGCCATTGATCAGCAGGAAATCCTTCGCGGCAGCCTTGATGTCGGTGTTCTTGAACGCGATGTCGCGATTGGCGTTGCCCTGCGATTTGACGAGTGCCTCGGCCCCGGCGGGATACGTCAAATGATCGATCACCGCATCCTTCGTGTCATACACCGTGAGGACGGGGCCGCGGCTGTTGATGATGTCGACATTGTCGCAATGGATATCCGCCGCGTCCATCCACATCATGCCGTCCTGCGACGTGATCGAGACATTTCGCAACCAGATGTCGCGGATCGGCATTTCGGGAAGTCCCTGAAGCACCACGGCGTTCCGTGCGCCCCGGCAAACAATATTCTCGATGTGGATGTCCCGAAACTGCGGAGTGCCCTCGTCCACGGCCACCTTTTCCTGTTCGCCTTCCTTCAGCTCGCCCTTCGCATCGAGGGGGGGCCTGCCGCCATAATACATATTGAAGTTGATCGCGTCGCCGAGAATGTCCGTCATGCGCACGTTGGAAATGTAGATCTTTTCGACGATTCCACCGCGGCCACGGGTGCTCTTGAAGCGCAGCCCAATGTCAGTCCCCATAAACAGGCAATCATTGACATGAATGTTCCGCACCCCGCCCGACATCTCGCTGCCAATCGTGAATCCGCCGTGGGCGTGATACACGGCGCAGCCATCAATCCACACATTTTCCGTCGGGACGCCAATACGACGGCCAGCGGCGTCCAGCCCCGATTTCAGGCAGATGCCGTCGTCGCCCACGTCGAACGTGGAATCGCGGATGATCACGTTGCGGCAGGACTCGACGTCCAGAGCGTCCGTATTCTGTCCAAAGTCCGGATTGCGGGACGTGACGCCGCGGATTGTCAGGTCTTCACATAACGTCGGGTTCAACGTCCAGTTGGGCGAATTCTGGAATGTAACCCCCTCCAGCAGAATGCGCCGGCAATTCAACAGCTTGAGGAGCTTGGGCCGCAGAAATTGATGAGCGGGCTCGTAGTCGCCGAGGTTGAAGGATTTCCTGGTGAGCAACTGTCGCACGAGCCGTCCACCCTCGCTGGCTTCGCGGCTGGGCCACCACGTGCTGCCACTGGCGTCGACAAATCCCGTCGCCATTTGCGCTTTCCACTCGGCCTCCGTCACCTTGGATTTCTTCAGCGGTCGCCATGCCGCGCCGGCGCCATCAATCACGCCCCGCCCCGTGATGGCGATGTTCTCCAGGTTCTCGCCGGAAATCGGGGAAGTCGACTGGACGTCCTTCTCGCCTTTGACGTCAACCACGATCAGCGGATACTGCCGAAAGTCGGAGGTGAACTGGAGGAGCGAGCCGGCTTCCAGATGCAGGTCGATATTGCTGCGGAGATGGATCGGGCCCGTCAACCAGATGCCCGGTGGAATCACCAACGTACCCCCGCCTTTGGCGGCGAGCGACGCGAGAGCGCGGTCAATAGCCCCGGTATTGAGCGTCCGCCCGTCGCCAACGCCGCCGGAGTCGGCGAGATTCATGACCGCCGCGTGGAACCCGGGTTCCTTGATCTTCGGCATCTGGAAATCGCCCGCCCGGGCCGACAGCGCCGGTCCCGCGAAAACCATCAGCATATATATTATATGGAGATTGCGACTGATTGACCATAAATGGAAGCCGCGGTTTGTCCGCGCACAGACGGTCCCATCGGAAGCACGTTGCATGGTGCCAATCCTTTACCAGATGTTGGGCGATGTGAAAAGCCTGATCGGCTGCGCGCGCACGTGGTTCTACGAGCATCAAGGTCTGGATTGGTCTCGAGTCGCGACCTTACCGTAGATGACCGAATTCCCTGCGATATTGCGCCGGCGACATTCCGGTCGCGTTCCGAAATGAAACCCAGAAACTGTTCAGGTTTGGGTAACCGCATTCCATGGCCACGGTTTCGGTCTTCTTTCCGGTCAAGGTGAGAAGCTCTTTGGCGTGGCCAATCCGGACGCGATGAAGTTCGTCCCGGGGCGACCGGCCGATATGCTCCTGAAAGGCCTTCTGGAAACCGCGTAACGACATTCCGGCGGCCTTCGCCAAATCGCCGACGTGTATGGGATCATGGTAATTCTGCCACATAAATCGCAGGGCGCCGGCGACCCCGGCGTGATTGACGGCGAGCATATCGCTGCTTTTGCGCACAATCACGCCCAGCGGCGGCACGCGGATGGGCTGTTTCGGCGGCGGCTTGCCGTTCATCAGATCATCGAGCAATGCCGCGCCCCGGTATCCCATGGTTTCCAGGTTGGGCTCGACGCTGGAAATCGGGGTCGACATGGATTCGACGGCCAGGAAGGAATTGTCCGGAGCGACGATCGCGACCTCCTCGGGCACGCGCAAGTGCGCGTCCTGACAGGCTTCGAGGAGGTCCATGGCCATCCAGTCACCCCCGGCATACGCCGCCACGGGTTTGGGCATACGCTTCAGCTCCGCCACCAACCAGCGTCGTTTGCGATGCCATTCTTCATATCGAGCCTGTTGGTCGCCAGAGGATGGCTGACGCCGCCGCAGCCAACGACACGAGTGGCCCGCCTCTCGCAGGCATTCCATGAAAGCGGCTCCCCGCTCTTCGAATGACCAGTTCCTCTCGTCAGTGTAGAACAGAAAATTGGTGAAGCCGCGCGTGAGGAAATGTTCCGCGACCAACCGCGCGGCTTGCGCGTGATCGTAGAGCACGCGGGGAAATCTCAAGTTGGGCCGGCGAAAACTGAAGTCCACCGTCGGTTTGCGCGCGCGGACGACAAATTCCGCCAGGTCATCTCCCGCGCTGAGCCAGGCGAGGATGCCGTCCCCGTCCCAGCCCCAGGGGATGACCTTCTCTCGTGTGACCTGGGGCGACAAATGCCAGCCGTGCTCTTGTGCGTATTGTTCAATCCCGCGTTGAAGCCGATAATCGTACCAGCCGAGAACGAGGAGAACGCGCCAGTTTTTGTTCCTCACGATTCCGCGATTGTAGTCGGCTGGGCGTCCTTTTCAAGTTTAACACCTGACCAGACGTCAGTTCCGGATGAAACCGTATCGGGTGAATTGACCACCTGGTTGGCTACTGGTTACCACGACATCCGGAGCGTGTCCCGGAATCTGCCCGGAGTGGCGATGCGCGTTTTTCAATGGTTTTTGCGCGTTGCCCAAATTGACCCAATTCCTTGAAATTGCTAGCCTCCACCCCGGGTTTGTTCAGCCAAAGCTTCGAAGGGAAGAACTATGAAGATAATCAGCCATCTGCCCGGAACCAAACCAACCTCTTACCAACTTTTCCACCGTTTGGTGGTGACACTGATCCTTGTGCTGGGTCTGTTACTGGGTGCGGCCAACAGCCGCGCGGCCTCGTACACTTTCACCAATACAACCGGGTCGGCTTTCAACGACCCCAATGCCTGGAACCCTGTCACCGGACCACCGGGACTTAACGACACCGCGAGCTACACACTCACCGGCACCTACGACCTGCCTCTCACCAACAATTACATCAGCAACATCGGGACATTACTATTTGGTTCGGCGGCAGGCGGTCAAACATTGATCGTCACACTGGATTTCGGCACGAACATCTTTGCGGCCATTAGCGGCAATACCTCCAGCGCATCAGGATTCGTCTTCGGCCAGCAAGGAACCTCGATTGTGTACGCCACGTGCGGACAAATCCTCTGCACCAATAGCGGCAACAATGCTCGTTTCATGGTCGGACGGAATGGACCCGCCACCTTTATCCTCACCAACGGCTTTGTCGCCGGTGGTAATCTGGTCATTGCGAATGGCACCGGCGCCAACGGTTCCAAAGTCGTGGTCAGCGGCCCGAACTCAACCTGGTCGAACGCGAGCACAATTGCTGTTGGTAATGGCGGCGGCTCGGCGTTCAATTCGCTGGTGATCTCGAATTCGGGCTCGATGGTCGCCCTCAGCACGATCCAATTGGGGAATAGCGGCTACTTTAACTCTCTGTTGTTGGACTCGAGCGGAAGTTTGTTCATCAAAAACGTCGGCAGCCTTGGCTCGTCGACCGGCTCGTCGAACAACACTGCAACAGTTCAAGGCGGAGGTCTCTGGAACCTTGGCGGTCAGAAACTCTTCATTGGCAATGCGACCGGACAGGGCAACTCGTTAATTGTTGGTGGCAACGGGACCGTGTCCAATACCACGTTCGTCATCCTCGCCGGCGCGGGGAATTCGCTCGTCATGTCCGGCGGCGTACTCACCGTTTCGGGTGGCATTACCAATACCTCGGGCATAATCAGTGGCTTTGGCACCATTGCGAGCGGCGTTGCGTTCGCGTCCGGCGGAACGTTGTCCGGCGGCTATGGCACCACGGTCGGTACACTTACCGTATCCAATGGCCTGACACTCGCTTCAGGTTCGACAACGGTTCTCAAGCTCGATAACAGCCAGACGACCAGCAATGATCAGATCAACGTTGTGGGAACGCTCGCCGATGCGGGCACGTTGACGGTGATCACGAACGGAGTTGCCGCGTTGAACATCGGGGACCAGTATCAACTTTTCGTCGGCACCCAGGCCGGAACCTTCACGACCGTCAATCTGCCGCAGTTGGATCCGAGCAAACTTTGGGATACGTCGCAATTGGCCTCTGCCGGCATCCTCGCGGTCACCTTCCGTCCGGTCGTGCCCGGGATGATTGGCCCCACGAACCAGGTTGTCCACGAATTCGGGGATACGATCAGCATCAGCGCCACCGTAACCGGTGTCCCCGTACCTGGCGTGTACTGGCAGTTCAATGGCTCGAGCATCGTCGATGGTCCTACCGGCAACGGCGGCACCTTCTCCGGGACGGCCACGAGTTCGCTGACCATCCAGAACGCGCAATCGGCCGACAGTGGCAATTACTGCCTCGTCGCAACCAACAGCGCCGGGGTTGCCACCAACTGCATGGCGTTGACAGTTTCTACAAATCCCGTCCCGCCCAGTATCAGTGGAATGATGGATCAGACCGTCATCCAGGGTAATAACGGGTCGTTTAATGCCTCGGTCGCCGGCTTCCCGCAACCGACGGTCAAGTGGC
Organism: Verrucomicrobiia bacterium; assembly: GCA_035501175.1. Taxonomy (GTDB): domain Bacteria; phylum Verrucomicrobiota; class Verrucomicrobiia; order Palsa-1439; family Palsa-1439; genus Palsa-1439. The sequence continues at coordinate 2,041 of DATJWQ010000035.1, read as the reverse complement.
AGCAGAACGGTGTTGATATCCCCGGTGCAACCGATGTGCCGTTGATTCTCACGAACGTGCAGTACTCACAAGATGGGTTTGTCTATACGCTGATCGCCGACAATATTGCCGGGAGCGCGACGAACAGTGCGACGTTGCACGTGATCATCACTCCGGCCATCCAAACACAACCGGTGAGCCTTGTGGTGACGACGACCCAGAGCGCCTGCTTCTCCGTGGTTTCGACCAATGGCATACCAGCCCCGACGTATCAATGGTTCTTCAACAATCACGCAATCAACTTCGCCACGAACTCGACCTACTGCATTGCCAGCGCCGTACCGGCTAATGACGGCGCCTATAACGTGCAGGTATGCAATGCTGCCGGTTGCGTGACCAGCAGTAACGCCACGCTGACGGTTGACTCCGCCATGACCGCTACCTTGTCGCCGGTCAACGGTGCCGTTAACTGGTGCTACGACACGCCGCTGTTTATCACGTTCAGCCAGACGCCGGCTCTCAGCGGCGCGGGCAAGATTAGCATCTATGATTCGACCAATAGCACAACGCCGGTCGACACGATCGACACAAGCTTGGGCGCGGTGCAGGCGCGAACGATCGGAACCGAGGTGTTCAACGCCTATCCGGTCATCATTAACGGCAGCACGGTGCAAATCTATCCCGATCACGGCGTGTTGAGTTCCAACCAAACGTACTACGTGACCGTGGATCCGAATACGATCATGGATACCAATGGCGCATTCTTTGCGGGCATCACGACCACCAACGGATGGGTCTTCACGACCAAGCCGATGGGCCCGGCCAACCCGAATAATGTGGTGGTGGCCGCGGATGGAAGTGGTGACTTCTGCACCTGCCAGGGCGCATTGGATTCGCTACCGGCCAATAATACGACGTACACGCTCATCAGTGTTCGGAATGGCTTGTATACGGAAATCGTGGACACGAAGACCAAGAACAACGTTACGTTCCGCGGTCAGGAACGGACGATGACGATGGTTGGATATCCCAACAACAATACTCTCAACGGCAGCACGGCAACCCGCCCGTCGTTCAAGATCAACGCGAACGATAACGCCGTCGAGAACATGACCGTGACCAATATGACGCCCAAAGGCGGTTCACAGGCCGAGGCGATCATGGTGAACACGGGAGCCGCGCGGTTCATCCTGAACAATGCGGTTGTCTCGAGCTATCAGGACACGATCCTCATCAACGATGTCAGTTCGCAGGCCTACTTCTACAAGAGCCTGATCAAGGGCGACACCGACTTCATCTGGGGCGTCGGCGTTCTATTCGCCACAAACTGCGAAATCCGCACGGTGACCGGTAGTGCGTCCATCACGCAGCCGCGTACCACGGCCGGCAGCAACGGCTTGGACTTTGTGGATTGCCAGCTCACCAGGACCGGAACGAACGTGACCAGCACAACGTTCGCCCGGGCTCTCGGCTTCTGCGATGGGAACGCAGCGTTCATCAATTGCCAGATCGACAGCAATGTCGTGGGCTGGACCGCATCGGATCTCTCAGGCTGTCCGAACCTGCGCTGGTGGGAATACGGGAATACCGATCTGCTCACCGGCTCCAACGTGACCTATAACGGGACCATCCTCACCAATGGCGATTCAAGACTGGCTTGTGCTCTGTCTCCTACCTGCTGGTTGAACGGCTGGGTGCCGCAACTGGCGCCGAACATTCTGACCAACCCGGTCAGCATGACGGTCACGGCGGGCACAATGGCTTCGTTCAATGTCGCGGCCACCGGCGTTCCGGATCCGTCCTATCAATGGTTGCTGAACGGCACCAACGTGATCAATGCCACGGCCAACAACGCGACCTTGGTCATCTCCAACGCGTTGTTGGGCGACGCCGGGGTATACTCGGTCATCGTGTCTAACGGCGCCAGCGTGGTCAACAGCGGCACCGCGACGTTGACGGTGGTGGGAACTGCTCCGACGGCCAATTTCACTGCCAGCCCGACCTCGGGAGCAGCGCCGCTTGCCGTGACCTTCACGGATACGTCGAGTGGCTCGCCGAACAT
>DATJWQ010000034.1:0-13457 GCA_035501175.1 Verrucomicrobiia bacterium | reverse complement strand
ATTCCTTGAACAACAGGCCGCCGACGAGAAATCCGCTGAGCACGAAGAACAAGTCAACACCCGTCCAGCCGAACCGGGAGAGCAGCGCGGGCACGAATCGGAACCAGGACCGGCCAGCCTCGCCCGGGTACACGGGTTGATGCCGGCCGAGCACGAGCAGGATGGCGATTCCGCGGAGGAAATCCAATTGGGGCAATCGTTCCGTTTGATTCGGGCTCAGCACGTTTTGCATTTCGCCTGGTCGGTGGCGGCTCGGGGCGACAGGGTTCTCCACAGTTTGACCGGCGCCTTCCGCACCACGCGCCCGCAAATCAAACCGGCGGCGCGGAGCCAATCGAATGCTGTGGACTCACGGCATTTGGTGGTGCGGTAGAGGGAATCCCCGGGACCGAAGCGGAGCACAGGATCGAATCCGGCGGCGCGGACCAATTCGTTCAGGAAACGGCCTTGCATGGCGGTGCGGGTGAGGTGCAAGGGATGCTGTTCCGTTTTGCCGAAGCTTTCGGTGAAGATCAGCAGGCCGCCCGGCCGCAATGCGCGATTGATCGCCTGCAGGGTGTTCAGGAGATTCGGGACGTGCTCAAAAACCTCGACACTGACCGCGGCATCGTGGGCCTGCGTTTGGCCGGGATGCGTCGCGACGGTGACGGGGAGCTGGCGTTTGCGAAAGCGCCACGCGGCAAACCGGGACGTCTGTCCCCCCGGCAGATCGTAGTAGGTCCATTCGAGACCCACGCCGGTGAACCACAGTGCATCCGTGCCGATGCCGCCGCCAAACTCGAATACGCGATGCGCGTTGACAGCGCGCAGGGCGTGGAGGATGGCCTCGCGAGTTTGGGCGCGAAATGGACTTTCGCCGTCGATGAGCAGTTCGTACAAATAGGCGTCAGTTTCCTGGTAGAACTGCTGAATTTGACCACTCGTGACCGGTCGCTTCCGCTTCCACTCGGCGGCGATGCGGCCGCCGAGTTCATGGAGCTCCTCTTTCAGTCGCGCGGCAACATGATCGACCGGTTCGCCGGTATAATCGCCCAGTTCCTGCGCGAGTTCCTGCAGGCGCGCAGGCGGAACGCGGACATCTTTCGGGCGAACCTTTGGCGCCGTCGAACGGGCGATGGCGATACATTCTTGTGTGAGGAGCCTCGCGGTGGCGAGGTCGGCCGGCAGGTTGGCGATGAGAGGGGCGATTTGTTTGTCGCCGTATTCGTGTTTGTCGAAAATGTTGCGGAGCAGGTAGCGCTGTACAGCCCACACGACCTGTTCCGGTTCGGGGTTCAATGCGGTGAGATAGGAAGAGAACAGGTCGCGCTCGAGCCCCGGATTGTCCCGCAGGCGCTTCAGGGCGGCCAGCACGGCTTCATTGAAGATGCCGCCGCGAGCTTCGTACTCACGCGCGGCGAACAGGTGCAGGAGATCCCGACCGGGCCAACCATTGGTATCGGTCAGGTCCCAGTCAACCACGCCGGTCAGTCGTTGTGAGCGCGGATCGAAGAGCAGGTTTTGCAGGCTGAAATCGCCGTGGGCCGTGACGGTCAGGACACGCGAGCCCAACAGGTCGTGGCGGATCTGAGTTTTCAACTCGGCAATATCCGGGCCGAGCGTTGCGACATAATCGACGAGCCAGTCGAAATTCTGTTGCAGCCATTCGTCGGAGCCGGTGTGTTCCACGGACGTTTTCCGGTGGAATTCCGTGATGAATTCAGCCGCCTGTCGGAGGATCGCGGGCAGATTGCGTGGACGACGGGCGAGTGTTGCGCCGGGGACGCCGGGCAAAGCGCGGGTGACAAGGTAAGACTGTCGTTGGAACCGCCCTTCCGTAATCAGATCGGGAACGAGCGGCTGCGGTTCGGAGCGAAGGGCGCGAAGATTGTCGGCTTCGATGTCCATGCGCTGACGAGCCCGCTCCGTGAGGGGGAGACGGATGACGGCGTTTGGTGTGAACAGCAGTGTTGCGGCCGTGCGAGTGACGCGCAGGTGGCCATCGTCGGAGGCGCTGACGTTGACATGGTGGAGGAGACGATCGATGAAGCGGTCCGAGCCGTGGATCTTGGAAGCGACGATGGAATAGCTGGGAGCGAATTCCCGGAAGACGTTGACTCGTTTGCACAATTGCATGCCGAGACGGCCGAGGAAGGATGTCGGTTGCAGAGCGCGAGCGAGGTTCTGAGGATCGTCGAGGTCGATCAATTCATTGAATTCGCGGTACTCGGGGAATGGACAGTAGAACCGGCTGTTGGCGAAGCCGGCGTCGCGGAGCAATTGGCGGTAGCCGCGCCAGGTGTAGGTGTACGTGCGATACGGTTCGTGGCGTTTCGCGCGTGAATAGCGATTGGCCCAGGAGCGGGGGAGGAGCGTGGCGAACTTGAGCCGGGAATGTTCATCGGGTTTGCCGAGGAAGTAGCCGTAACCGATCCGGTTCTCGATGCCGACGTACAGTTGGCCGTCGGGTTTCAGGACGCGCACGATATCGCGCAGCAACCGCAGTTGCGCTTCGCGGGGGTCGGAGACGTTCGGGTAGGAGACCGGCACCCACTCGAGCACGCCGTTGAGGACGACGACATCCAGGGACTCGTCAGGAAACGGCAGGTGGGGGGCATTGCCCCCGGCGAGGGCGGTGACGTTGGGCAAGCCGGCCTCGCGGGCGCGGATGGAGGCGATCACGGCGCGTTCGGGCATGATGTCGAGCGCGTACACGGCGGCGAAGTTGCGGGCCAGCGAGAGAGACAGGTTGCCCCAACCACAACCGATATCGAGCACGCTGGCGTTTTCGGGAAGGTGCAGGAGGAATTGCCAGGCGGCGCGCGTCTCGTCGGTTGCGTAATGACGGAAGTAGTGGCGCCATTCCTCGGTTTTGTCGCGGAGCGCGTGGTCGAAGGCCCTGACGCTACCCTCGCGGACAGCGGTGTCGACGAGGGACTGCATTTCGGGCTGCGGGAATTCGCCGTAATAGTAATCGGATTTCACACCGAAGTTCGGGACACCGTTGGAGTACGGGAAGGTCTGGCTGCAGGTGGCGCATGACAGAGCCGTGGGTGTCGCGGTCAGAGGACCGAGGCAACGCGGGCAGGCGAAGGAAGCGGAGTGTGTCACGAAGCGAAACTTTCGCGGGTCAGGCCGCGTTTGGTGAAGAAGAACAGGTAGACGGCGCCGAAGTAGAGCGCGGCGCATGTGATGCAGAAGACGGCCATGGTGATGAACTTCTGCGGCAGCCAGACATATTGGAAGCCGACGATCACGGCGACCAATGGAGCGGTTGCGGCGAGGACAGGGAGAAACGCTTTGCGATAGTAATCGGCGTACCCGAGCGAGAGCACGCGGCAGACGTAGATGGGTTGCGCGATCAGGCTGCTGAACGTGCTGGTCAGGGCGGTGCCGAGAGCCACGCCGATCATTCCCAGCGGTCGCACGAGGATCAGGCTGAGGAGGAGGTTCGCGATGGCTTCGGTGAGATAGATCAGGCTCAGGTTTTTATGTTTGGCCATTCCCTGGAGGACCATCAGAGTCGTCATTTGCGACGACTGGGTCACCAGAGGCAGGGTGAGAATTGCGAGGACGACGGCGGCCTGCTCGAAACCCGCGCCGACCCAGATGTGAATGATTTGTCCGCCGTAGGCGAGGAAGATGGTGGCCATGAAGATGGCGGCGGCGAAGGACGCGCGGGTTCCGAGCAGGAGCAACTGACGTTGTTTGGAGAGATCGGCGTGAGCGTCGTACGCGGCGGCGACGGGCATGAGGACGAGGTTGAACGCGTGGACGCCGACGAGGGCGTACTGGGCGAGCCGGCCGGCGATGGAATAGATGGCGACTTCGCCCGTGGAGCGGAAATAGCCGATCACGACGTTGTCAGTGAAGAAGCTGATGCGGACGGAAACGGCGAGGATGAGGAACCAGATGCTGGTGGAATAGGTTTCGCGGATCGTGGCGCGGTCGAGGTGTTCGAAGGCCACGCGCATCGACTTGAACACGCGATGGCAGAGGAGGAATTTCATGACGCCGCCGGCCACGGTGAGAGCGAGGTTGATGATGGCCAGCGCGAGGATGCCGTAGCCGAGTTGCATCATCCAGACGGTCACGGCGACACGGGCAACGATCATGACGATCTCGACGAGATTAATGAGATCGTAGCGTTCGTAGCCGGCGAGGCAACCTTCGAAGACCGTCAGGGGCAGGCCGATGGCGACGGCCACGCCGCAAACGAAGACGGCGGCGGAGACGTGGAGGACGCTCGGGCCGATGTGGAAGAGACGGGCGAAATACGGCGAGAGCCAGAACGTCAACGCCGTGACGACGAGACCCGATGCGGAGAGCATGACGAGGCAGGAATTGATCGTGTGATTGACCCGGGCGGCGTCTTCGCGGGCGCGGTAGTAGGCGATAAGGCGGCCGGCGGCGATGCGCACGCCGAAATCGGTAAATCCGAAATAGCCCACGACGGAGCCGATCAATACCCACAGGCCGTAGGTTTCCTTCGTGAGGCTGTGAATGAGGTACGGCGAGAGGAAGATGCCCGCGGCGATTCCGACGACTTTGCTGAGCATCTCGAGGGAGCTGTTGCGGAAGACGCGTTGCTTCAGGTTCATGGGCGGGAGTCTTGCGTTTGGCGCGGGGCTCGCCTATGAATTGCGGCGTGACCAGTGCCGACCAGTTCGCGTGGGACGCTTACACCCTGCCGAATGCGTACGACGAATTTCCGCGAGGAAGCGCTGTGGTTGACGTCGGTTGCGGAAAAGGGAGAGACCTGCGTCAGCTCGCACGAGATGGGTGCGAGGCCATCGGACTGGATGTGGATGAGAGGGCGCTGGGGACGTGTCGGCGCGCCGGGCTGTGCGTGGTTTTGGGGATGGCGGAGTACATGCCGATTTGCGACGAGGTGTGTGACGGATTGATCTCCAATGTTGCCATTCCGTACACGGACGAATCGCAAGCGATGCGGGAGGTCGGGCGAGTCCTCAAGTCGGGCGCGCGAGGATATATGTGCTACCACGGGTTCGGTTATTTCCTGCGGTACATTGTGAGCGGACCGAGTATCCGCATGCGTTTGTATGGCCTGGGATCCATTCTGAACACGTGGCAATACCGGGTGACGGGACGACGGTTCAGCGGATTCTGGGGTCACACGCTGTACCAGACGCGGAGAAGGTTGTTGAAGTATTACCGGCGCGACGGCCTGACGCTGGCCGGGGAGCGGACGGGAAAGAGATTCCTCGGATTCAGCGTTTTCATGTACCATCGGATCGAGAAGGCCTGAAGTCGCGGCGGGCGATACATTTCCGGACAAGCTGCCGCCATTCAGGTGCATTCCGCGCAAAACTTCGGAACGCCTGCGACTTCCGCCCGTCGGCTGACGAACGTGCATGCTCGTTATGGGGTACGCCTCCTCCCGACCTCGGTCGGGAGCCACTACAACAACAGGTCAATCACGGGGCTGCACAGCCGTCCCGTGGCGCTGCCTCGTGCCGAAATCCGTGTTCGTTTCGTAGTAGTCCTTGCGATCACCGTTTACCCGGACGCGCCTGACGACGGCCCATGCTTTGAGCTGGCGGAGGGTCGCGCTGACGCTGGCTTCGCTGACGGCCAGTTCGCGAGCTATCTCATCCAGGCACAAGGGCTTGGCGCTCAAGTAGAGCAGAGCAAATAACTGGCCAATGATGCGGAGGGAGCCGAGAGATTTGAGGGTGTTTTTCGGTGTGTGTTGGTGAATTTTTTGCGGGCGGGTTGAGCGTTCTAAGTTTTTAGTTCACAGCGAGTTGCGGTTGTACAATTCGGCATTGAATTCTGAAGCGAGGGCGGTAGTGTAACGGCCATGACTGTGATTCGGGGTGGCTTGGCCTTTATCGCGACTCTTTTCGTCATCACGGCTTCCGGGCAAGAAGTCGGTCAGGTAGGTCCCGGAACGAACGGAACGTATCTGGTTCCCACAACGCAGTTGATACACCCGGCGGGCGATACCCTGACGTTCAGCGGTCGAGCGATCGATCTGGCGCTTGCGATGGACGGAAAGAATCTGTTCGTGAAGTACGATCGGGGGGTCCTCATGGTGGATCCACAGACGTGGAAGATTCGGCAGGAGGTGGTGGTTTCGGAGGGGGGGTCGATTCATGGCATCGCGGTCCGTCGAGACGGGACGCGGGTGTACGTGACGGGAAGCTACAACGCGCTTTGGGATGGCGATGTATGGCCGAGCGGATCGCTGACGTTCACGCGCAAAGCCACGCTGTTGGGCAAAGGCGGGAGCGGCTACTCGAACCCGTGCGGGCTCGCTTTGTCACCGGACGAAACGACGGCGCTGGTTTGTCTTTCATTGAAGAACAGCCTGGCGCTGGTGGATTTGGGATCGGACAAATTGATTCGGGAAATTCCCGTCGGGATTGCGCCGTATGATGTGGTGGTGTCGCCTGACGGACAGCGGGCGTATGTGTCGAATTGGGGGGGGCGTCCGCCGGGGGTGACCGATCGGACGGCGGACTCGTACGGGACACCGGTGCGGGTGGACAAGCGCGGGGCGGCGTTATCGGGGACGGTGTCGGTCATTGACCTGAAACAGAATCGGGAACTGAGAGAGATTGCGACCGGTTTGCATCCATCGGGTCTCGCCCTGAGCGGGGATGGCCGGACGTTGTACGTGGCGAATGCGAATTCCGACACGATCAGCGCGATTGACACGGAGACATTGAAGGTCAGCGAGAGCATCCCGGTGCGTCCGGACCCGGCGCTGCCGTTTGGGAGCCAGCCCAACGCCCTCGTGCTGAGTCCGGATGGGCGGACGCTGTTTGTCGCCAATGGCGGGAACAATGCGATTGCGGTCGTGGCATTGCGCGGTGGCTCGCGCACGAACAGTATCGTTACGGGATTCATTCCTGCGGGCTGGTTTCCGGGCGCGGTCGCGACGGATGGGAAACGTCTCTACGTTGCGAACGTGAAAGGGTACGGGTCGCGTGTGAATGAAGGGAACGGCAAGCGATGGTCGGTGGGATGGTCATTGGGGTCGGTCAATCGTGTCGGCATACCGACGGAGGAACAACTGGCGAATTACACGGCGGCTGCGCTGGCTGACGCCCGTGTGCCGGAAGCGTTACGGGCCTGGGAACGAACGGAGACCGGCAAGAAGCCCGTGCCGGTACCCGAGCACATTAGTGAGCCAAGTGTCTTTGATCACGTGGTTTACATTCTCAAGGAGAACCGCACCTACGACCAGTTTCTGGGTGATTTGCCGAAGGCGAATGGCGATGCGAATTTGTGCGTGTTTGGGCGCGAGGTCACGCCGAACCATCACCACATTGCCGAGGAATTCGTCGCGCTGGACAATTTCTACTGCAACGGTGTGCTCTCGCAGGATGGCCATCGGTGGGCGACGGAGGGGAATGTCATGGCGGGGATGGAGAAGGCGATGCTCGGGTTCCGTCGGGGCGACGCGTTCGGGGTGGACCCGCTGTATTTCTCGTCGTCGGGATTCATTTGGGACGACGTGTTGCTGCACGGATTATCGTTTCGCAATTATGGCGAGATGGGCAAGGGGGGCTCGACGACTGCGCGAATTGGTCCGCAGCGGAACACGACGAAGGACATGCTGGAGAACCCCGACGCGTATCAGCTTGTATACGAGCCCAATTCGCCGGTGGACGTGTTGAAGAACTACAGTTGCCCGAAGTATCCGGGCTTCGAGCTGAACATCCCCGACGTGTTGCGGGCGCGGGTGTTTCTGCAGGAGCTCAAGGAAGCGGAGCGTAATGGGCGCTGGCCGAACTTCATGTTTGTGCATTTACCCAACGATCACACGGGGGGGAACCCCACGCCGCGGGCGCAGGTGGCCGACAACGATCTGGCGCTGGGTCGGATCGTGGAAGGGATTTCCCACAGCAAATTCTGGGCGAAGACGTGTATTTTTGTGATGGAAGACGATCCGCAATCAGGGTTCGACCACGTCGACGGACATCGTTCGATGTGTTTCGTGGTGAGTCCGTACACCAAGCGGCACGCGGTTGTCAGCCAATTTTACAATCAGACCGGCGTGCTGCACACGATGGAGTTGATTCTGGGCATACCGCCGATGAACCAGATGGACGCGATGGGGCCGGTGATGCGCGAATGTTTCACCAACGCGCCGGATTTTTCCGCGTACACGGCGTTGCCGAATCAGATTCCGCTAGATGAAATGCAGCGTCCGATCGCCGAACTCCACGGCAAGGAATTGTACTGGGCGAAGAAACTAGCGGCGATGCGGTTCGACGAGCCCGACCTCAACAACGATGATCTGCTCAATCGGATCATCTGGCATTCGGTGAAGGGGGTGGACGCGCCGTACCCGGTTGCGTTTGCGGGGCCACATGGGAAAGGGCTGAAGGCGCTAAACCTGAAGCACGCGCCGGTGGAAGACGACGATGACGATTGAGAAATGGATGCGGAGACATCGTTATCGAGGCGATTTGCTGGTTCACCGGCGCATTCCCGTCTTGCGAATGCCTGGCAGAGAGGGTATTTTACGTGCGTGACTGTCACAGCGATAGTGGATGGAAAGGTCGTGCGGCTGAAGCTGTCGCCGGGATTGGCCCAGGCGTGGCGGCGGAATCGCGGCAAAACGATGACCGAGAAGCAAGCGGTGGAGTTCGTCGAGCGCACGCGACGCCAGCACGCCCTGCGGTGCGCGAAGCCCTATCTTGAAAGTCACTCTTGATACTTGCGTACTGAAACTCGCCACGCTGCCGAACCCGGTCAATAAGTCTGCGGTCATTGTCGAGCTTTGTCTGCGCGGCGCCGTGCGGCCGTACATTACCCCGGATATGCTCGCGGAATATCAGCGGGTATTGAGCGATTCTCCTCTGCTGCTGGAGCAGGTTCAATCCCGCTTTCATCTGTGCCTACCGTTGTTCTCGGCAACGGCCATCGCCCACGAGCCGGACAATCGGATTCTCGAATGCGCTCTGGCAGCGCAGGCCGATTACGTGATCACGGTGAACACGGCGCGCGGCCATTTCGACCGCAAATCATACGGCGACGTGAAGGTCGCGACGCCCGGTGAGTTTCTCGCGTTGTCGAGTGTGAAGGCATTGCTGCGACGGTTGGCCGATTAATCGTCAAAGCTCATAAGCGCCGTACCCGGTTGCGTTTGCCGGTCCGCACGGGAAAGGGCTTAAGGTGCTGAATCTCCTCCATGGCCCGACAGGAGACGATGATGAGTAAGTCCGTGCCCCTCGAAGGCGGGTCAGCCTTCTTGCGATCTCACGGCTGAAAGTTCGGCAACCCGAACCATCGGGAACGCCACTGAGACCCTGCCGCAGCAGAAGGAGAGCATGGCAACGAAACTATACGTGGGCAACCTCTCACCCAACACGACGGAAGCCCAGATTCATGACCTGTTCAAGGCGTCGGGCAACGTCGTCAGCTGCAACCTCATCAAGGACAAGGTCACGGGCCAATCCAAAGGATTTGCCTTTGTGGAGATGGGATCGGATGCGGAGACGGCCAAGGCGTTGGGGGACCACAACGGCAAGGAACAGGACGGCCGGGTGATGAAGGTCGGCGAAGCCAAGCCTCGTAGAGAATAAATCCAAGGCGGGTTTGGGGCAGCGGCGGGCGGTGATCATCCTCCGGGGGGTGAGGGTTGGAGGCAGTGGCGGGGGAGACAACAGGAGAGTCGAGGCTCAACGTCCGATTATCGAATCCGCCGGACTATCCGGGGTCGTCGTCGCGGTTTTTTTCGGTCGCCACAACGAGAGGATCGCGCGGCGCTGAACGGGAGGATTGTTGAATTTGATCAGTTCGTTGAGTGAGTCGCGGACCTGCTCCAGGCCGGCCAGGGGGATGATGATGGAGTTGCGGCGGCCGCAACCGACCTCTTCGGTGATGCGCAAGAAAGCGCCGCGCGGGTTCTCCCGCAGATCAAAGGCGAAGCGTTTCCGCTCGATCTGAAGGCGGGCCTCGAATAATTGCGTTTCCATGGCAGGCACGTAGTCCCTCCTAACGACGCCGGTCTGTTGTGGCAACTTCTGGCCCTCACTCCCGGGCTGGAGGCTACGCCCAATCGTTGGAATAGCAACTGATTTCTTCTGGCAATTCTGTCGGCGGAGAGGCGGCCAGCCGGAGGTATGGTTCGGCTGGCTGTCGGTCTTCGCCGAATTGTTCCCAGTTCGCAATCAATCCATGGCGTTTCAGGATGGCGTCCAGTGTATTGGATGGAATGATGGCGCTCTCGAGGCTCTGGTGGTGTATCGGTATGGGAATATTTACTCTGGACATAATATCGCAGTCGTGATAGGTTGCGGGGAGTTCTTTGAAATATGAGGCTGAGGAATGGTTCCGGGTTCAGACCTGCCTGAGGCGGCGCGGTGGGCCACCGCGCGCTACCCACGACGGTAAGCGGGGACGCGTGCGCCACCAGGGCGAGGGAAGCTTGGAATGCGGAACGGCGTGCGGCTCACCGGGAGGTTCGCCCCAAAGTAGAAGACCGCGCTTAGCAAGCGCGGCCGGTTATGAAGGAGAAGGAGGAAGAGTACGAATACGAGTAAGAGAAAGAGGGGGAAGGGGGCCCCCCCCCGTTTCTGCGAAACGAAGCCAATGGTTTTTGCAGTTTGGTGATGTCGATGATATTGATGGACAATTGGTTAGAAGAGCAAGTGAGACAGTTTGACACTTGGCTTCGTTTGGCTTCGTTCGGGGTGTAAATGGCTTCGTTTTGGGGTTTGGAGCCAGTATTCCGGGCCAAATGGGCCGGATTATCGCAGGCGGAGTCGGACGAAGAGCCAGACTTTGAACCAGTCGAGGGCGAAGAAATAGAGCACGGCGGCGAGGGCGATGCTGGCCAGCAGTGCCGGTTGGATAGCGGGGACGTGCCAACCCGAGAGCGCGATTGTGGCCGTTGCGGTCAGGCCGAAGAGGGTGCTCCAGAGCATGTCGCGGCTGGGGGCGGTAGTCCAGCAATGGTGGCGTTCGCGCAACAGATAGACGCCCGCCTGAGACGTCAGAATCAGCGTCGCGAAGGTGAGGGTTTGCAGGCGCGCCGGATCCAGATGGAGGGCGTAATTGGCCAGGAGGAACGCGCCGAGGCTGAACGTCAGTTTGCACAGGGCGACCACGGTGCTGGCGGTCACGACGGCGCGGGTCTGCCACTGATTGGGGTGCGCCGACACGCTCATGCGGTCGGTGGTGAGGGCCATCGTAAGGAAGTCGTTGAGGAAAATGATCAGGACCATGAGCAACGGAGTGAGGGGCCGGTGGCCGGTCAGCAGGAACCCGATGACGAGCAAAAGCATCATCTCGATTTTTTTGGCGATCATATTGAGGGTATAGGCGATGATGCGCTGGAACACGCGCCGGCTCGATTCGATGGCTGGGACCACGTCGGCCAGCCCGGGACGGGTCAGCACGATGGCGGCGGCGGCTTTGGCCACGTCGGTGGCGTTGGCCACGGCGACGCCCGCCTCGGCCTGGCGCAACGCGGGCGCGTCGTTCACACCGTCGCCGCTCATGCCCACGACCGCGCCCTGCCGCTGGAAGGCGCGGACGAGTTTGAATTTGTCTTCGGGGAACACGCCGGCGAACACGCTGTTGTCGAGCGCGGCGGCGCCGAGGTCGCCATGAAGGACATCGGGCGGACAGACCTGTGGAGGGATGCCCACCTGCTCGGCCACGGCGCGGGCGGTGAGGGCGTTATCGCCCGTGACCATGACGACGCGGACGCCGGCATCGTGGATCGACTGGACGACCGCGCGGGAATCGTCGCGCACGGCGTCCTCGAGACCGACGAGGCCAGCGAATTGCAATTTGCCGTCCGCGCCGGTCGCCACACCGAGCACGCGCTGGCCGCGGGCGGCCAATTCCTGTTCGCGCGGCAGCCAGACGGATTCCGGGACGCCGCAAAGTTCGGCGATGACGGCGGGAGCGCCTTTGGTGTAACGGCGCAGGCCGGTCGCCTCGCGGTAGGAGGATTCGGCGCGCTTGGTTGCGGGATCGAACGGTTTGAACTCGATGCGGGTCGAGCCGTTGGCGGAGAGATTGCGCGCCGCTGCGGCGCGCACCATTGCGCCGTCGACGGGATCCTGTCCCGCCGGATCGCTGGCGAGCGAGGCCGCGCGGAGCAATTGCCCCTCGGTGAAACCGTCGGCGGGCCGCAAGACGGTGACAGTCGCCTCGTTGCGGGTGAGCGTGCCGGTTTTGTCGGTGCAGAGGACGGTCATCGAGGCGATGTCGTGGAGCGCGCTGAGGCGCGTGACCAACACGCCGAACTTCGACAGTTCGAGCGACCCGAGCGCGGCGGCGAGTGTGAACGTGGCCGGCAACGCGACGGGGATGGAAGCGAGCAGGATCGTCAGCACCAGCGGCAGCGTGTACACCAGCGTCAGGCCGCGGACATACGCGACGCCGAAGATGAGAGCGACCAGGCCGGCGTTCAGCACGAACAGGTCGCGCACGACGCGGATGATCTCGTGCTCCTGGCGGTTGGCGGGGCGGGCGGTGCGGACCAATTCGGCGGTCTTGCCGAAAAAGGTGCGCGGGCCGGTGGCGGTGACGATGCCCGTGGCCTCGCCGCCGCGGACCAACGCGCCGGCGTAGGCGGTTTTGCCCTGCGGGATTTGGACGGCGGCGGACTCGCCGGTGAGCGCGGATTGATCCACGAGGAGCGAGCCGTCGCAGACGCGCACGTCGGCGGGGACGATTCCGCCCTGGCGGAGATGAATCAGGTCGTCGGGCACCAATTCCTCGGCGCTGACGGTGTTCCATTGACCGTCGCGACGGACGCGGGCCTCGACGTGGAGTTGTTGTCGGAGAAGGGCGAGCGCTTTTTGCGCGCGGCCTTCCTGCAGGAAGCCCAGAACCGCGTTCAAGACCAGCAGGCCCGCGATGACGCTGGCCTCGACGCGCTCCCCGAGGAAGAGCTGGATGAGGATGGTCGCTTCGAGCAACCAGGGAATCGGCGTCCAGAAGCGGCTGAGGAATTGGCGGAGCGGATGGGGTTTTTCCTCGCGCACGGCGTTGGGGCCGACCTGTGCGAGGCGGGCGCGCGCTTCGGGGGTGGTCAGGCCGGCGGCGTCGGTGCACGGCGGGCTGGTCGGTGCACTCGCGACGGCGGTTGGTGGCGCAGGTTCCATGGGTCCGGGACATCCCCAGTATCACCCAATTGTGGGCGTCTTGCCAATGAGACGGGCAGATTCCTCGGCATAGGAGATTCTCCTGGTGAGGCGGGTTCCGCGGCGCGCGGCTCGGTTGGCACTGAACAAAAGGACGGTTTGGAGCATCCAATATGATGAGGTGATCGGACATGAAGACGTGCATTGGTTCTATCGCCGCAGTAGTTGCCGTGCTGATGATGGCCACGGTTTCTCCTGCCAACGCGAGGGGTGGCGGAGGCGGAGGAGGTGGTGGAGGTTTTGGCGGTGGGGGATTTGGCGGAGGTGGTGGGCACGAGGGCGGCGGATTTGGCGGAGGTTTTCACGGAGGCGGGTTTTCACACGGCGGTGGGTTTG
>DATJWQ010000033.1:0-2263 GCA_035501175.1 Verrucomicrobiia bacterium | reverse complement strand
CCCTGAGGAAATCAACTTCCCACCCGGTCCCGCAAAGGGCGCTCGGGACAAGGGTCGGGCGACCGCGTTTAGACTCGTTCTAATTCCTTGATCGTGCGGTCGTTGACGACATTGCCGGTGTTGAGCGTGGAGGCAGGCTCGAAGAGCAGAATCCAGCATTCTTCATCGGCAACGGGCTTGTGTTCGACACCGCGCGGGACGACGATGAACTCGCCTTCTTCGATCCATTCATTGTGATCGCGGAATTCCATGCGGAAGCGGCCTTTCACGACCAGGAAGAGTTCGTCTTCGTGCTCGTGATGATGAAAGACGAATTCGCCTTTGAGCTTGTCGAGCTTGACCTGCTGGCCGTTGAGTTCAGCGGCAATGTAGGGCTTCCAGTATTCGGAGATTTTGGAAAATTTTTCGGCGATGTTGACTTTCATTGGTATATTCCTCGACCGGCAATGATTCAGATGAGAGCGATCCTGCGAAGGTCGCAACAATCGCGTTTTGCGTTTCGGCCGTTGAATTGAAAAGGTCGGCCTATTGTATCGTTCCGGCGGTGCGGGCGCGGACGCCCGCACGACAGCCGCCGAGACGGCGGCGCTACAAAAAAGCCGCCGGACGGCGCCGGCGGCTGCTTTTTGGTACTCGCGAGACAGCGATTAGAGTCCCGAGTCGCTGGTGTTTGCGTGACCGCTGTGGAGGCTCAGGTGAACCCCGCGCTGATTGTTGACGCGAGTGGTGGTGGTCCAGTCCACATCGTCGGCGCTGATCACCCCGTTGCCGCCTCCGACCAGGGAGTAGGTAATCCGGCTGTCCTGATAACCATAACCGTTGACAGCCAGCACTACTCCAGAGTTCAACACGAAGATGGGCATGCCGGGAGCGGCGGGGATGTTGGTCTTCGTCACCGTATCGCGAGTGACGTAGGTGGCGTAGGTGGCTTGCGGAACTCCACCCGCCGAATCTTCAACCGGCGCGACGGGACGAGTCGTAAGCTGCGGACGCAGATTCGAGGTTTGCGCGTTGTTATACGACGAGTTGCGGAAGCGGTCGAAGAAGTGCCAACCTGGTCCGAAGGTTTGCGCGACCTGCGGGATCTGTACGTCGTCCATCAGGCGAAGGCTGAGGACAGATTCGCCTTTCAGCGCGGGACGCGGCCCGCGGGCAGGGAGCATGATCACTTTCCAGGGCCAGAGCGGTGGGAGCATCCATTCGACGACATCGCGCTTGGCGTGCCCTTTGCCCTTGATGTCGCCTTCCTTATCGACTTTGTAACCGCGGGTGGCAATCACCTTGGCTTCCAGCGGCAGATCGCCGGTGGGCAGGCCGATGCGGTCGAATTTAACGTCCAGATAACCCTTACCCCACAAATGGCCGGGATCCTTGGCAGATTCCAGATGCCCGACAAGATAGCTGCCGCGGGGAAAGGCTTGCTGGCCGAATTCGGTGATGCCGCGGAGATGGCAGAGGACCGGGTCTCCGACAGCGACAGTGGAAGAGGAAAAGTTTGGTTCATTCATGGTGCATTGCAGGAGGGTTCCGGCGGGCAGGACGACATCGCGTGCGTTGGCGGTTAAGGTCAAAGTGGATACAACAAGGCATACAGCAGACACGGCTAGCGCCGTGCGCAGACTGGACTTCATAAGTCACCTCTGGATCGCTTCGCCTCAAAATGACGGGCCTTCTTGCGGACCCGTTCTAATAATGATTGGCGAATCTAATCACAGGTTGTATGGCAGGGTCAATAAGGTGTTTGCCCGGGGTGCGGGGATGACCCCGCGCCCCGTGCGCGGCTCTCTACGCTCGCGGGACGGACCCTTCGGCTTCGCGCTGGGCAAGCTTGCGTCCGCCCTACGCCGATCGTTCAGTGGACTGGCGCGGGTTGGGGATTCGTCTGTGGCGCGGTCGGGGTCGGGCTGGAGAAGTTCACCTTGGGCGCCTCGCGTGATCCCTCGGAAGCCTGGAAGTAGGCGCTGTTGGGTTTGAATCCGGCCCATCCGGCAAAGATGTTGTTCGGGAACTGCTGGACATAGGTGTTGTAGTCCTGCAACGTGTCGTTGTAGCGCTTGCGCTCGACTGCGATGCGATTCTCGGTGCCGGCGAGTTCGTCCTGCAGACGGAGGAAGTTCTCATTGGATTTCAGCTGCGGATAATTTTCCACGATCAGCAGCAAACGGCCGAGAGCTCCGTCCAACTGGCCGTTGGCGGCGATCTTTTCCTGCGGAGTTCCGGCGGAGAGCAGGGCGGAGCGGGCTTTGGCGATGTCGCCAAACAC
>DATJWQ010000032.1:0-44831 GCA_035501175.1 Verrucomicrobiia bacterium | reverse complement strand
GTCTTCGGCGCGGGAGGTGGACGACATCATGGCGGCGAGGGCCGCGACGGTGAGGGCTGCGATCAGCGGGGGGCGAATTCTCATAATCAAAGACTTCCTTTCAGCGTTTGTGGAGCTTTGTCCCAGTTGGATTCCAACTCGAGGAAGACCGTATGAATCCCGCGAATGACACGCAGGACAACCATCTTCCGTTTCTCGGCAGCAACGTGCTTCATGATTCTTCTGAGGGACGCGACATCGGTCACGGGATTGCCATCGACCGCGACGATCAGATCGCCGATCCCGAGCCGGCCGAGAGCGGCCCACCCACCCTCCTTGACCTCGGTCACCAAAACGCCCGGCTGCTCCTGCGACCATTGTTCCTGGACCTTGTCGAGGAACGTCGTGTCGCGCGCCGTAAACTCGAAATCGTCATCGCGGTACTTCTTCATTTCCCGTTCGAGCTTGGGCGAACGGACCAATTCGACGGGGATGCTGAGTTTGTCCGCGCCGCGGCGGACGGTAAGCGTGGCGGTGGTGCCAATCTTGTATTCCCGCACCATGGTGTCGAGAATCTCTTCATCGCCTGGCTGCGTGGCGTCAATGGTGTTGCCATCCAGCGCGAGGATCAGGTCGCCAACCTTCAGCCCGGCTTTCTCGGCGGTGCTATCGGGATAGACCTGCGTGATGCGAACACCCGTCAACCCGGGGTAGCCAAGTTGCCCGGCCAGATCGCGGGGAATGGCCTGGGTGGCGACGGGCAGCCAGGCTTTTTGCGCTTCCAGCCCGGGATCTTCCAGCTCTTTGATGCCGACCTCCACGACCGTGAGCAACTGCTCCGTGCGCCGGCGGAGACCGAGGGTCGTCGGCACGGGCTTCGATTTGCCGGCGGTGATCTCCTCGGTCATCTCCTGCATCTCCGCGACGTTATGGATTGGCGTGCCGTTGATCTCGGTGAGCACGTCGCCGGATTGGACGGCTGGTTTGGCGTCGTCGCACGGGCCGCCGGGCCGGATCGAGGTCACGATCACGCCGTCGAGGCTCTTCAATTTCAATTCGCGCGCGGCCAGGGCCGAAATGTCCCGCGCCGTGATGCCCCAGCGCCGCAACTCAAACTGCTCGCGCTGGATTTGCTCGCGTTCGGCAGTCACAAGCTTGAGCGTCTTCTCCTGGCCGTCGCGTTCCACGACGACCTCGATCTCCTTGCCCACGGGCAAATCGGCGACCATCTGGTTCAACAGCGGGATTTCCTCGGCGTAACGGACCAATACGTCGCGTCCGGCGATCTTGACGAGGATGTCGCCGGAATGAATACCGGCCTTGCCCGCTGGCGAATCGTCCAGCACGTTGGAAATCAGCACGCCACGGTTCTCCTTGTCCTCTTTGAGCAACGGCTGGATCTCAACGCCGAGCCAACTGCGGCTGACCTTGCCCGTCTCGATGATCTGGCGCGCGACGCGCTGGGCCAGGTTGCCCGGAATTGCGCCGCTGAGGCCGAAGCTGATTTCATTGATGCCGATGACCTGACCCTTGAGATTGACGAGCGGGCCGCCGGAGTTGCCGGGATAAATATCCGCGTCGTGCCCGATCCAGCGCACGAGCGAGCCGACGTCTTCGCCATCGAGGGTGAACCGCGACGAGGAGAACGCCTCGGGCATGACCATCTTCATATTGCTGATAATGCCCATCGTGACGGATTGCGACATCGCCAACGGACTGCCCATCGCCAGCACCGTGTCACCGACCCGCATCGCATCCGAATCGCCAAATTCCACGGCAGGAAACTCGCGTTTGGTGTCGGGCTTCAATTTCAGCACGGAGATATCCGCGAGCGCATCGGTGCCGACGAGTTCGGCGGGGATTTCCTCGTTGCTCGGCAGAATGACCACGATCCGCGTGGCGTGTCCGGCGACGTGGTGGTTGGTGATCACGTAACCGTCCTTGCTGATGATCACGCCGCTGCCGCTCGCCTCGAATTTCACTTCGCGTCCCTGATAATACTGCGTGGCGACGACCTTGATGCGGACGAGCGCCGGCTTGACCCGCGCAACCGCCTCGTCGATTTCGCGGCGGACGGGATCCACGGGCTCGATGGTCTCGGTCGCGGCACGAGCGGACGGATTGGTTGGCGAAGCGATCGCGGCGAGCGCGATCAGGGCACAGATCCAAGATCGTCGTAATCGGGAAATCATTCGGTGCAGTATGCCAGAAGTCCCGTTCGATTTCGCCTTAATCCTACGCAAACGAACCCAAAACGAACCCGAAAAAGCTGATTTCTTGGGTTCGTTTTGCTCATTCTCGGGTTCGTTTTTGTAAAGATTTCTGACACATGAAATCGGTAAGCGTTCAATTATCAACCAGTTGCGAATTTTGGAGACCTCGGAATCTCGGGTTCGTTTCGTAAAAACATGTTTATACGGCTTTGGGACCTCAATCCCGTAGTTGGACGCCTGCCGAATCGCGACTCTTGGCAGGCCACCACTGACCGCGGCTGGCCGTAGCACATCTTCACAACCAGCCGATACTACCACAAATCCCGCCCCGAAGAAAGCTCGCCCTTGCCGCGATGCGCTGCCGTGGGGGTAACGGGAAAAACAGTCGAGTACCTGCATTTGGAATTCCGGCTGAGAATGCATTGCCGCGCGCAAACGGACGGAAGATCTTTGTCTGCAAATCCGTGGAAAGCGCTCGGAGTTTTGATCGAATCTGTCGCTCCGATCTCCACGACGAGCCGCCCCCACAGACCGAGAGCTTGACGGCACCAGCCGCCAGCGTATACTCGCAACCCAATCGGGTCTGGCTCTGCGGGGCGACTGGCTTCCTCGCGGCGCTGCCGGCATTTCGTCCCATCGGGTTGACGATTGCGACGGCTATTGCAACGTGGAGAGGCGCGGGCGATCAAAAAAAAGGAGAACCATCACATGACACCATTTCAGCAACGCTTTGTGGCCGGCCTATGCATGGGGGGGATCGGGTTGATCGTCGGCGTCTCGGTATTTCGCGCCCCGCGCGTCGGAGCCGCCCCGTTTACGTCGAACTTTGACGATCTGATTGCGGATTTGCAGTCGCGCGCGACGGTGTTGAGCAACAGCACGGGCAAGGTGCAGCAGCAACAGTTCAAGACCATCGAAAAAGTCCTGAAGACCCTCGACGGCAAGAACTCGACCTCTCTGGCGACGGACATTCAGAATCTGGGCAACGTATCCAAGACGCTGATCAAGGCGTTTCCGACGGACTACACGCCGCCGGGAAGTTCCCTGCTAACGAATACTGACACGGCGCTGGACGGCCTGCTCAATGACGTGCAGGCAACCATCAACACCACCCAGAGCAACGCCGATTTGTTGGCGACCTCCACCTGCAAAACCAAAGCGCAATCCTCCATCAACACCGCCCAGTCCCAGCTCGATGCCGCGTCGTCGGCCACGGACATCCCGACGGAGGCGAAGCTTCTGGGGACGGCGCTGAAGACGGAATTGAAGGCGGAGAAAGCGGTCGCCAAATGTCCGCTGGGCGGCACCGGTGGCGGCGGGACAAATACGAATGATTTCGTGGAAGCCACGATCACGGGAGATTTCGCCAATTCGTTTCGAAGCAGCCTGCTGCCGCCGGTGGCCACAGTGGGTGATTTGGGCGTGCTGGTCAACATCGGGGCTGGCGAGCCGGATTTCGGCGGAACAGCGATGTCGATCGAGGTGCGCAACGTGACAACCACCAACACGTATCCCATTGATCTGTCCTCCGATCTCCATCGCAACAGTCCCAGCAACACGTTCTATGTCACAGAGGGCGAGATCACGTTCACCACGTTCGATCTCACGAACCGGCTGCTCGCGGGAACTTTCGATTACACAGCGACGAATTCGGTTCAGGGCGGGATGATCACTGTCACGAATGGAGTGTTCCACTTCGACAAGATCCAATTCGTGGGCGGCACCCCCTGACAAACGGCGGGTGCCGGCGCTGCCCTGCCAATGACGCGCTACCGCGGGAGGGTGACGGTGAAGAGGGCGCCGCCGCCAGGGGCGTTGGCGCAGGCAACCTTGCCGCCATGCGCCCGCGCGAGGGCTTTCACGAGGGCCAAGCCAAGACCGAGACCCGCCGGCGCGTCGTCGCGATTGCCGCGCGCAAACGGACGGAAGATTTTTCCCTGTAAATCGGCGGGAATGCCCGGTCCGTGATCGCGCACGGACAGCGTCACCGAATCGTCGTCCGAGGAAAGCGCGATGTCGATTTGGCGGTCGGTGGCGGACCGGGTGTATTTCTCGGCGTTGTCGAGCAGGTTCAGAACGATCTCGGCAATGGCATCGCGGTCGAAGCGCGCTTCCGGAAACCTGTCGGGGATGGAGATCTTCACCTGCACTCCCGCGGCTTCGAGGGCCGGGCGCTGGTGTTCCACGCAGTCGCGAACAGTTGCAGCCAGATCACCGGGTTCGGGACGAACCTGCAATGCGCCGCGTTCGAGGCGGGTGAATTCGAGAACGTTGGAAACGACCCGGCCGAGGCGCGTGGCTTCTTCCGCGAGGCGATTGGCGTAATCCCGGGCGCGCTTCGGATCGCCCAATCCATCGGCGAGCATCTCGCTGTACATGCGCAGGCCGGCCAGCGGGGTGCGCAATTCGTGCGCAGCGGATGCGGCGAATTGCGAGCGCTGGCGGGCGAGCCGTTCCGTGTTCCACACCAGCGCGACGACGCACAGTCCGGCGACACTGGCGGCTCCGGCCCCGGCCCAGAAGAACTGGAAGAAGTTGAGCCAGTCGTGGCGGGCCTGCGCGTCCGCCGCGGCGAATTCCTTGGCGGCGCTGACCACGATGTACCAACCCGTGGTTTCGAGGCGGGCGGCGGCGACATACGAGCCGGCCTTGGCGCTGGGAGTGAAGCGCGCGGGCATCACGGCATTCTTGAGGCTTTCCGCCACGCCCTCGTTGGAGATGACAAACCCCTGCACGAGCGTGCCCGCCGGCGTATTGACATTGCGCAGCGCGACGAGGTGGGCGACGTTGGATATCTGCAGGGAGCACCATTCAAACTCGCCGACGCCGATGGAGATCTTCTGTTGTTCGTCCTTCTGGCCCAACTCGGCATTGGCAAATGCCGCCGCGGAATTGGTGCCGGACTTCAGGTAGGAGTAGATCCGCGCGGCTTGCGCGTTCTGGATCCACGCATCCCAATCCATGGTTTCGTAGCGTGGCGGCGATGAGGTTTGCGTCATCGAGTTGGGCGGGAAGGACGCGGATGGCGAATCGTGCAGCAGGGACAGGAATTGATTGGGCGCCCGTGGCGGCAAGATACCTTTTTGGAGAAACGCGACGCAGGCCGACCCACGAGCAGCCTCCTCCAGCTCATTCTGAATCACGCGTTGCGCCGCCACCTGGCGAAGGCTCGCGCCTTCCAGGTCGGTTTCCGGCAACGTGGGCAGGCTCACCCGGCCCGACGGATCGATTTGGAAGTAGGCGCGAATCAACGGGTCGGCCGGTCCCTGGGCGAGGGGCGACGGCGTGACGGACGGGCCTTCCGACGCGCCTCTCGGGTCGTGGTAGAGCGACTGATATTGATAGAAGGGGCGGTTGGATTCCGATTCCAGGAGCGTCTGGAGCCGGTCCTGAAGACGCTGCGTCAACTGGCGGGCGGTGGCATTGGCCGACTGCCGCAATGGCGCCTCGCTCTGCTCGACCGTCCGCCGCACTTCGCGGGAGCCGGCGATATACCACGCGCCGCAGGGAACGATCAGCGCGGCGCTCGTTAGAACGAGCGCCAGGGAAGTGCGACTGCGCCAGAATCTCATCGCCGGCCCCAGGCGTACCCGATGCCCTTCACCGAAACGATGATCGACGGATCGCCGTGGTCGCGCTCGATCTTTTGGCGGAGATGGGCGATGGTCATGTCCACGGTGCGGGTTTCCATGTCCGCATTGGCGCCCCAGATTTGTTCGAGCAACTCCGTGCGGGACACGGCGCGGGCCTTGTGCCGATACAGCCAGCGGACGATGCCGGCTTCGCGGGCGGTCAACGGGATCATCTTATGGCCGCGGCGCGCCTCGCAATGGCCCAGATCGAACCGGCAGCCGTCGAGTTCGATGATCTCCGGCTCAGCGGGGGCGGATTTGGCGCGACGAGCGAGAGCGGCGATGCGGGCAACGAGCTCGCGCGCCCCAAATGGTTTCGTCACGTAATCGTCAGCGCCGACTTTCAGGCCACGCACCTTGTCTTCCTCGGAACCTCTGGCGGTCAGCATGAGGATCGGGAGCTCGGGACGGGACTTGCGGAGACGGTGGCAGACCTCGATGCCGTCGAGTTTCGGGAGCATCACGTCGAGCACGACGAGATCGAGATCGGGGTCCAAACCGCGTTTCGTGGCGCTGAGGCCATCGGCGACGGCGTCGACGGAGTGGCCCGCGCCGGTGAGCAGATCGACCAATCCATCCCGCAGCAGGGAATCATCTTCGACGACGAGGATTTTCATGTCGGTGCGCTCGCAGTGTAGTCCGCCGCGCGGATGGGGGGAAGTAAAACCTGTGTAAAAAGCCGGGCGGCCAGTGTATTTTGGCAGCAGGTTTCCTGTGATGAAAAAGGCGATTGGCAACGCGACGTTGGAGATCGTGCAGGGCGACATTACGGCGCTGGTAGTGGACGCGATTGTCAATGCCGCGAATGAGCATCTTAAGCATGGAGGTGGGGTGGCAGCGGCCATTTCTCGCAGAGGTGGGTCGACGATCCAACTGGAATCAGATGCTTTGATCGCGGCGCGTGGACCGCTGAAGACGGGTGAAGCGGTGGTCACGGGCGGGGGCAGACTGGCGGCGAAGTTTGTCATTCACGCCGTTGGGCCGGTCTGGAGCCAGCATGATCCGGCGGAAGCCGACCAGCTGTTGTGTTGGGCAGTGAAGAGCAGTCTGGCGCGGGCGGAGGAGAAACAGCTGAAATCGATCGCCTTCCCGGCGATCAGCACCGGCATTTACGGATTTCCCATCGAGCGCGCGGCGCCGTTGATGCTGCAGGAAGCGAAACACCATCTCCACGCGGGAACGAAGTTGGAGCGTGTCCTGTTCTGCCTGTACGACGATGCGAGCTATCGCGTTTTTGAATCGGCTTTTGGCGCTCTCTGAGCCGAGAGACGGACGGCGAAATCGACCAGGGACGGCGAGAGGCGGCGGAGCCAGACGGCGAGGCGCGCGGAGATGGTGAGCACGACGAGGCGTTTGTGGCGAGCGCACCCGCGGAGAATCGCGCGGGCGACCCGGGAAGGATGCTGGCCGGCGAACGGGCTCTGGTGAACGGGACCGTCACCGTAGTGATACATGTGCTCGAAAAACGGCGTGTCGGTGTATGACGGCAGGACGGAGAGGACCTCGATTCCCGTGCCGTGCAATTCGATGCGCAGGGTGTCGCCCAGGGCCAGCAGGGCGAATTTGCTGGCGCAATAGACGGCGTTGTACGGGGCGATGACCATGCTCAACACGCTGCCGACGTTGACGATCTGGCCGGAGCGCTGCTGCCGCATCTGCGGAAGCACGGCCTGAATGCAGCGGATCGGCCCGTAGAGATTCACGTCCATGATCTCGCGCACGTTGTCGAGGGGAGAATCGGCGAGCGTGGCGCGCATGCCGATGCCGGCATTGTTGACGAGGATATCGATCCGGCCGAAGGTCGAGACGGTCGTCGCGACGAGGCGCTGAACGTCTTCGTCTTTCGTCACGTCCGTGGGGACGACGAGGAGACGGTCGCGCCACCCGGGATGGGCATTGACAATTTCCTGCAGGCTGGATGCGTGTCGGGCAGCGAGGACGACGCGGGCACCGGCGCCGGCGAACGCGAGGGCGGTTTCGCGACCGATTCCGCTGGAAGCGCCGGTAACGATGACGACCCTGCCTGAAAAGCGAGCGGGCATAACGAGGTTCGATTTCTCTTCTCGGTCGAGCGCGAGTATGGTACATGGCGGACGGTTGCGTTGGCAATGCTCGAACCATGAATGACGAATCGGTCAACTCTCAAAAGTACGTGCTGGCCATCGACGATGAGCCGGAAATTCTGGGTGTGATTCAGCAAAGCCTGGAGAGCGATGGGCTGCGCGTGCTCACGGCCTCGGGGGCGAAGGAGGGGGTGGAAACGTACGAGAGGCGGTGGCGCGACATCGGGGTGGTGCTGCTGGACTATTTGATGCCGGACATGACGGGCGATCTGGTGCTGACCTGCCTGCAGCATATCAATTCCGACGTGCGGGTGTTGTTGCTGACGGGCTGTGACGATCGGGTGGCGCGGGCGATGTTCGACGCGGGAGTGCGCGGTTGCATCCAGAAGCCGTTTTACCTCGACGACCTCATACAACGGGTGCGGGAGGAATTGGAGCGGGTATGAGACGGAAGCTGGAGGAGCCTGCAAAATCTTTGGAAACCCTTCTAAAGCGGGAGTAGATTGCGTCATGAGCAAACGCGAACGGTCCGAAGAACTGGTCGAAATCCACCACGCGCACGACGAATGGGAGGGCAACATCATCGTCGGGTATTTGCGCGATAACGGGGTCGAGGCCACCCTGCGACTGCCGCCGTCGGTTCCGCCGCTCGATGTTGTCGAGAGCCTGAGCGGCGTGGAAAAGAGCAACGGGATTTTCGTGCTCGAGAATCAGGCCGAGAAGGCGCGCGCGCTGTTGAAGGACTTTCTCAGCACCGTGACCGACGAACAGATTCTCGAAGAAGCGGCGGGTCAGAAGCTGAAGGTCGACAAGGAAACGATCGGCCAATTGCGCACGGCGCTGCGCGAAGAGCGGCGGACGTTTGCATTTCTCGGGTGGGTGGCGGTGTTGTTTCTCGGCGCGGCGGCGGTGCTGTGGGCGATTTGGCCGCGCTGGTTGAAGGTCGGTCCGCCGACGCCGGTGCTGCGCTGGGTTGTAGTCATCCTGCTGGCGCTGGCGGCGGTCTTTGCCGGCAACTGGGCGAGCCGCCCGACGAAATGAAACTGGCCTGCAACATCGACCAGCGGGGGCGCAAGGCGCGGATGATCAGCGGCGGCATTGTGAGCGCCTGCGGTCTGGCGCTGATCATCACGGGCGTGATTGGGAAATCGGGCACGCTGATGGCGGTTGGTGTTTTTCTGGATGTAGTCGGTTCGTTCATGATTTTCGAAGGCGCGCGGGGCTGGTGTGCACTGCGCGCGATGGGGATCAAGACACCGATGTGATGCGGGCGGCTGGTTTCGCACGCGATCACGGCACGGCGCGCAGCCGCGTCAGGGCGTCCCGGGCTTCGGCGAAACCGGGGTGAATCTGGAGCGCCTGCTTGTATTGTTCGACGGCTTCGGTTGTGCGGCCCTGCTTCTCCAGTGCCTGACCCAGATTGAAATGGGCTTCGGGATAATCGGTTTTGAGACGCAGCGCTTCCCCAAACTGGGCCGCCGCTTCCGATGCCTTGCCGTCCTGGAGCAAGACGAGCCCCAGATTGTAGTGCACCTCGGCGGAATCGGGGCGCAACCAAGCCGCTTCTTCCAATTGGAGCCGGGCTTCCTGATTACTGCCAACCTGCGACAGCAGGATCGCGAGGTCAATGTGGGCCTCTACGAGATTGGGATTGAGCCGCAACGCCTCTTTGTACCGGGTAATTGCCTCCGACCGTTGCTCCGTCTCCTGGAGCGCAAGTCCCAGGTCGAATTGTCCGAGCGCCCAATCCGGCTTGAGCCGCACGGCCTCGCGATGATGACGGATCGCTTCGGCTATCTGCCCGGTTTGCAGCAGGGCACACCCCAAATCATCGTGTGCCTCGGCATATTCCGGATCGAGATGCAACGCCTGCTCGAGCGATTGGATGGCATCGTCGAGGCGGTTCGCCAACAGGAGGGTATGTCCCAAGTCCGCCCACCCTTCGGCGTAATCAGGCTTCATCCGAACAGCTCTCTGTAGGACTCGAATACCTTCCGGCAAACGGCCGGCCGTGCCCAGCAGCGTGCCCAATCCACAGCCTGCATATCCCCAGTTGTCGGCAGTCAGGAGCAGATTGAAGAGGATCGAAAAAGCCAGCGCCAAAACCCACGCGCCGCGCACCACCCGCCGGCGGATTCGACGGTCCGCCCGCTCCGACTCCGAACGTAACGCCAGTGCGCGTTCCAACCCCAGGATTCCGATGACGGCCAACAAAACCAGCGCCGGCAGGAAGTCCAGTTCGTAACGTCCTGCCGAGGTGCAAAACAATCCCAGCGTCAAGAGGCACATCCCGGCCTGCAGGGCCACTGCCACCACAAACCATCGCAACACCGACCTTGTCGGCCCGGGCTGACTTCGCCATGCCAGGGGAGCCGCCAATGCCAGCCACACCAACGGAACGTTCGTCAGAACTCCAAATGGCTGTTGCGCGTCGACGTACCCCTCGGGCAGTGTCTGCGCTGCGATCCCATGCACGAACGGAAATGCGGTTTTCCAACGGACCGGTTCCAAGAGATACATTCGCATGTTGAACCAGAGGTACCGCAGACGGAAGGCTTCCCGGACCACCAGACGATTCCCATTCAGTTGATAGTGCTGGCCAAACTCCAGCGGATTGCTGAATCGGAGAAAGTTGTACGCCATTAAGCCGGCTCCGATGACGGCGATTGGCCCGACTGCGGCCATCCATGGTCCCCGCATCGGTCGTTGCTCGCGCCACGCCTGAGCCACCGGTACCAGCAACATCACGGCCCCCAACAACAAGGTGGGGCGCGCCCCCACGGCCAACCCGTACGCCATACTCGCCGCCGCGAGCCATCCCACGCGCTTGCGGAGGTCCAGCTCGCGCAACGCGCCCCAGATCGCCGCCAGCGA
Organism: Verrucomicrobiia bacterium; assembly: GCA_035501175.1. Classification (GTDB taxonomy): domain Bacteria; phylum Verrucomicrobiota; class Verrucomicrobiia; order Palsa-1439; family Palsa-1439; genus Palsa-1439. Next base: position 34,070 of record DATJWQ010000032.1, on the reverse strand, counting down.
CAGCATCGTCAGCATATAGCCGCAAGTGATCGCCACCTCGTAGATATCGGACCATGGCAATGATGCCGGCGCCGCTGTTGCCAGGCCCAGGGCCAGAGCGCAGACCGTCACGGCTGCCGGGTTCACGTTGTTGAAGCACCACCGCCAGAGCGAGGACAGGATGGCCACGCACGCGAGGAACCCGATGCCACAGAAGATCGGCGTGACCTGACGGTCAAACACATACCGTCCACTGACTGCCGCGTACGGCCAGTACGACAGCAGCGCCGGGGTCACTCCAAAATACATGTACAATCGGCCCTTGTAGTAGCTCAGGTCCACGAGGCGGTAGGGCAGGTCGCGGTACATGCGATTGGCGGACGGATCATACGGGTTGGCCAGATGGGCGAATCCGGGCGGCACTTCCTTCTTCAAGCTCAATTGGCCGGTCTGAAACCCCGCCACCAACAGGTTGTAGTAGGCTTCCAGCGGGTCCAGCTTCGACCATTCGGTGCCGCCCAAGCGGGCCACACAGGCATAGAGGCCAAGCACGACCAAGCACACGACGCTGAAGATCCCGCGCCGCATCCACGGCGTGATTTGTTTGGATGTCTCCATCTGTGTACGATCCAACTTGTCACCGATCGGCCTTACCCGAGCGATTGTACGGACGCGAATCATACGCTCCGTCCGGGCTTCGCGCAATCTCTGCCCGGGGAGGGCGGGATTGGCCGCTCATAGCGATTGACATTCGAACGAGATGGAGAGACCGGAGGCGACGGAGCCAGCGGGAAGATCGATACGGAATTCGTCGGCGTAGTATTTTCCCGGCAGCCAGTGATTGATCGGCCAGATCGATTGTCCCAGCGGCTGGAATCGCGTGCTGGCAATTGGCGGGGCGGGTGAGGTTGCGTGCTCCAGCTCGACGTGGCAGCGCACCGCCAAATCGACGTCGACGGGGGCGGCGACGGAACTGAACATGGTGACAAGGATGCGGTCGTGGTCCGTGTCATCGGATGGCAGGGTGGCGATGGTGTAACCCTCGAACGTCACGCCTTTGCCCAGTTCGGCGGATTGGCGGATGACATTCGTCGGCAGGACATCGCGCTCGACCAGGCGGCGCGGCTCGATGGATTCGCCATGACGCGCGTACAAGAGCACGCCGTCCTCGGCATCGATGAGGCGCAATTGCGGGAGCGCTTCGGCTTGTCGCTGCGTGGCGCGAATCGACTTGAGCCGGTTCAGATTGCCGGTGGCTCGCCACAAATCGCGCATGTCGAGCAGCACGTAATCGATGTCCTGCGGCACGGGCGGATAAACGTAGAGGTATTTCTGCGTGACAAAATGGGCGGCGACGCGCTGGGTGGCGAACAGGGAGGTCTGCGGGTCGATCTTGTGCGCCATGCGCTGGACGATTCGAGGCCGATCTGGCAGCGGTGGCAGCGGGACGGTGGTGGTTTTGCTCCAGAACGTGTTGCCGAAGAAAAGAGACAGCAGGATGCCAGCAGTGGTAGTGGCGGAAAGAACGGCGCGTTGCCGCTCTCGCGTGGCGCGCGACAATGCGGCGGCCAACGCCCAGAACACGACAGGAAACAGGGCGAGCTGATACCAGTAGCGGATGCTTTTCAGGGTGGGGTTCAGACAGTCGAAGACAAAGACGAGCGAGCCGATGAAGAGGATCGAGGGTTTTCTCAGGGGTACGAACAAGAGCGGCGCGAGCAAGAGGACGGCGAAATAGAGGGTGGATGGCGCGAGGAGGTTTCCCCAGAAGACGCGCGGGTTTGCGACCGGAGAGAGTAGGAGTGTCGAGTGGCTCCGGCCCATGCCGGGGAAGTGGCTCAACGCCATGTACGGTTGATGGGTGATGGCGGGAATGATCAGCGCGGTCACCAACAGGAAGTATGCAAAGGCGATCCCGCTCATAACGAGTCCGAGACGTCGGCGCCCACCAAACAGGGCGAGGTAGAGTCCGAAAGTGCCGATGGGGATGGCGGCTTCCTCTTTGAGGAGGATTGCCCACGCGGCGAACAGCAGCGCCCCGCCGGGGCGGTTGTCGAGCCAGAGCGCGACGGCGAGAAAACACAACGGCAGACAGAGCGTGCCGCAATGGAATCCGTACGAGCCGCTGTAGATGAATTGCGAGGCGGGTGGAAAAACCAGCCAGGTCAATGCGAGGAGAAGCGCCGCGGCTTTGTCCTGGAGAAGCTTTTGGCCGATCCAATAAATCGGAATCGCGCAAGATGTGACGGCGAGAACCTGGAGCAGGATCGTGATCGGGATACCGGGCCAGAGAAACCAGAGCGGGACGAACGGAAGAAAGCCGGGCTGGAGGTGATCGTAGAAGAGCGGGCGGTCGGGGTTGACCCGCAGGAACAATTCGCGCGGGTTGTACAGCGAGTTGAACATCGTGCGGGCGTAATCGCCGCAATCGGCATAGCCGAGTTGGAAACTGTTGAAATAGCGGATCTGCTGGATGACGTAGTAGACGGTCAGGCCGATGGCGGCGGATACGACGACGAATGCGAGCAGACCGGACCGGTTTGAGGGCGCAGGGTCGCGCCAGCAGAGGGTGATGGTCCATCCGCAAGCGGTGCAGAAAAGGATCGGGTCAATGACGTGCGAGTGAAAGCCGAAGAGGTGTTTGGCGAGAATGAAGACGGCGGCGGCGCTGGTTGGCAGAGCGGCATTGAACCAGCGATGGCATTCGTCCGGATGCCGAGCGGCGGAACGCAGCAGGAGAACGGTCGCGGCGGTGGCGAGGCACATCCAGATGATTTCCAGATTGCCGGGCGCGGTCGGCAGGGCCCAGTACATTTCCGGCGAGAAATTGGTTCCGAGCAGAATCCAGAAGGCGGCGAGGGAGACCGCGGCGCTGGCCGCCAATGCCAGAGACCATTGGTATCGGGACGTGGAAGGCATCAGGTTTTCAGGGAAACCGACAAGCGGGATTCACGGCAGACATTCTAGCCTCCCGCCGTGGGGTCGCTCAAGATGCAAGTTCGGCGCCCAAGAGACGCCGTTACAACGGATCAGACCTTGTTGCGGAAGAAGTCGATGGTTTGGCGGATGCCGTCTTCGAGTTTGACCCTGGGTTCCCAATGCAGCAATTCCTTCGCGCGGGAAATATTCGGCCGGCGCTGTTTGGGGTCGTCGACGGGGAGCGGTTCGTAGACGATTTTGCTTTTGCTGCCGGTGAGGCTGAGGATCAGTTTGGCGAAATCGAGGATGGTGAACTCGGTCGGGTTGCCGATGTTGACGGGCTCATGGAAATCGCATTGCGAGAGGCGGAAGATGCCGTCGATGAGGTCGCTGCAATAGCAGAAGCTGCGGGTTTGCTGGCCCTGGCCGAAGACGGTGAGTGGCTCGCCGCGGAGGGCCTGGCCGATGAAGGCGGGGACGACGCGGCCGTCCTTGAGGCGCATGCGCGGGCCGTAGGTGTTAAAGATGCGGACGATGTGGGTATCGACCTTGTGGTAGCGGTGATAGGCCATGGTCATGGCCTCGGCGAAACGCTTGGCTTCGTCGTAGACGCCGCGAGGGCCGATGGGATTGACGTTGCCCCAGTAGGTTTCGGACTGCGGATGCTCGAGCGGGTCACCGTAGCATTCGGAGGTGGACGCGAGGAGGAACCGGGCGTTTTTGGCCTTGGCGAGGCCGAGGGCGTTGTGGGTGCCGAGCGAACCGACCTTGAGGGTTTGGATGGGGAGCTGAAGGTAATCGATCGGGCTGGCCGGCGAAGCGAAATGGAAGACGTAATTGACCGGGCCGGCGAGATAGATGAACTCGGTGACGTTGTGGCGGATGAACGTGAAGTTTTGGTTGCCGGCGAGATGGGCGATGTTGTCGGTGTTGCCCGTGATGAGGTTGTCGATGGCGATGACGCGGTGGCCTTCGGCGAGGAGACGGTCGCAGAGATGGGAGCCGAGGAAGCCGGCGCCGCCGGTGACGACGGAGACGGGAGCGGAAGTGGAGGCTGTCATGCGCTGAGTGATTCGCAGAATTTGAGGCGAGGAGCAACAAAAATCCACGTGACGGCAGTTTTACCAGCACGGGCAATTTTCGCGGCGGCTGAGAAGGCGAAGGGGCGCGGGGATGTCGTGATTATCGGTCCAACTCCGGTTGATTTGGTGATTATTGGCGCGACGCATTTGCGTCTTCTGGAAATGGGATGCGCAACGCCGGTGAATATTCCCGCCTAGAGATAGGGCGAGAACAGGCGTGTGGCGGCGTCGCGCAGCCGGGCGATCAGCGGACGCGCGTCGATTTCGGCCAGACTGACTTCGCGCGCGGCGGACAGTTTTTTCGCAACGACTTTCTCCATCTCCCGGGCGAACGCGCGGCCGTAGCCCTCGACGTTGAGTTCAAAATTCAAGCGCAGGCTGCGCGTATCCCAGTTCGCCGAGCCGAGCAACACCCAGTGGTGGTCGACGATCATCAGCTTGGAATGATCAAACGGTGGCGGCGTGAGCCAGACATGGCAGCCGCGTTCCAGCACCTGCCACCACATGGCGCGTGACGCCCAGAGCACGAACGGCAGGTTGATTTTTGCCGGGAGGACGATGTCAACGCGGACGCCGCGGAGCGCGGCGAGATTCAGCGCGGTAATCAGCGCGTTGTCGGGCAGGAAATAGGGTGTGAGAATTTGGACGGACGATTGCGCCTCGCCCAACGCGGCGAGGAGCGTCAGGCGCAGGTTTTCAAAATCAGCGTCGGGCCCGTCGGTGATGACGCGGGCGACAACGTCGCCGGCTTCGGTCAATTTTGGGAACCAGATATCGGCGTCGAGAACTTCGCCGGTGGTGAAGGCCCAGTCGTTGACAAACGCGGCCTGCAATTCGGCGACGACCGGGCCGGTGACACGGAAATGCAAGTCCTGGACCGGGCGGGGCGGGTGTTCGGCAATCATGTTGCCATGACGGATGTTGATGCCGCCGGTGAACGCGATCTGTCCGTCCACGACGAGTGACTTGCGGTGGTTGCGCAGATTGATGGTCGCCACGCGCCAGGGGGTGAACAGCGGGGCGGGGAGGAACCGGGCGCAGGGGATTTTCGCGTGCCGTAGCCGGCGGAGGATGGATGGCCAGGAATAGCGGGCGCCCGCGGCGTCGATCAGCACGCGGACCTTGACGCCGCGGCGCAGGGCGCGATCGAGCGCGGCGACGAATTTTCCCCCGCTGGCGTCGTTGTCGAAAATGTAGGTGCACAGCGAGACGGATCGTTGTGCCGATTCAATGGCGTTGAGCATGGCGGGAAAGGCCTGGTCGCCGTTGAGGAGTGGCTCGATCTTGTTACCGGCGACCAGCGGCTGCGCGGCGAGGCGGTTGACGATTCGGGCGAGATGCTGGAGATGTTCCGCGCCGGCGTGTTCCGGTTCGCCGAGGTCGTCGGGCACGGGTCGGCGGAACGTACCATGGACGCCGAGGGACACGGCGCGGCGACGGATTCGATTGACGCCGAGCGTGAAGTAGAGCACGACGCCGAGCAACGGCAACAGCCAGATAAACCCGATCCAGAGCGTGGCGGCGCGGGAATCGCGCTTGTGCAACAGGACGTGAACCGAGGCGAGCAGGCACGCGAGCAGATCGAGGCCCGCGGCGAAGATCGGCCAGAAACGGAGGATCGGTTCAAGACCGCGCATCGCGCGGGAGTTTCGCTGGAAACGTTGCCATACGCAAGCGTGGGAAAGAGCGGAGTGTTTTCAGAACACGGTCATGGCAACGCGGAGGACGGGAGCGTTACTGAGCTGGTGGGGGAGTGGCGTCGGGCTCGGAGGGGGTAGATTGGCTGGTGATTTGGGTGAGTTTGGAGGTGTCGCCGAACCAGACGATCGCGCCGCAACGGGTACACATGCGGGCTTCGGTTTCGATGTCGCTGGTTTGGATGGTCCAGAATTTGGTTTTTTCGGGATAGAAATAGTTTTTGCCGGTGGATTGGATGCGACCGCGGATGAGTTGGTCGTGGTGGCAGACGGGGCAGAATTCGCGGGCGCGGTTGGCGTCCTTTGAGCTGCGGAAGATTTGGACGTGGCTGTCGAGGTCTTCCTGGAGGAAGCGGGTGGAGTCGCCGATTTTGCGGAACGTGATGGTGCCGTCGCGCATCCAGCGGTAGATGGTCGGCTCGGTGACGCCGAGGTAATCGGCGGCGTGTTTGATCGAGAGCCAAGCGGGATTCTTGGGTTTCTGGTCAGATTCCATGGGTTGATGTCCTTCCTATAACGCAAACCTCACGTAATTAAAAGCAAACCGAATGCGAAGATTGTACGTAATAGTTTATGGAAGTAAAGAGCGGAATATGAACGCTAGCAAATGAGAAACAGGGATAAAGGACGGGAAGCGACCTGGCTTTCCTGGGTCGGGATGGGGTTTTGGGTTCAAGCGCAGGCAGTTTGCGAGGTTGGAACGGACGGCGATGGAGAGGTGGACAGGATCGGGAGGGCGAACAGGTGAGCGTGACTGGATTTGGAGGGGCCATGGCAATTAGCTGTATGTCGAAGCGGAGGTTCTGGCAGGTGCTGTCGAAGGGGTTCACTTTTGGTGGCGCGGTCGGGGAACAGTACGAGTGGTGGGCGAACGACGGGGAATCGATTCTGGGGCTGGTGGCCGAGGAGAAGATGCAACGGGGATGGATGTGCGCGGTGTTCGTGCGGAAGGTGGGCGGGACGTTTGGCTTGTACCACTTGCGGCTGGGGGTGGATTCGCGGAAGACGGCACGGGAGCAGTTGTTGGAGACGATGGGGTTGGCGGAGATGCCGGAGGGCGGGATTCGGGATGAAGGTAGTCTGGGGGCGGGCGGTAGTCGGCAGTCGGCCGGTTGAGTGCTGGGTCCCCGCTGGCCCCGAGGGTGTTTGGGGTGCCAAGCGGGGGAGGCGCCGTTTAACGGAAAGGCGGCGCCGTTACGTCCGTTCGTCCGGGAGCCCCAAGACGGGAACCCGGGAGATCGACGACACTACACGGTCAGACGCGCGGGCGATACGCCCGCCCCACCTTGTTGCGGAGGGAGTGGAGAGGGACAGTGAGCAGGCTGGTTGCGCGTGGGCGGCAGGCTACCGCAGTTGAGACGGGGGCGACGGCGGCTTCGGTTTGATCGTCGAAGATGCCGTGGACGATTTGGAGTTCGCGTGGCAACCGGAGGTGGTCCACAAGGACTGAGGTGGTGCCGTGGGCCGGTTTCGAAATTCTTGCCGGCGAGACCAAAGCCTGTCAACATGGCGACGGTATCAGTCGTGCAATTCACAGGGAAGACCGCAATCGAGAGCCACCGCGAGGCCGTTCCCTGCCGCGTGTTGGATTTTGGCGCGGGACCATCAAGGGATTCGAGCGATTGATTGATGTCCGTTGAACGCATGTCACAGATTCCAGTTCAATTCCTCCGCATTCTTACGTCGCAAGGTCCACGGTTTGTTTGTTGTGCCATCTTCCCGATTTGCGTCCTCAACACGTTGCCATTCTTGTCGCGTTGGTTTCGGTTATCCAAGACGCACACACGAATCCTTCTGCCAACGGTTATCGGGATCGATGCTGTTTTAGCGGCGTTCTGCGCCTATGCGACGCATCGGGTGATTTACAGCATCAAATACGACACGTGGATGCACCTGGCGATCATTCGGCGTGGTCTGGAGAATGGCTTGTTTGCCGGCGATCCGTTTTATCCGAACTATCCGCCGCCGCCGCACTATTCACTCGTAGACGTGCTGTACATCTACGCATCCAAGCTGACCGGGATTGCGCCGCATTTGCTATGGGCACACGCATCGTTTCTGGTTGTGGCGTTATTGTTTCTGGCGTGTGTGTGGTGGCATCGGGAGTTGTTTGACGATTCGCAACTGGGCTGGCTCGGCGGACTGTTGTTTATCCTGAGCACATCCGCGCAGTGGCACTATGCCACGTATCCGCGCAATGTCGCCCTGATCCCGTTTTTCGCATGTCTCGTATATTACTTCCGCTCGGCGAATCGGATTTGGTACGTTGTCCATGCCGGGCTAGCGTTTGGCATTTGCGTCATGAGCCATATGTTCACGGCGATCATGTGCGCCACGTTCGTGATGGTGTATGTCCTGTTGGCGGGCGGGCTCGATGCCATTCATCGGAAGCACCGCCGCTGGCTATACGACCTGCGACGCCTGGCGTTCATTCCCATTGGCTGCATCCTTGCCAGCCCATGGCTGTTCGTGTTCGGCCGGGAGGCGCTAACGCATACGGAAACGTCGATGGCCCATTACTCACTGGCGAATACGCATATCGCGGCGAGGATGTTCGGGTGGACGTTCACGATGTATGCGCCTGGACGAATGCTGGAGGCATTTCCAACAATCGTGTGGGTATTCGCCGGCGCGGGATTATTGATCTGTCTTTACCATATGATTCGTGGCACTCACAAACCGCTGCATGTCTTTCTTGTGTCCACGCTGATGGTTCCCGTAGTGGTCTTATTGAGCCCGCTGTATTCGCCCATCGTTCGCCTGTTTGGCGAGTGGATGCCGGCACGTTTTGTCACGGTGATGTCGGTACCGGCGCTGGCGGCGTTGACCTGGGGGACGGCGACGGGAGCACTGCCCGACCTCGGCGAGAAACGGACGGGCTACCGATTGATCATCCGCGGAGCGGGACTGTTGCTGGTATTCACGTTCATGGTGGTGGTTATTGGGCCGGTGGCCATCATGCAGAGCCAGTTGTACGAGACTCAGAATCTGGTATCACGACCGTTATCGACGTGGGACAACGACATTCCCATGTTGGAGGGGATGTTCAAAGACAAGGTGGTGTTAACCGATCCGATGACATCCTATGCGATGCCATATTATACGGGGGCGTATGTTGTTGCGATTCCGCTCGGGCACGGATCGCCGTATATCGACCACGAATCGAGAATTGCCGATGTAACGACGATGTTTGACCCCAATACGAGTCCTGCGAAACGATACGAGATGTTGCACAAATACCACGTTGACTACATCGTGCTGAATTTGCGTCCCCAAGGCGACAATGCCGGGTCACAAAATGATTGGGTCAGGAACCGGTATCTTGATTCGTGCAAAGCGATGTTTGGTGGGCAGAACGCGTTTCGCATGGTTTACGATGTAAACGGGTTGGTCGTCTACCAATATTCGGGAGCTGCCCTGTCGGACTCCGGCCAGAAATGAGGATGGCGTGGAGGTCTTCCCGATGTGGGAATCGGGACGGGTCGGGGCACGGCGCCGGACGGGGTGGCGTAGATACGTGGTAGTGCCATGTATCGTGATTGGGCTGGCGGGAGACTCACGAACGCCGACAGCAATAAACTGGAGAATTTTAAGGCTGGAATCGGCTTATATTTCAGCTACTACAGTTTCGTGAAGATGCACAACACCCTACGCACAACGCCAGCAATGGCCGCCGGTGTCACTTCTACACTGTGGACGGTCGCTGATCTGGTCGAGAAAACCGATGGCTGAATCCAACAGCTACATTGATTCGATTCGGGCCGCAATCCGTAAACAGTACCGCTGCGACCATGGATGAGAGCCAACCACATCGTGTGCACCTCGGGGATCCAAACGACTCTTGCACGTGGTTCGGCCGTTTGGTAGATTCGTCACATTACGGGAGAATCATAGGTTCAAATGGCAGACATTTTGAGAATTGGCATCCCAAAGGGGAGCTTGCAGGAGACAACGCTGGCGCTGTTCAGCGCTGCTGGCTTTTCATTTCGTGGTTCAGAAAGGTCGCTCCGGTTGTCCTCGAATGACCCGGAGATAGAACCCGTGTTGCTTCGCCCGCAGGAGATTCCCGTATTTGTTGCGAGAGGGGATTTGGATTGCGGCCTAGCGGGATTGGACTGGATTGAAGAAACGCGATCGAAGGATTCGCTCTATACCCTTGCGAATCTTCAATACTCGAAACAATCATTCCGACCCGTGAGGTGGGTCCTTGCCGTGTCTGAAGATTCGCCGTGCCAAAAGACTGACGATCTCAAGACAATTCGCGGTCCTGTGAGAGTTTCTACCGAACTGAAATGGATCACGGAAAACTGGCTCTCACAGCGCGGCATTATCGCTGAAGTGGATTTTTCTTGGGGTGCAACCGAGGCAAAGGCGGGTGACTTCGCCGATGCGATTGTTGAATGCACGGAAACCGGTGCATCCCTGCGAGCGAATCGGCTTCGCATTTTGGACACGGTTTTCCAGTCAACAACCCAGTTCTTTGCATATGGACCGATTTGCAAAGCGCCGAAGGCCAAGAGAAAAGAAGACGACCCAACCGAGGAAGATAAAGCAATATTCAATCGTCAACTGGAGATCTACAAGAAGTCCGGCTGGAAACGTACCAAGCTTGAGAGTATAGCACTACTTTTGAAAAGCTGTCTTATGGCAGAAGCAAAAGTCGCTATACGTGCATTTGCCTCATCAGATGACACCCAGATTCTTGAGGCGCTTATTCCAAGCGATGTTAGGTATTCGATTTGGGAAAGCAAGAAGAACGACTCTTTGGTGGAACTGATTGTCAACAAGGCAGCTGCTCGTGATATAGTGCCTGTGTTTGCGAGAAACGGGGCGACCAGAATAACGGTGGCGGGTCTAAGCATGTACCACGAGCGAAGCTTTCTTACGCCGGGATAGCTCAATTGGCTAGAGCATCAGATTGTGGATCTGAGGGTTACGGGTTCGAACCCCGTTCCCGGTACCATTCGTAGAGGAAATACTGATGAGCACAACAGAGATTACAAAGAAGCACTTGGTTGAACCGCAAACCCTGAAGGGATTTCAGGACCTTCTGCCGGAGCAAATGATCGCCCGCAATGCGGTGATCAAGGAGATCAGGAAGGTATACGAGAGGTATGGTTTCGTGCCGCTCGACACTCCGATCCTAGAGCAACTCTCGACACTGCTCGGTACAGGCGGTGAGGAGACGAACAAGAACCTCTTTCGTCTCGAAAGCCCAGAGCGCCGCCCCATTGCAATGCGGTTTGACCTGACTGTAGGTTTCGCAAGATTACTGGCGCAATATCCCGAACAGCTGAAATTGCCATTCCGCCGTTACCAAATCGGGCCAGTATTTCGCGCAGATGACCCTTCTTCCGGTCGATTTCGACAGTTCGTTCAATTCGACATCGATGCCGCCGGCTCCGAGTCGGTCGCGGTTGACGCCGAGATCGTAGCTGCGATGGCCGAAGTCATGCGGACGCTGGGGCTTGCTTCGGGGGAATACAGCATCTGTTTCAACAACCGGAAACTTGTCGACGCTATGCTGATTAGTTGTGGCATTACTGACAGTGAAGTTCAGAAGCATGTGATGCGTGTTGTCGACAAGCTCGCGAAAGTCGGCGCAGAAAACGTGCGAAAGGAGTTGGGAGAGGGACGTGATGACGAGTCGGGCGATCGGATTAAGGGCGTGGGGTTGTCTGGCGATACTGTCGAAAAAGTCTTGGCGTTCATCTCTGTCAAAGGGACATCAAGAAGTTCGACATTGGAAGCCCTGGCCCGACACCTGCCGGAATCGACGTTCGCTAAAAGCGTGATACGAGAGATGTCGGAATTTAATGAGGCGTTGACAGGCCTTGGTGTCAAAGAAGCTGAGGCATTCTTTGATCCAAGTCTTATGAGAGGGCTCGATTATTACACTGGGCCTGTATTCGAGGCCCATCTGACGGCAGCGCCGCAATTTGGATCTGTGATGGGTGGCGGTCGTTACGACAACCTAGTGGATCGCTTCAAAGATGAAGGTATCCCAGCAACCGGAGCGTCTATTGGGCTCGATCGGCTGATGAGCGCACTCGTCCACATCGGGAAGATTCCGAGTACGGCAACAACCACGAAGGTCTTGGTGTTGTCGTTTCGCAGCACGCCGACAGGCGAACTGCTTAAGGCTGCTGGGGAGTTGCGTGCGGAAGGCATCGCGACTGAGATATTCTTCGGTGATTCAAAGACGGGCTTCAAGGATCAACTGTCGCTAGCAAACGCAAGACGAATACCCATTGCCGTCATTTTAGGGGAAGACGAATTAAAGGCCGGGAGTGTCTCCATTAAGGATCTTCGCGCCGGACTGGAGGCTCGCGCCAGTATTCAAGACCGCGAGCAATTCAGAAAGGCCGGCAAAACCGGCCAAGTAACCGTGCCGCGTAGTGACTTGGTCAAAACAGTGAAAGCAATGCTGTAGGTTTTATCTTTTATGAAGGAACTCACGCTCGTCATTGACGCGAACATTCTTGTCTCAGCGTACTCGATCGCTGGTCCAGTACAGGATCGATGGAAAAGCGGTCTCATGCCGCACCGATTGGTGATCTCGCCGGAGATTTTTGCTGAGGTTGAAAGAAATCTTCGACAAGCGGAGTTTCATCTTCAGGCGGAAGAAATACGCGCCTGCTTGAAGGACATTCTTGACCGCTGTGTGGTGGTCAGACCGAAGGAGAGGTACGAAGGGAAGATGCCCGACGAAAAAGACAGGCATGTTGTGAGTCTTGCACGTGAAGTTCACGCAGACAGAATTATCACTGGTGATGCTGGCCTTCGAGCAGTGAGTCCAATTGAGGGAATACACATCTTGAAACTCAATGAATTTGACCCGCTCCCCGTATGAATCGAGGGCGCGGTTCTTCGTGAGTGCTTCCGTTATACCTCTCAGTCTTTGGTAAGGCTCCAGAACTCGGAAAGCGCCGTAGATAGAGCTTTCAGAAACTCGCCCTCGTTTCTGGCCATAAAATGTTTTTCCGACCAGACCTTAAGAGAAAAAAGTCGTCTGTTGCGCATTGATGTGTTTCCGGCGTAACTGCTGACCACCTTGTGTTGAATTCGTTCGATGCGTTCCGCGATTTCTTGATCGGATGGTTTTTCCTTTTCAGCAAGGGCGAGAAGCAGCCATGCCTCCGCAGTTTCACCATAGACCACTGCTTTCGAAATCGACGCCCAGATGTCAAAATCATGGTCGGCAATCTGGTTTAACAAGACACGGTAAGTTCCAGGCACCTCAGGAAAGTGTGCTTGGCAAACCAAGTATTCTCCTTGCGTCGGAAACGAATGCCGGGAGTGCTGAGTTGTTGCATTTGGTGCGTTCCTGTCCTCATGGAGACGCTGATGAAGGTCTTTAATTAGATCACGAATACTGATCTTCTCACATCTAGCTACTCTCCCCAATGCCAATAACTGCCGATTGATCCAGCGGCGAATAAACGTCTCGTTGTATTGGGTGTTGCGATTGAACGTCGTTTGCAACTCCTGGTACAAATGCTGCAACACACGGCTACATTCGCTCCAAGTAGTTGCAAAGTCGGAATCCATGTAGGGCTGACAGAAAATCTCGGTCCATTTGTTAGCTTTCCACTCCTCGATTCCATGGACAATCGCGAGTATGAACACATATCGGAACATGTCGACTATTTCGTCCGCTATCTGCTCTACGCCTGAATGCTTTCCTGGATTGTGGCTTTCGTCCCAGAAAACAACTTTGTCGAGATGGTCCAATTCAGTACCGATGGCCTGTACAACGGCGATAGGCCGCAATTTCGGCGACTGCGGGTTGAAGTTCAGACCATAAAAATACATGCATGTGTTTGAATCCGATTTTGGATGCAGTTTTCTTTCCAAGCAGTATTCAAAACTTTTCCGACAAAGCACTTCGAACTCCTTACGATCTCCGGCGGAGGGGGCGGAAGCATCAGAGGTTCTTCGGCTCTTGCCCAACTCTATTAAGCTCCTGCCACGCGAAATGTGCGGTGCTCGAGTCAACGCCACATCCTTTTCTCTTATACCCTTGCTTACCCGAGAACCAATTACAGCATTGATATCAGCGAGACTACGAATCGATGCTAGAAGTTTGTCGAATGCTCTTTTCGATTTATTTCTGTAGTCGATGAATGCGAACTGCTTGAGGGAATCCTTGACCTTGCTATTGTCGAGTCGCAGCGGAATAAATCGACGGTCTCTGTTGGTTGGATCCCGGAATCGAAAAGTCCCCTGCTCCAGTTTTGTCCACTGAGAGCCAGTGGTGTGCCGGGATATACAAAACACCATAACTCGAGATGCTTCCATCCCTTCTTCGATCCGTCCGAGAATCTCATCACCTGGACGGACTTCCCACTCATCAAGCCAGACCGTCAGGCCACTGCTCTTGAGGCGTTTGGCCAATGCGCGGACCACCAACTTGTCCTTACGGCTATAGCTCAAGAACACATCGTATCGGAATCTAGTTCTCATACCACCTCGTAGGCTTCGGTCGTGATGAACTTCTTGATGCCGATCCCCTGAATGCGTTTCAGCAGCCCTTCGACTTCTTCGCACGTCACGGTGCAATGGAACACCGTCTCATTCGAGAGGAGATCCTCAGTTTGGGAAACACGAAGGTCACTGAGAATACCATCTAGCTCATTAGTCTTCGAAACATCGGCAGCGATAACCAACGTCACAACACGTCGCTGGATTAGGGGGCTTTGGACACCAGCTTCCTCCAACATCCTCAAAACCGACGCCAATGTCAGGAGAGAAGCATCCCAAGCACCCTCAATATTGCCGGTGTCGTCAACTGCTAGGTTCAATCCCATCTTACGGGCGTTTGAGAGAAGCCCGGATCGCTCGACAACTCGGGCGGGTATCTGCGCCCGAACCTTGTAGACTGTTTTGAGCTTGGCCATCCAAATCACAACTTCAAGGCGATTCGAGGCTTCCGCTTCCTTGCCATCATTTTCTTTATTCGCCCCATCCGCGCTGTATCGGGTTCTGGCAAGCCCTCAAGGAGACGATTCGGGCTGACATCAAGCGCTTGGCTAAGGCGGGCAAATGTCGCAACCGAGAATGGAAACTTGCCCTTTTCAAGGTAGCTAATCGTTTGCCAATGAGTGTCGACGAGCTCAGCAAGGCATTCCTGTGTGAGATTCGCCTGTAGGCGCGCTCTCTTCACATTTTGACCAATTACTCGGAGCACCTGACGGTCTGTCACGCCCCATTGTAGGCCACGTCTGGTTCGCTATTTACATCGAATATATTCGATGGTAATATTCTAGCAAATCCTGCTTGTCGCTTCGCGGATGTTGAGGTGGCGGGCTTGGACGACGTTTTCCACGAAATCGGCGCTGCCGCGGAGGCCGTCTTCTTCGCGGTTGAACGAGGCGAAGCAGATGGGGCGATGGGGCGCGTGGTCGGCAACGGCTTTGGCGCAGGCGAGCATGGCGGCGACGGCGCTGGCGTTGTCATCGGCGCCGGGGCAGCCGGGGACGCTGTCGTAGTGCGCGCCGACGAGGGTGCAGGGGGCGGCGGCGAGGGCGGGGGGTTGTTTGAGACGGGCGATGACATTGGCGAATTCGCCCTGGAGATTGGTTTCGTAGCCGAAGGCGCGGAGTTGGCGGGCGATCCAATGGGCGGTGAGGCGGTTGTTGTCGGGTTCGAGATCGGCATGGCGAGGGATGGCGAGCGTGTGGACGGCGTCGCGGAGGAAGGAGCGGGAGATGGAGTCGAGGGCGCGGCGGATGGCGGGGTCGGGGTCGGCGGGGGTGGCGGAGGCGGAATGTTGAACGAGCATGGGGAGTTCTAGCGCCGGGGGGGCGGGGATGACAATGGGGAAGTGGGGAGCGGGGGGGGCGTGTGCGGGGAGAGGTTCGCGGTGGCGCGGAGGGCGGGTCACGATTCGCGGTTGCGAGTCGCGGCTGGGGAAGAGGGGTTGGGTTTGGCGGACAAGAGGGACGGAGAATCGGACGGCGAGGCTACCGCAGTTGAGACGGAGGCGGGCGCGGGGAGGGGCTGGGGAGTGGTGGGGGGGACAGGGGTCGGGAGTCGCTTCACGCTGAGGCCGGAGAGGACGACGGGGATGGTGCGGAAGAGGATTTTGATGTCGAGCCAGAGGGACCAGTTGTCGATGTATTCCATGTCGAGTTTCATCCACTGGTCGAAGCCGATGCGGTTGCGGCCGGAGATTTGCCAGATGCAGGTGAGGCCGGGTTTGACGGAGAGGCGGCGGCGGTGCCAGGGGTCGTAGTGCTGGACCTCGGTGGGGATGGGCGGGCGCGGGCCGACGAGGGACATGTCGCCGACGAGGACGTTCCAGAGTTGCGGGAGCTCGTCGATGCTGGTGCGGCGGAGGAATCGGCCGAAGGGGGTGCAGCGCGGGTCGTCCTGCATTTTGAAGACGGGGCCGGACATTTCGTTGAAGACTTCGAGCTCGGCCTTGAGCATTTCGGCGTTGGTGACCATGGAGCGGAATTTGAGCATGGTGAAGAGACGACCGTGGAGGCCGCTGCGCTTTTGTTTGAAGAGGACAGGGCCCGGGGAAGTGATTTTGAGGATGATCGCGACGGGAAGCATGAGCAGCGGGCCGAGCACGACGAGGCCGATGAAGGCGCCGGTGACATCGATGACGCGCTTGCAAACGAGCTGCCAGGAGATTTCGGGCGTGGTGCGGAAGATGAGCAGCGGTTTGCCGTAGAAATCGTCCACGGTGGCCTTGGCAATGGACGTGCGGAAAAAGTCCGCGACGAGCCAGGCTTCAACGCCTTCGACCTCGCAGGCGAGGATGGCTTTTTCGATCTCGCTAAACGCGGTCTGGGTAACGTTGAAGACGACGCAGCCAACGGGATAGTGGTGCAGCATGACGGGAAGTTCCGCGAGCAGGTTTTCGTTGAGATTGAGTCGGGCGGCGACGCGGAGACTCCATTCGGGGTGATCCTCCAGCAAGGCGGCGAACTCGGCATTGCGGTCCGCGGCGCCGACGAGAATGATCTCCGTGACCTCCTTGCCGCTGCGGGCGCGATGGCGGAGGAATGCCTGGAAAATTTGATCCTTGATAAACAGGGCGACAATGCTGAACACGCAGAATATCACCACAACGCTGCGGCTCAATCCGCTCAGAGGACGCCACAAAAACATTGCTGCCATGACGGCCAGCGTACAGATGATGCTGCTTTTCAGCAGAATCCAGATCGTGTTCCGCAGCCGCTGACTGTGCGAGCGGCTGTAGAAGCCATTGACGTCCAGAAGAAATGGATACAGGGGCAGCACGATCAGGTACAGCCACTTGTAATAGCGAAAGGGCGCGATCAGCGCGTGCTGGACGGCATACCCAAAGATGCGGTACGGAAACGGAAACGAGAAGGCGAGTTGCTCGCGAAAGGCGTGAGCCAACCAAAAGACGGCGGCAATCAGCAGCCCGTCGGCGACCTGGCTGGCCTGGATAATGAATTCTCTTCGCCTGTTTGCCATCGGAACATTCCGCCGCTTCTGGAGTTCCCCCTCAGTCGCGGGCGCGTCGATCACTCATACCACGGTATCACGACGATTTGCCGACGAGGGAGGGATAAAAATCCCGCACGAATCTGGCGACGACTTTCATGGCCTCATCCTGTGTTGTGGCAGGAGCATCTCGCATCACTTCGCTTCGAACCGGGACATGAATCAGGATATAAGCCCAACGGTGATTGGTGTTGTGAAGAATTCGATCCTTGGCAGTCCAGTACATGCGTTGCCAGTGATAGGGGGTGACACGGTCCTTGCCTATGAACCAATACGCGAACACGGACTTCGCCTCGATGGTTCGCCCATCGGAAAGCGGAACGCTGCGAGACATGTTCATGCGCATGACGCTCAACTTGCCGCCCGGCGCCCGCTCCACGGGGATGGTTTGTGTGTACTCGTTCTGGATTTTCCAGCCCTGACCTGGCAGGCACAACTCGGGACGGTGAATGCTGGTCACGTCTCGACCGGCGAGTACAATTGAGCAGTACAACTCGTTGCCGTCCTTGTCCCTAAAGAGACGCCGCGAAGCCTCCGTATCGGGAGGTAGAAGTTCTTTTTCCTCCTTGGTCAGGTCCGTCCGTTCGCCACCGATCCAATCGCCAGCTCGTTCGGCCAGATACGGCGTCCCGTCCGGAGACAGCTGTACCCCCGGCTCGGAGACCGTCGTCACATCGGCGGTCGTTGCCGTGAGCAGAACTCCGATAGCCAAAATCGCCACGACGATCGAGATCTGCTTTGTGCTCGGACCTCGTCGCGACGGCGCCGTCGGTTGCCCGTTGGGTTGCATGGCCGCAGGGAGCGGCGTTGAAGTGGATGTTTCGCTCATGCAGCTCCTCCCATCACAAGGCCGACGGAAGCCCATCATCCTCCGGTCCCTTTGCGGGCGGTGGCGGAGGTGCCTTGAACCAGTTTCGAAAGATCCGGCCAAACGGAACATTCAACAGGAATCCGATGAACACCATCAATGCCAGGGCAACGGGAAAGAGAATGAACCCCGACCACTCGTGGTACACGTCGATGGCCGTCTTCTGGCCATAGATCTGCGCCACCAAAGCGATGGAGATCACTCGCGCAAGGTTTCCCATCACCGCCAGAGGCATGGCGCACAGAAACAGGAACCAGCGCTTCCAAATAGCTCGCTGCGTCACGTACCCATAAGCAGCCGTGACGGTCGTCAGGGCCATTAACGACCGAATCCCACTGCAGGGATCGGCCACGTCAAAACTGAAGCGTGGATAGAGCACACCCGAAACCCGTTGCACGGCGATAATGCCCGAACCCCGCTGAATTGCCTCGATGCCCATCGCATTCAAGGATCCCGTTGCCACCTTGGCGACAAACATCCGCAACGGAAACCCGACCATGTTGTCCAGAAAATTCAGCGGGACCATCAGAAACAAAAACGTGATGGGGAAGAACAGCCAGCGGAACACGTCACGACCGTAAAACGTCAACGCCAAGCCATACAGCAAGACGATCCCGGAGATGACAACAATACGCGGCTGAACCGCCTTGACGCCGAGGTAATAAATCACCATGGCCACCGCCACCAACGCCGGTCCCGCGACGGCTGGAGGTGCCTTCTTTCCAACGAGGTGACCGCGCAGCGCCCACACCTGCCAGACAATTGTCAAGGGGAGGAGCATCAGCGACCAAAAATACGCTTCGTCCTCCCAGTTCTTGTTGATCGAGCCGCCGACAATCCAAATCATCAACACCGCAACCGCCCCACCCATGGCCCGCCAATAAGGAGTCCAATCCTCTTTGGGATTCTGCTCTGAAAGGTTCCACCACAACAGGAATGAAGCAATCAACGGTATCAGCGGACCGTGGGAGTAGTTCGAAATCCTGCTCCAGTGGATGACCAACCACTGCCAGCATGTCAACTCATGCTCGACGTGCTGCCCCCAGTAGGCATACACAGACAAACCCACAACGGCAATGCACAAGGCACCCTTTTTCCAATCAATCGGCAAAGGGAAAACCCCGACGGTAGCCTTGGCTGAACCATTACCCATGCGGTCTAGTACCTTAATTTGTGCGCGCTCCAAAGTCAAACGCCACCTCGGCTTTTCCGAGACCGTGGATTGCTGCATGGCAGCAACCGTACACCCTCAGAACTGTCATGCGACCCGATATGGTTCGACGCCCTTAAGCCTCGATGCCGCAACTGTCTAGGCATGCAATTCAGGTTGGAATTCTTGGACACGGCCGCGGCGACGGCTTACAGCCTCCCTCCGCACATTCTCATCAAACCAGAAGGAGAGAGCATGCAGGGCTCAGTTGGTCTTCCGAAGCGAACGCACCGGGGACGCTTGCAGCAGCCTAAAATCGGGAATCTTCAGAGTTTCCGCATCCAGAAACTGCAGCCGTAGGACGGTTGAACCCCCTTGTACAACCCATCGAGGTCGGTCGCCCGCTTTATCCAAACATACCGGTTGGCAATTTCGACCTCGTAATCGTGGTTGTGCATCAAAAACGCCTGGAGCACGTATTGTTCATTGAAAGACTGGTTTCGATTAAACAGCCACTCCTCCGGGTATTCGTCCGGGTAGAAGATGTCATGTATGTGAATGAGGACGCCCGAGTGGAGACGCGGGAGTACCCGGAAGAAAAACCAGCACACGTCGCTCCCCACTTTGGCGCAGTGCGATCCGTCGAAGAAGAGCATATCGCCGGTTCGGAGATCATCGAATACGGTGAGCGGAGCACGTTGAAGCATGGACGGGATCTGTCGCCAGTGAGACGGCAACGTGCTCAGAATCTCGGCCCGTGGATAAGGCTCAATCAAGGTAACTTCGGCGCGAGTTGCTCCCTCGCGCTCATTGCGCAGTAGCGCCTTCTTCAGAAGGAGACTCGACCATCCGCAACCGATCTCAATATAACGCTGCGGCTTTCGTGACCGAACCAACCCGTATTGCACCAGTGCATCGGCATTGTTCCACATCGGATTCTGCCAATAATACGTCGCTGGATCGGAGGATTCCTCGGGAACATTGCGCAATTCTTCGACAAACCCCGCCACTTCTCGTGCTACCTCAAGTTGATGATCCAAACGCCAGTCAATACACTCCGGGTCTTTCAACGTGGTCCAAAGGTCCCGGCTCGCATCCAAAAAACTGCAGTCGTTAACCGGGCTGTAGTAATCGTTGGGCTGCAGGTGGTGCCCAAGCTTTTGAATCGCCTTGTAATCGGCCCGCTTTAGGATTCCCAGAGCCCCCTTGAGCTCATCATTGGACGGAGGTAACGAAGTGCCCATTGTGCTTTGCAAACTACTGCTGACGATATTCGGCGGTCAAACACAAAACAGCCCTGATTGCGAGTCGGCAGGCATACTCCGGCCACAGTGTGTCTGACCGTCAGCTCAATCCGCCGACACCACATCAGCTGGCAGCTGGCTGCGGTCGGCAGCCGACCAGAGAATCAACCGCCGCGATCAATTCCCTGGCGTCCAGCGGCTTCTTCAGGAACCTGTCCACGCCGTCGCGAAAACTCGTAGCGACGAGTTTCGGATCGGAGGACGTAACAGCCATGACTTTGATCGATGGATTGAGTTTGCGGAGATGTTGAAGAGTCTGATCTCCGTTGAGTTTTGGCATCGTGTAATCAAGCAGCACTAGCCGAATGTCCGCAGGCGAGTACGTCAGCATGTTCAAGCCTTTGACGCCAGAAGACGCGTTCAGCACGGTAAATCCATGTTTGCGCAACACGGAGCACACCAAATGCAAGAACGATGCGTCGTCATCCACGACCAAAATGGTAAACTCGTTGCGATACAGCACCCCGTCGGAGCGATTCTCGTCGCGCCCGGCGAGGGGGCGTTGGTAGATATCTACCATTCCTTCTACGAAAGAGTCAGAGGCCTGTGTCATGGCCACGGATACATTGCATACCCTATGCCAAGTTTTTTGGGGAGGTGGAGCAACCGAATCCATTGCCTCTGAGTGCCTTGGAGAGTTGCTGCGATCTCCAAGAAAAAATCAGAAGCGCGTGAAACGATGAGCGGCTGTTCAGCCAACGCCGGGATTCGCTTGTCCTGGCGTGCTTTGGCCCACCCCATCTTCCAACGCGCTACGGGTTGGTGGCGTCGGACTGCTCGCTCGGCTCGGACGGCCAGAACAGGAAGCGCGCGTAACCATACGCGATCATTTCACCGACCACCGTGCGCACGCCCTCGCTGGATTTCCACCAACGGTTCGGGTCATAGCCATTGTCTTCAACACTAATGACGCCCACGCGGTACGCGGGCCCCATGGCCTTGCAGAAGAGTAACCGGGACCGCCGCGAATGGTCCGCCATCGTCAGCAGGTTGAACGAGGTATCACCGATTCGATGACGCCGAAGCCACGCTTTCAAGGCCAGCGCGGAGGCGTACGTGCGATCCTTTACCACTCTTTCCGCCGGCACAGCTTCAACCGAATTTGTCCCGAGGCCCAGTCGGAGTAACGCCGCTGCGCCAAAGTCAGCCCAGTTCGTATATCCACACAGGTTAATGCCGGCGGTAATCGGCCCTCCCGTGACCAGGATCTTATTGCAATGTCCCTGACGGAATTCGCTGAGGACTCTCGCGGCCGCGCAATCGGGAACCCATCCTTCGACGACAAGGATATTGCTCGGGACCGGATCGTTCACAGTCAGGAACGGATGCGCCACTCGGATGCCGAACGCGATAAGGGAAACCGCGACCAACAGCAATACGACGCACCCCCACAACGTCGGGATCGTGCATTCCCGGCGCTTCCACAAGCTCCATCTGCATTCCGTTGCTTTCAAAGGGCTCTTATCCATGCTGCAGGCTCGCTGGCGCTTCGATCAAGCACAATCAGAACAGATCACGGCGCGGGGCGCAGGCCTTCCCAGCGCACTGTCCATTTGCCATCCTTCGGAAAACCCGGGGCCGGACCTTTTGGACCGCCATCCCAACCCGCCGCCATCATCGCAGTCGCATACAATAGCCCGCCGTTGCCGGGCAGGTAAATCGTCAGACCGGGTCGCTGATAATTGTGGCCGTTTGCGCCGTAATGATTCTTGGGTGTGTCGAGCAACAGCGCATCGACAGCGCGATCTGGCTCGCCCAGTCGCGCGGCGCACATCGCAACCATCGGATAATCCCAGCCCCACGTTTCGGGCCAGTTCCAGTTGTTCCAAATCCAATCCAGCGTGCGACGCATTGTCTCACGATCGATCCCCGGCCCGGGCAAGAAACCCAGCGCGGCGGTCACGGATGGATGATCACGCACCCATTTCCGGTCTTTGTAACAGTCCGGTGCGGTCTCGGCGAAAAGGTATTTGCCGTCGGACACTGCCGGGCTGGCGAGTCCCGCCAACACACGGTCCCACTTCGGGTCGCGAGACAACCCCAGGCGCTCGCGCCAGCGTTGCGCGGTTTCGAGGCCCCACCGCCAGTACGTCAGCTCGAATGTGGGATTCAGCGTCTTGTCCTTCGGGAAAATCTCCTGCGAACACTGCAACACCGGCCCGAGCACGTAGCGTTTGGTGGCTTCATCCCATGTTGCGTAGGACGCCATGAACTCAGCGGTCTCCATCACCACGTCTTTGTATTTGTCCAGGGTCGCGCGATCGGGATGCGCGCGATAACATAATTCCGCGTAGAAAATCGGATGCGGCTGCTGCCAGATCAGAAATGGGCCGATGGGCGAAGGGGATTCGGCGCCGTCGGGATTCGTCATTTTGGGCCAGCGCGCGCCTCGATAGCCTTGCCGCTTTGCAGTCGCCTGCGCGCGCGGCAATATGGATCGATAATAACCAAGACTTCTTTCCAAGAGCGGAAGACGGTTCCACAAGGCGAAATGAGCCGCATGCCACCAGTGCATTTCGAGGTGGAACTTGCCCTCCCACGAGTTGTACGTCAGTCCCGTCTCCTGCGGGGGGAAACTCCCCGAGCACTGGATGGCTGTAAGGTATTGCGACAACACGATCCGCCGTTCGAGTTCCCGCCAGCGCAGGTCTTTGCTCAAGGACAAATCAATTGCGCCTCCGGTCCTCCAGAAGTTGTTCCAGTGCGCGCGCGCGGTTTCGCGGGTCTGCTCGAAATTCGGCAGGTCACCGCTCGCGGGCTGCGGCGAGAAAGCGCAAACGAAATCGAGCGTTTCCAGATTCGTCGCGGATCCGAGCACATACGTGTGCTTCGCGATCTCCTGGAGTGTCGCACCCGTTGTCCAAGCCGCGCGGACACTGTACGTGTCGTTATCCAATCGGCGCGCAAACTCCGCCCGGTCGGGCCCCGTCTGCTTCAGGATCGTCTGGTGAGCATCCGGCCTGGTCCAATCGGCCGTGGTGGTGGCGCCGGTGCCGTACGGAAACTGAATCTTGATGCCGATCCGGCCCTGCCGAAGCAGCCGAGACGTGACGCGCACCGCGAGCAGATCGAGTGTCGGATGACAGATCGTCTGGACCTCGACGGGTATACCCTCCAACGTGAAATCGCTTACCAGATCGCCATCCCACATGTCCAATATCTGCTCAATGCCGCCGAGGTCGTTCGTCTGCGCGGCGCTGCCGTCGGCTTTCGTCAACACAAACCCGATTCTGCCAAGATGGAGCCGGTGCGGATTGGCCCTCAGCCAGTCGATCTCCGGCGTGTGCTGGTTATGCGGGACGTCCGCATAGCCTACTTCGCGACCAAAGACGTCGAACATCTTGTACATGAACTTGTCGATGCTCCAACCATTCGGGTTGGGAAACGTGTGCCAACCCCACTGGGACAAAGTGCCGAGCGGCGTGGTGTTGTCGAATGCTTCCGCGAACGTCTGAAGGCCGGTTACATCGGCGGTGAACGCGAACTCACCGTTGCCGACGGAGAGCGGCGATTCGGCGTCGAATTGCCGCACGCTTGGATCGTGACGTGTCACGAGCGCATGGCGGTCGATTGGCGGGAGGCTCGAATCGGTTGCTGCCTCGCATGCGCAAAACGGCGCCACAAGAAGCAAGGCGACGACGGTTGCGAGGAGGCTGGCGCCTTTCATGAGTCAGGAGATTACTTTGAATTCAAATCCCCATCGAGCATACAAGACAGGCCTGGCTTCAGTGTCAGTCCGACCACTTTCTCGCCATAACGAACCTGGCATTTCCTGCCCGAGATGCTGTGCATGGTTGCGGATTCGAGTTTTCCATCCTTCCACGACATATCCACTTCGAACCCGCCGCGGGCGCGCAGGCCTTTCACACTGCCCGTAGGCCATGCCTTTGGCAGCGCGGGCAGGAATTCGATTTCGCCCGCCTGACTTTGCAGGAGCATCTCAGCGATGGCGTTGGCCCCGCCGAAATTGCCGTCGATTTGAAAAGGCGGGTGGGCGTCGAACATATCGGGATACGTCCGCTCGGGGCTCAGAAGAAACGCGAGAATTTCGTAGGCGTGGTCGCCTTCGTGCAACCGGGCCCACAAATTCGCGCGCCACGCCGTGGCCCAACCTGTTGCCCTGTCACCACGTATCTCCAAAGACCGCCGTGCCGCCGCAGCCAATTCTGGCGTGCCGCGCAGCGTGATTTGCGCGCTGGGAAACAACCCGTAAAGATGCGACACATGCCGATGGTGGATGTCCGGCGCTTCCATGTCCCAATCCTCCAGCCATTCCTGCAATTGGCCAGCCTTGCCGATCTGATTCGGCGCCAATCGGTTACGCGTTCTCATCAACCTCGCACGGAAGTCTCTGTCCACGTCGAGAATCTCCGAAGCGGACACGCAGTTCGAAAACAAATCCCGAAGAATCTGGTTGTCCATCGTCGGTCCGTCGCAAACGCTGGCTCCGAACGGATGCTTATGCTCGGGAGAAAGGGACGGGCACGTGACCAACCAATGGTGCGTTGGCTCTTCGACAAGTGTGTCCAGGAAAAACTGGGCGGAGCCTCGCATGATCGGATAAACCCTGGAAAGGAATCTCTTGTCTCCCGTGAACAGATAATGTTCCCACATCTGCTGGCAGAGCCAGGCCCCGCCCGTCGGCCACATGCCGTATTGGGGACCGTCGATCGGTGCGGTGGCCCGCCACAAATCCGTATTATGGTGCGCCACCCAGCCGCAGGCGCCGTATTCCACCTTCGCCGTGCGCGCGCCGGTCCGCGAGAGATCCCGAATCATCGCGAAGAGAGGTTCGCTGCATTCGCCCAGATTGCCGGGCTCGGCCGGCCAGTAATTCATTTCCGTGTTGATGTTGATGGTGTACTTGCTGCCCCAGGGCGGATTCATGCTCTCATTCCACAAGCCCTGCAGGTTGGCGGGTTGACCGCCCGGACGCGAACAAGAGATCAACAGGTAGCGTCCAAATTGAAAGTACAACGCCGCCAACTGCGGGTCGCCGCCCTTCGCAAACCCCGCGATCCGCTCATCCGTCGGCAGGTTCCCGGCATCGGTGGCGCCCAGATCCAGTTGCACGCGGCGGAACAACCGCTGGTGTTCCGCGATGTGCGCCGCCCGCAGCGATTCGTAGGACTTCTGGCTCGCGGCACGCATCTGCTGCTTCGTGACCGCATCCGGGTCTCCGCTCACGTCCTTGTAACTCCTGTAACTAGTGGCGGCGGCGATCAGCAGTGTGGCGGAATCGGCGCCGCTGACCGATACCGTGTTGGAACCAGCCGCAGTCTTCCCGCCGTACGCGATAATGCGAACGCGCCCCTCGAACTTCAACGCGCCCGAAATCCCTTGCGATGATCCGTTGACCCCGCGCATGACGAGAGTGTTCCCATCTTCGACCGTGACAGACGCCTTCTGCGGTGTCTCCATCCCGGCCACGAACGAAATCTGCCCGGGCTTGCTGGCGGTCAACCGAATTACTATGACCCGGTCGATCGGGCTGGAGAACATCTCACGCTGGAATGTCACGTCGCCTGCCGTATAGGCCACACGAGCGATGGCCGTATCCAGATTCAGATCGCGCCGGTAATCCTCGACGGAAGACACCGATGGAAACGTGAGCCACAAATCGCCGACCGGCTCGTAGGGCATTTGTCGGAGCGGCGTGGCCATCATCTCTTTGCCGACGAGCTTTTCCGCCTCGGCATATTTCCCCTCGAAAATCAGGCGCCGTACTTCCGGCAGCGCCGCGCGCGCGTGAACGTTGTTCGGATCGTACGGACCACCAGCCCACAACGTGTCTTCATTCAGTTGAAGGCGCTCGCGGTCAATGCCGCCGAACACCATCGCTCCGAGTCGTCCATTACCGATCGGCAGAGCCTCGACCCACTTCGTCGCGGGCCGCCGATACCACAGGCTCATCGGTTCTTCGGGTCGATTCGCCTGACCGATGAACTCACCAGCGAACTCCGGAATTGCGTTTGTTGCGGGCTGCGACCACGCCTCGACCGCGCGCACGGCGACGGAACCTTCCGTGGCGATGATGGCACCGCCTCGAAGATCCAGCCTTACCACTTCACCACGCGATCCCGCCGGCGGTGAAAAGAACAGGTTTGTGCCGCCGCTGCCACTGGCATATTCGGCGTAGCCGCCTGATTGCAGAACCAGCCGCGGATTGCCCTTGACGGTGACGCTTTCGCCGAAAGTCATCTCAATCTGGCCGTCGCGTTGCTCCACCTTCTGAATAACGGGGCCGGTTGATCTCTCCGGGTCCCATGTGCCAGCGAATGTCCACGCAGCGGTGATCTGTTCGGGCTTGGGCGATCCGGGTGCGGAGGAAAGGTTGTTCGTGTGCCACGAATAATCCCCACCCTCCCGATGGCAGTTGTAGAAATACGCGCGTTCGCCCCAGATGTTCTGCGCGTCCAGATCGTGGTTGCGTTTGATGTCGGCCTCCGTGGGCCTGGCGCCGCTGATGGGGTAGATGACGCGTTGCAGCGGCCGATTGCTCATGGTCCCGGAGAAGGCGCAGTCCAACAGAAAGAACTGGGCATCGCGATGGTGACGAGCGAGGATCCAGCTATTGACGCCCGCAGCGCCATCGAATCGGCAATTGCGCACGACGAATTTCATATCTTTGTCCTTGTAGCCATCGTGCCAGATGGTGGCGTCCGCCTTCGGGTTGACCTGATGCAAGGTGCAGTCGGCCATGTAACTCCAGCCGCGCGGGCACACGAAGTCCACCGAGCCACAGATGTCGAGCCGGGCCTGATAGGATCGGCTGCGCTGATCTTTGGACCAGGCAAGCGCCAGCGTGTCGGCGCCCTGGCTCAACACGTCGCAGTCCGTGATCACGGTCTTGTCAGCGGTGCCGTAAACGGCGAATGCATGCGGGCCGATGACCCCATGGGTGTTCTTTACCGTGAGATTCTGAATAACACAGTCGCTGCCGTTGATATTGACGACGGCGCGCCCGATCTTGTCCGGCTTCTGGTTGAACTCCTCGGTGCCCTGGGGGAATTCGAGCCGTGTGCCCCGGCGACTCTGGCCGCGGAGTGTAACGAAGTCGGGGTCAATTCGCACCTTCTCGTGGTAGACGCCATCTTTGATGAAGATGATGATGCGCTGGCGATTGTCGTGCGTGATGGAATCAAGCGCTTCCTGGATGGTTTTGAAATCTCCGCCGCCATCAGCCGCCACCACGATGTCCGGCTTGAGAGACTCGGCGGGACCGCCACGCAACGGCATGGCAATGAGCAGGGTGGTCAATGCGAAGACTGTGAGGCAAACGGTGGGACAATTTAATGCATTCATGACACGCGGCGGTATACACACTCCCATCAGGCAAAGCGGAACCAGTCAAAATCGGCGTATCCGGGTTTATGATCGCGATTGCCGACCAACGAACAGAATAACCCAACTTTGGCGCCGATCCACTTCCCTTTTCGAGCGGTAAACGGTTTGCCCAAGGGAACAGAACCCCTGTCGTCGCTGTGGCAAAAAGCGCAAATGGCACCGGCGCGGACGTTGACTCCGAGGACGACCGTGGCGCGGAGAATCGGAACCGTAGCCTGCTCGATCTCATGGCCGTCTCGGTCCGCATTGCGACGGACAACTCGGATCAGGTACAGACCGGTCGGCGTTCGCCGGACGGCCGCGAAGGAATAATCCTCCCCCATGACGATCAGACCGGCCTGTTCACCTATGGCGAGATGGCCAGCATCCAACCTGGTGGTTACGGAAAACTCTTCCGCCGGGAATTTCTGCAACAGAACATTAGGCGCGCGCCAGAGATTGGACGGCTGGTTGTGGCGCGCGTCGCAGAACAGCCGCAGCCAACCCGGCCGGGCAGACAACGAGTACCACGACTCCTGATAATTGGCCTGCCATTGCCACGAGAAGCCGAGCTTGCGCGAACGAAACTCATCGCTCGTCTGTAATTTCCCGGTGCGATGATTGCCACCAACACGTGGCTTCGGGAATGCACGCACAGGTATTCCAGTCCCATCACGGCCACGGTCGTCACCGATCACAGGCCAGTCGTCGATCCACTGCATCGGCTGCAAATGAAGAATGCGTCCGTAGGCGCCTCGGTCCTGAAAGTGAATGAACCAGGATTCACCGGATGACGTTTCGACCCATCCACCCTGATGCGGCCCGTTGATTTCCGTTGTGCCTTGAGCGAGAACGATCCTGTCATGGTACGGCCCGAAAACATTCGTGGACCGCAGGACGGTTTGCCAACCGGCTTCCACGCCGCCTGCGGGGGCAAAGATGTAGTAGTAACCGTTGCGCTTGTAAAGTTTTGGGCCTTCGATCGTCGGATGCCGTGTGCCGCCCTCGAATATGGTGGTTCCGCTATCAAGCAGTGTTCTTCCGTCGGGGCTCATTCGATGCAGTGTAAGGATGCCCTGAATCCCGGCGCGGCTCCTGGCCCAGGCATGAACGAGGTACGCGTGGCCATCATCGTCCCAAAACGGACAGGGATCGATTAGTCCCTTACCGCCTCGCACCAAATGGGGCTCCGACCACTTGCGTGATGGATCTGTTGCCGTCGTCATGAAAATGCCTTCATCCGGCGTGGGAAAGAAAATCCAGAATTTACCTTCATGGAATCGGATCGCGGGCGCCCAAATGCCACAACCATGCTGGACCTGATTGTACCGCGGATGCGGCAGGTTCTTGACGGCGTAATTAAGGATCTTCCAATTCACCAAATCATGGGAATGGAGAATGGGAAGTCCCGGGATACAGTTGAAGCTGGAGGCAACCAAATAGAAGCTCTTTCCATGACGGATGACGTCCGGGTCGGAGTAGTCAGCGAAGATGATCGGGTTATTGTACGTCGGCGTGCCACCAACGGACCTGGACCCGCCCTGACGTCGATGCGTTTTAATTGTGGAGGGAGGCATCATTTGCCACTCACCGGCCCGATTCGCGGGATGGGAATATGGACAATGACCGGCAACGCCCAAATGAGTCGCCGGACCCGACGGTGGCGCAGGTGCCGGGAGCCAGGCCCGTCTGCGGCGAGATCGGTTGCTCGTTCGTAATCGATGAGCATCAGCGTCTCTCGGTCAGCCAACCCTATTCCTGAGGAGAATCACGCGTCTGATTATGATGGATTACTCCGCCGGCTCAAGAACGACCGAGCCGGTTTGGTCTGATCCGAGGAACAGGCCTGCCCCGGATTCGTCGGTTTGCAGGAACAGCCCGCTAAAATTGATGGTCTTATTCAGCACGGGGTGCGTGAAACTCCCGCTGAAAAGTCCAGAAGTCAGATCGATTTTCATCTGCAGGTTGACAGCGTTCGGGCCGGATACAGACACCGCACCCGTGGCGCTCACAACGGCGGTTTCCACGATGCTGGTGATGAGGTTGCCTCCATCCAAAGTGACCTGGCGCGTACCGGCGAGCCCCGGACCATTCTTGGCGGGCGACACATACGACTGCCCGGACAACGTAACGTTGGTTGCAAAGCCGTCGGGATAAAGGGCGGCGTTGGGAATGGCGGGACGGAACCAGTCCACTACAGCCTGGATGGCGGTATTGGTGTTGACGAACGTCAGCCAGCCGAGAGCGGCGCCCTGCCGCCCATAGAGCGGTACATACAGCGGGATTGTCCCGTGCTTCGACACCGGAGCCAGGACGGCGATTCTCGTCCCGTCGCCGAGAACACCCCGCATGTGGCCGAAGCCCGACGGCGTCACGGCCAACGTGCTGAACCCGAATCCCTCCGGGAGGCTCGAATCATTGGTCGAAGGTGGCGAGAAAACCATGGTGAAGCCACCGGCGACTGGGCATGGATTCCGGGAACTGAATGTCTCCCGATCCGCCAGCACCCCGGAGACGAAGTCAGCATTGGAAACCGTCCCCGTGATTTGATCGGTCCCGTCGGGCGAGCCGTGCAGCGCCACCACGGAATTCACTCCCAGCAGGGAGATCACATTGGTTGAGTTCCCACTGGGATCGAATTTTCCATGAAAGGAGGCGTGCACGCTTCCCATTGTCAGCGTGGCCCCAAACGACGTGGATTTGGATACGATGATCCGGATGGATCCGGAGTCGGCAAAGGACGGGGCGATCGGTTGCGTGATGAGACCGTTGTACGTTCCCTGCATTGAGCTGGCGGGGCCAAGTGTTTGGGTGCAAATCCCGGCGGTCGCGGAAGTGTGTCCCAGCAAGTCAACGGCAGTCACGGTGTAACAGTGCCTTGACGCCGTGGCGAGCCCGCTATCAGAAAACGTGGACATGGTCGTGTTGACGAACAACAAGTTATCACGCACGACCTGATAGCCCGCCACTCCCGAACCAGCATCCGTGGACGGGGTCCAGTCAAGAACGATCTCGTTTGTGGAGACTGGCGTCGCAACAAGGCCGGACGGGACCGATGGTGGATTGTTATCCACGATCACGCAACTGGAAGTAGAGGCGCCGATATTACCGGCGGGATCGTAGGCCCAAGCAAAGAAGCAATGCCGTCCGTCCGCCAACGTAGTCGTGTCCAGCGCCATTTGATACGACGTGGCGACGGTGCTCGCCAGCAGCACATCATCGTCGCGATAGAGATCAAGTCTTGTGACACCAACATTGTCAGTCGCCGTGCCGCTCAGAGTGATGGTACCGGAGACAATACCCGACGGAGTAGTGTTGATGGTAGTTGTCGGTGGAGAGATGTCGCCACTCTGGATCACGGTGAAGGTTTGACCAGCGACCGTCAGGGTGCCTGTGCG
Organism: Verrucomicrobiia bacterium; assembly: GCA_035501175.1. GTDB lineage: Bacteria > Verrucomicrobiota > Verrucomicrobiia > Palsa-1439 > Palsa-1439 > Palsa-1439. Next base: position 2,860 of record DATJWQ010000032.1, on the reverse strand, counting down.
AGAGACGCTACCGGTGGTATAGGGCAAGACTGAATACGCCACGACCGCGGTGCCCGAGGTTGCAAGGTTGCCACCCGCAATCTGGATCCAGCCTATGTTGCTGGCGGCAGACCAGGAACATGAGGGATCGGAGGAAGTCACGGTCACCGTGTTGCTGCCACCGGCGAGATCGAAGCTGGCGCCGTTGGAAGACAAGGTGTTGGTGCACACCGGAGGAGTAATCGTCAGCGTAACGTACCCGTTGGAACTGATACCGACGATGTACCCTGCGTGAGGCTCGGGGACCGATCCGACGGCCAGAATCGAAGGCGTCCCGTTTGTGATCAGCTCGCCGCCATATTGGAAAAGTGTGTATGTGCCCGGAGCGAACCCGCCAGCATCCGTGACATCGAGCGTGCCATTCAATGTGAGATTCCCACTCACGACAGCGAGACTGCTGCTCGTACCCAGTGCATAGCTCACAGTCGCCCCACTGGCCAATGTCACATCGTTGCTAACGGTCAGGGTGCCAGCGCCCTCGTTGCCCGGCGCGAACGTGCCATTCACAGTCAACGGCCCGGCGATCACCCCGTTCCCACCCACGGTAGCACCATCAGCCACGGTAATCGTGCCCACCTCGGTTCCGCCGCCTGACCCGTTGTTCACGAGCAATGTGCCGTTACTTGCCGTGAGGGTGCCGTTGAAGCCGAGAGTATTTCCCGAAAAACTCAGGATGCTGCCACCGGTCATGTTCAGCGTCAGCGATCCGTCTCCGCTCACAGTACCGGCGAATGAATTGGTACCCGTGGTGAAGGTCAGCGTGCTCGCACCGCCGGGATCCGGGCTGATGATGAGATTGTTGGTCACGCGCACCGAATCCTGGGTAAATGTGACGCTGCCGCTACCAAGTGTAATCGAGCCAGCCCCTGGCAAGTTCGTGTCGGTAACAGCCCCTTGGGCATTGAAAAAGGCCAGCACGGTGTTGGATGGTGTCCCCAATCCGCCGAGTGTCACCAGATTCGTGCTGGCTGCGCTGTTGGTGACGGTGATTTCAGCATTGTAGAGGGTCAGCGTGTTTGTGCCAGAGGAGGGCGCCGTGAGATTCGAGTCGATAATTCGGATGTCTCGCGCATGATACACGCAAAAGGTTCCATCCTTGGTGCGACCCAGGATATTGACACGGCACAGCGTGACGTTCGTCACGGGCGATTCGGGCCGGCCGTAGATGATACCGGCGATGTTGCCGGGTCCCTGGATGCCACCGTTTCCAACCGCCGTAAGATCGCTAATGTTGATGTTCTCGTAGATCGGGGTCGTATTGGTGAGCGGCACTGCGGTGTCCGCCGCCGCGTTCGCGGGCGTAATCGTGATACTCTTCGTCGGTGAGCCCAGTGCGTTGTAATCCATGTAAAACGCGATGGGGATATTCACATTGGTCATCGCGAGATCGCAATACTTGATGTTCTGCACCAGGCCGCCACTACCGAGATCCGACTTGATCTTGATTCCGTACTCGGTGCCGTTCCACGAACAATTGCTCACGATCAAGTTATTCACACCACCGCCAATCTTGCTACCCATCGATAGGCCGTGCCCGGTGCCAAACGTGCAATTAGAGACGGTAATGTCCGTCGCCGGGGCGCCGCTGCCCCCGATCTCAAGGTTGTCGTCTCCCGTGCTAATGAAGCAGTTTTGGATCAGAACGTTGGTGGAGCTGATGTCAGCTCCGTCGGTATTGTGCGAATCGAACGGCGTATTGATTGTAATGCCCTGGATCGTGACGCTCGTGTCGCTGTTCTTCAAATAGATGTGGAATGTCGGCGGATTCTGCAGCGTCACATTCTGGATCAGCACCCTGGTGCAATGATCGAATTCGATAAAGTTTGGCCGTGTCGAGGCAAGGGGGAACCACCAGTTCGTGCCCTGGCCATCGATGGTGCCCGGCCCGCTGATTTCGGCGTCGGTGAGAGTGGCCCCATCGATGAAGGGCGTGCTGGCGTCCGGCCATTTCGGGATCACGACGGCACCATTGGTCACCGCACTGTGGGGGAGCATTTTCAGCATCGCGCCGCCATCGATTTGCAGGTTGATGCTGCTTGCCAGATTAATTGGGCCGCTCAAATACGTGCTCAGCGTCCCGTTGGCCGGTATCTCGACGGTACCGCCACCGGCGGCCGCAGCAGCATTGATGGTATTCTGGATCGCGGTGGCGTTGTTCGTGAGACCATCCCCGACCGCGCCGAAGGCAGTCACGACGAAATTGGTCCCAGGAATGACTGGCAGCGGAGGCGTCCCGGCAAGCACCGCACCAGCAAAGGCAGATAAAGACAGGGCGGCCCACATCAATTGCCAGTGCCCAAGGGGCCTGTACCACCCGATCAGCTTTCGTGGATTGGTTCTTTGTCGAAGGCTCATGACATTACACTGCCCTTTCCCATCTTCTCGCAAGGAGCGCACAATACGGCCTTGGGAAGCAAGTCTCAAGTCTGCGCCTCCCCTCCTCGTGAAAAATGCGGCTACGGCACCGTCGGGCAGGGCTGTTCCCCTCCGACAAAGGTTCCGGGGAGAGCATCGCGCACGGGCAACAGCCCGGTCCCATTGAGGACCGGGCTGTGAGGTACGAAGAAAAGAGCGCAGCCGCAACTTGAGTTCACCGAGTCGTGAACGAGGCAATTGTTGCTTCGTTTTGCCGTTTTGTTGCGGCTGCGCTTCTTCGCTCAGATCCGTCTTATCTCATTACGGCAACAGCACGCGCACGCGGTAATACCGCGACGGGACGTTCGTTGCGCCACCGATATCCGTGAAGTTGGTGACCGCACCAAGGCCGGCCCCTCCACCGAGGATGATGTCCGACACGCCCGGAGTCGCCACGAAGTTGTTC
>DATJWQ010000031.1:0-82972 GCA_035501175.1 Verrucomicrobiia bacterium | reverse complement strand
ACCGGCCGCCTCGCCGACCGCGACATCGTCTTCCTCCCCCGCCACGGACGCGGCCACCGCATTCTCCCCTCCGAACTCAACCACCGTGCCAATATCTACGCCCTGAAAAAACTCGGCGTCACCCACGTGATCAGCATCAGCGCCGTCGGCTCGCTCAAGGAACAATACAAACCCACCGACATCGTCGCCATCGACCAGTTCATCGATCGCACCAAACGCAGCGCCGACCTCACCTACTTCGGCCACGGTGTCGTCGGCCACATCGCCTTCGCCGACCCCATCTGCAACCGCCTCCGCCGCATCCTCGTCGACTGCGCCCGACGCGCCGGCGCCACCGTCCACGACGGCGGCACCTACGTCAATATGGAAGGCCCCAACTTCTCCACCCGCGCCGAATCCCTCTTCCATCGCGCCCAGGGCTGGGACGTCGTCGGCATGACCAACTACGGCGAAGCCCGTTGCGCCCGCGAAGCCGAACTCTGCTACGCCACGCTCGCCATGATCACCGACTACGATTGCTGGCACCCCGACCACGACGCCGTCACCGTCGAAATGGTCGTCGCCAATCTGTCAAAGAACTCCGCCACCGCCCAGGAAATCATCCGCCGCGCCGCCGCCGCGCTCGACCCCGACGCCGATTGCTCCTGCCGCCACGCGCTCGCCACCGCCGTCATGACCAATAGGAAGTCCATTCCGCCCGCCGCCCGCAAAAAACTCTCCCTCCTCCTCAACAAATACACCGCGAAAAAGTAGGGCGAGACCGCCGGTCGCGCCGCGTTGTAGCCGCGAATCTCATTCGCGGGCCTTTGTCGGAGCTTTGGAGTGCGCTGACTCGTCAGCGCTTTGCCGTACGCCGAGCCGTCTGTTTGCCGCGCGTCCCGGCATCGCCCCTCCCACTCCTCGGGTTCGTTCCCCATTCCTCGGGTTCGTTTCTTACACAAAACTCAAGCCGGCACGCATTTCTCGGGTTCGTTTCGTGCTTTTTTGTATTTTGCGGCCCCGCCCCCCTTTGGAGGGCGGTAACCGGTCACCGCTTTGCCGTGCGCCGAGCCACCCCGAACCTCCGGCCCAGTCGCGCCGCGTTGTAGCCGCGAATCCCATTCGCGGGCCATTCTCTCGCAGCGCTCCCCCAAAAACCCCAAACGAAGCCAATGCGTTCTTCGACCCGCTCGACAACGCAACACCCAGATCGCCAAATACATCGCAGTGGTAACCCGCCCCAAAACCGTTGGCTTCGTTTCGCAGAATATGGGGGGCCCCTGCTCTGCCATGTCAAAGCCAAGCCGCTGGGAGCGGCGCGACGCAACGCCGCAGGCGGCCCGAAGGACGAGCCGAGCGGGCGCGAGCGAGTGCAAAACGCCCATTCCCGCCATACTATCGCCACCCGATATCCATGTCAAACGAATTCGGAAGCCCCCCCTTTTTTATGGCCTCCCCCGCCTCGGCGAAGTAGGCCCCTCGGCCATAAGGTGGCCCCGTCCACCCTGTCCACTTCGTCCACCCCGTCCACCACCTCCCAATCGCGTCCCCCCCGCCGACATCGCCGCCGACCTCACAACCCGCTGCAAACTCAGCCTCGCCAAGCTCCGCAACACCGAGCTCGTGACCGGTGACCCGGAATTCAAGCAGGTCGAAAACGAAATGAGAATTGCGTGGTTGAAATGAGGAACGCAATCGCAAAGCCGAAGCGAAGCGTAGACGCCACCACGTCGTGTCCGAGGTGGCAATCGCCTAGCTGAAATGAAAGCCCCCCCAACTCGCTCTCGCCTGCTGTAGAGGCCGACCGGGCCTTGAGTGGGGATCGCGTGGCAGCCACGCTGGATCGGTGGGCGTATCGACACAGGGTCGAACTGGCGTTCATTCGACCCGGCAAGCCGACAGAGAGCGGCTACATTGAGAGTTTCAACGGGCGGTTGCGCGACGAGTGTCCGAATATGCATCTGTTCTTCGGACTGGACGACGCCCGACAGAAATTAGAAGCATGGCGGATGGACTACAACACAACGCGGCCACATCGATCGTTGGGGCAGATGACTCCGACGGAGTACGTGGCCGCACGGTCTGGGCTTCGGTCGCCTACGGCGCCCTCCGCCCAGACCACAAACGAAAAAACACTGAGGCTACTGGAAGCGCAAATCTTGAGTCCGTAGTGTCCAGTGTTGGGAGGCACCTCAATCGCTCCCGGACTCTCTGACCAAATGGTCCAGTGATTGGGGTCAGGTCACGGTCGAATACCTCGCAGCATCCCCTTCTCCCAGAAATACGCAACGATTCCCGAAAAACAGAAAGCCAACAGAACGTAGGAATAGTTGACCAAGAACGCAAGAAACGATAACCGGAAGCAGTCTCTAACAGACCCTCCGAACCAAATTCCAATTGAGGTGTTGGGGAACAAGTACAGTACCAGCGTAACTACTACTTGAAGAGGAAGAAATACCAATGGGGCTACGAGCCCAAAAACGGAAATCTCTCGCCGAGTTCTTCCCTTCATCCACTTCCAAGCGAGAACTGCGAATACCACGTAAGCAACGGCCCCATATCGAATAGCCATCCCTGACCAAACACTGATCGCCGCAAGAACCGAGAGAAGAAGGGAATTTGACTTGATTAGGGCAAGCAATCCGACAGCGAAGAAGGGTACCACAAACGGCAAAAACAACATACTGCGGGAAAGACCAACATGCGAAATCGGCTTCATATTACTTCCGCTGGCTCATCGCTCGCTCCGCTTGGGCTTCCTACGCAGCGAAGTATGGAATCCAACTTCAGAATGAGCAAGTCAAATTGAGGCACTACCAGAGGAAGGTGATCGGCATCGGGTGCAGGTGGTGATAGAAATTGGGGTCGGGTCCACTCATTGATCCATTTGCCCCCAGCCCCCACCTGATCTGCGTCCACTCGCGGTTGCGAATGTCTCCGGGGTCGACTCTGCCTCCTACCCCCCTCCTACTTGGCTACTCGGCTACTGGCTTGCGTCTCCGTACCCCCCCCATACACACACTCCCACTGTCCCATGCTAAAAATTTAGCACCCCACCGCCCAACCCGAAACCGTGTCCCCGTCCTTTGTCCACTTGGCTCCTCGGCTACCTGGCTGCTGGCTTGCCTCCCCTTCCCCTCCCACCACGCATGATAGATTCCACTGGAATCTATGGCTCGTTTCTTGCGCCCCCCACCCATCTGCCCACCGCCCCACTGTCCCATGCTAAAAATTTAGCACCTCACCGCCCAGCCCGAAACCGTGCCCCCGTCCCTTGGTTACTTGGCTGCTCGGCTACCTGGCTACTGTCCTCCGGCCAAACCCGGCCTACGGTGTTTACCCCATTGAGCTTGGTGCGCGGCAGGGCTAACCTTCTGTAGTCACGGGCATTCCTGCTGACCGCCGAACGCCGCCTCCCCGAGGCCGGCCTCCGCGGCCACCGCGGTGGCACGAACCATCAGGCCCGTAGCGATTCGTTAACTGTTTAAACCACGCCACGAGGTGCGGGCCGCCAATCCGGCAACCCAAACGCTCGCGGCAGAAAGTAATGTCATGCTTGAGATGGAAGATCCGGTTCACGAGCCAATCAAAGTCCCTGCGCGGACCAAAATCAGTTATCTGGAGCCCGCCCTCCTCCGCATCCCCGTCCACGAGGTGCTCATCAACGTCGTCCGACGACGCGTCCGCCAACTCATTCAGGGCCATCACCCGCTCACGCAGACCCAGGGGTGGATGGATTTCTCCGACATCGCGCTCAAGGAAATCAGCGAGGGCAAACTCTTCTACGAAGTCGACACCGCGGAAGTCGTCGCCACGCCCGACGCCATCCAACAGCCCGAGGGCGTAACGGAAGCGCGCTTTTAATTCTCCACCCGTCCGCTGACAACCCGCCCGCCGCTCCGGCGCGTTGCCTGTTTCCCCCTCCCGCGTCCGCCGCAGGCTTTAGCCTGCGTCCGCCATCGTCGCGCACCCCTGTCGTCAGCCAGCTTGAACATCCGGCACCAGCACGATTCGGCCGCCCCCGTGCGCCGCTAGCGCGTACGCCTCACCCGCCGCGGCCAGGGGCATCGGCTTGCCCGGCTTGGCGTTGAATTGTCCCGACTCGAACCCAACCGTCATCTCCGCCAGCAGCGCGGCACAGGCCACCGCATCCAGCCGCAGCGTATCGATACCCTGTACCCGCAGCCCTTTGCGGTACAGACTCCGCAGATTGAACGCCGCCTTCCCGTCCGCCGGCGCCGCGATGACCGGCATCCGACCGTCCAGCGCCGCTACCTCAACCGCCTCGGCAAACATCATCCCGCTCCCGTCAAACACCACCGCCGCCCCGCGCCCATTCGTGAGCGAATGGACGGCCTCGACGACGTTTGCCGACCGCGTATTAATCACTTCATCAGCGCCGTCCTGACGCACTTGCGGCGAATCATCGTCGGAACGCACCGCGCCGATCACTCGCGCCCCGCGACTCCGGGCAATCTGCACCGCCGCCGACCCTGTCCCGCCCGTCGCGCCCAGCACCAGCACCGTCTCGCCACTCGACACTCCCGCGACCGTCACCATCGCTGTCCACGCCGTGACGAAGGATAGACCCGCCGTCGCCGCGGCTTCCATCGAAAGCGTCTTGGACTTCGGCGTGACCGCCATCCGCGGCAACAGAATGTACTCGGCGTGAGAGCCATCCCGCGTCCGGCTGATGTCACCTCCCGTACCCCACACCTCGCGGCCAATCAGATTGGCGTCCCCCCGAACAACGATCCCCGCGTAATCCCGGCCCGGGATCCTCGGGAGCGTGGTGCCGTGCATCGCCCCCGCCGCGTTCTTCACGTCACTCGGATTGATCGATGCCGCCTTGACCGCCACCAGGACTTCGCCATCGCGCGGCTCCGGTGTCGGGACCTCTTCCACTTTCAATTGCTTCGGATCACCAAACTGATGAATGACAATCGCTCGCATGAATTACCTCATTTCTCACGACCGTTCGCCCCGGACCGGATCCTACGTACACCAAATCAACCGCCGGAACAACAGTCTCCCCGGTCGAACGGGCGTCTCGTGTGTGATTTGGTCTTGATTCCAATAATCGGCTCCGTATACGTTCCCCCTCCAACGGGCTGAACTGAAGCAGCCCCGAGCGTCGCAGTTCTGATTACTTGGCCGAACGGCCTGCAAGGAGTGGGTACATGATAAAACTTCGCCGCATAGGGTCAATCGGGGGAATCGTTTGCGCACTGTTCCTCACCACTGGGACACGCGCCGGACTCATTTACTTCGACAACTTCTCCGAGTTCCCGCCCGACTCGGTCCTCACTCAGACAAATTATCCACCGCCCCTCGGCGCCGCCGCCGAAATCGACACGAACGAAAATTCCGGCGAGAATTCCACCACCGCAACCGCCACGAATCTCTTCGGCACCACCTGGCTGCTGTTTGCCGCCGGAACGCCACCCTACCAGGCCCGATATCAGGGCACACCAACCCTGACCCCCATCACCCAGGTCGTCACCGAAAGCTTCACCCTCTGGATTCCCTCAACCCAGTCCACCAACAGCATCGGCGGTCTCGGCGTGAACGTGCTCTCCACCAATCTCCAACCCTTCGGCGGCGGCGTAACCAACTTCCAGGATCAACCCCTCGTGTTCATCAACGACGGCGGCCAGATCATCGTCTTCACCAATACTCCCTCCCCGCAATCTCTCATCCAGATCGGCAGTTGGCCCACTCTCGCGGGCACCGCCATGACCAATACCCTCGTGCTCGACTATCCCGCCGGCACGTTCTCGTTCTCGGTCAACGGCTCGGTCCTGACCAATATGCCCATCCCGAGCTTCTTCACCAATTTCTTCGATGTCGCCCGCCTGCTGGTCACGGAGAATATCCCGGACTCGTCGCTGGGCAATACCTTCGCCGTGGGCAACGTGACCCTCAGCACACCCACGCCCTCAACGAATCAGGATGTCTCCGCCTATGTGGTCGCCTCCAAAAGCCAGCTCTTCAGCCAATCCAGCGCCACCACCGTCACCCTGTTGACCACCGGCTTCTTCTTCCTCGCCGACGCCGACGGCGCCGCCTCCAACGCGATGCTCGCCGCCACCGACCTCACCCCGGGCGGCAGCAATCTCGTGCTGTCCTCCAATGATCCGTCTGAGGATACTTTCAAATTCCAACAGCTGTTCACCACCAAAGCCGCCATGGACGCCGCCTTTCCCACCGGCATGTACACGATGTCCTTCGTCACGGTTGATGACGGCACGCTCGCTTCGGCCCTGAATCTGCCAGCGGATGATTATCCCAATCCCCCGAAGGTCTCGAATTACAGTGCCGCCCAGGTGATCGACCCGTCGAACGATTTCACGCTTGTTTGGGGCGCGTTCACCAATGGCACCACCAACGATGCCATCAGCGTCGAAATCGATGACCAGCAGAACAACACCGTCACCAATTCGCCTGCGGTCGGCGAACCCGGCGAATTGGATGGCACCGTGACGAATTTCGTCATCGCCGCCAACACGCTTACCGCCAATGCCGCCTACACCGGCATCCTCAGATTCATCAAAATCTCCACCCGTACCACCAACGCCGTCGCCGGCGCGCTCGGCATCGCCGGCTACAGCGAAGAGACCCAGTTCAGCCTCATCGCCGCCGGCACCACCGTCTGCGCCTTCGCCATCAGCCCCACCAATACGATCCTCACCGCCGCGGGAGGCGCCGGCATCGTCAACGTCACCGCTCCCAACGGCTGCCCCTGGACGGCGACCAATAATGACAGTTTCATCACCATCACCTCCGGCGCCAGCGGCTCGGGCAACGGCTCCGTCCATTACTCCGTCGCCGCCAATACGAACGCCGCCGACCTGTCCGGCTCGCTTACCATCGCCGGCCAAACATTTGCCGTGTCGGAATCCGGCACCGGCACCAGCAGCGGCTGCACCTTCACGCTCAGTAAGACGAATATCCTCCTCACCGCAAAGGGCGGGGCGAAGAACGTCAGCTTCAAGGCCAAAGGCGCCAACTGCTCCTGGATCGCCGTCAGCAACGATCCATTCATCACCATCACCGCGGGCGCCAGCGGCACCGGCAATGGCAAGGTCAATTTCACCGTCCCCGGCAACACCAACACCACCCCGCTTTCCGGCACGATCACAATCGCGGGAAAGACCTTCACCGTAAATCAGGCCGCCGGCGGCTGTACCTTCAAGCTCAGCCCCGCCACGGGCAAACTCAAGTCGTCCGGCGGTTCCGCAACGGTAAAAGTCACCCCCAATCTCTCCGATTGTGCCTGGACCGCCATCACGACAGACTCCTTCATCACCATTGAGTCGGGCAGCAGCGGCACGGGTAAGGGCATCGTCGCCTACACCGTGCCCGCCAACACCACCACCAATCCCGTCACCGGGACCATCGTGATCGGTGGTCAGACCTTTACCGTCATCCAGGCAGGCATCAAATAACCGCCCTCCGGCCCGTTTCGCAAGCGCGTCCACCACGGCCGGATCGTCCCGTGCTTCGTTCTCTGTACAAATCCCCTCCCTTTCAGTAATCATTGCCCTCGTGACGACCAAAGCCATGGCGCGCAAACACGCCGACGAAGAATCTTCGCTCCCCAATCTCACCCGCTGGCTCTGCGTCCACACCCGACCCCGCAAAGAATCCGCCGCGGAACAGTATTGCCGCGACGTCCTCCATCTCGACACCTATTACCCGAAACTCAAACGCCTCAAAACCATCCGCCGCGTGAAACGCTGGGTCACCGGCCCGCTTTTCCCCCGCTATTTCTTCTGCAAGCTGAATCTCGCCCACAGTTTCCGCGCCGTCCGCTACTCCCCGCAGGTCATCGACGTCGTCAGTTTCGGCGGCAAACCCACCGTCGTCGACGACGCGATCATCCACCAGCTCCGCCAATGGGCCGGCGAAACCGTCGATGTTATCATCGCCCGCCCAGCCCTCAAACCCGGCGACCCCGTCCAGATTGTCGATGGCCCGCTCCGCGGCCTCCAGGCCGTCGTCGTCCAGGAAACGAGCGACCGCGACCGCGTCGCTGTCCTGCTCTCCACGCTCCAATACCAGGCCCGCGTCGTCGTCAGCCGCTCGCAACTGGAGAACTCATAGGCCGCAAATCGCGATCCCCTCGCCCCTTTTAGGGGAGCCGAGTCCTCGAGACGCCGCCACGCCGTATCCCCGGCGGCAAAGGGTCGGGGTGAGGGTTCGGGAAAAACAGCGTGACGCATTTCCTCAAATATCATATCAACATCCAACCATGTCTTTCTGGCCCCAACAACGCGTCCTTGTCACCGGTGGCGCAGGCTTCCTAGGCTCCTTCGTCGTCGACGCCCTCCGCGCCCGCGGTTGCTCCGACACCAACATCATCGTCCCCCGCAGCTGCGACTGCGACCTCCGCGACCGCGCCGCCGTCGCCCAACTCTTCCACGACGCCCGCCCCACACTCGTCCTCCATCTCGCGGGGACCTCCGGCGGCATCGGCGCCATCCGCGATCATCCGGGAAAATTCTTCTACGACAACGCCGTCATGGGCATCGAATTGCTCGACCAGGCCCATCGATCCCAGATCCCGAAAGTCGTCATCGCCGGCACGAGCTGCGCCTATCCGAAATCCGCCCCGATCCCCCTCCGCGAAGAGAGCCTCTGGAACGGCTACCCCGAACCCAACACCGCCCCCTACGCCATGGCCAAGATGGCCCTCCTCGTCCAGTCCCAGGCCTATCGCCAGGAATTCGGCCTCAACACCGCCTATCTCGTCCTCGTCAACATGTACGGCCCGCGCGATAATTTCGACCTCGCGTCCTCCAACGTCATCCCCGCCCTCATCCGCAAATGCGTCGACGCCCGCGAACGCGGCGACAAGTTCATCGAATGCTGGGGCACCGGCGTCGCCACCCGCGAATTCCTCTACGTCGCCGACGCCGCCGACGGCATCCTCCTCGCCGCCGAGCATTACAACAAACCCGAGCCCATCAACATCGGCAGCGGACTCGAGATCTCCATCCGCGATCTGGTCAATCTCATCGCCCGCCTCGCCCGCTTCACCGGCGAAATCCGTTGGGACACCACCAAGCCCGACGGCCAGCTCCGCCGCTGCGTCGATGTCCAAAAAGCCGCCGCCGAATTCGGCTACCGCGCCACCACCAATTTCGAAAACGGCCTCCGCGCCACCATCCAGTGGTACGAAGAGAATCGCACTAAACGCTGACGCGGGCCGGTCTCCATGGCGCCTCCAAGCTGAGGCACTGTCATTCTGAGCGAAGCGAGGAATCCCTGTCGTTACTAGCAAATGGCTCGTTCAACCCCTTCCTTGCCAAACGCCCCCGCATCCGTTATCCTCTCGTCTCCCGTGCTTCCATGAATTACGTCACGCTAGCGAAAACTGTCTTCGACATCGAGATCGACGGCCTGCGCCAGACGCGCGCCTGTCTCGACGTCAATTTCACCAGGGCCGTCGATGCCATCGTCAAATGCCTCGCCAATCACGGCAAAATCGTCGTCACCGGCATCGGCAAATCCGGCAAAATCGGCCACAAGATCTCCGCCACGCTCACCAGCACGGGCTCGACCAGCGTCGTCCTCGATTCCGTTGACGCCCTGCACGGCGACATCGGCGTGATCAACGACGGCGATTGCGTGCTCGCGCTCAGTTACTCCGGCGAAACGGACGAACTCTCCCGCATTCTGCCCGCGATCAAACGCTTCCACGTCACCGTCATCGCCCTGACCTCGCACGCCAAATCCAGTCTCGCCCGCTACAGCGATATCGTCCTGCGCGTGCACGTCAAAAAGGAAGCCTGCCCGTTCAATCTCGCGCCGACCTCCAGCACCACCGCCATGCTCGCGCTCGGCGACGCCCTCGCCATGTGCGTCCTGGAAGCCCGCGGCTTCAAGAAGTCCGATTACGCTCGACTCCACCCCGCCGGCGCCATCGGCCGCACGATGCTCCTCCAGATCAAGGACATCATGCGCACGGGCGACCGCAACGCCGTCATCGCCGAGTACCGCAGCCTCAAAGACGCGCTCCTCGCCATGACCCGCGCCAAATCGGGCACCATCAGCATCGTCAACAAACAGGGCCGCATCGCCGGCGTGTTCACCGATGGCGATTTCCGCCGCCACATCTCGCTCGCCCGCGGCTCCGAAGCCGAATTGCTCAAAACGCCCATCGGTAGGATCATGACCCCCAACCCGATCACGATCCGCCACGACGCCCTCGCCGTCGAGGCCCTGAAAATCTTCGAGCAACGACAGATTGACGATTTGATCGTTGTCGACGAAAATAAGCACCCGGTCGGCATCGTCGATTCACAGGACCTGCCGAAATTTAAGATAATGTGACATTGAAGATGTCACCCTGAGCGAAGCGCAGGGTCTCGCTCAGACGGGACGAAACATTAGGAAAGAAAGAGGATTTACAATGCCGTCAGCCAACGATCTTCGCAAAGGAATGGCCGTCAAATACAACAACGACATCTGCGTCGTGCTCGACATGCAGCATCGCACGCCGGGCAACCTCCGCGCCTTCGTCCAGGCCACCCTCCGCAGCCTGAAAACCGGCAAGTCCTCCGTCGTCCGCTTTACCTCCACCGAGTCCATCGAGGTGGTCTCGAAGACAACCAAGCCCGTCGACTTCAGTTTCAAGGACCAGGGCGGCTACCATTTCATGGACCCTGAAACCTATGAAACGATCACGCTCAACGACGAGTTCATCGGCGACGCCAAGAATTATCTCACCGAAAACCTGCGCTGCAGCCTGACCGAGGTCGAAGGCAAGGTCGCCGAACTTGAATTGCCGCCGGCCGTCGATCTGAAAGTTATCGACGCGCCCCCCGGCATCCGCGGCGATACCGCCACCAACGTCACCAAACCGGCCAAGGTGGAAACCGGCATCGAAGTCGCCGTTCCCATCTTCATCAACCCCGGCACCATCATCCGCGTCGATACCCGCACCGGCAAGTATTTGAGCCGCGCATAAGCCGTCTCCGGTATGGAGTGCGCTGACTTGTCAGCGCTTTGCCGTTGCTGCTAAACTGCAAACCGTGCACGCTCAGCGAGAAGGTGAGGATGCGTCGCTACCCTCCAAAGACTGGCCACATGCGCCAGTGCATCGCCTGTCTGATTCGGGTGTGTTCATGGTCACCGCAGGAACACACCACAAGGAGCATTTCTTCAGAGGCGACGACCATCTCGATCTCCTTGAGTCGTCTCTCCTTCACCACGCCAAACAGTATGGTTGGCAACTAGAAGCGTGGGCAGTGTTCAGCAACCATTATCATTTTGTCGGAAGACCACCGGTAAATGCTGAATCATTAAAGCAGTTTGTTACTCATCTCCACGCCGACTCCGCGCGTGCGGCAAACAAACTGGACGGTGTGCCCTCACGCAAGGTCTGGCACAACTTTTGGGACACCCGCCTGACATTTGAGCGCTCCTACCTCGCACGACTCAACTACGTTCACCATAACGCCGTGCATCACGGACTGGCTCCAGTCGCCAATCAGTATCGCTGGTGTTCCGCCACCTGGTTTGAACGTACATGTACTCCGTCTGCCGTGAAGACAATCTATTCCCTCAAGATCGACCAGTTGAAGGTACCCGACGACTTTTGATCTGGATCGCACTCGCCTTGCCAAACTGAAGTCTCCGGTATGGAGTGCGCTGACTTGTCAGCACTTTGCCGTACTATCCTCTGCAGCAAGACCAACTACAAAGCGGCGACAAGTCGCCGCACTCCAAGTTTGCCCCAAGAGTTTCCCTACGCCCTCGGGTGCGACTTCTCGTAGACCTTTTTCAGTCGCTGCGGCGTGATATGCGTGTAGATTTGCGTCGTGGAAAGATTGGCGTGCCCCAGCAGCTCCCGAGCACTGTACAGGTCGGAATCGGCGTCCCCATCTTCATCAACCATGGCGACACCATCCGCATCGACATCCGCACCGGTAAGTACCTCAGCCGGGCGTGATGCCCGTCTGGCTCTTGGCTTGGCGGCTCTTGTAGAGCTTCTCGTACTCCTCCGCTATATCGGCGAGAAGCTTCGGGTCGTTTACTCTTCCCTCAGCAAGACGGAGGAACTCCTGCTTGATTTCGGCACTGCTGAGTGACCTTCGGCACGCTATTCGCAAAGCCCGGCTGCGTGAAAGTGCCGCAATAACATCTTGGATCGACCCGAACAACCTGGGCTCAGCCCGCGGGTTACATCTGAGAAATTCCGCAAGCCGTTCACGATGGACTCGAAGTATTTCCATCGCACTGGAGGACTCGGGAAGATACTCACTGTGCATCTGCGCGGGCCGACAGAACTTCTGCCCGTCGTTCGCATTCAAAGTCTCCAGAAAGGAACCGTCATCAAACTCTGTCGTGAAGTCGACCACCTTCGGGCGATGCTTGCTTTTCGGATGATAGAGATCCATGAAATCCGCAATGATCGTGTGTGACTCATCGACCATGACGCGAGTGAAGGTGTGGAAACCTGCCTTGTTGGCGAAAAAGACATTCTGAACATCCCCAAGCTGAGAGAAACCGGCCACCTCCAATGTCTTGGTAGTTTCTTCATAGAACGGCACGTTGAGTTCTGGAAAACTTATGGGGGAGACTTCGCGATATTCAACTTCGCCTGCTGAATACTGCACTTCATATGTGTCAAAACACTTCTTGGCAACCACGTAGGCTTGTCTTTTGCGCGCATTACGGCCGTCGAAGATGATAAGCAGAGGAACCGCCAAGAGCATCAGAAACAGAATCGCGCAAAGGGCGGGCGTCATAATGGCAAGACCTGTGGCTCAGGTTCCATTCTCCAGCAGTATTAGAAGCGTGAGCGAACAACGCAAGCCCAATTCGGCATCGCGCTACCGTTCTCGTGGCCTCACGCCCTTGGATGCGCCCTCTCGTAGACCTTCTTCAACCGCTCCGGCGTGATATGCGTGTAGATTTGCGTGGTGGACAGATTGGCGTGACCGAGCAGCTCCTGCACGTTGCGCAAATCGGCCCCGGCATCGAGCATGTGCGTCGCAAAACTGTGCCGTAACTTGTGCGGCGTCAACGACGGATCAAGCCCCGCCGCGATCAGGTACTTCTTTAACATCCGCTGCACGCTCCGCGCCGTCAGACGATCCCCAAATTTGTTCACAAATAACGGCCCGCGCGCCGCCCGTCCCCTCAAATCCGAATATCTCTGTACCGCCTCAACCGCCGGCCCGCCCAACGCTCCCAGCCGCTCCTTCTTGCCTTTGCCGCGGACCTTCACGACCTCGCCCAGCACATCCAGATCGTCATCATTCAATTGTACCAACTCATGTATCCGCAGCCCGGCGCTGTACAGCACTTCCAAAATCGCCTTGTCCCGCCACGCCGAAACGTCGTTGGAGGGCGAGGCTCCCGCCGAGCCGCTGGCCTTCGTTCTGCCCTTAAACGGCGCCTCCAGCAGAGCTTCCACCTGCTGGATCGTCAGGAATTTCGGCAACTTCCGCGCCATCTTCGGCAGCGTCAACCCCATCAGCGGGTTCTGTTTCACCCGCTCGGTCCGCACCAGCCATTTGAACAAACTCCGCAGCGCCGACATCTTCAGATGGATCGTCGCCCGATCGAATTTCCGTTCGTTGAGGTAAACCAGATACGCCCGCAGATGAAAGGGATCGACCCTCGTCCAATCGCACTCGTGCTTGTACTTGCCGTCGAACCACGCGGAAAACGCCGCGATGTCGGCGGAGTAATTGCGGAGGGTCAGCGTCGACGCGTTGCGTCCGACGCGCAGGTAGTTGAGAAACTCCTCGGTCAGCGCGTCCGCTACGCGGCCAGCGGCGCCAGTTTTTTGATGTTCTTGCACTTCGGATACGCCGAGCAACCCAGAAATTCACCAAACCGTCCGCGGCGCCTCACCATCGGCGAGCCGCACTTCTCGCATTTCTCGTCGGTCATTACCGGCTCTTCCTTCGGCGGTGGCGGCGGCGCCTTGTGTTTCAATTCGTCCGGCAACGGTTTCGCGTTGCGGCATTTCGGATACCCCGAGCACGCCAGGAACGGCCCGCGCCGGCTGTTGCGAATCAGCATCGACGACCCGCATTTCTCGCACTTGATGTCCGTCATCACCGGCTGCGGCTTCTCGATCACCGTGATCTTGCCTTCCGCGTCCCGCGTAAACGACTTCGCGTTCTTGCACTCGGGATAGCCCGAGCACGCCAGAAATTCTCCGCGTTTCCCCGCCTTGATCACCATCGGCGAGCCGCACTTCTCGCATTTGACGCCTGTTTCTTCTTTCTCGACCACTTGAATGCTCCCGTCTTCGCCGCGTTTGAAGTTCTTGGTATTCTTGCACTTCGGATAGGCTGAGCACGCCAGAAATTCCCCGTTCTTGCCGCTGCGAATGTTCAGCATCTCGCCGCACAGTTCGCACTTGATGTCTGTCGGGATCGGCTTGGGCCGCACGTCCTCCATATTGTCCGTCGCGGCCTTCAATGTCGGCGCGAAATCCTTGTAGAAATCTCCAAGCATGTCGTGCCACTCGACCTTGCCCTCCTCGATCTCGTCGAGCAGCTCCTCCATCTGCGCCGTGAACTGCACGTCCAGCAGCTTCGTGAAATGTTTGACGAGAACGTCGGTCGTGACCTCGCCGAGTTGCGTCGGCGACAGACGGCCTTTCTCCTTCAACACATACTGGCGCTTCTGGATCGTCGCAATCGTCGGCGCGTACGTGCTCGGCCGCCCGATGCCGAGTTCCTCCAGCGCCTTCACCAGCGTCGCTTCACTGAATCGCGGCGGTGGCTCGGTAAAATGCTGTTCGGGATGCAGCTTGATCAATTGCAATCGCTCGTTCTCACTCAGCGGCGGCAGCTTCTTGTTCTCTTCCTCTTCCGACGGCTTCTCCTTCTCCGCCTTCTTCTCCGCCTCTTCCTCGACCCCGTAAATCTTCAACCAGCCCGCAAATACCACTTCAGTCGCCGTTGCGCGAAACAGGAAGAACTTCGCCTCGCGCCGCGCGTCGATGTCCACGCTCGTCACCTTCATCTCGGCGGGCATCATCTGACTGGCCACAAATCGTTCCCAAATCAATTTATAGAGCCGGAATTGATCGTGATCAAGATACGCCCGCACGCTCTCCGGTGTCCGCCGCACGGACGTCGGCCGCACCGCTTCGTGCGCGCCCTGCGAATCCTTCTTGGACTTGTAGAAATTCGGGCTCTCCGGCGCGTAATCCGGCCCGATCGTCTCGCGGATGAACGCCAGCGCTTCCGCCTGGGCTTCCTTCGACACGTTGAACGAGTCGGTACGCATGTACGTGATCAACCCGACCGAGCCTTCGTCGCCGACATCCATGCCCTCGTACAGTTGCTGCGCGACCATCATCGTCTTCGACGTGCCCATCCCCAGCGCCTTCGACGCAGACTGCTGCAGCGTGCTCGTCGTGAACGGCGGCGGCGCGCTCCGCTTCTTCGGCTTGATGTCGATCTTGGTGACCTTGTACTCACAGTCCTGTAAATCAGCCAGAATCGCGTCGGCCTGCTCTTTGCCGCCGATGATCATCATGTCGGCTTTCAACTCGCCATTGGGCGACCGCACTCGCTTGTCACCCACCTGGATCAGCTTCGCCAAGAAATGATCCTTCGGATCAACCAGTTTCCGCAGCTCGGCTTCGACCGACCAGTATTCCTGCGGCTTGAACGCGCGAATTTCCCGCTCGCGTTCCACCACCAGGCGCACCGCCACGGATTGCACGCGCCCCGCGCTCAGCCCGCGCGCCACGCGCTTGTTCAGCAGCGGCGAAATCTTGTAACCGACGATCCGGTCGAGAATGCGCCGGGCCTGCTGCGAATCGACCAGCTTCATGTCCACTTGCCCGGGCTGATCGAACGCCGCTCGCACCGCGTTCTTGGTGATCTCGTTGAACTGCACGCGGAAAAACGCCGGGCCGTTCTTCTTGTTCTTCAGGATTTCCTGTAGATGCCACGCGATCGCTTCGCCCTCGCGGTCAGGGTCCGACGCCAGGTACACCGTCTCCGCATCCTTGGCCGCCTGCTTCAGATCGTTGACCACCTGCGTCTTCTTCTTGGAAATTTGATAGGTCGGCTCGAAATCCTTTTCGATCTCGACGCCAAACTTGCGCTCCGGCAAATCGCGCACATGCCCCATCGACGCCTTCACGCTGAAGTCCGATCCCAGATACTTGTTGATCGTCTTCGCTTTCGCGGGGGACTCAACAATGACTAGTTTCTTCGCCATATTCTTCGATTCTTCCGCCATCACGACCCGAACATCGAGTTGCGTACGTACAGTTTACCGGGCAACTGACGCACCAACCGTTTCATCTCCAACGCTAACAACGTTGCGGAAACACACGCCGTTGTCAAACCGCTCGCCCGAATGATCTCGTCAATGGCGGTCTCGTCACGGCCCACCTGCGCCATCACTTTCTCTTCGAGCTCACTCAACCTCAAAGCAGGTTTGGTTCCCGGGCCCTCCGGCTCGGCCTCCACCGATTCCGTGGCCCTTTTTGGCAACAGATACTCGAATTCGCTGAGGACATCCTCTGCATCCTCGGTCAATTTTGCACCATCCTTGATCAATTTGTTCGTCCCCCTGGACAAAATTGAATCCGCCCGCCCCGGCACCGCAAACACCTGCCGCCCCTGTTCCGCCGCCTGGCCCGCCGTGATCAGCGCCCCGCTCTTCAGGTTCGCCTCAACCACCACCACCCCCAGCGACCAACCGCTTATGATGCGGTTTCTCATCGGAAAGTTCTGCTTGTCGGGTTTCACCCCAAACGGGAATTCCGTCACCACCGCCCCGCCCTTCTCCACAATCTCCTGTGCCAACTTGTCGTTCTCAGCGGGATACACAATGTCGATTCCGCACCCGATCACCGCGACCGTCCGCCCTTTGGCCTGTAGCGTCCCCTGATGCGCCGCGGAATCAATCCCCCGCGCCAACCCGCTCACCACCGTCACGCCGACCCGGCCCAACTGATACGCCAGCTTCCGCGCCATGTCCTGGCCGTACAACGTCGTCCGTCGCGACCCAACAATGCCAATCGATAGCGCGTCCCGCTCCGCAAACGCTCCCTTTGCATACAGCACAATTGGTGGATCGTAAATCTCCCGCAAATTCTTCGGGTAATCCGCGTCCTCCCGTGTGACCACCTTCACGCCCGCTTTCTCAATCCGCTGCAACTCGGCATCGAGATCCACTTTCTCCCGCCAGCCGGTGATACTCCGCGCGACCTCTTCTCCCACGCCTTCGACCTGCATCAACTCGCTCTTCGTCGCCGACAGAATCGCCTGCGGCTCACGGAAACGCTCCAGCAGCGCCCGGACGCGAATCGGTCCGACGCCGTCCACCATGTTGAGGGCGATGTATGCTTCGCGCGAAATCATCCGGCAGGGATGGTACCACACCCGTCAAAACGTTTTCCGACTCCCCCGTCTCAAGGCGTTGCCCGCTTGCTCCGGCGCTTTCGGAACCCGAACTCCATCTGCGGCTCCTTCAGCAGCTCGTAATTCTTCAACAGCCGCAACGTCTGCAGCAAATCCGACTTCTGGTAATTGCGGTTGGTCGCCACGCTCGCAATCAGTTCCTGCAAAATCGACCGAAACGAAATCACGCCGTCGACTCCTTTCGCCCGCAGCAACTCGATGCTTCGTTGGCGCGTCTTGCTCTCCCGCGGCAACCCCGGCACCACGAGCAGTTTCACCAGGCCCTCGCTGCCCACGAGCCGTTGCGCCTCGTCCACCGCGCGTTTCTCGACGAACCGGAAAATCTTCGGCTGGTGCGCCAACACGCCCGGCGCGAAAATCTCCGTGTGCCAGCCTTTGACGGCGACAATCGCCCGCGAGACTTGCGGTAATGTCTTCGAGGTAATCTCAAATTCGGGCGGAACCGCCCCCGCCGGCGCGCCCGGGTTCAGCACGATCAAATCCACTTCCTCATCGGCGCTCTTGTGCCGGGACTGGACGATATATTTGCGCCGCTGGCAAACCAGAAATCCGTGCAGTTCGAAAAACTCACGAACAATGCCCTCGTCAACGGCAGACATTCACGACCTCCTCGAGGTCGGCGTCGGTCACCGCGTCCGAGATCACCGCCTCGCCGAGCCGTTTCAGCAGCACAAACCGCAGCTTCCCGTTACGCGCCTTCTTATCCAGCCGCGCCGCCGCCAGGAGTTCATCCAGTTTGTACTTTGTGCCCACATGTGTCGGCAGCCCGCTCGCTGCAATCAAATTGCTCACGCGTTTCGCTTCCGCTTCGCTCAACCCGCCACGTTTCACCGACAACCGCGCGCCGCAGCACATCCCCATCGAGATCGCTTCGCCGTGCAGCACACCCACGTATTCCGACAGCGCTTCCATCGCATGGCCGAGTGTGTGGCCGAAATTCAATATCACGCGCAAACCCGACTCCTGCTCATCGGCGCTGACCACTTCCGCCTTGATCTCGCAACACCGCCGAACCACGTGCGCCACCGCGCCCGGCTCCAGCGCCAGCACCTTCTTGTAATCCCGTTCCAGCCACGCAAAGAAGTCCGCGTCCCGAATCGCCCCGTGCTTGATCACTTCCGCAAAACCCGACCTCAACTCCCGATCCGGCAACGTCGAGAGAGTGTCGGTGTCCGCCAGCACGAGCTTCGGCTGGTAAAACGCGCCCACCAGATTCTTCCCCTGCGGCAGGTTCACGCCCACCTTCCCGCCCACCGAGCTGTCCACTTGCGCCAGCAAACTCGTCGGCACCTGCACCAATGCTATCCCGCGCAAATAGCTCGCCGCGACAAATCCCGCCAGATCGCCCACCACACCGCCTCCGAGCGCGATGATAAACGACTGACGGTCCAACCCGAATGCCGGCAGTTTCTCAAACAACCGATTCGCCTGCCGCAACGATTTCGACGCCTCGCCCGCGGGCACGCTGACCATGTCCACCGTGATCCCACCTCTCGCCAATGTCTCGCGCAACGCGCCGGCGTAGCGCGGTTCAACATTGCTGTCGGTGATGATCACGCCGCGTTTGCCGAGCTTGAGCGGATGCAGGTATTCCGCCGCGTGCGCCAGCAATCCGGCTCCGATCAGAATTTCGTAACTGCGCTCACCCAGCTCGACCCGCACCCGCTGCGGTCCGCCTTTGGATTTGGATTCCATGAATTCGCTGGATTACAACCCTCCGCCCCAAGACTTGTCAACCTTGAATCGCCACCACCCGCACCTGCACCACATGACGCGTCCGCTCCGTGACCTTGAACGGATCGGCAATTCGATGCTCGACAACCCACGCAATGCGACCATCCGCCGCGCATAACAGCGGCACGCGGCCCCGCTGACGCCGCGGCACCTTCTCGTCCACAAAGAAATCCTGCAGCTTCTTCGCCTCGTTCATGCCGAGCGGTTGAAACCGGTCGCCGCTCTCCCACGTGCGCACAAACAATCCCTCCCCGAGCGCGTCCGCATCGAATCGCTCCCCTTCCTCGCCCACGATGAACCTTGCGCCCAGTTCGCCGATCGTCGTCTCGCCGGACAAACTCACCGGCCAGCGGCCGTGGATGGGCTCCAACTCGCTGCGTTGCGCTTTCCGCAGCCATTCGTATTCGCGGTACGCCACCAGCTCGTACGGCAAATCGACTTCCGCGCTCGGCGAATCCCCCAGCGCCGCGTGCCGCACCGCCTCGATCTGGTCGAAGCTAAAGCTCGGCCCGCTCTCGGGATCGCCCCCCAGCCAAAACCGCAGCACCCGCCGCTGAATGGCCACAGGACAATTCGCCAGCGCTTTCACGTTCACCGCGTCGTTCTGGCAAACCGTCATGTAAAACCGTTGCGCAACGTGATGCAGCAGATAAAAATCCTCGTCGCGCAGAATCTCGGCCGTATGGAGCAGCACTTCGCGGATCGCGGGATTGAAGTCGCGCTCCAGCAAGGGCAACAGCTCGTGGCGGATCCGATTGCGCGTGAATCTTGTATCAGCGTTGGAGGCGTCCTCGCGGTGCTTGAGCCCCTGCGCGTTCAGGTACTCCATTACTTCGGTCCTTCGCACCTTCAACAGAGGCCGAATCACCCGCAGTGTGCCAAGCTGGCGTTCGGGCCAGATGCCCACCAACCCGGGCACGCCCGCTCCCCGCAACAGCCGCAGCAGAAACGTCTCCGCCTGGTCATCCGCCGTATGCGCCAGCGCCAGTTTCTGGATGCCGGTTTGCGCTGCGACCCTGGCGAAGAATTCATGGCGCGCGCGTCGGGCTCCGCCTTCATCACTCGGGACCTTTCGCCATTCAATCGTGTTCGCCAACCCGTAGCCCGTGGCCAGGCTCTTTACGAATTCCGCATCGGCATCGCTCGCGGGTCCGCGGAGTTGGTGGTTCAGGTGACAGACGTGGGGACGCCAACCGGATTTCACCAGTATGTCCAGCAGCGCGACGGAATCCGCTCCGCCCGACACGCCAACGAGCAGCGCCTCGCCCGGCTCGAGCATTTTCGCCAGAGCCGCTTGGACTTTCGCGAGCATGGATCCCTCTAGGCTGGCCGGATTTCTTTCAACCCGCCCATGTACGATACCAGCGGCTCGGGGATCTTCACGCTGCCATCGGCCTGCTGATAGGTCTCCAGCAGCGCGACGTACAACCGCGCCAGCGCCGTGCCGCTGCCATTGAGGATATGCACGAACCGGTTCTTGCCGTCGGCGCCTTTGAATCGAATATTCGCCCGCCGCGCCTGGAAATCCTCGCAGTTCGAGCAGCTCGACACTTCGAGATACGCGTTCTGCCCCGGCGCCCACACTTCGATATCATATGTCTTCGCGCTCGCGAATCCCATGTCGCCCGTGCACAGCAGTACCACGCGATAACGCAGCCCGAGCAGTTGCAGCACCTTCTCCGCGCAGGCCGTCATCTTCTCCAGTTCGTCGTAGCTCGTCTCGGGCTTGACGAACTTGATCATCTCGACCTTGTCAAACTGATGCACGCGAATCATGCCGCGCGTCTGCTTGCCCGCCGCGCCCGCCTCGCGTCGAAAACACGGCGTATACGCGCAGTAATAAATCGGCAACTGATCTTCCCGCAAAATCTCTTCGCGGTGAATGTTCGCCACGGGCACCTCGGCCGTCGGCGCGAGATACATCTCCTCGTCCCGCAACCGATACATGTCCTCCTCGAACTTCGGCAATTGCCCCGTGCCGATCATCGCATTGCGGTTGATGAGGAATGGCGGGAACACTTCGGTAAACCCGTGCTCGCGCGTGTGCAAATCGAGCAGGAAATTGATCAACGCTCGCTCCAACCGCGCGCCCGCGCCTTTGTAGAGAATAAACCCGCTGCCGGAAATCTTGGTCGCTCGCGTGAAATCCAACATGCCGAGCTGCTCGCCGATGTCCCAATGCGCCTTCGGCGTAAACGCGAACTTCGGCGCTTCGCCCCAGCGCCGCATCTCGGGGTTGTCCGCCGAATCTTTTCCGACCTTCACACTCTCGTGTGGCAGGTTCGGAACCATCAACGCGACGTCCAGCAATTTCGCGTCGACTCCCGCCATCTCCGCGTCGATTGCGCCGATTCGCTCGCCCACCTGCTTCATTGCCGTCATCGGTCCGTTCGCGTCCTGGCCCTTCGACTTCAACGCGCCGATTTCCTTGCTGACCTTGTTGCGCTCCGCCTTGAGACCGTCGCTTTCCACCACCAGCTTGCGGCGGTGTTCATCCAGCGCGGCAATCTCGGCAATGCGCGCGTCGTCGCCGCGCCCGCGCGTGGCCAGACGCTCCCGCACGAAATCCGGTTTTTCGCGAATGAGTTTGATGTCGAGCATGGAAACGGATGATAAGGTGCCGCGCCTGCCAGAGCAAGCGTCCTGCTTTGTGGCCGCGAAACCTTTTCGCAGTAATCCCCTCTCCCTTGTCGTACAAGGGAGAGGGACGGGGTGAGGGTTACGAAGTCTAAACGCCCGCGATCTTCGCCGCAGCCGCCAATGCCTCGGCCAATTTCTCGGGCTGTTTGCCGCCAGCCTGGGCGAGATCCGGCTTCCCGCCGCCCCCGCCGCCGCAAATCTTGGCGAGCTCGCCGACAATCTTTCCGGCGTGCTTGCCTTGCTTGACCATGTCCGGCGTCACGTAACAAATCAGCGCGACCTTGCCCTCCGCTGCGCCTCCCAAAACAGCCACGCCACTGGTCAATTTGGTCTTCACCACATCGATGACCGCCCGCAACAGGTTCGCGTCTGCGCCGGGCACCTCGCCGACCAGCACCTTGCCCTGCAGCTTGCCCAGCAACTGGTCGGCAATCGCCGGCGCCTGCGTTTGCATCGCGGATTGACGCTGCCTGGCCAATTCCTTCTCCAATTCGCGCGCCTTCGCCTTCTCGGCCTCCGCTTGGTCCTGACCCTGCTGCTTCTCGATGAATTCCTGCGCAAATTGTCCGCATGCCGCCTCAATGCGCCGAATCCCGGCCGCGACCGCCGATTCGCGCATGATCTTGAACAACCCGATCTCGCCCGTGGTCTTCGTGTGGGTTCCGCCGCACAGTTCCATCGAGAAACCATCCAGCGCTTTGTCGTGTCCGCCGATCTGGACGATGCGGACGATATCGCCGTACTTGTCACCGAAGAACTGCATGATGTTCGGCTTCCCGCGGACCTCGGAGTACGGCATCTCGAACCAGAACACGCGCGCGTTTTCCTTGATCCTCTCGTTCACCAATTTCTCGATGTCGGCAATCTGCTGGTCGGTCAGTTTCTCGGGCTGATTGAAATCGAATCGCAACCGGTCCGGTGCGACCAGCGACCCCTTCTGCCGCGCATCCTGGCTCACGACTTCATGCAACGCCCAATGAAACAAATGCGTCACCGTATGATGCCGCTGGATGTTGGATCGGCGTGGCACATCGACCGCCGCGCGGACCTTCTGGCCCTTCTGCAACGGCGCTACGCTTCGGTGAACGTACACGTTCCTCTGCTTCTGCGTATCCAACACCTTCGCCACACCAATCAATCCCGTATCGCCGACCTGCCCGCCCATCTCGGCGTAGAATGGCGTCTTATCAAGAATCACATCGAAACTCTTCTCCGCGCCCGGCGACACTGCTTCGACAACCGCTTCGGCCTCCAGATTGTCGTATCCAAGAAACTCCGTCGGCTCGATGTGCAGGTCTTCGGTCTCAACACTAATCACAGACTTCTTTTTGTCGTGGTCGGCACGTGCACGTTCACGCTGCTCTTCCATCAACCTCTCGAATCCGTCAACATCCACAACGAATCCATGCTCTCGCGCCATCAGCTCGGTAAGGTCGAGTGGAAAGCCATATGTGTCATAAAGCATAAAGGCAAAATCGCCGTGGATCACGCGCTCCACCGTGCCGTCGGGATGTGACCTAATGTGAACTTTGACTGCACGCCCTCTATTTCCTCCTATAGGGACAAGCATTGAGCCAAAAGTCTTCGACGACTTGGCGGGAATGGATTCCAAAAGTTTTGCGCCTTCGTTGAAGAGCTCAATTCCATTGTCCAGCGTGCGATTAAAGCTCTCTTCCTCCGCCTTGAGGTTGGATTGGATCCTCGCTTTGTTACGGCGTAATTCCGGGAAGACATCACCAAAGTTTGCCGCGACAACATCCACAAGTTTGTAGAAGAATGGCTCCCTGAATCCCAGGTTGCGCCCATATCGCACGGCGCGACGGAGGATGCGGCGGAGAACGTAACCTCGGCCCTCGTTCGACGGCAGGATTCCGTCAGCAATGGCAAAACTCAGGCAGCGAATGTGATCGGCAATGACGCGGAAGGCGATATCGACTTTGCCCTGCTCGCCGGCATTGTCTGTCGGCAGCGTGCTCTTGTACGTTTTGCCGCTCAACTTCTCCAACTCACGGAAAATGGAATGGAACGCATCGATTTCATAATTCGAGATGCGGCGGGTGAAATCCTTGAAGCCGTTCGTGCACTGGATCATCGAGCATACGCGCTCGAAGCCCATGCCGGTATCGACGTGCTTGGCGGCCAGCGGCGTGAGCGAACCATCGGGATTGGCGTTGAACTGGATGAAAACCAGATTCCAAATCTCGATGCACCGCGGGTCGCCCGCATTGACGAGCTTCGCGCCGCCGT
The DNA here is from genome assembly GCA_035501175.1 of Verrucomicrobiia bacterium. Classification (GTDB taxonomy): domain Bacteria; phylum Verrucomicrobiota; class Verrucomicrobiia; order Palsa-1439; family Palsa-1439; genus Palsa-1439. The sequence goes on along the minus strand of DATJWQ010000031.1, from coordinate 58,952 downwards.
CGCCGGCGGGCGTCAGGTCCATGTGAATCTCGCTGCACGGGCCGCACGGGCCGGTGTCACCCATCATCCAAAAATTGTCTTTGCGGTTGCCGGGGACAACGTGCTCCTCCGGCAAATACCGCTTCCACAGATCCCGCGCGTCGGTGTCCGCAGGCGTTTTGTCGTCACCTTCGAAATACGTGGCGTACAACCGTTCCCTCGGGAAATGCCAGCGGTCGACGAGAAGTTCCCACGCCCAGTCGATCGCCTCTTTCTTGAAGTAATCGCCAAAACTCCAGTTGCCGAGCATCTCGAAAAACGTGTGGTGATACGTATCGAGTCCGACGTCCTCGAGGTCGTTGTGTTTGCCGCCCGCCCGAATGCACTTCTGCGTGTCCGCCGCGCGCGTCGGCGAACCCGGCACCGCGCCGGGCCATTTGTCCACGTCCGGAGCGCGCTGGCCGAGAAAGATCGGCACGAACTGGTTCATGCCTGCGTTGGTGAACAGCAAATTCGGCGCGTCGGGCAGCAACGAACTCGACGGCACGATCGTGTGCTGTTTCTCGCGAAAGAAATCCAGAAAGCTCTGGCGTATTTCAGCGGAAGTCATGGACATACTATTTGTGTGCGAATTCTCGCAGGTTCCCCGCTCCCTTTCAAGGGAGAGGGTCAGGGCGAGGGTTACGGCCCCTCACCTCAGTCCTCTCCCCGCGTTGCGGGGCGAGGAGGGCGCAGGAAGCTGGTTCACTCCACCGCGCCGATCTTCTTCGGCACATGCGCCCCGGCGGCGATTTTGGCCCGCACAGCGGCAATGATCGCATCGAGCATCTTCCCGTTCTCGCGGAGGAAATCCTTGGCCGATTCGCGGCCCTGGCCGATTTGCTGACCGTCGAACGCCAGCCACGATCCCTTCTTCTCGATCACTTCGAGGTCGGTCGCCACGTCGATGACCGACCCTTCCTTCGCGATACCGACGTCGTACATGATGTCGAATTCCGACTCGGTGAACGGCGGGGCGACCTTGTTTTTGACGACCTTGGCGCGCACGTGGCTGCCGATGACCTTGCCTGTGCTATCCTTGATGACGTTGATCCGGCGCATATCGATGCGGACGCTGGAATAAAACTTCAGCGCGCGCCCGCCCGGCGTCGTCTCGGGATTGCCAAACATCACGCCGATCTTCTCGCGAATCTGGTTCGTGAAAATGCACGCCGTCTTGGCCTTGTGGATGCACGAGGTCAACTTCCGCATCGCCTGGCTCATCAACCGCGCCTGTGCGCCGACCGTGGCGTCGCCCATCTGGCCTTCCAATTCGGCTCGCGGCACGAGCGCGGCCACGGAATCCACCACCACGACGTCCACCGCGTTGCTGCGAATCAGCGTCTCGGTAATCGTCAACGCCTCTTCACCGCTATCGGGCTGGCTGATCAGCAAATCGTCGAGGTTCACGCCGATGCGTTTGGCATACGACGGATCGACGGCATGCTCGGCATCCACAAACGCTGCCAGGCCGCCCGCCCGCTGCGCGCTGGCAATCACGCTGAGCATGAGCGTCGTCTTGCCGCTGCTCTCGGGGCCAAACACCTCGGTAATCCGTCCGCGGGGGATGCCGCCGACGCCGAGCGCGAGATCGAGCGCAAACGCGCCCGTCGGGATCACGGGAATGTCCGTCCGCGCCGTCTCATCCCCGAGACGCATGATCGAGCCGCTGCCGTATTGTTTTTCGATGGCAGCAAGCGCCGCCTGCAAATTCTTGTCCTTCAACGCGCCGGCTTTGGCGGCTGCGCTGTCTTTGTCCTTGGCATCAGTTTTTGGCGGCATCGTAGTCTCCTCGGTTATTGTTTCGGTGCTCCCAGCGTGTGCGTCGAAAGCGTCGTGTAGATCGATCCGTCGGGATGAAGCTGGCTCTCGAATAGATGGATGGCCTCTACGCGCAACGTCCCGAACGCCGTATTCTTAAGGGAATCGAGCGCCCTTGTCAACGCGGCGTCCGCGCGCGGAATCTTGATTCGTCCCAGGGTCAAATGGGCCGAAAATTCGCGGTGTTCGGGCGCGAACCCCAGCGGCTGCATCGCCTCCTGCACTGTGCGCGCCAGCGTCTTCAACTTGCTTTCGGCGTCATTGCAGCCAACCCACAGGACCCGCGGTCGCGATTCATTCGGAAACGCTCCCGCACCATGGACGGCCAGATCAAACGGCTGATATCGCTTCGCCACGGATTGCAACGCGGATTTGATCGGTTCGACGGTTTCCTCGCCGATATACCCAAGAAACTGCAGCGTGAGATGGAGGTTGTCGATCTTCGTCCAGGAAATCTTCACGCCAACGTGCGCCCGTTTCAGCCGCGCCTGCCCTTCCTCGATGACGGCGCGCACATCGTCGGGTATGTCGATGGCGATGAATGTCCGGATCACGCCGACATCATTACCAAACGCCGGCGCCGACGCAAACCCGATTGACGACCCCAGTGCGGGTCGATAACCTTTCACCCGCAACCATGAAACGAGGTGCCAACTGGCTCGCGTGGTTTATGCAAGGCGCACTGGGACTGCTCGTAGGCACGCTAGCGGGCTTCGTCGTTGTCACAGGCAAGCGCGGCTCTTCCCTGCTTGATGAGAATCTGATCTTACCGTTCATGCTTGGCGGAGCCCTTATGGGCGCTGGCCTGGCGTCACGATATGGGGACCGTCTCTGGTTCGGTGATAGCTACTACGAGATACCGTCTGAGGAGCCGGACCAAAGCAATCTCAGCGACATCTTATCTTGGTGTTTGGTCGCCGCTGGTATCGCCACCTGCGTGGTCACGCTTCTCAGGGAGTTTCGCCTCCTGTAAGCAACTCACGCCGCACGGCATCCAGCGCATATTGCGAGACGAAGAATTTGAAGGTCTCGCGGTCGAAGGTGAGCATGTGTCTCTTCACTTCGGTCCGCTCGGGCGTCGCGAAGCCGATGTACACGAGACCAACGGGTTTTTCCGGGGTGCCGCCAGTCGGGCCGGCGATGCCCGTTGTGCTGATGCCGAAATCCGTCTTACTGCGCGCACGAATTCCCTCGGCCATCTCACGAGCCACTTCCTCGCTGACCGCGCCGTGCGCTTTCAACGTTTCCTCGCGCACACCGAGCAACCGCACCTTCGATTCATTCGAATACGTGACGCAACCATTGATAAACACATCGCTGGACCCGCTCACGTTTGTGATGCGGTTGGAGATGGTCCCGCCCGTGCAGGATTCGGCGACGGCGATGGTCTTGTGCGCAGCGGCCAGCATTTTGACCACGGTTTCCTCCAGGCGATCGCTGTCGATGCCGTAGATATTCCCGCCCAGCGCAGCGCGGATCCTCTTCTCGGCCTCGTCGGCCGTCGACTGGAGATGCGTGATGATCCGCACTTCGACCTCGCCCATTTTGGCGCTGTAACCGAGCTCCACGTCCTTCAAGTCGGCCAGCCCGGGAGCGACCTTTTCCTCGACAATCGACTCGGCGAGCCCGACCACCTTGAAAACCCGGCAGTCAAACCGCGCCTGGTCGCCAAAATGCTTCTCCAAAACGGGCAGCACGTACTCCTCGAACATCGGCTTGAGTTCGCGGGGTGGTCCGGGCAGCAGCAACACCAATCTGCCATCCTGATCCAACGCCAGCCCCGGCGCCGTGCCGTTGCGATTGGGCAGCACCTGCGCTCCCACCGGCACCAACGCCTGCACGTAAATTGAGTCGGGCAACTGAATCCGCCGCTTTCGAATGCGCTCCGTGATGGCGGCGGCCACCGCCTCGTCGCGCATCAGTTTCCGCCCGAGCAACTCGGCCACGACATCGCGTGTGAAATCGTCGGAGGTGGGACCGAGTCCGCCGGTAATGATGAGCACGTCGCTCCGCTGCAGGGCTTCCTCGACGGCGGCGCGCATTTCGGCCCGGTCGTCAGCCACCGTGACCTGACGGTCGAGTCGCAAGCCGATGCTGGCGAGCTGGCGCGCGATGTAGCTGAGGTGTGTGTTGACCGTAAAGCCCAGCACCAGTTCGCTGCCCGTGTTGATGAGTTCGACCCTCACGAGGGCGAGCCTAGCCAACGAGTCGGGCAAAGTCAAACGACGCTGGCGTCATTTGCTCGGCAGGAGCTCCTTGGGGAAATTGACGGGGCGGTAGGTTGGGTTGCTGATCGTGCCGCCGACCTTGTATTCCAGCATTCTTCCCAGAGGCCACCACAGCAGACTGATCCCCGGCCACGACTTGAGAAACTGCGCCTGGACGCGAAAGTCCATCGCTCCGTCAAATCGGAGATCGCCGCGGGCGCTGGCCGTGAACGCACCCGCAGCGACTTCCATGTCCTCCGTGCGCACGGCCTGGTTCGCGATCGAAAACGTGCATTGCGCCCGCGTCGCCCTGGTATTGCCCAACGCCCGCGAGAAAATGCCGAACAACGGCGCCTGCCAGAGAACGCCGTCGTTCACGACAAGATTGCCGCGGCCGTTGAGAGAACCCAAATCGGCGCCGCGTCCGTTAATGGTCGCCCTGGCCGATAGAATTCCCGTTACGTTGCTCGAGCGACCGTGCGCGGCGCCCAGCACTCCGTTGACATCCGCACCGTCAATGGAGAAATCGAACGCGTATACAGGATCGACCGATGAGAACGTGAAGTCGGCGCGTCCACGGAGTTTTCCGCCATAGAAATCCGCGTCAAAACCCCGGATCTGGAGCGCGTCGTTCGTGAATACGAGCGCGGCTTGGGCGCGCGTGGCGGTAAACTTCCAGTACGAGAACCCCTCGTTGGTGATGCTCGCCGACCAGACGGTTCCGTAGGGATTATCGAAATCGATCAGACCACGGGCGCTGGCATCGGTGCGCGGGCCAAACCGGTACGGTCTCATGACGCGGGCGGCCGGTTCCCCGAGCAGGCCCGCCATGTCCGAAACGTTGGCTGTGGCGGCCAGATCGAAACTGACCCGATGCGCATTGAAGTCGGCAAAGATCGTCCCGCGGACGTCGCCTTCCCGCCGGCGCAACAACAAATCCTGCGTGTCCAGTTGGCTCTTCTTCAGATGCAGCCTGGCCGACGCCGCTTCCAGTCCCACCCCGCGGTAGCTACACCGGTTCGCGGTCACCTCGGCGTCGTATGCGAGAGCGTCGGGGTCAACAAAATCCCCGCTGACACTCGCCACGATATGCGGTGGGGTTTCAAACCACGCCGGCTCGACGATCTGCCGCACTTTCCCCGCCATCAACGGAAGAAGGCGCGCCGGATCGAGCGTGCTGTCGAATTCGTAGGTGAAATCGCTGCTCTCGATATTGTACTCTCCGTGGCCGGTCGCCTGCCCTTCTGGTGTCACCACCTCGACGTTGTTCAAACGAACCTGGGGACCGCGGTCTTCATAGGCGAATTTGATCGAGCGGAATTCGACTCCCCTGAAAGTCATATCTTCGGCGTCCACCGAGCCGGTCAGTTCGGGCAGGCTGCCGGTATCCGGGCCGAGACGATAGCGCGCGGTGATCCGGGGATTCTTCTCCAGGCGAAGATCACGGAGGATCGGCCGGGCATTTTGGATGAACAACGGGATGATCGCCGCGGGATCCGTGGTGCTGGAGAACGCCACATCGAATTGGCCCATGCCAACGTCATATCGCCCCTGGATGGCAATGTCGCCGCCGTACAGAGTTGCGTCGCAGCGGCGCACAATGATTACCCCATCGCGCATCGCGATATCAATGGACACGGAATCGACCAGCAGATCGCGATATTCCAGGTGATCGCCATGGAACCGCGCGGTCACCTGGCTGGCCAGTGGCTGGCTCAGATCCACGTTAAAATTGAGATTCAGGTCGGGCGGCGACGTCACCTGGATGCGGTTGAGTTCGCGGACTGCCTTCGTGAGGAAGAGAAACTGGCCTTGATTGGCCGGCGGAGACAGGGGAGCTGTTGGCGCCGTCGGCGCCGGCGTGCCGCGCAGAACGTACCCCGAGACGTTCAGCCGAATGCCGCAAAAGACGCCGGTAAGCCCGTCCACCCGGACCGAGCCGTCGTCGCCGAGTTCAAAGGTGGCATAGGCATCTGACGCGGTAAACCTGGCCGGACCATTTTCATCGGGAGGGGTCGGCACCGCGATCACGGCGTTGGCGATATGAATGCCCTGGATGGGGTTCTGCCGGTGAAACAACCGCCGCAGATTGAAACGCAATTCGAGTTCATCGATTTGTGCGAGCGGCTGGTTGGGTGTGCGGACATCGGCGAATGACGTTTCGGAAGCCACGATTCCGCGAAAAAGATCCAGGCGTATCGAACCAAATTGCGCCTCGTAACCCGCCTTACGGAGCTCCCCGATCAGCACGTCCTTCAGGAAATCCGGAAACCCGTAAAAGTGCAGGTAGGCAAGCGACAATGCGGACAAGACTACCAGCACGATTACGAAACGCACGAACAAGCGGAACAGAACCTTCACTGGCCGGATTCTTAAGCCTGCAGTCTCAGCCCGTCAACGTGATTTCCCCGGAATTCTCACGGTCGAGGTCTTCCCAACGCGGCGGAGGGGTTCCGGAGCCGTCACGGTTTCGACGGAGCGTTCGTGGAAGACGGCGCAGGCGCGGTCGTGTCTGCCGGTGTGTTGGTCGTTGAAGCGGAAGCTGGCGCTGGATTCGAAGCAGTTACCACTTCCCTCATCAATGTATTGGCGCCGCCGGTGGAGAGCGTGAACACCAAAGGAGGATCCCCCCACAACGCGAACCGTGTGTCCGAGTCCTTCGGCTTGCCGAGCGCAAGTGATTGCGTCTTATCGCCGGCGGTGGCGGTAACCGTCAGGACGGGTTGATCCAAACCATACTCGGCCAGGTTGTCCCGGCCTTGGCGGACGAATTCTTCCGCCCGGAGGGCACCCCATTCATCGAGCAGATGCTGCAAGGCATCATTGTCCAGAACGCCCTGCGGCGGCTCCACGATTCTCCACTTTCTGTCCGGACCACGCTCGACAACCACTTTCCCCGTCTTTCCTTCGATCGCCAGTTTTACGACCGCGTCGGGAGACACATCCGTGAGGCGATGGGATCGCAGGGTCAGATAATTCGCGGGCAGCCACGAGATGATGTCGGTATCCACCCCGTAGACGAACGGCTCCTCGGCTCGTTTGACGAACCGGACGGAATTCGACGGATCGAACGAACCGACCAGCAACTGCGCAATTGTATTGGTCCCCTCGCCGTTCAGGCTTACGGTGGCCACCGGAGCAGCCAGGCCGTACTTGTCCAGGTCCGTGGCGACGTCGGCGGTGAACTGTTTCACCCGCAACCCGCTGAGATGGCCCAGCAACTGTTGGACGGCGGCGTCCTCGGCGGGCGCGACAACGGGCGTCGTAATCGTCCACGCCGAATTGGTCCGCACCAGGGAGATCCTGTCCGTGCCGTGGAGCAGGTCGATCCCACGAACATCGCCCTCCGTAAACGCAAGAACCTGGGCATCGCGCAAATCGTTGGCCTGGACCGCAAACTTCTGCGCCACGCTGGATGGGACGGTGTAGATCGAATCCGTGCTCTTGAGTTTTGCGTAGACCTTGCTGGCATCGTTGGTCAGCGCGTGCCCGAGGACCAGCGTCTTGCCCGACTCACCGGTCCACACCGTGATCTCCCGTTCGGGTTCATCCAGGTGATACGTGCGCACGCCCTGCGGGTCTTCACTGACGAAATCCGTCACCCGCAAGTCGCTCAGGTCGGCAAGCAATTCGCCGACCTTGCGTTGATCCGCGCGGGCGGCCAGGGGGCGGGTTAACGTCCACCGCGGTTCGGCATTCGTGGTGGAGCTGGATTTGGCCAGTTCGATCACGCGGTCGGCGCTCTTGATTTCAATGCGCGTGGCCGAAGCCGGCAGAATGTCCATCACGGTTCGGTCGCGCAGGTCATCCAGCGTGCAATTCAGGCGGTCGTAGATTGATTTGGGGACGATACAGACATCGGGGCTATTCTGCACCTGGGCGTACACGGCGTCTTTCGTCGGCGTCTCGTTCCCCACGAGCAGCACCATGGGCTGTTTGGCCCCCTGCAAGGTGAGGCGGATTCGCGGAGGATTCAACCCGAAGCCGGCGGGGATCGCGCCGTTCAATTCCCTGCTGGTCAGCGTGCGATTGCGCTCCGCGAACTCCACTTCGTCGAGAATCGCGCTGACAGTGCTGTAATTGGCGCGAACGTTGAGAGGCTGTTTGATCTGCCACTGGTCGCCGTTCTTTTCGAGCGCGTAAACATGGTTGGTCGATTCGATTGTGAGCGCACGGATATCCTTGGCCTGAAAATCGAGAACGCGACGGCTCTTCCCCTGCGCTTCTTCCGTGGAGGTTCCGCGATAATGGTCGAGCGCAACGAGGCCGCCAACGATCAACGCAATAATGACCAGAACCAATGTTGTTTTCGGTTTCATCTCAGCACGAAGCGACCGCCCGCGGTCATTTCCGTCGCCCCAACCACACCAGGAGGCCAACCGCCGCGACGGCGAGCGGCATGCCGGCCATCACGAGGATGTACACGGTCATCTGTTGATTCGGAGACATGTCGAGACGGAATTCCTGTGGTGTCTTGGGGCTGATCGCGACCAACTGCTCGCGTTGAAGCAGCCAGTTGAGCGCGTTCATGAAGAAATCGAGGTTGCCGCCGGAGAGATCGCCATTGTTATTGTCAACAAAGCGCGAGGTGCCGGTCACGACCATGCGCGTCACACCGATGTCGACGTTCACTCCCTGTGGCTTGCTGGATTCCACCGCCACCGCCAGGGGCAACGGTCCGGCGATGTCCGTGGCCGGGTCGAACGAGGCTGGCTGGGCGTCGGGGTTTGTCTCGCCCCAGTACTGCGAGCTGGCCTTGACCAATTCCGTCACGATGGGCTGGCCGCCCGTCCCGCCGTCCGCGGGTTGCGGGAGCCGGCGCACCGAGCGCGCGTAGGGGAATTCCGTATTGGTGTCGGCGAGTTTCGCCGTGATCGGGTGCGAGGCGTAATCGGTGCCCACGGCGTTGACATTCAGGAGCTCCGTCCCAAGCAACACGCCGGCTTTGCTGATCGCCAGATCGTCGTCCACCTGCACGCCCCAGCGTCGCAGGAGCGTCTCCAGACCCGTGTGCGTTTGGGGATCGAGCATGATGAACAATCGTCCCTTGTTCTTCAGGTACTGGTCCAATGCGTTCAGCTCCATTTGCGAATAGGCCTTGCGCGGCCCGGCGATCACGATGGCGCCCGCGTCGGCCGGCAGCGCCTGTTTGTCCTGCAGGTTCCATTTGTCCACGGTGATGTTGTCCTGCTTGATATAGCGGGCGATCTCGGAATAACCGTTTGACTGATCGAAATTGTCCGGGTCGCGTTCCCCGTGGCCGGTGAGGAAATAGACCTTGGGCGGAGCCTCTTCCGTCACGGTTTGGATCGCCGACAGGAACAACCCCTCGGCCTTGAACGCTTTGATGTGCACCTCGTCGGACATTTCCGATTCGCGGTCGAGGTCGACCATTTCATCCAGGCGGATATACTTGTGGCGGTCGCCGTTGGCAAAGATGACGACGTCGGGCGAATCGAGGTTGTACTTCGTCACCAGTTGCTGGGCGCGAGCCAGATCGCGCTGGGGATCGACGTACTCGACGCGGAGCTTGTCCTTGCCGTAGTACTGGAATTCTTTCAGCAGATTGCGCACGTCTTCGAGGACTTTCTGGACGTATTCCTGGCGGCCCGATTCGGGCAGGAACACCACCACATCGATGGGCACTTTCAGGCTTCCGATGACCTGCCTGGTTTTCTCGGACAACTTGTAGTATCCGGACTGCGTCCAATCGAAGCGCCAATAATGCCGCGAGACGAGCCAGTCGACCATGACCACCAGCGCGAGGACGGCCAGAATCTGCACGAGCACGTTGGCGCCGATCACCAGACGCCGGTGCCGCAACGTCGGTGGTCGGGCATCGGATGGAGGAGAATTGTCAGCCATCGCCGTCATCTCCACTTCCTCGATTCGACGATGCGCGTCGTAATGAACAACGCCAGCACCGTTCCGCTCAGATAGAGGACCAGCGGGCGGACGTCCACGATGCCCCGTTCGAAATCTTCCATTTGATCGAACGCCGAGATCGCGTGGAACACCTTGCCGAGCGGCCCGGCGGGGAACAGGTAGGTGAGCCAGTTCAGCACGATGAGCATCAGGAACACCAGCGCGAAGGACATCAGCGCGGCAGCGACCTGGCTTTTCGTCATCGAGGATGCCAGCAATCCAACCGCGATAAAGAATTGTCCGATGACCAGCACGCCGACGTAGCCGCTGAGGATCGGGCCCAGATCGAGCACCGCTTCGCCGCCCGAGAAGTGCCGCAAGATCAACACGTAGGAGCCGGTCAATGCCCACATCATCGTGTACAACACGACCGCGCCGAGATATTTCGCGAACACGACCTCAAAATCCGTCACGGGCGCGGTCATCAACATCTCCAGTGTGCCCGCGCGTTTCTCTTCCGCCAGCAACCGCATGGTGATCATCGGGACGACCACGAGCGAGGGCAGCCAGAACATGCTGAACAGAATCTTCATGGCGGTCATCTGGGTCGGACCGGTGTTCAGGTAGCGAACGACGACCGCAAACGTCACGCCCATCACCAACAGGAAGAACATCAGCGCGACGTAACCGACGACGGAGGCAAAATACGCGTTTAGTTCGCGGCGCAAGAGCGGCGGCACGTTGGTCATCGGAGCACGCTCCGACGCTGTTCGCGGCGCTCCTCTTCCGCCTCGTCCTCCTCGCGGGTGATTTGCACAAAGATGTCCTCCAGGGTCGTCCGCGACCGCGTCAATTCCCGCAAGGTCCAGCCGTTGCTCACGACAGCCTGGAAAATTTTCTCGCGCGGGTCCGCGCCGGCTTTGGGCGTCAGAATCATTCGCACGCAACCGTCTTCGAGTTGCTTTACCTGGATGGATTCCACGCCGTCGATCGCCCGCAGTTTCGCCTGCACGTCCGATCCCGGCCCGCGAATTTCCACCTCGATCAGCCCGCCCGCATTCAGTGTCTTTGTCAGATTCTCCGGTGCGTCCGATGCGAGAATACGGCCGTGGTGGATGATCATCACGCGATTACAGGTCATTTCCACTTCGGGCAGAATATGCGTCGACAATAAAATCGTATGCCGCTTCCCCAGGTCCTTGATGAGCTGGCGGACCTGGCGAATCTGGACCGGGTCGAGCCCGATGGTCGGCTCGTCCAGGATGAGCAGATCGGGCTCGGCTAACAGCGCATCCGCCAGGCCGACGCGCTGGCGATAGCCTTTGGAGAGCTGGCCGATGATGCGGTGGGACACGTCCTTGATCCCGGTCAATTCCATGACCTCGGGGATTCGTTCCGCCCGCTCGGCGCGCGGCAGCTTCTTCAGTTTGGCGCGGAACTTCAGGTACTCGCTCACGCGCATATCGGTGTACAACGGATTGTTCTCGGGCATGTAGCCGACCCGCTCGCGCACTTCCAGCGAGTTCTCAAACACGTCGAGTCCCGCGACCTGAACGCGGCCGGCGGATGCCGGAATAAATCCCGTGAGGATGCGCATGGTCGTGCTCTTGCCGGCGCCATTCGGGCCGAGAAACCCGACGATCTCGCCGCGCTGCACTTCAAACGACACGCCGTTGAGCGCGGTCACGCCGGCGTAGCGCTTGGTCAGGTCCTCCACTTTGATCATCGGTTGCATGATGCGATCTGCCTACGGCCCAAACCCCGACCGATTGCCTCCTGGTGCTTCGGTTGGGTAAGTGGCCGACTTTCTAACACAAGGACATAGACCTTGGCAAGCGGCGGAATGTTCAACAGACGCGGGAACCCCTGCGGATGCTGTTCGAGAATTGCGGGGACGACGGCGCGGCTAGTTTTTCGCTTCTTCGCCCCGGGGCCAGATGGTCTGGGGGAATTGCCAAATCTTGATCGTGCCATCGGCGCTGGCGCTGGCGACGTAGCGGCCATTGGGGCTGACGGCCACGCCCGTCACTGCGCCGGCCTGTCCGGCAAACGAGCGGGATTCGGTCATCTTGCTCAGGTCCCAGACCCGGACGGTACCATCGTCCCCGCCGCTGACGGCAAACCGCTCATCGCGCGTGAAGGCCACGCTTCGCACGGTTTGGTTGTGGCCTTTGAGCTGGGCGACTTCCTGGCCGTTCGCCAGTTTCCACAGATGCACGATCTTGTCCTTGCCGCCGCTCAACGCAAATTGTCCATCGGGGCTGAAGGCGACGCACGTCACCGGGGCGAACCCGGCCTGGAGGGTGCGTGTTGGCTGCCCGTTGGACGCGTCCCACAATTTCACCGAATCATCCTCGCTTCCGCTCAGGAACGAGTCACCGGCGGGACTGAACGCGACGCCGGTGACGTGCCACCCGTGCCCGGCCAGCGAACTCACCAACTGGAGACGCGGCGCGCTCCAGAGTTTTACCAGATTGTCATCCGAGGCGGTGGCGACGAATTTCCCATCCGGGCTGAATGCGACACCGGCGATTTTCCAGCCGAGGCCTTCGGTGGCCCGCAGATTACGCCCCGAGGCGATGTCCCACAGGCGCAACGTGCTGTCGCTGCTGCCACTCACCGCGGTGGAGCCGTCCGGCCCGAAGGCAACGCCGGTGACGGGCCCTTTGTGGCCGGTGAACGTGCGCACTTCCCGTCCCGTGCCTGTCTCCCACAGTTTGAGGGTGCCGTCTTCGCCGCCGCTGAGAATGTAGGCACCGTCCGGACTGTAGGCGAGGCTCGTGACCGGGCCGGTGTGTCCCGACAACGTCCGCACTTCGCCGCCATACTCGACGGAGATTTCATCGAGCACTTTCCTGGTTCGCGTCTGGTTGGGAATCAAATCGTCGACGCGATTGGCCAATTGGCGCGCATTGTCATACTGCTTGTCCTTGAGCGCGTGCTCGGCTCCGGCCAGCAACGGCGCGGCCTCTTCCCAATCGATTTCGTTCATCAACGCGCGGGAGCGCGCGCATCGGGCGATGGCCCGTGCCTGGTCGATCTTGTCATCGCGGACCAACTGCATGGTGGCGGCGGTCAATTCCCGCAGGATGCCCGGCTGGGCGATGAGCAAATCGAGCGCGTGTTTGCCTCCCATGTCTTCGGGACCGAGCGGAAGCCGGTGATTGCGAACCTGGGCGGCGTCGCCGACCCACAAGCGATCGCCCTGCTGGGCCACGACGTAATGCGGGACGCCCAGTTCCTTGACGAGGATCCGGCCATCGACCTTGGTCTTTTTCACGACGGTGCCGGCGGGGATGGCCAGCGTGTTGAAGAAATCGGCGTAAGCCGATTCGGAGAGCGTGTTGGTGATCTGCTGGTTCAGCGCCAGCGTCCCGAGCGCCCTGGCGACGGAGGCTTCGTCGACAATCTTGACGGGGACTCCCGCGCCCGGACCGTCGGGAGATTGGAGCGTGACTTCGACGGGTCCGCCGGATTCCTCGACTTTCGGTTGGGCGCAGCCAAAAGCGCAGAGGGCAATGGACAGGGACACCAATCTCCTGAAATGCTGGCTCATCACACGGATATAGAGCAGCGGATGTGCCAGCAAAGGCCGCTGAGGCTGCCGTTTTGCCACCTCACCCCGTCGCCGGACGGCAACTTTTGTAGCCGCGAAGCCGAATCCCCCAAGACGTGACACCGCCGTGCCCGCGTCGTAACCCTTTCGCGGCGAAAAACACACCGCGAAAGGCGGGTGTTAAATGCGCGCCGTGTCGGCGCAAAATAACTCACTGTTCCACATCAACTCCGGCTGAGGCTCGCTGGCTCGGACTCAATTATCGTGGACAGCCGCACTGCCGCGTGGCATAACTGCGAAGTTGTGTGGCCTTGAGAAACAGACTCGGAGCCCCAATTACGGATGAGAGGAGGGAATAGCATGAAGCCCCGGAAACGAAACCGCGAGAAAGTCGATATTCTCATCCTGCACGGGATGACAAAACAGCTTGTCGAAGATTTGGAGGGGCTATTTAAGAGCCTTGGGATTTCAGCTGCCACCGTCATAGAGCTGCCGACTTTGTCGAAGACACAAGAGAGGAAGGTGGACTACTACATTCAGAATTGCGGCACACCTTTGGTGTTGGCCACCTTCGACGAATCAGAGCCCGACTCAGTAAAGGCGAGACCAAACGTGTATGACGAAATTGCGCGATGTCGAAGGGCTAAACGGAAGGACACGATTGTGCTTCAGGAACGACGTAACGGGGAGGCGGTAGAGATCCCGACAAATGTCGTTGGTCAGCTCGTTGTCATCCCGTTTGAAAGAGACCGCCTCCTCGTCATGTTTGCCGCCCTGATGCGGGAATTAAAGCCGCGTTATCAACCCAGATTCGCAAGTCCCGCTGAGACGACGGTCGGTTCTGCGAGAATTGTTAACGCATTTCTGGACGACATGGATCGTCTGTGGGACCATGAATTCGACGCGGCTTGGGACAATGTCCATAGGCTCGATTACACAGCCGAGAGCAACTTTGCCTTAGCGCTGGACGATTTTTTTCAGCAATATCAACGAGTTTTCAGTGCGATGATTAGGTCTCGGAAGAGCGGCGACGAGCTACGCGCAATTTGTGACACGGCTTATGCAAAAGCTGAGGAACTCGCATCGCACGCTTGGGAGGTTGTTGCGGAGGCAAAAATCCATAAAGCAGACGAGAGATTGCTTCAGACACCGGTGCCAGCAGACCTTCGTGCTATTCATGATAAAGCAGCCGCAGCTCTCCGACGAGGAAAGAGGGCGGCTTCTCCAAAGGAGAAAATTGAGTGCTTCAGGTTGACGATACAGCTAATTCAGAAATTTATGCTCAAGGAGGCATCTCGTGGCAGGTAAAGGACCAAACGGGGAAAACAGTCGTCTGCGACAAGACGATGGCTCAATCGTAATTGTCATTGAGCCAGAGCAGCTTGCTAGTACTGATTCGGCAAGATCGCCACACGACGAAATCGTTTATGTGGCCGACGGCGACCTGGGGAAGGGCCTTTTTGCGAAGAGGCGAATCCAGTGCGGCGAGCTTATTCATGTCTTCAAAGGCCAGATCATTGGCTTCAAAGAAGCCGTGAGTAAGGGGGACAAGGAATGCTACCCTCTTCAAATTGCTCATGGCAAGTACATCGACCTTTTGGAGCCAGGATGCTATGCAAATCATTCGTGTCAACCGAACGCTGGTGTAAGAGACCTTGGCGACGGAAGAACCGTCCAGCTCGTTGCCATCAAAGACATACCAGAGGGCACGGAAATCCGGTACGACTATTCGACGACGATGGACGAGGACTATTTCACAATGCCGTGCTTGTGTGGGGCGCCACCCCCAACCTGTAGGAAATGGGTGACGGATTTCAAATTACTGCCGGAGCGCGTTCGAGAAGAATACCTATCCATGGGAATTGTAATGGAGTTCATCGCCCGTCAGTACACAAAAGGGTACGCAAAGCCGCGAGAGGATCATGTCCCTGTCACTTCTCTGAAACAGTGAAGATCCGTTGACCACGTGAGCTTAAACCAGGGAGCTGCGTTTTCGCGCAGTTCCTACAGTTGGTACCCCAAATGGCGGTATACCTCATCCTTATAGTGGTAATTGCCGCCGTCATGCATGGTGTAGTGCTCTAGAGCGTAGGCCACGATTTGGGGAGAAAACGGCACAAAAATCGCCCCGATGCCGTAGATGACCGGCGGGCAGGCACGCTGACCGGCCCCTCTTGAGCCATCGAGGTTGACGCCAATTATTGTGCAACCCTTCTCAATCGCCACCTCAGCCTCCCACCGGACATACTTGTATTTGTAGCGCGTGTCTTCACCGATCAGCAGGGCAAATTTGGCCGCCATGCCTATTCGGTTGCGGATTTTGGACTTTATGTAGGCTTCGTTTTCAGAATCTACCTCGTCCTGCAACTGACAGTCGGTGAAGTCAAAATCAACATTCTCGTTTTCCTTCCAAGCCAACATCAACCAGTAGCATTTGATGTCGGTGCTGCTGAACCCGACAAATGTGCGAGGCAGCCCCATTACACCCGTCCTCCAGTCTGCTCCAACCGTTTCTCGATACGCTTGCCGGGTTCAACCATGAGCGTGAAGTAGGACAAATCGGTTCCCTTCAGAATACCCTCAACAGTTTCAATGAACTGTTGCTGGTTTTCCGTCTCGTCCTTTGACGTGTAACGACCCGCATGGTTGAGGAAGAGGTACTTCTCCGACTTCAATTGCTCAGCGACAAGCCGGAATTTTTCCCACTTCGCGCCGTAGTTCTGGAACTCCTCCCACTGGTACGTCGCCAGAACGATTGTGGATAGGACCAATGAAAGAATTCCCATCGCGACCTTGAATTGTTCGGGCACGGTAAAGGCAAGGGCAATCGTCATGGTGGTGAGGACGTTGCAGGCTATAGCCACCGATTTGATCGTCTTATACCGCCGTTGGTTCTTGACGGCGTTAGAGTCAAAGTATGCAAGCTGATCGTCAAGCCGTTTGCCAATGTAGTCGTTGATATCTGCCATATAGCGCCCTCCGGTTCG
This sequence comes from Verrucomicrobiia bacterium, assembly GCA_035501175.1. GTDB lineage: Bacteria > Verrucomicrobiota > Verrucomicrobiia > Palsa-1439 > Palsa-1439 > Palsa-1439. The sequence goes on along the minus strand of DATJWQ010000031.1, from coordinate 42,498 downwards.
TGGCCTTCGAGCCCGGTATACCAAGACAAATGGCTTGAGTCCACACTCATCTGTCGGCCGTTTCCCCCACCCCGAGACAGGTACGTACGGATGATGGAGCATCCTTCGGCTCCGCTCAGGACGGACAGATTGTGGCTAAAAGAAGCGCGCGGAAGCGGCGCTATCGGCTAGGACAGCCAACGCTGCAATGGCGAGCGCTCGGCCCTCGGGAAGCTTGGTCGAGGCAAGCCCTGCCCCCTCTATCTATCGGGCTTTCAACGACACATTTCCGACCTCTTGCACGGTGAGGTCGCCATGGCCCTCGACGACGATGATGGACATGTTGACGCGATCGCCGGGCTCGACGTCGCTGAGCTGCTCGGCGAGCCGCTCCATGGAGTCGATCGGTTCCCCGCCGACCTGGGCAATGACGATCTGGGGGAAAAACCCGGCCCGATCCGCCGGGCTGCCGTGTTGGACGCTGGAGACAATGAGCCCGTGGACGCCCGGAACGCCCGCGGCCCGGGCCAGAGCCGGCGTGAGCGGCTGCACCTCGAGGCCGAACCGCTCCGACATCAGGTCCCGGGCCGAGAGTTTGGGAAGACTGGCCAGGGTGACGGAGTAGGACGCCACTTCGCCGCCGCGTTGGACCTCGAAGCGCACGACGTCGCCGGCGGATTCATGGACGAGCATCCTCTCCAAGCGCAGCACGTCGCGGTAGCGCTGACCATCGACGGTCACGATTTCATCGCCTTTTCGGGCACCGGCCTTCGCGGCGGGGCTCTCCGGCTTCACCTCGGCAAGGACGATCCCTCCGGCTCCGAGTTGGAACCGCATGCCCAGCCAGACATGCGCACGTTTCTCGGGCGAAAACCATGCGGCCAGGAGGTTCGCCACGCGCGACGACGGAATGGCGAAGCCGATGCCCTGGGCTTCGGAAAGAATGGCCATATTGATGCCGACCAGTTGGCCGCGGGCGTTGATGAGCGGGCCGCCGGAGTTGCCGGGATTGATCGCGGCGTCGGTCTGCAGCACATCGGTGAACTGCGGGTTGTCGAGAGGCCAACTGCGGTTCCTGGCGCTGATGACTCCGCGGGTGACGGTGTGATCGAATCCGAACGGATTGCCGATGGCCACGACGGTTTCGCCGAGCAGGGGCTGACCTTCCCCGATTACCACGGCCGTCAACGGTTTCGTCGGCTGAATCTTCAGCAGCGCGAGATCATTTTTCTCGTCGCCGCTGACGTAGCGGGCGTCGAACTTCGTCCCGTCGCTGAGGACAACCGTGATCTTGCTGGCGGGGCGGACGACATGCCAGTTTGTGATGATCCATCCGTCCTCGTCGACAATCACGCCCGAGCCGAGGCTTTGGACGCCTTCGGAGCGCGGGAGGGGCGGCAGCCCGAAGAACTGGCGATAAAAATCGGCGAACGGATCGTTGAACCGGCGCCGGACGATTCGCTCCGTGCTGATATTGACCACGGCGGGAAGGACTTTCTGCACGGCGATCACGACGGGGTCGCGGGCCAGGTCGGCGGAGGAATCGTCGTTTGGTGTGGCGGAATTGGTGACAGAGATCGAGGCCAGAAGGAGCGTGGTCCCGACGCAAAAACCTGTTCGCATTTTCATCGAAAGGAAAGTATATTCCAGTGTGGACGGGCGAGGCAAGCGATGGCACTGACGCGCTATAGTGAACTCCGCAACGAATTGATGCGGCGGAGTTTTCCGAACATTTATGCGCCCGTGGTGCTCCGCGACGCGGACAGCAACTACGTTCCCATCCCGATCAGCGAACGGCTTGTGCAATGCATCTGGTACGACCAGCGGCTGAACGCGGACGGTCTGCGGACGATCGATGGCCGGCGGGTGCGCGTCGTGTCGCCGGGTTGGTGGAACCTGGAGTCGGGGCCGGATTTCCGGCATGCCACGGTACAGATCGACGACGAACCCGAGCAGACAGGGGACATTGAGATTCATCTGCGCGCCGAGGACTGGAATCATCACGGTCACGAGCGCGACCACCATTTCAACGACGTGATCCTCCACGTCGTGCTCTGGGAAGCGGGCAGCCGGCATGTCCCGCGGACACGCGCAGGCCAGATCATCCCCCAGATTGTCATTCAGCATCACCTCGATTGCCCGCTGGAACAGCTCTACGACGAGATTGATTTGGATTCGTATCCGCACAACGTCGGGAATCATCACGGCCAGTGCGCGCACATTTTGCAGGCGCTGGACGGCTCGTCGCTTACGGCGCTGCTCGACGCGGCGGGCGAAGAGCGGTTCGCCGCGAAGGTGCGGCGGTTTCTGCGTTGGATCCATCGGGTTGGCGCCGAACAGGCGTTTTACGAGGGCTGGATGGAAGCGTTAGGGTACAAGTCCAACAAGGTGGCGTTTCGCACGCTGGCACAGCGCGCGACGCTCGCGGACATCACTGACAAACGGGCGCATCTGGCGCCGATTCTGTTCGGTGTCGCCAATTTTCTGCCGACGGGCGCGCCGCCGTCGCGGGCCGGAGCCGATGCTGTCTACGTGAAGCGGCTGTGGAACGCGTGGTGGAAATTGCGGCCGGATTTCGCGGACCGGGTCGTGCCCGTCAGCGCGTGGCGGTTTCATGGCGTCCGCCCGGCGAATCATCCGCACCGGCGGCTCGGCGCGGCGGTGGCGCTGTTGAAGAAGCACCCGCAGTTGATGGAGAGGGTTATCGGCGCCATCGAAAGCGGGGGCGATCCGGTGACGTTTTTCGTGGACATCACCGATGACTACTGGAGCCGGCATTTTACGCTGGGCGGCAAAACGCAGTCGCAAGCGGGCGAGTTGATCGGGCTGAGCCGGGCGCAGGAAATCGTCGCGAATATTGTGCTGCCGTTCGCCGCGGCGCAGGGCGAGAACATCCGCGACCCCAAACTATACGAAGCGGCGAAGATGGCGTATGCGCAGTTGCCTGCCGCCTCGTCGAACAGCATACTCCGTCTCGCGGCCACGCAATTGTTCGACAACTCACCGGTGGCGCGGCGTTGCGTCAAGACGACGCGTCACCAGCAGGGTCTGATGCAAATCTTCCACGATTTCTGCGTCAACGACAAATCCGGGTGTCATCACTGCCAGTTCCCGGATTTGGTCAGGCGGTGGACGACTGTCGCGACGTGAAGTGGGAAGCCGCGCCGAGGAACTGCACCGGAATCGGTCGCGCCATGAGCCAAAGACCAATCAGGCTCGCTGTTTGCGTCTGGAGTGTGTGGTGTTGGAGTTAACCTCTCGCACCTTGCGAATCGTATCCGTTCCGCAGTAAGATGATACGCGAGGCTGGATGAAAGTACGCCAGAAACAGCTTGTCGTCCCTGTACGAGTGCCGTGGATGATCGATCCAGCAACTCCCTGCCTCCGGCTTTCGGCCTCGGAATCCGCCACCGACAGCGCTGTAGAGGTAAAGTTCATAGCGCATTTTGCTTTGGAGAGCTCAATGCCACATGACTTGGGTCATACAGAAGCGGCTATCTCTTGCTCCCCTTATGATTCAAATAAGAAACTCGGACCCGCCGGCGGACCGTACCAATTGGTCAGAGTGAGATTTGCTCAGGGCATTGCAGTTCGGATGCTTCCGAACCATTCTGATGACGAGGCCGTTGACCTCGACGAGTACGACTTCTCCAAGCTTTCGCACCAGATTCAACGAGGACAACAAATCGAAGATTGGTTGCGTGATTTTCAAAACGAATGGCTTCACAGCGGCATTTGTCCGAACCCAAAGATGTATGAGGTGAAAGACTCGTTCTGGCTCAGGGAGGTAGCTGGAGAGAGCAAGGAGGTTGGCCACTACCTCTTGTGTGGTCACGATGCTCACGTTGAAGTGGTCGCCAAGGATTGGGAATGGGCCTCAGAAGGCTCACTGCGTTGAATCAGCATGTAGGTTCTGAGCTTGTTGGCCCCGAAACATAAGCCGATGATACCTCGCTCTTGGGAGATCCGGTCCCCTTTATGTGATAAGCGGGTGAACAGGGAGGGTCGAAAGCGGAAGCCGTCCATCTTCGGTGGCGTTCGGCGCCCGGCGCCGGCATGGTGACTATCGGAAGAACATTTTGTACTGGACTCTGATTCGGCTTTGTGATATTGTCGCGAGGTTGTTTGGTTCTTTGACATCATGAGAGCGGCAGAGATCCCTCGACCAGTTCGGGATGACATCCGCGAGGGGTACGGCGTCGCCCTTGGATTATGGCGATGGACGAGGGGGGTACCCCCCCATTTCTGCGAAACGAAGCCAGTTGTTTTTGGGGGTTACCAGTCACCCAAGGGATTGGGTGGCAGTTGGTTGGGTTGTCGAGTCAGCCAATTTGTCACTTGGCTTCGTTCGGCCAAAAATTGGCTTCGTTTGGGGGTTTTGGAAGGGTAGAGAGGCTGCTTTTAGGGGTGTTGGAGCCTTGATTGGCGGTAGTTTCTGTTGAGGGATCACCACAACAGTTGGGTCCGTGCTCGCCACCAGATTACGAAAGCAATCGCGGCGATGACGACCAAGGCGCTGGCGATGAGCCAGAGTAGTATGGTGGGTTTTGGTCGGGGGCGTTCTGCGGCCCGCCTGGCAAATCGGACCGGGGGGAGGATCTCTCGGTCGAGGGCTTCCGCGGCATCGATTACTTCGTCGAGTGAGGAGAATGTTCTGCGGCCCTCCGCGCCGAGCATTCCTTCCACGAATTCGCTGACGGGTTTGCTGACCGGCCCGATGTCGTTGGTGAGGGTGGCCACCATCACGGCAAGGTTGACCACGTCCTCTTGGGGCGAGGCGCTGGCGGGCATGTCGACGGGGGCGACGTTGATGAGTTTGACCACACCATCCTTCGACGTGAGCACATTCTTGTCGATGGGCGGCTGGTGGGGAACGTTGTGTTGCCAGAGGAAATTCAGGGCCTGGGCGACGCCGACGATCGTGCGCAGCAGATGATGTTCGTTGACCTCTTCGCCCTTGCGCAGGAACCGCGCGAGGGGCGGGCCGTCCATGTATTCCATCGCGCAGAAATAGATGCCATCCGACTGGCCGGCTTCGTAGACGGTGACGAGGTTGGGATGTTGGAGCGATGCGTCGGCGCGTGTTTCCTCGAGGAACAGATCCGCCTTGCCCGGCAGCGCGGCCATTCCCGGCGACAGAACGCGGACGGCAACGGTTCGCCCGACGGTCTTTTGCGAGGCGCGGTACACTCTTCCCCAACGGCTCACCCCGATTACCTGGCCAATCTCATACGCCCGCAACGTCCGGCCGACCAGTGGATCACGCGATGAGGCCGCGTCGTTCATGGTGATCCTTCCGCGACGGGGACCGGCGCCGAGGCCCGCAGCGTGGGCGGCACAGCCACGACATCCTGCATTGTCCGATGATAGTACGTCCGCACCACCACGCCCACCAACTCACGCGCCGCCCCGGGATACCGCACCGTGAACGTCTTGGATGAAAAATTGTCCCACGCCGGGATCGCCAACCACACCGGATTGCGCCAAGCGGCGCCCTTGCCCGGGCCTTCCACGACCGCGAACTGGACGGAAATGGCGACGGCCGCCACGTTTAGCTCGCGTTCGCCCACCTGGGCCTTTGCCTGGATGACGACCGTGGCGACATCCCCGTTGTCGCTGCGCTCGAGGCGAGAGATGCGAATCACGCGATTCAGCAACGGCGGTTCGCGGAGCATCGGCGCGGGCACGGCGTGATCCACGGACGCGGGAGCTTCGGCGGCGGTTGCAGGCGGCTGGGTGGACGGAGAAGACGCCGAAGAGCTTGTCCGATCCGTCGCGGCATTGCGAACCGCATCCAGTTTCACCCGTTTCGGACGTGTCTCGGAGAACATGTCGGCCAGCAGCACGACCTCGCCCGCGACCACCAGACCAACCACGATCACAGCCAGTACCTGCAGCAAATCGATCGGCCGCCGCCGCCCTTGCGTTCCGCCACCGTGCAGAACCTCAAACCGCAGACGCGCCGAGCCGATTTCCAATTCGTCCCCGGACGACAATCGCTGTTCCAGTATCGCTTGATCGTTGACGGATACGCCGCTCACGCCCGCCAGCGCGCGCAAGTAGTAGCCGTCCAAGCGGCGCTCGATCGCCGCGTGCCGGTCGCGCACGCCGGGCTCGGCCAGACACACGTGGCAATCGGATTGACGGCCAATCACCACCGGAGAGCGGTCGATCTCGATCGGCGCCCTCGGCATGCTGCCGTTTTGGAAGAGCAATCGATACATATCCTGATGGGCATGATACCACAGCGCGCGCGTGCGCCGATAGTTTTTCGGCGTGGAACTCTGTTCGCGTCCCGGATAAAGTGACCGCCGCCGATGGACTTCCGATGCCAACATTGCGGCCACCGCATCGTGCCCGCGACGCTTTCGGCAACGCGCGCGATCACATGCCCCAACTGCGGCCGGGTCGTGGAGCTTCCGCACACGCCGCCGAGTGGAGCCGGGGCGCATCGCGCCTCTCCGGACGTGAAACCGGCGCGAGCCAACCAACGACGGTTGCGCCGCATCTTCAATCCCATTCCCCGTCCGTTCGTGTATCTGGTCGGCGTAGCGCTCGCGCTCGCCGCCCTCGCGCCGTTCTGGTTGTACCTGTTGAAGGACCGCCTGGAACATCAGCGGCCCGTGCTGAGCGATGATGCAATGTCGCTGCCCATGCCGACGCCGGCCTCCACGGAAACCACTCGACCCGCGCCGGTGATTGAAGAACCTCACGAGACCGTGGCCAATTCCATCGACGAGTTTGCCGGCATCCGCCTCAATGCCGATATCGAGCAGCTCCAGCAACACTTTGCGCTGCAATTGCAAAACGAGCGCGGGATGGTTCCCGAAATCTATGAAGCGTCCCGCATCGGAAAAATCGACGCCGTGACGATGCATTTCTACAACAACCGGCTCAAAGAATTCTGGGTCGAGATGGCCGAACGTCGCGTCGTGCCCGACACAATCGAGCGCGAATTGACCGAGCGCTTCGGTCAACCAACGGATCGCAAAATCCAGACGGCCCGCCAAGGCGACGATAGCCTCAGCCTCGCGTTGACGACAGCCGATCACCGCTTCGCCACGGACGGCCAAAACAAATTTGCCCGCTTTCCGTATCGCGTCGACCTCTTGTGGTCCGATGAGGAAACCACCACGCGAGCCACGATTCATTATTCATCGCCGAAGCCGGAAACTTGCGTGTCGATCCTCACCGTCCACGTCAGCGCCGCGCAATGGTTGAACAACAATCGCCCCGAGCTCGCCGCGTCCGCCCTCTCGACCACCAACGCCCCGGACCAGACAAACCAGCCCCCCGCCGCCGCGCCGCCCCCGCGCCCCTTTCCCTCCCCCTGACCAGCCTGACCGCAGCCTCCCCAGCCCCTCCCCAACCCCTCCCTTCCACCCCCTTGCGCGCAACTGGGGACGCTGCTACACTCCCTCCCGGCATGGCTTCCACCGCCGAGATCACGACAACCACCCAAATCGCTCAAACCACCACAACCACCCAATCCGCCCCGCCCGGACCCGACCACCCCGCGCCCTCCGCCCCGGTCGCCGGCGCCGCCCCCGCCGCCGCCTCCCCCCTCCGCATCCTCTTCGTCTCCTCCGAGTGCGCCCCCTTCGCCAAAACCGGCGGCCTCGCCGACGTCGTCGCCGGCCTCCCCAAAGCCCTCCGCCGCCTCGGCCACGACGCCCGCATCCTCCTCCCCCTCTATTCCTCCATCGACCGCGCCCGCTTCGCCATCCGCCCCATCGGCACCGCCTGCGTCCACATGGGCAACCGCGCCGAACACTGGATCGCCGTCCACCAAACCCTCCTCGACGACGAAGTCCCCGTCTGGTTCCTCGAATACGGCGCCTACTTCGATCGCCCGGGCATCTACGACGGCCCCCTCGGCCACCACATGGACAACGCCTTCCGCTTCGGCTTCCTCTCGAAGGCCGCCCTCCAGATCTGTAAAGATTTCCAGTTCATCCCCCACATCATCCACGCCCACGACTGGCCTACCGCCGTCGCGCCCGCATTCCTCAAAACCTGGGACCGCATCCTCTCCCCGCTCTCCAACACCGCCAGCGTCCTCACCATCCACAACATCGGCTACCAGGGCAAATACGACGCCAACGTGATGCCCTACTTCGGCCTCGGCCCCGAACATTTCACGCCCGACAAATTCGAGGACTTCGGTAAAACCAACCTCCTCAAAGGCGGCATCGCCTTCGCCGACGCGCTCACGACCGTCTCCCCCACTCACGCCCAGGAAATCCTCGGCCCCATCGGCGGCCAGGGCCTCGCCATGTACCTCAACAACCGCCGCGCCGACCTCTTCGGCATCCTCAACGGCGCCGATTACTCCCGCTGGAACCCGGCCACCGACCCGCTCATCCCCGAAAAATTCACGCCGCAAGACCTCACCGGCAAATCCGTCTGCAAAGCCGCGCTCCAGCAGCGCTTCAATCTCGAAGTCCGACCCGACCTCCCCGTCTTCGGCATCGTCAGCCGCTTCGCCCACCAGAAAGGATTCAACCTCCTCCGCGAAGCCCTCCCCGCCGCCCTCAACAACATGGTCATGCAACTCGTCATCCTCGGCAATGGCGACGCCGACACGGAAAATTTCGTCCACTGGCTCACCGCCACCCATCCCGGCCGCGTCGGCTCGTTCGTTGGCTACTCCGACGACCTCAGCCACCTCATCGAAGCCGGCTCCGACTTCTTCCTCATGCCCTCGCTCTACGAACCCTGCGGACTCAACCAGATCTACTCCCTCAAATACGCCACACTCCCCGTCGTCCGCGCCACCGGCGGCCTCGACGACTCGATCGACAACTATTCCGAAGCCGCCGGCACCGGCACCGGCTTCAAATTCTGGGAACCGTCCGGCCTCGCCCTCTACTGGTGCATCGGCTGGGCCGTCTCCACCTGGTGGGACCGACCCCACCACATCACCTCCCTCCGCCAACAAGCCATGGCCCAAAACTTCGACTGGATCACCTCCGCCCGCCAATACATCTCCGTCTACCACCACGCCCTCCGCAAACGCGTCCCCGCCCCGCCGGTGTAGCCGCGGCTCTGCGAGCCGCGCTCCTGTCTTCTGGATTCTGTCTTCTGTCTCCTGGATTCCGGATTCTGTCTCCTGTCTTCTGTCTCCTGAATTCTGGTTTCTGTCCTCTGCCCCCTTCGCCTCATTCGCATCCCCTCTCCGCCTCGGGGGGAGAGGGCCAGGGTGAGGTGGGTATTCGATCCCCTTCGCGTCTCCCCGCCAAGCCGCGTCCTGTCCCGACGTCCCGTGTCGGGGTTGCCAAAGGCATCACGTGGCCCTTCCCCCCCAAGCCACGTTTGCCGAAGGCATCACGTGGCCTTCGATTCCTTATCGGGGTTCCTTATCGGGGTTGCCAAAGGCATCACGTGGTCCGCCCACCCCCTCCGCACTGAACCCCGTAGCCGCACCCATCGTCCCCCATCCGCATTGTAGGGCGGGCATCCAGCCCGCCGCCGAAGCCCCGGCGCAGGCGGATAGCGAGGGCGGAAAGGCGCATGGCGGGCATCAAGAGAACAAAGCATCAAAGAGAGAAACCTTGATTGAGGCCAAGAGGTGAGTTAGTCTTATATCATGGGAGTTCAAGCGCTAATGCACCTACCCCTTCGAACGTGTTCCTTGCAGCTTTGTTGCTTCTGATTCCCGTTGCAGCTCGTTACGGCGGCCTGGGAAAACGCGGGAGAGGGTACAATGAAGCAACGACTTAGTGTTCTTGTTGTGGTAGTTACGGCAGTTGTTTGCACTCTGTCGGCCAATGCTCAAACGTATTATGTCGCCGGTGATTTCAATAGCTGGAACCCCGCCGGCAATGTAATGACGCAGATAACTGCGGGCGTTTGGCAGGCATCATTGACCAATCTGAGTGTAGGGCGTCACGAGTTTAAGATTACCACCGGCACCTGGGACACGAACTATCCGCCCTATAACTCCTGGCTGTATACGGATCCGTCCGGTAATGTTACGGTTACATTTAACTCCAATACCGTTTCCGACGGTTGGTTTGGGGCATTTGGACGTATTGGGGTGAACGTCGACCCCGGTACGTGGACCGCCGTGGGCAACTGGCAGGGTTGGAACACAACGAATCCCGCGACAGCGATGACGTCTCTTGGCGGTGGAGTGTACAAGCTTTCGACGAACTTGCCGCCCGGTGCCTACCAGTACCAAGCGCTGATCACTGGCAGCAACACTGGTAGCGATCCTCACTGGAATGCAATCGGCGGGGACTTCCGCTCTACCGGCGCCGCCTCACTGAACTTCACAAACGCAACCACGCGCCCGGTGACTTATGACTTATATGTCAATGCTCCAGCCGGGGTCATCACTGTCAGTAATTCGCCACTGCCTTTCACTTTCGTGCCCGGCGCGGACATGTCACTCCTCGCGTATTTCGAGTCGCAGGGTGTCGTCTACAAAGAGGGCGGTGTAACAACAGATGCCCTGGCAATTCTTCAACAGTCTGGCGTGACGTGCGTACGATTGCGGTTGTTCACCAGCAGTGCGGCACAAGCCGCCGCCGATCCCTACGACTACATCAACAATCTGACCTACACGATCCCGCTGGCCCAGCGCGTCAAGAATGCCGGGCTGCAGTTCTGCCTCGACTTCCATTATTCCGACACGTGGGCCGATCCCGGTCACCAAGCCATACCGTCGGCTTGGACGAATCTCTCGTTCACCGCGCTCGTGCAGCAGATGTACTCGTACAACAGCAATGCCATCGCCGCATTCCGGGCCGCCGGCGCGATGCCCGACTACGTCCAGGTCGGCAACGAGATCAACTCCGGCATGTTGTGGCCCTACGGCGAGGTCGGCAGTCCCTCCAACAACTGGTCGCAACTGGCCCAGTTGATGAATGCGGCCATCCAGGGAATCCAAGACGCCTCGGCGGGTACTTCGATGCCGAAGATCATCGTGCATCTCGGTAGCGGCGGGGACTGGGGTACGACCGAGTGGTTCTTCGATAACCTGAATGCGCAAGAAGTGCCGTTCGATATCATTGGCCTCAGTTATTATTGGAACTGGGCTGGCCCGCTGGCGGACCTGAGCAACTGCCTCAACAACGCCGCGAACCGATACCAAAAGCCGGTCAGCGTGATGGAAACGGCCTTCCCCTGGAATAACTCCTATTTGCAGACGAACAACATCAACGGCATCGTGCCCAGCGTGACCGGGCAGGTTCAGTATGTCGTTGCCTTGGCGCCCATTGTGACCGGAGTCGCTGGCGGGTACGGCGCCGGCGTCTTCTGGTGGGGAACCGAATACCGAAGCTACACGACGTCGTGGTTTGATAACGACGGAAATGTCCTTCCCGCCGCGGTCGAGTTCGGACAGTTGAGTGCCCCCCTCAACCTGAATATCGAGTTGAACACTCCGAGCGTGCGGCTGAGCTGGCCGCTGAGCGGTGCCGCATTGTCTCTGATGACGACGACCAATCTCAGCACACCCGTGACTTGGTCCCCCGTCACCAACGCCGTCCAAAACACCGGCACGGTGTATTGGGTGACCGTGCCGCTGGGTTCCAGCCCGCAGGGGTTCTATCGGCTGCAATCAAACTGGTAGCCTTTACCAAAGGGGTCAGTCATTGACTCTTGACGTCCTCCCTCACCTCTTCCTCCCCCGAACCAGTTTCCACCCCCGCCCCGCATAGAAATTCGGCCCACGCCTCATGCTTGCTCGATCGGCAAATACTCTCCCCCCTGTCCTCCGATACATGGCACTACCATGTATCGCGCGCGGTTTGCTACCTGGTACTGTTAGGTAGCGCCTCACCCCCCCTGTCTTCTCCGATCCGTCCCATGCTACCTCTCACAGGTATGCATCCTCGCCGCCACTCTCTCACGCGCGCACCAGCCATCCCGGGTTAGCATTCGGTTAGCATCCCATGCAACGGAGTTTGAAGCAACATCCAACACCACCCGGTCTGGGGAATCGACATCACCGATCAATCGACCAGAGGTTTTCAGGCAGGCGCCATTCCGACTGCTTCCGGTCCTTCTGCCTGCCTGCCGCATCCTCACTCGGTACCGCGCGCACATCCCCCGTCACTTACGCTCGCAATTGGAGCCATCCTGGGTTAGCATTCGGTTAGCATCCCATGCGACGGCGCAGGGAATGTTCTGGTCGTCTCCGCGCCCAACTCTCACCTCCTCCTCGCCCGAGCCACTTTCCACCTCTGCCTCATCTGCGTCTCTGCGTGAGACCAGTCAGATTGAGCCCGAACATTCTCGACATCCTCGCCGCAACTCTCTCACACGCGCACGAGCCATCCTGGGTTAGCATTCGGTTAGCATCCCACGCGACGAAGCTGGGAAAACGTTCATCAATCAACACAAAGCATTTCCACTGGCGCGGACGCCAACTGAGAAGGCTTCGGTCCTCGATCGGTATCGTCGAACTGTTCGATCCCCGCCATCAAAAGCAACAAATCGACTCTGGCGTCCTTCTGGCTGAAAAAGTTGCCCATCACCCTGCTGGGGTGGAACTCACCCTCTCGATCCCGCTTCAGAATGGCGTAGTTCCAACCCGCCACACCTTCGCCTCTGGCAACAATGCCAAGCAGGCTTCCCGACCGGTTGGAAAGCCATTCAACCTGTTCGCCCATCAAGCTCTCCAACACATCGTGAAGTGGCTGCAACTGGTCAAAATCAGTGCACGTTATGCTTTTGATGTTCTTCATCATCGCCATGCCCTCTTACCTGGCAGGACTTTAGATGGATCACGCAGGCGGCACAATTCGCCTCATTCCTAATTGTGGCTAGGAAGGATTCTTAGCTTCCGCGACGACTTCATCCAGCCGTCGAGGACTGCGTTTCGCATGCGAACCAGCAATCGCCACGACAAAGCCCGGATACCCGAATCTCGTCGCCCACGTTTAACGTTGGTGGAAGCTGCATGATCACCTCAGTCGACAATTTGGCGGCTCCTCACCGCAACGCGAGGACGCCACACACTTCATCCAGCGTCGTCAGACCCGCCACCGCCTTGCCGATGCCATCCGCCGCCATCGTCGTCATCCCCTGCCCCACCGCGATGGTGCGCAACTCGTCCACGTCCGCCCCGCGCCGCAACGCCGCGCCAATCTCGGGCGTCACCTCCAGCATCTCGGCAATCACCGTCCGCCCCTGATAGCCCGTCTGCCCGCACTTGGCGCAACCGACCGCCTTGCGGAAACCGCGCGGCATCGCCCCCACGTCGCCCCCGCCGGCCCGCGCCACCTCCAGCGCGCGATTGATCTGCTCGGCCGCCGGCTCCGTGGCCACGCTGCAATGCATGCAGACCTTGCGAATCAATCGTTGCGCGATGATCAACTTCGTCGCATCCGTCACCACAAATGGCGCCGCCCCCACATTCACCATCCGCGTCAACGCCGTCACCGCCTCGTCCGTGTGCAATACCGTGAACACCAGATGACCCGTCAGCGCGCCTTGCAAACACAGTTGCAGCGTCTCGGCATCGCGAATTTCTCCCACATATACAATGTCCGGATCGGTTCGAAACACCGACCGCATCGCCCGCGGAAACGTAATGTCGGCTTTCGAGTTGACCCCCACCTGCGTCACTCCCGGCAACACAACCTCCACCGGATCCTCAATCGTCATCACCTTGATCCTGGGATTGACCACCCGATTGAGACACGAATACGTCAGTGTCGTCTTGCCGCATCCCGTCGGACCCGTCACGAGGATCACTCCCGACGGCGACGCCAGCCAGCGGTCCAGCTTCTGCCGATCCCGTGGCGCATAACCCAGCCGATCGAGATCGAGCGGCGCATCCAACCCGCCCATCATGAACCGGACGGAAACCGCCTCCCCCAGATGGCTCGGCAGGAAACACACCCGCATGTCCACCGTCTCCTTGTCCGCGTCCATCCGAATTTGCCCGTCTTGCGGCAGTGTCTTCTCCTGCACATCGCAACCCGCCATCCGTTTCCACTGCTCAACAATCGCCGCCAGAAGTCGGATATCCCCCGTGGCAATTGCGTGCAGCACGCCGTCCACGCGATAACGAAAATATACCTGCACGCGCTTCCCATCGTGTTGGGGCTCGATGTGCAAGTCGGTCGCGCGCAATGCCAGGCCCAGACGAGCCATCAGGTTGACCGCCTGAACCACGGGATTGCTATCCGGTCGTGACGGTTCCTTGACACCGCTTCGCGTCAACGCGTCATTCAGCGCCTTGATCAGCGGCGTGATATCGGTCGTCAACTCGATCCGCGGTTGCTCGCCGTTCATGAACCGGTCGACGTCCTCCCGGCGAAACCGCCACTGACGCCCCACCTTCATGCTCTTGATCTTGCCGGCTCGTAGCCACCGGTAAAACGTCGGCCGCGTCGTCCGCAACAGCGCAATCGCCTGATCCATGGTCAGAATCTCGGCGCCACCAGCCTCACCCTCGACCTCTGCCTCTGCACCCGGAACTGGCGAAGCGACGGACGGCACATTTCGCGGCGGCCCCTTTCGAGTCTCTCGTCGGCTTTTGGCTGTCTTCATACCCATCTCCCTTCTGTGTATCATTATATATCATATGTGTTATGATATGTAAAGCTAATTATGCAGGTTTCTGCGGGTTTCTTCTGTCCCAGCCAAAGCTTGCGGCCCTCGCCCGCTCCCGGTATAGTCCCTCCCGTTCCCCATGCCTGAATTACGCAAAAAATATCCGTTCGATCAGATCGAATCCAAGTGGCAACGCTACTGGGCCGACCACAAAACCTTCGCCGCCCACGAGGACCCCGCGAAGAAAAAGCTCTACGTCCTCGATATGTTCCCCTACCCCAGCGGCGCCGGCCTCCACGTCGGCCATCCCGAAGGCTATACCGCCACCGACATCTATTGCCGCTTCCAGCGGATGCGCGGGTTCAACGTCCTCCATCCCATGGGCTGGGACGCGTTCGGTCTCCCCGCCGAGCAATACGCCATCGACACGGGCACGCACCCGGCCACCACGACGAAAAACAACGTCAACAATTTCCGCCGCCAGATCCAGATGCTCGGCTTCTCCTACGACTGGGACCGCGAAGTCGATACCACCGACCCGAACTACTACAAATGGACCCAGTGGATCTTCCTCCAGCTCTTCAAAAAGGGTCTCGCCTACGAATCCGAAGTCCCCGTTTGGTGGTGCGAAGGCTGCAAAGCCGTCCTCGCCAATGAAGAGGTCAACGCCGACGGCACCTGCGACCGCAAAGGCCACAAGAACGTCTATCGCCGGCCGCTCCGCCAGTGGATTCTCAAGATCACCGCCTACGCCGAGCGACTGCTGAAGGATCTCGAATTGGTCAACTGGCCCGACTCGATCAAGGAGCAACAA
Source organism: Verrucomicrobiia bacterium (assembly GCA_035501175.1). Taxonomy (GTDB): domain Bacteria; phylum Verrucomicrobiota; class Verrucomicrobiia; order Palsa-1439; family Palsa-1439; genus Palsa-1439. The sequence goes on along the minus strand of DATJWQ010000031.1, from coordinate 27,194 downwards.
CGCAATTGGATCGGCCGCAGCGAGGGCGCCAGCGTCATCTTCAAGGTCGACAACTCCGAATTGACCATCGAGATCTTCACCACGCGTCCCGACACGCTCTTCGGCGCGACCTATATGGTCCTCGCGCCCGAACATCCACTCGTGGACAAAGTCACCACCCCGCAACAACGCGCCGCCGTTGATACTTATCGCAAGGAAGCCGCGCGCAAGAGCGAATTGGAGCGCACGCAGTTGGACAAGGAAAAGACCGGTGTCTTCACCGGCGGGTACGCCATCAACCCCGTCAACAGCGAGAAGATCCCCATCTGGGTTGCCGATTACGTGATGATGGGCTACGGCACCGGCGCGATCATGGCCGTCCCTGCGCATGATGCTCGTGATTTCGAGTTCGCCAGTAAGTTTGGCTTGGAGATTCGCATCGTGGTCCAGCCGCCCGGCGACACCGACCCTCGCGGCTTCCTCGGTGATGGCATTGCGGTCAACAGCGATTTCATCAACGGCTTGACCACTCCCGAAGCCAAGAAAAAGACCACCGCGTGGCTTGAGGAGAAAGGTCTCGGCAAACCGACCGTCCAATACAAACTCCGCGACTGGTTGTTCTCTCGTCAACGTTACTGGGGCGAGCCCATTCCAATCGTCCACTGCCCGACGCACGGGGCCGTACCGGTCCCGGAAAACCAATTGCCGCTCACGTTGCCCGAGATGAAGGATTACACGCCGACGGGCAATGCCGAGCCACCGTTGGCAAAAGCGACTGATTGGGTCAATACAAAGTGTCCGCAATGCGACGGACCTGCCAAGCGCGAAACCAACACGATGCCCCAATGGGCCGGCTCGTGCTGGTATTACCTCCGCTACATCGATCCCCACAACGCGACCGCCTTCGTCGCCAAGGACAAAGAGAAATACTGGATGCCCGTCGATCTTTACATCGGCGGCGCGGAGCACGCCGTCCTGCATCTTCTCTACTCGCGCTTCTGGCACAAGGTGCTCTTCGACCTCGGCCACGTTTCGACCCCCGAGCCGTTCCTGCGCCTCGTCAATCAGGGCATGATCCTCGGCGAAGACAACCAGAAAATGTCCAAGTCCCGCGGTAACGTGATCAACCCCGACGACGTCGTCCACGATTACGGCGCGGATTCGTTGCGGATGTACGAAATGTTCATGGGCCCGCTCGATGCCACGAAACCCTGGAGCACCCAGGGACTCGAAGGCGTCTATCGCTTCCTCGGCCGCGCCTGGCGCCTCTTCTCCGACGAGGACGGCAAACTGCTCGTCGACGACAGCGAACCAACGGGAGCACTCCTCAAGGCTTTGCATCAAACCATCAAGAAGGTCGGGGAAGACACCGACTCGCTGGCGTTCAATACCGCCATTTCCCAAATGATGATCTTCGTCAACGAGGTCACCGCGCAGGAGAAACGCCCGCGCAAACTTCTCGAACCATTCGTCCTGCTCCTCGCCCCCTACGCGCCGCATCTCGCCGAGGAATTGTGGGAGAAACTCGGCCACAACCAATCACTCGCCTGTGAACCCTGGCCGAAATTTGACGCCGCGTTGCTCAAAGAAGACAAGGTCACCGTGATCCTCCAGGTCAACGGCAAGATCCGCGACCGTATCGAAGTCCCCGCGCAGATTTCGTCAGCCGAATTGGAGAAACTCGCCTTGGCCAACCAGCGCATCCAAGAACACCTCGCCGGCAAACACGTCAAAAAAGTTATCGTCGTGCCCGGCAAGCTGGTCAACATCGCCGCGGGATGATACGGTTGACCTGCGATGATCGCTTTTCTCGTCAAATACGTTAACTCCTTGCGCCATTATTATCAGGCGCGTCTGATGCTTCTCAGCGCCGTGGTCGGTGTGGTCACCGCGCTGGGCGCGCTCGTGTTCACGCGGATTCTCGATTTCGCCACCGACTTTTTCATGACGCGTTTGGTGGGGTACACCATGCCGCTACCGGGCGCGGAAGGCCCCACCGTGATGCCCGCCGCGGCCACTCATCGTTGGCTGCTCTTCCTTGTACCCGCCCTGGGCGGCTTATTGGCCGGCCTCACCATCTACCTCCTGGCCCCGGACGCTGCCGGACACGGCACCGACTCGGTGATCGACGCGTTTCACCGGAAACGCGGCCTGATGCGAAAGCGTATCCCGATCGTGAAAACCATCTCGTCGGCATTTACGCTCGGAACCGGTGGCTCGGCTGGACGAGAAGGTCCCATCATGCAGGTCGGCGCCGGCCTCGGCAGTGTCATGTCCGGACTGTTCAAGTCGGGAGACCGTGAACGCCGTCTCCTGGTCCTCGCCGGCGCCGGGGCGGGCTTGGGCGCCATCTTCCGTTCCCCGCTCGGCGGCGCCTTGTTCGCCTCGGAAGTCCTCTATCGCGACATGGATTTCGAAACCGCTGCGCTCGTCCCGTCATTTGTCGCCTCGATCACCGCCTATTCCGTGTACTGTGGAATCACGGGAACGTGGGGCGCCATTTTCACCGTGCCGCCGCTGACTTTCGAGCACGTCCTTCAATTGCCCTTTTACATCCTGCTCGGCGTGCTTTGCGCCCTCATCGGTGTCCTGTACTTGCGCACGATGCACGGCGTGGAAGAGGGCCTTTTCCATAAGCTTCGCACCCCGCCTTACCTCAAGCCGGCCCTGGGAGGTCTCGTGGTCGGCGCGATCGGATTCTTCATGCCACAAGTGCTGGGCCAGGGATACGGCTGGTCTCAACTAGCCATGGCGGGCAGCCTCTCGCTCGGGCTTGTGCTCATTGTCACCTTGGCCAAAATTGTGGCCACATCGTTCACCATCGGCTCCGGCGGCAGCGGCGGGACGTTTGCGCCGACAATGGTCATCGGTGGAATGTTGGGTACCGCAGTGGGAATGGTGCTGAGCAACTTGTGGCCGGGAATTGCCCCCAACCTGCCGGCGTTTGCCCTGGTCGGCATGGCCGGGTTCTTGTCCAGCGCCGCCAAGACTCCCCTCTCGGCCCTGATCATGGTTTCAGAGATGAGCATGGGATACGGACTGCTCGTGCCGCTGATGCTGGCCACGGCAACGGCCTATGTGCTCACCCCGCGCCGATTGACACTGTACCGCAGCCAGGTCGGACAGCGAATCAACTCACCCGCCCACGAGGGTGAGTATGTCAATGCCGCCCTCGAACGCATCCACGTCCGCGAGACGCTGCCCAAGGACCAGAAGGCCCTCACGTTCCATCCCGAAACGCCACTGCCCGAAATCCTCGAGCAAGTCTCCAAGTCGAAGCAGCTCGTGTTTCCTGTGCTCGATGGCGGCGGCATTCTTCAGGGCGTGATCGAGTTTCACAGCATCCGCGTCTTCTACTCCCGGGACTGCGTGCCGTCCGATGCCGTGGTCGCCCAGGATCTGGCCTCCGCCAGCTATGCCGTCGTCAAACTTGATGACGATCTGGCAACAGCATTGCAGAAATTCCGCAACGCGCGGCTCGAGGAACTCCCGGTGGTCGAATCGGATCAATCAGCCCGTCTTGCGGGCGTGTTGAACCGTCGCGATATACTGAGGGTCTACCACGACCGGCTGGTCTGACGGGGCCGAACCCGCTCGCGTACCCATCGAAACGGAGCGCCCGGGCAATTACTCCCTTCACCAAATTCTAGTTGAGCAACGCGGAAACTCCGCTATATTGTGGCGGAGAGGCCGGTTGGCCAATGGTATGTTCAAGCTGACACGAGAAGAACAACAAATCGTTGCCTTCGTGTTGCTCGCAATCGTCCTGGGTATGTTCGTGAGGGAATGGCGCGCGCGGCACCCAGCGCGTGTCGCCACCATGGAGATAAAAGGCCGCTGATGCAAAAACTGAATTTCGCCGAGGCCGTTGACGACATCATTCGCGCGGACGGACGATATGAGCGTGACGCCTATTACTTTGTCCGCGAGGGATTGGATTTCACCATCAAGATGCTCAAGAAGGATTCCCGGGGCGCCGGCCGCCACGTCAGCGGCCAGGAATTGTTGGACGGCCTGCGGCGGTTCGCCCTCAACGAATTCGGGCCGATGACCAAGACGGTGCTCGAGTATTGGGGTGTCAGACAATGTGAAGACTTCGGCGAGATCGTCTTCCGCATGGTCGACAAGGGCATTCTCGGCAAGACGGAACAGGACACACGTGAGGACTTCAAGGGCGGCTACGATTTCGACGAAGCCTTCGTCAAACCCTACCAGCCCGAGCCGCGTTCCCGCACCCGGCACCCGGCCAAGACCGATGCCGCCAAAACCGACCGCTATCATTCGGTTCCCACTCGCTCTTCTCCCACCCGGAAATTGAGCGGCGGCACGAATTAGGTGTCGGTAATCACATGCGATTTCGAGCCCTGCGGCGCCCGTTGTTGGCGTCGCTCTTCTTGGTAACCGGTATTCTCATGACTCGTGCCCAAACACTCAACGTTCCGCCCGTTCACAAGGTCGTCCTCGACAACGGCCTCACCGTCCTCGTCCGCGAGGACCACACGGCCCCCGTGGTAAGCGCCCAGGCCTGGGTCCGCGCCGGCAGCATCACCGAGGGCCAGTGGACCGGCGCCGGCATTTCCCACGTGCTCGAGCACATGCTGTTCAAAGGCACCACCACGCGCGGCGTCTCGGAGATCGCCCACGAGGTCCAACGCAATGGCGGCTCGATGAACGCCTATACGTCCTTCGAGCAAACCGTGTTCTACATCAATATCCCCTCCGAACACTGGCTGACCGCGGTGGATATCCTCGCCGATTGCATGCAGCACGCGAGCATCCCCCCGCAGGAACTGATCAAGGAGAAGCAGGTCATCCTCCGCGAGATGGCCATGAACGACGACGACCCGGCCCGCCGCGAGAGTCTCCTCCTCTGGAACACCGCCTATACCACGCATCCGTACCGGTTCCCCGTCATCGGTTATCCCGACATCTACAACCGCATCACGCGCGACGACGTGGTCGCGTACTACAAGAAGCATTACGTCCCGAATAACATCGTTTTCGTCATCGTCGGCGACGTCGATTCGGCCAAAGTCGACCAGGAGCTGACCGAGCAGACGAAGGATTTCACGATGGGCGCGATCGAGCCCGCATTCGTCCCGCTCGAACCGCCACAACTCAGTCTCCGCGAACGCCACGAGGAAATCCCGACCCAGGTTTCCCGAATCGGCCTCGCCTGGCATGTGCCGTCCGTCACCGACCCCGATGTCTGCCCGCTCGACGTGCTCGCCATTGTCCTCGGCCAGGGCCAAAGCTCGCGCCTGTACCGCGAACTCCAGCAAAAACGCGGGCTCGTCCACAGCGTCGACGCGAGCAGTTATACGCCCGGCTATCCGGGCCTCTTCACCATCAGCGCCACCACCGATCCCGACAAACACGACGCGGCAATCGCCGCCATCCGCGAACAGGTCAAACAATTGCTCGATCAGCCCGTGACCGGGGAGGAATTGCAGAAAGCGATCAAGCTCAGCACCAGCCATTACGTCGACGGCCTCAAGACCACCCAGGGCCAGGCCGCCGATATCGGCAACAACGAATTCCTTCTCGGCGATCCCGATTATTCCCAGACCTACCTGGCCAAACTGCGGCAGGTCACCCTCGACGATTTGCAGCGTGTCATACGCAAGTATTTCACCGATAACAATCTGACCATTACCTCGCTCAACCCGCCGGGTTCTCTGGCCAAACCGGCCGCCGCCGTCGTCGCGAAGTCGGCGATCGACATCAAGAAGTTCGAATTCCCCAATGGCCTGCGACTGCTGGTCCGCGAAGATCCAAAGTTGCCCGTTGTGAATTACCACGTGCTGATGAGGGGCGGCGTCCTGGCCGAGACCGCGACCAACAACGGCATCTGCAAGTTGACGGCGCGGATGATGCTGAAAGGCACAACCACTCGCACCGCCGAGCAGATCGCGGAAACGATGGAATCCGCCGGCGGGAACATCAGCTATATCGCCGGCAATAACAGCTTCGATATCGCCGCCGAGTCGTCGAGCGACGATCTGGATCGCACGCTGGATGTCCTCGCCGACGTGGTGCAAAACCCGACTTTCCCCGACCCGCTCCTGGCCCGCGAGCGCGCCGTGCAACTCTCCGAGTTCAAACAGGAACAGGACCAGATTCTGCGGAAAGCCATCCAATCGCTTCGCGAGGCGCTGTTCGTTCAGCACCCGTATCGCCTGAACTTGCTCGGAAAACCGGACACCGTGTCCACACTCACCCGCGCCGACCTCGTCGATTTCCATCGTCGTTACGCGGTGCCCGACAACATGGTCGTTGTCGTGTTCGGCAACGTGAAGGCTGACGACGTGCGCCAAAAGGTCGAGGCGAGATTCGGCGGCATGAAATCCATGAAGGTCGAGTTCCCGCGCGCCAGCCCGGAGCGATTGGCCGCCGACGCGCGCAACGTCGAGAAAGTGCCGAAACAGCAGGCCGTCCTGCTCATCGGCTACAGCGGCGTCGATATCTTCAACAAAGACCGGTTTGCGATGGAACTGATCAACGAAGCCTACTCGGGCCTCGGCTCGCGCGTCTTCCAGCGCATCCGCGACCAACTCGGCCTGTGCTATTACGTCGGCGCGACCCAGCTGATTGGCGTGGCGCCCGGCTTCTTCGCCTTCTACGTCGGCACGACCCCGGAAAAGGTCGGCCAGTGCGAGAAGGAAATCTTCGCCGAGCTGGACAAATTGAAGGCCGACGGCCTGAGCGACGAGGAACTCGCCCGCGCGAAGAGTGGCCTCATTGGCCAGCGCCACATCAGCATGCAGGATAACGCGCAGCTGGGCATGATGGTTGGGCTGGACGAGTTGACCGGGCTCGGGTACGATTACTTCAAGACGGTGGACGACAGGTACCAGGCCGTCACGCTCGACGACATCAAGCGCGTGGCCAACCAGTACTTCAACGGCAAGCCCCACGCCGTCGTGATCGAGACGCCGTCCGAGGAGAAGGAATAATCATGGCGGAAGTGCAACAGGATACGCTCGGCTCGACGGAGGACACGCTGCGGTTCCTCGACATGGTTGGCCTCTTCGGCACCCAGGCGATGATCGCGCTGGGAAAACTCGCCAACCCGGCCACGGGCAAAGCGGAGAAGAACATGCCCGCCGCGCGATTGTTCATCGATACGCTCGAGATGCTCGAACACAAAACCAGGGGCAACCTCAACTCCGACGAGACCAAGGTCCTTCAGGCAACGCTGACCGATTTGCGGTTGATGTTCGTCGAGGAATCCAAATCGCCGCAAACGACGACTCCACCGCCCTCCGAGCCGGCCAAGCCGGAAACCGAGAAGACTGAAGACAAGGTCAAGTTCCGCAAGACGTACGAATCCTAGCTCTGGGTGTTTCGGCGGCGTTCGGTCAGCCAGCACAGCCAGATCGTAATCTCAAATAGCGCGACGAGCGGCAGCGCCATCAGAATCATCGACAGCGGGTCCGGCGGCGCGAGAAACGCGGCAATCGTAAACGCAATGAGAATCAGGATCTTCCGTCCGCTGCGCACCGTCGCGTAGCTCAGAATCCCAATCCGCACCAGCACCCACATGATCAGCGGGATCTCAAATGTCAGCCCCGTCATCAACGTGAATTGGGTCACGAAGCTAATGTAGCTCTCGATGGTCCAGCGCGGCTCGATACCCAGCCAGCGGCTCGCCTGGATAAATGCGCGCAACGTCTGCGGCACAATGAAAATAAAGCAACTCACCGCGCCCAGAATGAACAGAGCCGTCCCCGCCGCGAATCCCGGCCACAACAGCTTCTTTTCCTTTGGACGGAGCGCGGGAAGCACGAATTTCCCAATGAAGTACAGCATCGCCGGCGCCGCCGCAACGATCCCCACGTAAAACGCGATCTTCACCGAAAGCATGAACGAATCGGTCACGTTCAGGCTCAGCAGGAAATTCTCAGGGTGATCAACCGCCCGCCGCAATGGCCACGTAAGAACCTGCAGGATCCGATTGGCAAAGACCAGGGCGAGATGAAACGTGATCGCCAACACGATCAGGCTCTTGAAGACGGCACTGCGCAGGTCATCGAGGTGTTCCCAAAAAGTCTTGAGCTCGCCTTCTTCCTGGGGCTGAGCTTTGACGAGCTGAACGTCGTCCGAAGGAGCCTGCTTCGAGGACCACAGACGCACTGGAACAGGCCTTAGCCGTGTTTCGGTTCTGTGGGCTGCTGGGGTGCCGCCGCGGTTGTCGTCGGAGCAGCGGGCGGACTGGTCGAATTACTGGCCGGCCGCGGATCCTCGTGCAGATCGCGGGACGCCTTCTTGAATTCCCGCATCGCCTCGCCAAGACCGCGGGCAACTTCCGGCAGCTTTTTGCCGCCAAAGAGAAGCACCACAATCAGAGCCAGCACAATAATGTGCCAGTCATCCAACACTGCCAATGGTATTGACATACGGTCGTATCGCTCCTGATACACCAGACACTACACGCTGCCGCACCCGTTGTCAACGCAGCCGCAACACCGCCAGGTCTACTGGGTTACGACGACAAATTCGCACCGGCGGTTCTTCGCCCAGGCCGCTTCATCATGCCCCGGGTCCACGGGACGGTCCTTGCCATAACTGATGGTCGACATCCGACTCGAATCCACGCCCAGCTTGACCAATTCGTCGCGGGCGGCAATCGCTCGCCGTTCGCCAAGCGCGCGGTTGTATTCCGCCGTCCCGCGCTCGTCGCAATGACCCTCGATCACGAGTTTGCCAGGGTTGGCCTTCATATACGCCGCCACGGCTTCGAGCTTCGATTCCTCGCTCGGACGAATCCGGGCGCTGTCATAATCGAACAACACCGCCGGGAATTGGCCCTGTTCCGGCAATCCGTTCGCACCCAGCACCGGCCGTGGTGATATTCCGTTTTCACTCCCGGTGCCATTGCCAATCCCCGGGACCGAACTCTCCGCGCCAGTGCCGCCCTGCGGATTGTTGCCGCCGGCAGCTCCATTCCCGTGATGGCAGCCCGTTGAAATAACCGCAGTGATAACACCGACCAAAATGGTTCGCGCCAAAAGCTTGCTACTCATGTGAGGCTCTCTCCTTGTCACAATTGGTTTGTTCGCGCCCGAAACTCACGGTCCCCACGCAGGTTCGGATGCGCCTCCTTCAACAGCCTGCAACTGTACTTGCTCGCCGGTGACAACGTCAAGTAGATACAATTGCGACCGCCAATGCACCGTCTTCGCAAACACCAGATGCCTTCCGTCGGGCGCCCATGACGGATCCTCGTTGTCCATTCCATCCGCCACCACGGGAGTGACAACCCCCGCCGACCCCTTCTGATACAGCCCGATCTGGAATTTACCCGCGACCCGCGATGTCACGGCCAGCATCGGAGTCATGTCGGAGTTGCCCGGTGGACGTGACCAGTCCGGTTCCGTGTTGTAGCTCGGCGACACCGTCAATCGCAGCGGCGAGCCGCCGTCCTTGTTGATCTGCCAGATCTGCGGCACCCCGCTCTCGTCGCTGACGTAGGCGATCGTCTGTCCATCCGGCGCCCACGTCGGTGAGGATTCCGCCGAGCGCGTATGCGTCAGCCGCCGCAAATCGGTCCCCTCGGCATTCATCGTGTACAGCTCGGGATTGCCATCCTTGCTCAGCGTCAGGGCGATGCTCAGGCCATCCGGCGAAAATACCGCGCCCGTGTTCAGCCCGGGATAGGCGGCCAGCCGGCGGCGTTGCCCCGTGTACAGGTCCACCTCAAGAACGTCGGGAAATACATTCTTGTAGCTTGTGTAGACGATCTTCCGACCATCCGGCGACCAGCGCGGTCGAACGCTGATCGAGCGGTCGTACGTCAGTTGGCGGGCGTTGTAGCCGTCGTAATCCATCACGGCCAGTTCCTTGCCGCCGTTGTGCGACCAGACAAACGCGATCTTCGTCTCGGCAATACCTCGCTGCCCGGTCAGCGCCTGTACGATCTCATCGGAAAGCTTGTGCACGACACGCCGCACGTCCTGGGCGCTTCCTTGATAGGCCTTCGACAGCGCCACCCGCTTCGTCGCCTGTTGCATGACGACGCATTCCACCACAATGCCGTTGCGATCGCCGCGCACCGAGCCCGATTGCACGTATTCCGCGCTGCTCACCGGTGCCAACGAGAAATATCCCGACAGCCGCAGATCGTTCTTCAGGACATCCGTTACCTGCCCCGCAATCGCCGCGTCGCCCGTGAACCCCGATACGCCAAACGAGTGCCGGCCCTTCACCACGTCGACTTGCGCATCCACACCGAATGTGCCGAGGCAAGGCAGCGCTACACAAATCGCTCCGCGAATGAACATTCTCCAAAACCTCTTCACGCCCTATCCCTCCAATCGAAAGTTGACCGAGATTTCCGCAAAATCGCCGCCCAGCCCTTCTGGCAACGGATCCAGCTTCGGCACACTGCGCGCCGCCGATAGCGCCGAGTTGTCCATCAATTCGTTCCCCGATGAATGTTGCAACTTGACCCCATCAATCCGTCCATCACGCGCGACCCGCAGCAAAATCGTCGTGACCAGTTTCTTGTCGATGTCCGCGGACTTGCCCGGCTGCTCCCACGCTTCATACATCACATCATGCACGTGCAGGTAGTACGACCAGAACGGCGATCCCTTGCCGACCCCGCCCGCGATGCCATCCGCCGCGCCCTCGGGTGATCCCAATCGACCGTACCTGGATACTCCATCTCCGCCGCCCGGCGCCTGATTGTCGCCTCCTTCAGAACCGCCATCCGCGGAAGCCAGCGCACTCGCAAAACGGCGGCGAATCGCCGCGGCGCTCTCGGCGCCATTCGATGAGCCATTTTGTGTTGACGACTTTGCCGTGGCAACCGTCTTCTTGGTGGTTGCAACAGACTTCTGGGACGATTTGCCGTTTGTTTCCGCCTCCTCGGCCTTCCCGTCTGCTGGCTTCTTCAACTGTTTGGTCGATTGCTTTTTCGGAATCGCAACTTCGTTCGGATCGAGTTTCTCGACCGATGCGGCTTTCGCTTTCGGTGCCGCCCGCGGCTCCGGAGCGGACGCCGCCACAGGCGCCGATGGCGCTGCCGCTGCTGCAGTCGCGGGTGCGGCTGCCGAAGCTTCGTGAGCCGGTTCGGGCGGCGGCGCGGTGTACTGACCTCGTCCATGTCCCGGTCCCACGGGCAAATCGCCGAGGATATCCGCTGGCGTGATCAGCTCGGTGGTAACAGGCACGTTGGACCGCGCCCGATTGAGAACGCCTTCGAATAGAATGATTCCCGCGATGAGCGCGGCATGCACGAAACAGGCCAGAACAAAATTGCGCCGGAATCTCTTCTCAATCGTGCTCATCTCCAGGCCGGTTTCGAGGGCGATTCCTCCTGCGTCATCAACGCGATGCGCGTGATCCTCGCCGCGTGAAGCTCCTTCAGCACTCCCATGACCGCGCCGTAATTGTTCGCCTCATCCGCTTTGACGAGAATCGTAATCGGCGGCTCCGATTTCGCCAACCGCGCCAGGTCCGCCCGCAATTGCTCCGGCGTGACGGCGACATCGTTGAGATAAACCTTTCCCCGACGGTCCACCGATAGCGTCCGGGTCTGCTCGCGCTTGATCTGGTCGGTGGTCGCCTTCGGCAGATTGATGTTCATCCCGTACTCGACCACGGGGAAAAAGATGATCACCGCGATGAACAACTGCATGAACAGGTCCACCAGCGGCATGACATTGATCTCGCCCAACTCGGGCAGGTGCCCATATCGTTTGCTTCGTCTCGATCCGCGGTTCATGGATCAGTTCGTCACGTAATTGTGTTCAACAGCGCTCACGAACTCCTCGGCAAAACTCTCCATTTCCATCGTCGCGTGCCGAATGCGTTGAGCCAGCCAGTTGTAGGCGAACAACGATGGCACCGCCACCAGCAGACCCACGACCGTTGCCAGCAACGCCGCCGAGATTCCCGGGGCGACCGCGCCGAGGCGCACCGTTCCGTATTCGCCCATCGCCGCGAACACGCTCATGACGCCCCACGCACTGCCGAGCAACCCCAAAAACGGACCGCCCGTCACGGCCGTGGACAGCACGCTGACTTGCGATTCCAGTTTCATGACCTCCGCATCGATCGCCCGGCCCAGAGCGCCCCGCAACGTGTCGAGATTGACCACGCTCCTCTCCGAGACGCTCACATCGGTGTCAACCGCCGTCAGTGTGGCCGGGCCGCTGTTGCCGAAAGTTTTGTAGCCGCCGGTGACCTTGCGCGGACTGCTCCCATTGCCGAATTGTGCCGACACCTCTTCCGCGCCGAGCCGGTAAATGTTGTACAGGGGACAATCCGCGACCTCGTAATTGTTGATAAACATGTGGAGCGGGTCGCGCTCGTGGCGAAATTGGGCCAGGAAGGATTCCCCGGTGCGGCGGGCACGGCTCAACTGTCCTGACTTGGTGAGCATGACCGACCATGTAAAGGCCGAGCCAAGAGCCAGCAGCACAACAATCACTTTGCCGGGAAGGTCCGCTTGCATAAAAATATACAAGATACCTCCGGCTGCGAGCACGGCATTCATCCCCAAACCTCCTTGTTTGCCCCGAAAGGCCTTCAGGGCACTCCCCTCTTATACAGCTTTGCGCGAATGCGTCAAAACTTTTCTCCATATATTGAACACGCGAATTCCCTTTTGGTTGCATTGCGGCAACGCATCTCCTACACTCCAAGCATCCGGAGGGCTTTCGATGAATCGACGCGTCGTGTATTGGGTCATCGCGGTTGGTATACTTTTCACGTCTGTCTGTGTCCCGGTTTTCGCCAGGAAGGCCAAAGAGGGCAAGGCCGGTAGCGAAATGAAGCTGGTCTCCGTCGACCTGCCCAACAACAAGATCACCGTGTCCAATCCGAACGGCGAGGAAGTCAATACACTCTCTGTCATGCAGGTGACGAAGGTCACCCTCGACGGCCAGCCGGCCAAGCTCTCTGATCTCCGCAAGGGAATGCGCGTCATGTTATCGGTGAGCCAGGGCGGCAAGGTGGCTGACAAAATCGACGCAACGAGCCCGACCGTCGCCAAGAAGGGCAACTAGCAATCGCGGCCTGCTGTTTCGCGATGGCACCGCCGCTCATCCCGCGGCGTTCTTTTCTCTCGAATTCCCGCCGAGTCTGCGTTACAGACATCGGCGTTCGCACAAGGACTATCTCGAATGAATCAGCCGAAGAGCAACAAGACTGCGCCCGCGGATAACGCCAGCGTGACCCCGCGCGCGACCGATTACGCGCAATGGTACCTCGATGTCATCAAACGCGGCGATCTCGCCGAGCATTCGCCCGTCCGCGGGTGCATGGTGATCAAGCCCCACGGCTATGCCATCTGGGAAAGGATGCAGCGGGAACTTGACGACCGCTTCAAGGCCACGGGCCACGTCAACGCCTATTTCCCGTTGTTCATTCCGCTTTCATTCCTGACCAAGGAAGAGCAGCACGCCGCTGGTTTCGCCAAGGAGTGCGCTGTGGTCACCCATCACCGCCTCAAGTCCATCAACGGCGAGGTGGTCGTTGATCCGGAGTCCAAACTCGAGGAGCCGCTCGTGATTCGGCCCACCAGCGAAACGATCATTTGGGCCCAGTACAAGAGCTGGATCCAGAGCTACCGTGATTTACCGATTCTCATCAACCAATGGGCCAATGTCGTGCGCTGGGAGATGCGGACCCGTCTGTTCCTGCGCACTGCCGAGTTTCTCTGGCAGGAAGGCCACACGGCCCACGCCACCGAAGCCGAGGCGATCGAAGAAACCGCGCGCATGTTGGATGTCTATGCCGATTTCGCCGAGAATGTCGCGGCGGTTCCCGTCATCAAAGGGCGCAAGACGGAAGGCGAACGGTTTGCGGGCGCGCTCGATACACTCTGCATCGAGAGCATGATGCAGGACGGCAAGGCGCTCCAAATGGGCACCAGCCATTACCTCGGCCAGAATTTCGCAAAGAGTTCCGACGTGACCTTCCTCAGCAAGGAGGGAAAACGCGAGTACGTCTACGCCACGAGCTGGGGCGTTTCCACTCGTCTGGTGGGCGCACTCATCATGACGCATTCCGACGACAATGGCCTCGTCTTGCCACCGAAGCTTGCACCGATTCACGTCGTCGTGATCCCGATCTTCAAGAACGATGCCGAAAAGGCCAGCACACTTGCCGAAGCGGCCAAGGTCGTTGCGGAACTCAAATCCCAGGGGCTCGCCGTGAAACTCGATGACCGCGAGGGCATCATGCCCGGCGCGAAATATTACGAATGGGAAGCCAAAGGCGTCCCGCTCCGTATCGAAATCGGCCCGAAAGATCTGGAGAAAGGCAGCCTGTGTCTTGTCCGCCGGTTTGTGCTGGAGAAGGAAGGCGAAACCGACCAGGATCTGCGCAAACGTCGCAAGACATTCCTGCCCCGTACCGAAGCCATCGCGTCCATCAAACCGACGCTCGATACGATGCAGGCAGAATTACTGCAACGCGCGCGCACTCTCCGGACGAAGCGCAGTCGTGTCATCAATACCATGCAAGAGTTCGAAGATTTCTTCACCAAAGAGGACGGCGGCTTCGCCTGGGTTCATTGGGCCGGCGGTCACGACAAGGAAGATGAGATGGCCAAACGCTTCGAGACTTCGATCCGTTGCATCCCTTTCCCCGATCAGCTACCGGATGACGCAAAAGGTGAAGGCAAATGCATCCTCACCGGCGCGCCTTCCAAACAGCGCGTCCTGATGGCAAGAGCGTATTAGTCCAAGCCGAGTTCCTCACGTACGTGGTCGCGAAAAACTTCCTGCAATCGTCCGGTGATTCGCCGCTCGGACATCTGGTGGCCCTCGATCATTGCGATCGGAGAAATCTCAAACAGGCTGTTCGTCGCGAATGATTCTTCGGCGTGCCGCAATGTATCCAGCTCTATACTGCTCTCCGCCGTATCAATTCCGGCCTGTACCGCCAGCGTTAGCACAATCGCACGGGTAATTCCGGGAAGTGCACCATCGACAAGCGGCGGGGTCACAAGCTTGCCTTCTCGATAGAGGAACAGGTTACTCGCAGTGAGTTCCACAGCATGGTTGGCGTTATTTAACAGAATCGCGTCGTCGGCCATCCGTTGTTCCGCTTCCTGTTTTGCGAGAAGATAACACAGCCGGTTGGCCGACTTCACTCGTGTGAGGCGGGAATCTGAATCTACCCGCAAACTTGCGAGGACGAGCCGCAGCGCATCCGCTTCCGTCGAAAACTGCCGTTCTTGCGCCACTGCAATAACGGTTGGTCGGCCTGTCTTCTTCGCTGAAAGCCCGATGTTTCCAAGACCACGCGTAACATAGATTCGGACCATCCCATCGATTACTTTATTATGGCGGACAATTTCCTCACAGACGCCCCGCAAAAACCCTGATGACTCTTCCAACTCAATTCCAAGGAGAGTAATTCCACTCACCAGCCTCGTCACATGCTCAAAAACACGGAAGATCCTGCTTTGATACACCCGCATCGTTTCGAACACGCCGTCGCCATAGAGAAAACCACGGTCAAAGATGGAAACGGTGGCTTCAGCCTCGGGCACGAACCGCCCGTTAACGTAGGCGTAATTGGTCGATTGCATTGAAAATGCCTCGCGCCTTCGCGAGCGTTTCGTCGTATTCGGCTTCCGGCTCGCTGTCGGCCACGATGCCCCCGCCGGAATGGAAAGTCAATCGGCCGTTCTGGTACACCACGGTACGGATCGCGATGTTCAGGTGCGTATGTCCGTTGTATCCAAAGAAGCCGATCGCCCCCGTGTACACGCCGCGAGCGTGCGGCTCAAGGTCATCAATGATCTCCATAGCGCGGATCTTCGGCGCACCGGTAATCGAACCGCCCGGAAAGCACGCGCGCACACAATCAATATGGCTCACATCCTTTCGCAGGACTCCTTCCACGGTCGACACGAGATGATGCACAGTCGCGTACGTCTCCACCCGCACCATTTCGTTCACTCGCACGCTGCCGAACTCGCACACGCGTCCGAGATCATTCCGCTCCAAGTCGGTGATCATCACCAGTTCGGCATTGTCCTTGGGCGACGCGAGCAACTCAGCCGCAATCCGCGCGTCTTCTTCCGTCGTCACGCCGCGCGAACGCGTCCCCTTGATCGGACGCGTAACCACATGCCGATCACGGATATTCAGAAAGCATTCGGGCGAGCTGGATAGAATTTGTGCGTCGCCGATGTCGAGATAGGCGGCATACGGCGCCGGGTTCGACTTGCGCAACGCCCGATAGACTTCGGGCGCCGAAGCATCCACGCCACATTGAAACCGCTGCGATAAATTGACCTGATAAATGTCCCCTGCGGCGATGTATTGCCTGGCGCGACGAACGACCTCGCCATATGTTTCGCGCGTGAAATTGGAACGGATATCGAAATCCGAGCACGCAGCAATTCCGGGTTGGGCTCGACCGGTCAATCCACGCGGAACATTCTGGGCGCCGACCTCCCACACCTCCTTCTTGGCGTGATCGAACACCAGCAGATTGTCGTAAAAACCGAACCAACAACGCGGTAGTCCCAAATCATCCACGGCTTTCGACGGCAAACGCTCCAAGACGTTCTTCAACCCGTACCCGAAATAACCGATGGCGGCACCGACAGGAAACGGATGTTCGGATATGCTCTGCCGCGTGGCCAATTCGCTGGCTAGCGCAGAAAACGGTTCACCGTCCCTCGCAGAAATGACCTTGCGCGGCTCGGCCGCCAGGATGGAAATCCCGTCGCCAGCGGCCGTGTCCAGCCACGCGCAATGCGGACGCGTTGCGTACTCCGCGAATGCGTCGCCCGGCTCACGCCACGGACGACGTGCGATCAAAGGATGGTTGCTCACGCCTGCCGGGCATCTTACCATGGTCCGCGAACCTCATGACATCATCAAATCGACCCGGCAACGCGGCCCCCGGCGGTATGGGCGGCGCGACCCGCATGTACGATCCGAGCGAGGCTGCGCACGACCGGACACGCCGACGATTGATGAATCTGGCGTTTGTCATCATGGTGCTCGCGACCTTCGTGGAGATTCGTTGGGTCGGCGCCCACGGATGCACGTTTCTCGAAGCCGTCTTGCTTCTCGTCGCGGGAGTGCCGTTGGGTCTGGGGGTGAAGACATTCGAGCTGCGGTTCAAGATGGCCACCGCGGAGCGTCAGGCCGTCCTGCGCGAACTGCCGATCCGCCGAAAACTGGAACTCGTCGCCTATGGCCTGCTCGCCTGTATCGTGATCGCACAACAATCCTACGCCATCGTCTGGCCTTTGTGGGGCGTCTGGATCTACGATTTCGTCACCTACTACCACGATCGCCCCGAACGCATCCGCCACCTCTACGCGGTCACCAAAATCATCGACGAACTCCGCCACTTCCCCGCGCCGTGGGCCTGGACGTTCCCCGCGCTGGCCTGGGAAATCTTCAGAATGACAACAGCGCGCTGATGCCACGCTCGTCCTTGCTCGGAGTGATGACGGCCACATTGAGACGATTGTTCCGAAACAGATCCGCCGCCGTCCGCTGCACGTCCTCTGGCGTCACTGCGGCAATCCGTTCCTCGACCTCCGCCGGCAACTGAATCGATCCATACGCCAGCAGATGCTCGCCGATCCACATCATCCGATTGGCCGTGCTCTCCAGCCCCAGCCGCATCTGGCCGATGGCGTAATCCTTGGCCCGCCGCAGCTCCACTGCCGACGGCGGTTGTTTCGCCATCTTTCGCAGCTCGACCAGGATCAACGCCAGCGCGCGCGGCAACCGCTTCGTGTCCAGCCCCGCCGAAATCAGTAACGCGCCCGTGTCCGCAAAATAGCTCGTCGAGGACTGAATGGAATACGCCAGACCGTGCCGCTCACGGATCACCTGGAACAGGCGCGAGCTCATATTTTCGCCGAGCACCACGCTCAGCACCTTCAGGGCGTACCGGCGCGAATCGTGCCGGGAATACCCGCGCACGCCGATCGCCAGATGAGACTGTTCACACGCCTTGTGGAAGAACCGCAACCGCGCCGTCCGCTGTTGTTCGTGGACCGGCGCAAACGTCGGCGCGCGCCCGTTGCGCGGCAGCGGCAGCATCCGCCCCACGCGCGCGACGATGTCGTCGTGGCGACAGTGTCCCGCCACCGCCACCACTGTATTGGCTGCCACGTACTTCCGGTGCTTGAAATCGAGCAAAGCGGATCGGTCCATCGCATCGAGCGTTTTCGCCGTCCCCGTCAGCGAGCGGCCCAGGGCATGCTCGGGCCAGAGCGTCTCGGTCAGCAGCTCCTGCACGTAATGATCGGGCTGATCGCGGTACATGAGCAGCTCTTCCTTGATCACCCCGCGCTCCTTGTCAATGTCGGGCGTGGCAAATCGCGGATGAACATACATGTCGGTCAACACATCGAGCAGCGTATCGACATGCTTGTGGCTGGCCTTGGCGTAGTAGCAGGTCGTTTCCTCGCTGGTAAACGCGTTCAGATATCCGCCAATGCCTTCCACGGTTTGGCTGATCTGCCTGGCGCTCCGGCGGGTCGTCCCCTTGAACAGCAGATGCTCGATGAAGTGCGACGCGCCGCTCAACCGCGCCGGCTCGTACCGGCCGCCGACACCGACCCACACGCCGAGCGAGACGCTTTCCATGTGCGCCATTTCCGCCGTCGCTATGCGCACGCCACTGGGCAGTTGGGCGATCCTAAACATGCGCTCCTCCGACACGGTTCATTCCCATCCCGAAACCGACAGCCAGGTTGCTCATTGGCTCCATTATCACCGCACCGCGCCGACAGGTCAAATACTTGCGTCGACCCGGCCAATTTGCGACACTGGGCCTGTCATGCCGCGCGACCGTACCGAACTCGAGCAATTCGAATACAAGACACTTGCGCCCTATGCGCAAAAAGCCGCCGAGTCGCGCGGACGCGCGTTCGCCGAGCCCAAGCACGCGTTGCGGACCGACTTCCAGCGCGACCGCGACCGGATTATCCACAGCCGCGCCTTTCGCCGGCTCGAATACAAGACGCAGGTCTTCCTCAACGGCACCGGCGACCATCTTCGCACCCGTCTTACCCACACCATTGAGGTCGCGGGCGTCAGTCGCGGCATTGCCCGCGCGCTGCGTCTCAATGAAGACCTCGCGGAGAGCATCGCGCTGGCGCACGATCTCGGGCATCCGCCGTTCGGCCATGCCGGCGAAGAGATGCTCGACAAACTGATGAAGGACAACGGCGGGTTCGAGCACAACCTGCAATCGTTGCGCGTGGTGACCGAGCTCGAGGAGAAATATCCCGCCTTCAACGGCCTGAATCTCACGTGGGAAACGCGCGAGGGCCTCGCGAAACACTATACGCAGTTCGACAAACCCGCCCATCTCAAGGAATTCGATTTCCAGTCCTCCTCGCTCGAAGCCCAGATCGCCAATCTCGCCGATGAAGTCACCTATTACTCGCACGATATCGACGATGGCGTCGATTCGGGATTGATCACGCTCGATCAGCTCCGCGAGGTCGCGATCTGGCAGACCACCTTCGAGCGCGTCAGCCACGAACATCCCGGAATCGACCGCGAGCGGATGCGCGAATTCACCATTCGCGAACTCATCGAACGCGAGGTCGGCGATGTCATTGCCACCAGCGACGCCAACATCGCTGCCGCCCGGGTGACGACCGCGGACGAAGTGCGCCGATTGAGCCAGCCGCTCATCAGTTACAGCAAGGAATTGAAACAAGCCAACAAGGAATTGCGCGATTTCCTCTACCAGAATCTCTACTACAACCCGATCAAGCACATCCCCCATCAGCGCGCGGTCCAGGCGCTGAGCGAGTTGTTCCGCGCCTACGCCGCCAATCCGCGTCTCATGGGCGAAAGCTCCCAGCGCCGACTCGGCGAGGTCGGCCTCCACCGCGCCATCTGCGATTACATCGCCGGCATGACCGACCGTTTCGCCCTCGACGAGTACAAGCGCATTTGCGGGACCACCAGGGCGGACTGACCGTCTGCGCAAGGTCGCAAACGATCGTCTGCCCCAACGAAAATGCTCGCGAGTTCCACTAAAACTGAGGTCACAACACCTCAAAAACACCTCAAAAACCCCCGAACGAAGCCAATGCGTTTTTTGCGGGTCTCTGCAACGCAACTTCTTGCGCCTCTGGCTCTTCCATCGGCACCCACCCCGAAAAACCGTTGGCTTCGTTTGGTAGTACATAGGGGGGGCCCCTGATGGACTGCGGTACGTCCCCGGGCGCTCGTGCGCGCCATCCGCACACGCAAAGGACCTGTCACCAGTCCATGCATCAGGCGCCAGTGTATCATAGACAGATACATTGTCAATCCTGCTCCGATTGCATCCTCATACCCCCCGGCTCATTGGCGAATCTCTCCCCTCGCCTCGCGGATTTCGCCCTCGCTCGACTGGTCCCCCCCGCACTGCACAGTCCTGTCCCGCGTTGAACATTCGCGTCACGCCTGCCCGCACGAAATTGTCGCCGGACAAATCCCGCCCATCCCACGCGCCCTTTCATAATATCCAGAATGACCGAAACTTACGTCCGCCCTCCCCGCCCGATTCTGTCGCCAGGATTTCCTGGCACAGCCCCCGCTAATGGCATCGTTCCGCTAACCTACAGGAGGGGATACGAACATGAGGGACGTTCGAGTTCGCCGTGATCTCAGTTGCCTGCTGTGCTTTTGGGCCGGCCTTTCAGTCGCCGCCTTGACTTCTTCCATCACGCCCGCCAACGCCGCCGTCACCTATAGCGGGTCCGCCGCGGGCGACGACCCCGGCGAAACCAATTCCGCCACCGCCACCTTCGCCCTCTCCACCTCGGGCACAGCCACGGACCTCGTGGTCACGCTGACCGATACCGCCGCCTACAAGCCCAACGATGCCGCCGACATTCTCACATCCGTTTTCTTCACGCTCGCTGGTGATCCCACGCTCGCGAAGATTTCGGCCCTGCTCGCCGCCGGCAGTCATGCGGTGGAAAACGGCACGAACCTGACCATCGCCGGTGGTGTGATCGGTGGTTCCTGGGCCTACGCATCCGGCCTGCACGGCGCTCCGTTTGCCGCCAATGAAGGAATCAGCGCAACCAGCCATTTCCTCTTTGGCTCATGGAACCTGTTCCCGGGCGCCAGCCTTCCCGGCGACTGGACTTCTCCCTATGGAGTCGCCGGCGGCCTGACCTCCTGCGTGGACGACGGCACCAAATACAACGGCAGCTTGTGCGGGCGCCCCTTCATCGAAGACAGCGCCGTGTTCACCCTCGGCAATGTTCCCGCCAGCTTCACCCTCTCCCAAATCTCCAACGTCAGCTTCGGCTACGGATCGTTCCCCGATCAGGTCATCGCCGCCATGGTCCCCGAACCATCCGCCTTCGCCCTCGCGGGAGCCGGCCTCCTGATTCTCTGCCTGGTCACCCGAGAACGCTGCTGACCCACTTCACATCAATCCCAGTTCCTTCAAACTCATAAAATCCTGGTCGCGGCCGTCAGAGCGGCGGCCGAGCACGATGTGATCGAGGACCGAGATGTTGAGCAGGTCGCCGGCCTTTACGAGCCGCTTTGTTACCGAGATGTCCTCGGAGCTCGGCGTCGGGTCGCCGCTGGGATGATTGTGCACGAGAATCATCGACGCGGCGGACACCGCAATCGCGTCCTTGAATACCTCCCGCGGCTCGACGATGCTCGCATTGAGGGACCCGCGCGAAACCGGCGCGTGCTTGATGACGCCGTTCTTGGTGTTTAACAACAGGACGTGAAACTCTTCGCGGTCCAGCAGCCGCATGTGCTCGCGCATCACGTCCGCTGCATCGGCCGGGGAACTGATGATCCTCTGTTCGCCCCGCTTCCCATCGCTGAGCCGACGCGCCAGTTCGAATGCCGCCTTGAGCTGGATCGCTTTTGTTTCGCCCACGCCCTTGGTCTTCGCGATGGCTTCGACCGGCGCGCGGGCGAGTTCTTCCAGCGTGCGGAAATCGTGGAGCAGTTGTTGGGCAAGTTGGACCGCCGAGGTCCCTTTCATTCCCGTGCGCAGCAGAATGGCAATCAATTCCGCATCCATCAGCGCCCCGGCCCCGCGTTCCTTCAACCGCTCGCGGGGACGGTCGCCCTCCGGCATCTCACGAATCAAGTACGTGGTCATGGGATAACCACCAACCGACGCGGCTTCTCTTCGCGTCTATTTGCGTTCGGTCGCGGCTGACCTCTCACTCAGCCGCTTGTGAAATTCGTCCCAGGGAAATTGTGAACCCGGGCATTCGCTGAATTCGCCGATCACTTCCCCGTGACCAAGAACGTGGTCGTCGGGGATGTGAAATTGTTCCTGCAATCCATGCACGAGCAGCGCCAGCGAATCAAGCTGTTTCGACGTCGGCTGATCCACCGAGAAATTCCCGACGAGGCAGATGCCGATGCCGTGCTCGTTGATGTACGCCTGACGGCAATGACCGCCGTGCAACTGCGTGATCCACCGCGGCCCCGTCTCGATGTACCCGTCCGGCTTGCCGTCCGTGCCATTATCAATGACAAAATGGTAGGCCAGCCCGTTGATCATCCCCCGCGCCCGGTGCGCCGCGTCAAAAATCGCTGCCGACCCCACGCGCGTGGCGCTGTGATGAATGATGATCCATTCCCAGTCGCGAATCGGCGCCGGACTGTCCGCCGACGACGGTTCGAGCATCAAACACATCACCGCCAGAACAAGCAACATCGGCCTTCCCGTGGCGATGTTCATTTCCGCTTCTTTCCTCCGACGACGTACGGCGTCAATTCGCCGGCCAACACCTTCGGGATTTGCGCCTGCAACACAACATTGCCATTTTCCATCTCGCGCGCCGTGACGTACCCGCTGCGATATACCAGCGCGATCGTCTTCGGACGATCGTGCGGAATCGACAGCGTCACGTTCACGCGGCGGTCGGCCAATCGATTCGCCATCTCGTCGAGCAACTCGGCGAAGTTCGTGCGGTTCGTCGCCGAGATCGCCACGGCATGGTCGAATTCGCGTTGAAACTTCTCCAGCAGCGTCGCGCCATCGTCGAGCTTGTCGATTTTATTAAGCGCGACCACGGTCGGTTTGCCCCACGCATCGATGTCCTTCAGCACAACCTCGACCGCCTTGATCTGCTCCTGCGCCTGCGGATGACTCACGTCCACCACGTGCAACAGCAAATCCGCTTCCACCACCTCTTCCAGCGTGGCCTTGAACGACTCGACGAGATGATGCGGCAGCTTGCGCAGGAATCCGACCGTGTCAGAGAGCAGAATGTTCTGGTTGTTTGGCATCCGCAGTTTGCGCGTCGTCGGATCGAGCGTGGCGAACAGTTTGTCCTCCGCCAGCACGTTGGCGCCGGTCAGCGCGTTCATCAATGTGCTCTTGCCCGAGTTCGTGTACCCGATGATCGCCACCTGCGGCCAGTGAAGCCGTTGCCGCCCGCTGCGTTCCACGCGCCGGTTCTTTTGTACTTCTTCGAGATCGCGCTCGAGACGATGAATCTTTTCCTGCACCCGACGGCGGTCAACTTCGAGCTGTTGTTCGCCCGGACCGCGCGAGCCAACCCCGCCGCGCTGACGCGACAGGTGGGTCCACAAACCGGCCAGGCGCGGCAGCATATATTGGAGTTGGGCCAGCTCGACCTGGATCTTGCCTTCCCGCGTCCGCGCGCGTTGCGCGAAGATGTCGAGGATGAGCTCGGTGCGGTCGATGACCTTCACGTTCAGGCCGAGAATCTCGCTGAGGTTGCGCCCCTGGGCGGGAGACAAATCATCATCGAAGATCGCCATGTTGGCGCCGGTGTCGCGGCAGCGCGCGGACAGTTCCGCCACTTTGCCGCTGCCGATGAATGTCGCGGCGGCGATGGTGTCGCGTTTCTGGCTGATCAGCTCAACGACGTCCGCGCCGGCAGTCTGCGCCAGCTCGCGAAGTTCCTCCAACGAATCTTTCACGGCCCACTTGTCGTGGCCGGGTCTCTCCAATCCAATGAGGAGCGCGCGCTCGCGAAGCGGCTCCTGCGTGTCGTGCATCTTCAACGTGCCGAAGTTCTCTCCTCTGAATGTAAAATGTCCCGGACACGATTTGCCGTTGCGGTAGGCTGTTCCTCGCGCCCGATCTCCAGCCACTGTAGCCGAGGTTCGCGTCGAAACCAAGTCAATTGTCGTTTCGCAAGTTGCCGCGTGCGGGTTTTGATCAGCGCCACCGTCTTGTCCAGAGGAAGTTCGCCATGGATATGCGCCACCAGCTCACGGTAGCCGGCCGCCTGAAGCGCGGTCGGATTCTTCTCCAATCCCTTCGCCATTAACCGCCGCACTTCCTCCACCCACCCCGCCCTGATCTGCTCGTCGATCCGGTTCTCGATCCGGGCGCGCAAATCCTCGCGATTCCGACTCAGACAGATGATGGGTGTGGCGAGCTGGTCGAGCTGGTTGACGGCCCATTGCTTCTGCAGCGCGCTGATCGGTTGACCCGTGTCGTGAAACACCTCCAGCGCCCGCACCAGCCGCCGCGGATTGTGCCGGTCAATGCGTTTGGCGGTCTGCGGATCCACTCGCTGGAGTTCCTCGAACAATTGCGGCGCGGTCATCGCTTCGAGTCGGATGCGGAGTTGCTCATTGCGGGACGGCCCCACGAACAATCCGTGACGCAATGCGCGAATGTACAAGCCCGTGCCGCCGACCACGAGCGTGGTTCTTCGGCGCGAATGAATGTCGGCAATCGCTTTCTCCGCAAGATCGACGAACCGTTTCGCATCAAACACCTCGCTCACCTCGCACACGTCGATGAGATGGTGCGGAACAAGAGCGCGTTCTTCGGGCCCCGGCTTGGCCGTGCCGATGTCCATGCCGCGATAGACCTGCATCGAATCGGCCGAGACGATCTCGGCGTTTGCGAGGCCAGCCAATTCCAGGGCCACCGCGCTCTTGCCCACCGCCGTCGGGCCCACGAGGAACAGGGTTTGCATTGGCTCCATATTACCATCTGGCACGTCGCGGACAACGTCATGGTTTCCGGGTAAAATCGTTGTCGACAGACACGGTGCTTTCGGAGAGAGTCCGCCCGTGACCACTGGGAGGTGGAGAAATGTCCTTCGCTGGGTTTTGACCGTGGTCGCATTGTGTCTGCCGCTCCCATCGTTCGGCGCCACCCTTTTCGTGACCAATCAGTATCCGACCATCCAGGCGGCCATCAACGCCGCCAACTCCAATGACACGATCCAGGTGGAGGCCGGCTCCTACCGCGAGTATCTGAACATCACCGCACCATTGCGCATCATCGGCTCGGGGTCGACGAACTGCCTCATCCACCACACGAACGACGTGTTGGTGACCATCACTTCGGCGGGCACGGTCGAATTGGACGGGCTGGAACTGTGCGGTGGCGATCCGATTTATGGCGGCACCTACTCGCCGACAGTGTCGGAGGGCATTGCCGCCTCAAATACGACACTGATTTTGAACGATGTGACGCTCAACAATACCCGCAACTTTTCCGTGACGGTCCTGGACGGCGCGCTGTTTGCCACCAACGTGTCCCTGTATACGCGGATCATTTTGCAGCAATGGGACGTCGGCTTCCAGTTGAAGGGATGCGTTGCCCGCATCTATCACCTCGTCCAACAGGCCGGCCAGATCGATCACACCATCAACATCAACGATGCCCCCGCAAACTTTTCCGACGTGCGCGTCGATGACTGCACAATCCAGGCGTCACACCTCGACTACGGTGAATGCGTCCGCACCTACACGGTCAGCTCGGTGGTCATCACCAATTGTTATTTCTATCGCGCGCCCGGCGGCGACCCGGTCAGCAGCAGCGGGAACCAGGGCATCGGCGTCAATGGTTACTCCAACAACGTCGTGATCGTCGACAACCTCATCGATGGCCTGCCCACCGGCATTCGCGTTTACGGCTCGCTGCCGAACAGTAACGCCATCCGCATCGAGCACAACCAGATTACCAATTCCCAGAGCAACGGTGTCCTGTCGTTCTCGATGCCCTACAACGGAATCGACCTCGGCGGCGGCGCCTCGCATTCGGCAGGGCAAAACGATTTCGAGAATCCCGGCGCGCGGGCGGACGTCGAATTATCCGGCTCGTCCGGGAACATCTCCGCCGTCTCCAATTGTTGGACGACGGCGAATCCCGACGACAGCATCATCGACCAACTCGACAATCCGTCGCTCGGACTCGTCGTCTTCAGCCCAACCTATTGCACGATCACCAACATCACCTGCTCATTGGCCCCGAATCTGATCACAAACCTGGTGGGCTTGTCGGACACCGTTGTCGACACAGTCACGGCCAATGGATCGACTGGAGGCGGCGTTCCCGTCGATTTCAGCGTGATCTCAGGACCCAATCTCGGTCAGGGGACCAATGCCACAACCTCGACGAATGGTCAGGCGGCGTTCCTCTACACGAGTAATATGTCGACGGGCAGCGATGTCATCGAGGCCATCGCATTTGTAGGGAGCGCCTCTTCCACGTGCACGGCCACAAAGGTGTGGATTCGGCCGCCGAACCAGCCGCCGGTCGCCCGTTGCCAGAATGTGACCACAAATGCCAACGGCTCCTGCGTCCAGAACGTCGCTGCCGCCGCCATCGACAACGGATCTTACGACCCCGACGGCACGATCGCCAACATGACGCTCGCCCCGGCTGGTCCGTATCCGGTCGGTGTCACCACCGTGACGCTGACGGTAACAGATGACCAGGGCGCAACGAATTCCTGTCACGCAACCATCACGGTTCTCGATCAGACGCCGCCCACAATCTCCTGCGCAGCGGACATCGTGACGAACATCCCGTTCGGCCAATCGCAAGTGAACGTGTTCTTCGGCGCGCCGACGGCAAGCGACAACTGCGGCAGCGTGGTTACGAACTGCTCGCCCGCTTCCGGCAGCGCTTTCGCCGTGGGCACCAATGTCGTCACGTGTATGGCGATCGATTCATCCGCCAACACGAACACCTGCAGCTTCCACGTGATCGTCCAGAATCTACCCGCGCCAAATCAGCCGCCCGTGGCGTTGTGCAGCAATATCGTAGTGAGCGCTGGCGCCAATTGCCAGGCAGCCGTAACGGCCGTTTCCGTCGACGCCGGCTCCTACGACAGCGACGGCACGATTACCAGCCGGTCACTGGCTCCGCCGGGACCTTTCAGCCTCGGCACGAATTCCGTCACACTGACCGTTGTCGACAACGGTGGCGCCTCCAGTTCCTGCAACGCGCAGATCATCGTCGTCGACAACACGCCACCGTCAATTGGTACGTGCTCG
>DATJWQ010000030.1:0-10550 GCA_035501175.1 Verrucomicrobiia bacterium | reverse complement strand
TTGGGCAGTAATAACACGACTCGCCCACCCAGTATCGCCGGCCACAGATAGAGCAGCATCGCGGAGGGTCAATCTGAATCACGTCACCACCGTACCAAACACCTGACGGAAGGAAAGCTTTAGTTGCAGAGCAGTTTCGACCGTTGGCCCTCTTCCTCCCATAGCGCAAATCGCAGGACGACCGCGAGGTGTGCGCTACATCGCGCGGCGGCCATGTAATAGTGTGTGGACGTGGTCGGGACTCGGCTGCGGACTCTCATGACAGCGCATGGTTCACTGAGTGGACGCGACATGGCCTGTTCGTGGAAAGTTTGTGGTAATGGGTGGACACGTCTGTGGACAGCTTAAGATTGTGACTTGGTCGCAGAGTGGCCCGACCGCGTTCACGGCATGTTCGTGGCAAGGTAACGGCGTGGACATCCACCAAATCTTCCTCGTAAATTCTGCGGAAATCCCGCGTACCATGCGCGGATACTGTGCACAAGAAAGCACCTTGGAAACTCAAGGGGTAGAGCGTCCGATCTGTAACCCAACCGCATAGGAAGGGAGAACCCGTGCAGGTTCGTGCACAACGAGTGGAGTTTCCATGGCTCGCAAATGGCGGATCGAATGCATTGCCGGTACGGTGGCAGAAACCTGACCATTGCGTAAGATGTGCGTTACCGGGGGCGTAACGTGTGCGTGCACCATCCGTGAGCTTCCCTGGCCTGTGCGTGACGTTTCGTGGTTCATGTGTGGCAAGTCTGCGTACAGATCGTGGAAACAAATTGGACACAGACTGGAAAGATCGTGGACACAGGCTGATTCAAGTCAGGTCAGCAGGTGGTGCGACCGTGGACAGAATTGGGTCAGCCATGGTCACGTCGGAAGCACACTGAGCGCACGATCCGAATCGGAAAGCGGAACAGAGTCGTACTGCGTTGTCGTGTACGCAGGGAGACGGCAGAGCAGCGGCGATGAGGAGCGGGTGTTGAGTGTGCCGATTGACTGCGACCGTCGCTTGGGCTGGCCTGTATTCGGGTCTGCTCCGCGTTTGTCAGACACGAAGAAAGCAGGCCAGTTCAAGCGTGGGTAAGGACTCTTGTCCCATCTTGCGGTATCAAGAGTTTAATGACTGGCCTTCGTCAGTCGTGGATTCTCGGCGGGAATGCCACGCTTGGCCAGTCTACTTTGTTCGCCACCGCGAACACTTTGAGCGCTGCTTCGGGCTATGCTCGCGAATATGAGACCACATTTGCATAGTTGGCGTTATGAGCTGGCCACAGTCGTCATCTTGTGTAGCAACTACACGTGCGATCTCTTTCTTTCGGGCACACTGCCCAGCGTGAACATCGGCATTCAGCCGGAAAGGACAAGATCGACACATGCGGTTCCTGCCACCGTTCGGTGTCAGGCCCGATCTCCTGGAGGGTCTTCGAAAGCTGTCCAGCACAAAATGAAGAATTTTGCGCAAGCAAAGCTAACCGAAGAAATTCGCAGCTACACTCGGCAACATGCGACCGTGGTGGACTCCAAAATGTCGCTGTCACCCGTGTTAGTCTCGCGTGCGCGATGCAGAAAGAGCGATGGCCTGTGAACACGTGGAACAGCGAACCAACCAAGCGTGGCCGGCGGAACGGCAACCGTCTTCCATCCCTGTAGTCAAATGC
Source organism: Verrucomicrobiia bacterium (assembly GCA_035501175.1). GTDB lineage: Bacteria > Verrucomicrobiota > Verrucomicrobiia > Palsa-1439 > Palsa-1439 > Palsa-1439. The sequence continues at coordinate 8,901 of DATJWQ010000030.1, read as the reverse complement.
CCATGCTTGCTACCAAGGCACAATACCGACTGGGTGACGCCAAAGAATACTTCTCGGAACACTTGAGCGTCGGCGACTACTACAACGAAGGCCAACAGGTCTTGGGGCAGTGGTATGGCGAGGGAGCGGAAAAGTTAGGGCTGTCGGGCGTCACACGACAGGACGATTTCGTCCGTCTCTGTGAGAACCTTCATCCGCAGACCGGTGAGAAGCTGACACTGCGCCAGAACACGACTCGTTTGGAGATTGGTCCCGATGGCCAGCCTCGTCAAAACACCAATCGTCGCGTATTCTACGATTTCACGTTCTCGCCGGCCAAGTCCGTGTCCATTGCCGCCCTGATCGGCCAAGACTCGCGCATTGTCGAGGCACACGAAGAAGCTGTCGCGGTCGCGCTCGGTCAGTTGCAGTCCTTCGCTTCCACCCGCGTCCGCAAGAGCGGCCAATGCACCGACCGAACCACGCGGAACATCGTGGCCGCCGTGTTCCGCCACGACACGTCACGTGCTCTCGATCCGCAATTGCACACACATTGTATCGTCTTCAATGCAACGTTCGATCCCGTCGAAGCGCGTTGGAAGGCGCTCCAGAATCACGACATGCTGTCGGCGCAGAAATTCATCGAGAATGTCTATTACCACGAGCTGTCCCGGCGTTTGCGCCAATTCGGTTACGCCATTGAGAACCAGCGGCGGGGGGATTTCGAGATCGAGGGTGTGTCGCCGTCGTTGATTGAGAAGTTCTCGAAACGGCATCAAGAGATTGACCAAAAGACCCGCGAGCTGCTGGAACGCGAACCAGAGAAGGCCACTGGCAACATCGCTGCCATCCGCGACCGTATCGCCCATAAGGAACGGGCACGCAAGATCAAGGGCATCACCCTGGGGGAATTACGGAGCAGTTGGGACCGGCAATTGACCGACGCGGAGAAAACATCGCTTGGCCGACTAACTAAGGAACAGCCGTCAATTGCGGCATCCAGCGAGGCGTTGGCAGAACAAGCAGTTGCGTGGGCTGAGGAGCATCTGTTTGAACGCCGTTCGGTGGTGCTGGAACACGAAGTGTGGCGCCACGCTCTGGAGCATGTGCGAGGACAGAAGGTGGACTTGGCCGAGATTCAGGCCGCCGCGAGTCGGCGCGGCTACGTGCGCTACAAACAGCATCCCGGCCGGATCACGACTCGGGATGTAATCGACCGCGAATGGGAGACTGTGTGCATGGCGCGTGATGGCATTCGTCGATGTGCGCCACTTTGCCCCGGACACTCGATCCAGAATGCCAGCTTGGATTCCGAGCAACGCGAAGCCGTCGACCGCATTCTGCGGTCGCAGAACTTTGTCACGTTGTTTCGCGGCGGGGCCGGCACTGGCAAGAGCTACACACTGCGTGAAGTGTACGGCGCTCTCCGGCAAGGTGGGCGCACAGTCGCAGTCGTCGCTCCGCAGCGGCAGCAAGTCATGGACTTGGAACGCGACGGTTTCCAAGGTGCCCAAACCGTCAGTGCGCTTCTCGCTCGCGGCTCACTGCCTCGTGGTGGAGTGTTGCTGGTTGATGAGGCTGGACAAATTGGCGGTCGGCAGATGCACCAACTGTTGAGCTTGGCGCACGGGAATGAAGGCCGGGTGATTCTCTCCGGCGACACTCGCCAACACGGTGCGGTGGGAGCTTCCGATGCGCTGCGGGCCATCGAAAAGTATTCCACATTGCAGGCCATCGAACTCAGCACAATTCGGCGTCAAGACCCGACTCGCGCTCGAACAAATGCGGAACGAGTGCAAATCAGCGAGTACAAGCGGGCAGTGAAAGAAGCCTCTGAAGGCAATCTCGCGGCCTCATTCCGTCGTCTGGATCGTCAAGGAGCGGTGGTGGTTTGTCTGGCACAGGAACAAGCCGAGAGTCTTGCCGCTCGCTATGTGACCTTGGCGGAGCAGCGCCAGTCTGTTGTGGTGGTGTCTCAGACCTGGTCAGAGATTCACCGGGTCAATGAGCAGGTGCGGGCCGCACTGAGATCCCACGGTCTCCTCGGTACGAAAGACCACACTGTGACCGCGCTGGAAACGGTCGATGTGACCGATGCCCAGAAGCGAGACCGTCGGTTCTACAAAGACGATACGGTCTTGGTGCTAAACCGAGATGCTGGCGGATTCCAGAAAGGTCAAACGTGCAGGCTCTTGGCCATCAGCGACGGTGGCTGGATTCTGGAAGGATCGGACAAGATTCGCACCGTGCCGCTTCGGTTTGCCGATCGGCTCACCGTCTGTCAGCCCATGAAACTCTCTCTTGCAGCCGGCGACTGTCTGCAATTGAAGGCCAACGGTCGCACGCGTAAGGGTCAGCGTCTCGCCAATGGTGAACTGGTTACCGTGAAACACATCGGGGCTGACGGACGAATCAGACTGACCGATGGACGAACCATCGAGAAGAACTACCGGCATTTCGTGCGCGGCTTTGTCATTACGTCGTATGCGTCGCAAGGCAAAACAGTCGATCACGTCTTGTTTTCCGACTCAGCCATCAAGGCGGCGACGAACCAACAACAGTGGTATGTGACCATTTCTCGTGGACGCAAAGGAATCACGATCTTCACCAGCGATAAGGCACAACTGGCAGAGAACATCCAGCGGTCCGGTGACCGACCCTTGGCCCTGGACATGGGTAAGCAGAGGTATTTTCAAAGCCTCGGCATTCCGCGTCAGCTTTGGACACGGTGCTTACGCAATCGGGCGTTTGCCGAAGGCTTTCGATTCAGTCGGCTTGGCAGTTTCACCAGATTGCGCGCGCGGGCTATCCAACAAACACAGGGAGTCAGGGTGCAATGATAAGGCACGGACAACGAGACGAGGGCCGACGAATCTCCCCCTGTTGGGAAAACGACGCCAAGGTCCAGGCCCTGCGAGTGGAGTTGGCCGATGGCCACGCCTGCATGATTCCTTACACCCGGATTGCGTTTGTAGACTGCGGGCACGGAACGGATGACAGTACGATTTGTCTGCGCACCGACACCCACGAAGTTCGGATCGTCGGGAGGAACCTGGGCAGGCTGGAACATGAGCTGCAGAAGTTCGAGGTGGCCTGGGTGAAGGCCGTACCAGCGCGCTACGAGCCGGACGCAAACGACAGTGCCGCTTGGATCACCAACATCAGTGTCAACGAGTTGCAATCCGAAATGAGTGCGGCCAAGACAGAGGGGGACTGAGGGGCCATGATCACGCTGACCTGCAAATCCTACCGCGCACGAGTCGATGGCGAGAATGTCGTCCTGGAGATTGATCAGGCGCAGCCGGCGAGTTTTGTCCCGCAGTTGATGAGCCGTGCGGATGTAGCGAGCCGACTGCAAATCAGCATCCGCAAGGTCGCGGAAATCGCCCAATCCGGTCGGCTACCGGTCGTGCGTGTGGATGGGGCCGTCCGATTCCGAGAAGAGGATGTATTGCGCTTGCTGACCGAGAACCAGGAGCCAAGACCGCGTCTGCTGGCGTTGCCATCGCGCATCAGGTCGGGAATGTGAACATCGGAGCCGTTTTACATGCGAATCCGTTCCCGAAGCGACCAATTCCTGTGCCGCGCCATTACGCGGAGTGCGTAACGCAGCTTGCGTAATTTGCAGACAACTCTGGCTGCGAACGGCATTGACGGATTCACCGGGGCTGCGTAACGCTTCACAGCGAAAGCTTGCGGGTTGTATAGTCTGTGTCTTGATGTCCATAGGGCGTTCTGCCCTCTATAGGCTCACGGGCGCTTCTCCTAGCCAGACCTGGCCTCACCCAGGACCGTGAGCCTCAATCTTGGATCAAGGTGCTTCGGTTACCACCCGTCCCCGCGTTTCTTTTTCCAAACCGGGAAGCAGCCAGTGCTGTCGCTTGCTTCATTCCGCGACCAATCTTCCTCCCCGTCGTCCAATCACTCTTAGCAGAAGGGCGAAAGCTCGACATTCATACCCCGGTTTGCTATTCTGTTATGGTTGTGAAAAGTCTGCTGACAGCGGAAAGGGATTCCGACCAACTCGCTTCCATCGCTTGGCGTGTTTGCTGGTGGCAATCGGCGGAGTCAACCCTAGAAAACACACAGCGCTTTCTCTGTCAAGTCATGGTGTTTGGCACGTGGGACGATGCCTGTTTTGCTCTCGGTCATTATGGCGAAGCTGCATTCCGCGAAGCGTTGCGATCCGCTCCACCGGGCCTCTTTGACAATCGGTCGTGGCATTATTGGCATCACCGGCTACACCTTCTCCCCGTTCCTCCCAGGCTCCAGCGCACGATCCCCACATGAGGCCACGATTGGACATTCTCCCGGCCGAGCAGCGTCGCTTGTGGCCCGAGCTTTCTCAAGTCCCAGAGCATTTCGTCTTGTATGGCGGAACGGCCATTGCCCTGCGTCTGGGCGGGAGACGATCCGTTGACTTCGATTTCTTCACAAGCCAGCCCGTTTCGGCGGATGTGTTGGGCCGGAATCTGGCATTCCTTGCTGGCGCAAAGCTCATTCAATCGGAGCTCAACACCGCATCATTCACCGTCGATCGGGGCGGCGACGTGAAAGTCTCGTTCTTCGGCGGGCTTACCATGGGCCGGGTGAGTCGACCAGATCGCTGCGAAGACAACCGCGTTCGCATTGCGTCGCTTCTCGATCTGGCCGCGCAGAAGGTTAAAGTGATTCTTGTCCGCGCCGAACCAAGAGATTACGAGGACATTTACACGCTTCTGAAGTCGGGGGTCAGCCTTCCCAAAGCGCTGGGAGCAGCCAAAGCACTTTATCCTGAATTCAACCCCGTCCTCTCACTCAAAGCCCTCACCTACTACGGCGAGCGCACTCTCGCTACCGTGCCGACAAACGTTCGCGAATACTTGACGGAGGAGAGCGCCAAGGTCAAATCGATCAGAACGATTCCGAAAATCGCATTGAGCATCAGTCCTTCCACGTCGATTCGGAACACGCCTACGCCAGGCCACAGCAAAGGTATCAGGATCTAAATGCTGTCCGAGTTTTGTCGTCATCCTCAAATGACTTATGGCCATGATTCAGGAGTACCTCGGCAGCGAGGCGCTGGAAGCCGCGGTTGTTGCGTGACAAAACGTGACAAACAACCACCCCAAATCTGCATTTTTTCGTAATTTGCGTTTACGAAAACATGCAGAAACACGCAGGATTTGACACAGGCGACGGATTCAAATCCCGCCGTCCCGACCATCTTGCGGTTGCGAGCCTGTCACCACTCCACCAGAACAAGCCGGCCGCAGACGAATTGGCGGTGCAGCCGTTCGGTGTTGCTTCAATGCGGCAGCCACACGGGTTTGCCGTTGAACTTGACGCCCCGGCCTTCGAAGGCCTTGATGAGCTTGCTCAGCCAATGCAGAAAGTTATCGAATCGGCGCAGGACTGCGTCTTCTGATTTTTTGGCCTCGGCATTCTCGCTGCCCAACAGAGTGGTGGCGCCGCCCTCGCGAACGTGAACGCCCCGGGAGCGTCGCGTTACTTCGGTCTTCCAGCGTTCCAGGGCGACCATGCGGGCGTCGAGGGAGGAATCGGTTGCGCGGATTTTCTTGAGGACATCCTTGTCAGCCGTGGTCAACTGGCCGTGCTTGACGAACAAATCCACGACGACCGAGCACAGCCGCTCGGCGGCTTCGAGGTGCTCGAAGGCCGGGGGCGCCGAGACTTCTTCGGCAACCGGCGTGTTGGCCGCGGCGGGAGACGCGGGCGCCGCGACCTTGGCGGGCTCGGGATTCACCCCAAACGAGCGGATGATCCGCGAAGTTCCATGGTGGCTGGCGACGGACATTACTTTGACGGCGGAGTGCGCGCTTTTCAGCTCGTTTTCGATTTCTTCACGCGAGGCAATGGAAAGCACGATCGCCTGGGCGGAAGCGTCGACCGTGACACGGATGGATTTTCGCATCAACAGATCCTGCACGACCTCGATCGTGTGCGCGTTCTGGATGTCGAGCAAGTCGTGGTGGGTCAGAGAATCGAGCGCCGCGAGGACGTCTTCGCCGGGCGGGGCGATTTGCAGGCCGAGGTTATTTTGAACGGAGTGAGAAAGCTGGTCGAGATTCGGATGCTTCTGACCGCCGCTGAACATTCCGCCGAACAGTGCCATAACGCTCCTCCCGGGGTGTGAGATGGATTTTAGCTCTGTCGCCCAGAGAAAAGCAAGTCCAGAATGCAGCCCCGCGGGGGGGGTCCCGGGGGCGGTCACGCCGCGGGTGAGCGGTTCTCTTGACTGGTTTGCGGTTTGTCGATAGTCTGGCGGTCGATTGTATGCGGAAGCGCGCGACGGTGTTTTACACAGGCAGGGTGCAAGGGGTGGGGTTTCGGTACACCGCGCGTGAAATTGCTTGCGGTTACGACGTGACCGGCTACGTTCGTAATTTGCCGGATGGCAGGGTAGAACTCGTTGCCGAGGGCGATGACGAAGAAGTCCGGGCTTTTGTGGACGCCATGCGAATCAGCCAGCTCGGAAGCCACATACGGAACGCTGACGTGAATTGGAGTGCCGCCACGGAAGAATTCCGCGGTTTTGAGATACGACACTAATGGATGCGATTCGAACAGAGCAACTGACGAAGAAATACAACCTGGGCTGGCGCAAGGGAAGGCTCCTGGCGCTGGAGAAACTCAATCTTTGCGTGCACGAGGGGGAGGTGTACGGATTGCTTGGTCCCAACGGCTCGGGCAAAAGCACGACGCTGAAACTGGTGCTCGACCTGGTCGTGCCGACCGAGGGCGATGCGTGGATTTTCGACGTTCCCTGCAGCCGGGTGGAATCGCGGCTGCACGTGGGTTTTCTTCCCGAGAATCCGTATTTCTATCGGTATTTGACCGGTGCGGAGACACTTGAGTTTTACGGAAGGCTGTGCGGTCTCAATCGTGCGTTGCTGAAGAAGCGGTCCGGGGAACTGCTGGATCTGGTTGGTCTCAGCCACGCACGCGATCGCCGTTTGGCGGGATATTCGAAGGGAATGCTGCAACGAATCGGGCTGGCGCAGGCATTGATTCATGATCCCAAGCTGCTCTTACTGGATGAGCCGACGGCTGGTGTGGATCCAATTGGCAGCAAGGACATCCGCGACCTTATCTTGCGGCTGAAAGAGATGGGCAAGACCGTTCTGCTCAGTTCGCATTTGTTGGCACAGGTCCAGGATGTCTGCGACCGGATCGGCGTCCTGAACCGGGGCCAGATGATTCTTGAGGGTGATGTCAAAAATTTGATTAGCGATCAGCGCCGCCTGAGCATTACGGTGCAGGATTTGCCGGAATCGGCGCGCGTCCGCGTTGAAGACGCCGTACGGGCGGCCGGTGCGTCCATTGTATCGGTCGGGCATCCGCAGACGACGCTCGAAGCCCTGTTCCTGGAAGCGCTGCGAAAAGATGAGCGAGGAGTTGGAGAACATGACTGAAGCGACCAGTATTGCCGGGTCTGCCAGCCACGAGCGGGTTGGGTTTTCCCCGCGGCGGGTGAGCGTCATCGCCGTCAACACGCTGACGGAGGCGGTGCGCCAGAAGGTTTTCATTTTGTTTCTGCTGATCGGTCTGGTGTTCATTGCCTCGGCGGTGTTCTTTGCCCAGTTCACGTTTGGCGAGCAGATGAAGTTCATCAAGGACACGTGTCTCGGGGTGATTTCGGTGATGACGACGCTGATTGCGATCGTTGGCACGGCGCAATTGTTGCCGAGCGAGGTGGAGAACCGCACGATCTATACGATTCTGGCGAAGCCGGTGCGGCGATTCGAATTTCTTCTGGGGAAGTTCTGCGGCAGCCTGTTGTTACTGCTGTTGAGCATGGCGGCCATGTGCATTTTGTTCGCCGCGGTTCTGTGGATCAAGGAGCAGGGAATGATTCGCGACCTGAGCCAGAGCTATATTGGCGAGACGCCGGAGGCGCACGTGGAGGCCGCCAAGGAGATTGACGCGATTCGAATCGAAACGCGCGACGTGGAACTGGTCAAGGCCCTGCTGGCGGAACTGATGAAGGCGACGTTGATCGCAGCGGTGACCTTGTTGGTGTCGACGTTCTCCACGTCGCTGGTGTTCAACGTCGTTGTTCCATTCATGGTGTTTGTGGCGGGGATGCTGCGGGGAAGCGCCGCGGAGATGTGGGCGGCGCATCGGCTGCTGATGGCCGTGGTGGCTGTCATACCGGATTTCGGATTGTTCAGCATTGCCGACGAGATCAATCTGGGAAAGGTTGTCCCGTGGAGTCACATCGGACAGATTATCACCTACGGCATGGCACGGACGCTGGTGATCGTCGTGGCGGCCCATCTGGTGTTTTCTCGGCGGGAGATTTAGGAAACGCGCATGAAAGTTGTTGTGGTACTCATCCTGTTCGGCATCGGGTTCGCCCTGTTGCCGTTGGAGAATACGCTTCGCGGCGAACGTCTCCAAATGAAATACGGAGGCGCCCATGTCACGTTTGAGCTCCGCGAAGCCATCGGGCAGAATCTCGCCATCGCACTCCTGGCGGGGATGCGCGGCATTGTTGCCGATTTGCTGTGGATCCAGAGTCACAGTTTCTGGGAAAAGAAGGAATGGCTTCGGCAATACCGCGACATCGAAGTTGTCGTTACCCTGCAGCCACAGTCGGTGATGTTTTGGGATCTCGGCCAATGGCACATGGCCTGGAACATCGGGTACGGGGCGTATTCCGACCCCAACAACCGGACGAAGGCGGAAGGGATCAAGCGCGAGCGCGAGTGGCACGAGAAGGCGCGGGAATTCCTGTCGCGCGGCATCGACAATATTCCGAATCGGTATGAGCTGTATTTCATGATGGGGTGGCTCTACTTCGAGAAGTTGAGCAAGGACTGCGATAATCCTCCCTGCAGCGACGCGTTCTGCAAGAGCGCGAGTTACTTTGAAAAGGCCGCCAGTTTTCCCGACGCGCCGCAATTCGTTCCGCGAATA
>DATJWQ010000029.1:0-2409 GCA_035501175.1 Verrucomicrobiia bacterium | reverse complement strand
GCGTGCCGCTTCCAGTTGAGGCCGCCGCGTGCCGTCGTGTATTGGCTTCGTTCATGGTCATTCCCTGCTATGCCTGTGAGGACTATCTGCCCGGCGCTCAAGTAGCCAACGCCAACCGCGCCTGGTGTCGCGTGAAGCTCGACTTAGGCGCGATATGCCGGCCCGAGCTCCTGTCAGTCTTTCAGTGTGGGCCGTCACGCGTCAGGCGAGTAACTGGCCCCGATCAAGTCAACCGCGTTCGCCCAGGTGGCCACCATGCCCACCCTGCGTACCGTTGGTACCGGTGGGACCTGAATGCCGGTCGATGTCGTGACGTCACACGTCATCGCCTGGTGGGTCCCATCGACCTGATCCGGCAAACGACAGGATGGGGGCTATACGGCAAGACAATCCCGTTTCCGTGACCTCAGCTACCTGTTCGCTTGAAGATCGAATCTATGCCGAAGGGTAGGCGGCAGGCTGGGCGTCAGCTTGATCCAAATCAATGGCTTAGCTGAGCCGGAGCGCGTTGCGTCTTTGAGGCGAAACATTGCACCAGATCGAGCCATGATGCGACGGGTTCCTTGGTCACCAGAAAAATCGATGACTTCCGCATCATCACAAGCGTTTTGATTCAACAAACCAGGCAAGTTTGGCTTGATCCGTCGTGGGTTGATTTCAATCAACGTCCGCGGGTGCCGCGGCATTACCTTTGTCGACACGGAGTTGGATGGAGGTTTCGCCAATATGACCAGGTCGATCGTGGCTGAGTTGTTTCGATAAGAGAGATCGATTGGAAGCACGGTCAATTCATTAAGCACCTGATGGACAAGTTTTGTCGTACTGCTGAAATGGCAATTTGCGCGTGGACGGAAGACCTCGCTCGATAGGCTAAAACGTCGGTCGGCTACCGACGCCCAGTATTCTTCGTCAAACGGGAGCGCAGACATGTCCTGTACGACCAGCAAAAATCCCGTAACGTCCCCCCGTCAGAACCGCGAGACGGTCGACACGGCAACAGTGCGTTCCAGACGCGTACGTTGGATGCGGGACATCCTCGTAATTGCACTGATCAGTGCCTCTCTTGGCGCGGGCATTTCTGTGGGGTATTCACGACTCCATTCATCGAGCCAACCGCAAATCATTTACGGCGACGGCAAGCGCGGGCCTGAAGGCATGGCCTGGGTTCCGGCCGGCGAGTTCCTGATGGGTAGTGATCACAGGTTGGCCAGGCCTAATGAGCGCCCGGCTCACAAGGTGCGCGTGCACGGCTTCTGGATGGATCGCCATCACGTGACCAATGCGGAATTCCGGCGGTTCGTCACCGCCACGGGTTATGTCACCACTGCCGAGAAGAAGCCCGACTGGGAAACCCTGAAAGTGCAATTGCCACCCGGTACGCCGCGTCCGTCAGATGATGTCCTTGTGCCGGGCGCGATGGCTTTTGTTGGTACCAATCGCCCGGTGTCCCTCCAGGATTATTCGGCCTGGTGGCGTTTCGTGCCGGGCGCCAACTGGCGCCATCCCGCGGGCCCCGGCAGTTCCATCGACGGCAAGGACGATCACCCTGTCGTACAGGTCTCTTACGAAGATGCGCTGGCTTATGCGAAGTGGGCTGGCAAGCGCCTGCCGACTGAAGCCGAGTGGGAATACGCCGCGCGCGGCGGGTTGGAGCAGGCCACCTATACCTGGGGCAACCAGTTCGCGCCGGGCGGCAGGCAGATGGCGAACGTCTGGCAAGGTCAGCAGCCTCAACCGTTTCCGGTCGTTAGCGCGAACGCCGTGGTCGCCGTCGGTACCAGCCCGGTAGGTACTTTTCCACCCAACGGTTATGGCCTTTCCGACATGACCGGCAACGCGTGGCAATGGGTCGCTGATTGGTACCGGGCCGATCAGTTTCGGCGCGAAGCTGTTACGGGCAAGGTCATCGTGGATCCGACGGGGCCACGGGATGCGTGGGAGCCCGACGAGCCTGGCGTACCTGCAAATGCGCCAAGACGCGTCACCCGTGGTGGCTCGTTCCTTTGCAGCGAGGCCTATTGCCTGAGCTACCGTCCGAGCGCGCGACGCGGGACGGACCCGTACACCAGCATGTCGCACCTCGGCTTCCGCCTCGTGATGGACGACGAAGACTGGGACCAGCGAAGCGCAAGTGACAGCTTGTCGGCGGTGGACTTCACCGGTTGTCCGGGTTGAAGAGGGCTGGCGCGCTTTGACTCGCGCAGTAGATCCACGAAGAACATCAACGGAGATGCAAACATGAAACAACTCTTACGCTGGCCTGCACGCTTGCTGGTCATGGCAGCCGTTGCCACAACGCTTCCCGCAGCGGCACAGCAATCCCAGCCGAACATTCTGATCATCTGGGGAGACGACATTGGCGAATTTAACATCAGTGCCTATAACCAGGGGGTGATGGGTTACAAGACC
>DATJWQ010000028.1:0-59130 GCA_035501175.1 Verrucomicrobiia bacterium | reverse complement strand
CGAGGGGGAGAGGATTCAGGTGAGGGGGCAGTCGTCCCTCCCCACTCGCTTGCCAGTGGTTACCATTCCGCGCCATCCCCCCGCCACGCCCAATCGCCGCCGCCTCCACCCAACCGCCCTTCCCCGCCTACCTCCGCTCATCGACAGGCCTCACCCGAATGTAGCAGTTGTTTTGGAGGGACGCGCTCCGTCGCGTCCAACGCCGCTCGATTCCGCACTGTAGCGGCGGTCTATGACCGCCGGCCGTTTATCTCTCGTTGTGCTCCGGTCTCCCCGTGAGGGGGCGTTGCCCCAACGGGGCTAACGCTCCGACCGCGCACAACTCTCGACCGAAGGTCTCCCGTCTCCCCAAAAGCAATGGCTCCTGCCGAGCCGGGCAGGTCTGCATTCTGATACCACCTCGAACCGCAGGCTTTGTCACCCGGCGCGTGGCGAGGAATCTCTGTCGCTACCCAATGTAGGCTGGGAGAGAAGCGCAGATGAGTTAATTCAGCGTGCCACAGCAGGGATTCTTGCTCGAAACGTGCGAAGTCGCTCTTGCGCCCATTCCCGATGTTCCTTGATCCGTCGCAAAACGTTCTCAACGTCCATTGCCGTGCAAAGCTCCATCGAGTCATCGCCCCCCCTCATACGCCTGCCAGCATGGTCGTACTATCGCCTTCGCCTCAGCAATCAGTCTTTCGACGTCGGAATCCTTCAACACCAATTCTTGTGGATACGAAGAAATGTCGAGGAAGTGGCGCCGTTCGAAGTGGGCGGAAAGCCTGTCCCGATGCTCCCGGACCTTCGTGACGATCTGCTCGGACAGCGCAATCGCTCCCCCACCTTCGTAGTCGTTGAGCAGTTGCAAAAACGAATCCACGCGAGCCAGCGTCAAAGGCTCCAGGTCCCCTTTCGTGGGACGGAACTCGAATGTGTTCCTCGGTATCTGGTGGAGGTCACTGTGATGTGCTCGAATGAATTGAAGTAAGCCGGGGATACTTGCGGTCTGCGCACGGAGCGAGGGACGCTCAAAAAGTGCCGCCAGCGTCACGAGTACGTCAAGGCGAAGCGACTGAATCGTCGACCGAAAGAACGTCGTTGCAAAGACAAGCGTCTCAGGGCTCGTCCGAACCTCCTCCAGCAACCTCCGCGAGATTTTGTAATTGGCGTCCGTATACTGAAGGATTACTGAAAACCTGTCCAACTCACGGAAGACTCGAATGTGCAATCCGATCTGATGCTCAACTCTTCGGCGATTCCTGTCCGACAGTCCCCTGACGTCCACCTTCAGTGGTGATTCAGCTTCTTCAGCCGTCACCTTCGAGCCGGGAAACCAGACCCGAAGGTTCGCAGCAAACTTCGTCGCCAAGTCGCCTCGGACGGATAACGACAAGTCTGCATAGTTGTTCGCAACGTTCTTCATGGCGCGATAACTCTAACCTTGACCGTCGCCCCATGCAACATCATGGCTAGCGGGGCTTGCCGTCAGAAGAATCGCCCCGGAGACCGCGCCGGCTTTCTTGTCTTCAGTTCATCACTGGTCGCACACTAAGAATCCCAATCCGCCGGTAAAAGCTTGATACCGCCGTCTCCGTGTTTCGTTAAGCAGCAGTCTTCATAAACAACAAATTCATACGGTTTCCAATCCTCCGGTTTGTCGTCATAGCCTACACGCTGAAACCCGTGAGCAGGTCGGGCCATCATCTCCTCATCACTGCCTTCCAGACGGTCGTGTCTGTACCCAATGACGCGACAGGGATGAGCCTGATCCCAACCGTCCGGGTCATACACGAGGAGAGTGATCAGGTCACCGTTCTTCCACGACTGCACCTCCGCTAGTGTTATTTCCGGCGCTTTCCTAAAGGCTTTCCTAAACTTCTCCTGTTTAGGCTGAGCGCGGACCTCTTCCAATGTTTTTTCAATGCCCTCCAATTTGCTCTGGATTACCTTCAAATGCTCGCGAATGTCGTTTTCCATAGAACGATTACCCTCCTCTCATTCTTCGACCGAACCTTGGGCAGTATCAGGGTCGTACCCAAATGTTACGAGAAATGCGAGATCGCTTCACCCCTCCCCCACCAAGTTCCTCCACCTCGCCTCGTTGACCGGCATCGCGCTCTCCGCGAGCCCCACTCCCCGCATCGTCACTCGCTGCGAGATTCAGCCAGCAACTTCGCCGCGTCCGCGTAATCGTCTTCCGCAACCCACAATTCTTCCTGGAATGCAAAACCCACTACCGCCTGGGAAACCGCCTTGTTGCGGACCTCATATGCAATCTCCGCCGAGTCCAACAAGCTGCGAACCAATCCCATCCGGGCGCTGTCCATCGAACTGAATAACTGCTTCATCATCCAAGCCCTCCCACGGAATCCTCTCACTCTGATCCGGCGCGAATCGCCCTGCCATATCCCACTATGAAGCGTCCGCCGATACGACGCAAGCCCCACGGATTCGGCCCGGGATTGTCGAGGCTCTCACTTCCCCATCCCCACCAGCTTCTTCCATCTCTCCTCGCTCACCGGCATCACGCTGAGACGCCCCATCCGCACCAGCTCCCAATCCCGAAATTCACCATCCGCCTTGATCTCCGCCAATGTCACCGGCCTCTCGAGCCGCTCCCGCGGCCTCAAATCCACCACCACCAACTTCTCATCCTTCTCCTTCGGGTCCGGATAGGCATCGCTCGCCACCTCCGCAATGCCGACAATCTGTTTCTCGTCGCCGGTGTGATAAATGAACGCCAGATCGCCCTTTTTCATGCCCCGAATATGTTTCAGCGCCAGCGGATTCGATACCCCATCCCACACGGCCTTCTTCTGCCGCTCCAAATCCGCATACGAATACGTGCTCGGCTCCGTTTTCAGTAACCAGTGGTTCGCCATAATCGTCACCTCGCGATTATTCTCACGCTTTTCCCTCAAATTTCAAGGATCGGTCGTTTTGTAGCCGCGAAACGTTTTCGCGGCGCCTGCTCCGCTGTAGAACGTGAATCACCACGAATGAGATTCGCGGCCACAAACTCATCAATCCCGTCTCCCCATTGACTCCGCCCCCCACTTTCGCTAAGTTACGCCACGAGGTCGCTTATGCCAAAACTTCATATTGTGTCGCCAGAATCCATCGCCGCCACCTTCGAGCTGACGGAGAAACTCATCACCTTCGGCCGCAACGAGGACAACACCATTTGCATCCCCGAGGGCAACATCTCGTCCCAGCACGGCATCCTCGTCCGCGACGGCGACGACTACCAGATCCACGATTTCAATTCGACCAATGGCACTTTCGTGAACGGTCAGCAGGTCATGGCCGTGAAACTGAAAGACGGCGTCTCGATCCGCCTCGGCCCCGTCGAACTTCGCTACGAGTCCGCTCTCGCCAAGCCCGCTTCTTCCCCACTCCGACCGATCGAACAGGAAATGGTTCGCCCCGCGGAAAAGTCGACCAGCGCCAAGGATCGCGGCATGGCCAAACGCACGAAACCCGAATATTCCGCCGGCTCCCTCGGCGCCGGCCCCGTCACCTACCAGCCGGGCACCATGACCACCGGCAAACCCATCTCGCCGCCTTCGGACAAGTCCGAATAACACAACAGCCATCCGTCGCGACTCTTTATCTCGATCGCGTCACAAATCCGTTCCGGCAGCTAAACGCCATCGCCCCGCATGTTTCATCGCGGTTACGGTAGCCGAATCTTTTCGCGTCAACCGCCTCTCCGGGCAAGTTTGTGAAATATTTCACTTGCTTTGCCAATCGCAAAGGAATACAAACTCTCCCCAGGAGCGAGTTCTTTCCCTCTGCTCGGTAGCACAACGCCGGGGTTCTCCGCGCTGTAACGACGGAGAGTTGTCAGAACGGGTAACGCAATTCTATGGGCATAACACAAAGGAGTTTATGAAAACACTGCTGGCTGCCATCACAATTGGTCTCACCGCCGCTATCACCGCCACCGCCCAGGTCACCATCACCACCGAAGCCACCATGGCGCCAAACATCTACGGCTCGCCATCTTGGAGTGCCTGGGCCGCCAACGCAACATACGCCGCCGAAAATGGCCTGACATCCTACGGCGCCGCCGGCCCCAGCCAGTTCAGCGTCGCGCCCCTCTCCCTGCCCGTCGCCGCCAATTTCGTGACCGGTTACGCGTCCTGGATGGGTCAGGCCGACCCCGCTGCGCCCTACAATAATGAGTACGGCACGCGCGCATCGCTCGTCTCCATCGTTAATGGCAATGGCTCTCTCATCAACATGAACAGCTTCGGCATCACCTTGTCCAGCAGCGACCCCGGCAATAACCTCGGCGTCGACTGGCCCAACAACAGCATTCTGCCGGGCGACTGGACCTACGACCAGTACGACATCGGCTTGGTGTTTAGCAACGGCTTGGACATCAGCGGCGGGTTCTCCATCGTCAACAGCGGTGACCCCGGCCAACAGGTCAACGAAATCATCAGCATCGGCGCCGGCAACGCCTATGCCAGCTATACAGCCGCCGAGGGCGGTGACGACCCCAATCTCGGCGACAGCGATCAGCAAATCCTTGATTACGATATCGCCACCCAGGCGCCCGGCAGCTACGATTTCACCGGCACCGTCAGCTATGGCTCCCTGACCGGCTCGGCCACGATCCAGTTCATCCCCGAACCCGGCACGATCTCTCTCGTGGGCATGGGTCTCGCGGGTCTGTTGTTCGTTGTCCGTCGCCGCAAGAGCTGATCAGCTTCTTCCGGCAAGCCTGAGCGCCTTCCCCTCTCCCTTTCCAAGGGAGAGGGTCAGGGTGAGGGCTGTTTACCCGCGCTCAAATGCCAGTTCGCCCGCCCGCTTCTTGTCCACCACCACCTTGATCTTGTCGCCTTCCTTGAAGTTGCCCGACAGGATCTCCAGTGACAACGCATCCAGAATCTTCTTCTGAATCACCCGCTTCAGCGGCCGCGCCCCAAACACCGGGTCGTACCCCTCCCGCGCGACCACTTCCTTCGCCGCATCCGTCACCGTCAGCGTAATGTTCTGGTTCGCGAGCCGTTTCTGGACCCGCGCCAGTTGAATGTCGACGATCTTCTTGATGTCGTCACGGGTCAATCCGTGGAACACCACCACCTCGTCCACGCGATTCAGAAACTCGGGCCGGAAATGCGCCCGCAACTCTTCCATCACGCGTTGCCGCGTCGCTTCGTCATCCGACCGCCCCTCGGCAAAATGCTGCGAGCCGATGTTGCTCGTCATGATCAACACCGTGTTCTTGAAATCCACCACGCGCCCCTGGCCGTCTGTCAGCCGACCATCATCCAGCACCTGCAGCATCACGTTGAACACGTCGTGGTGCGCTTTCTCAATCTCATCGAACAACACCACGCAGTACGGCCGACGCCGCACCGCTTCGGTCAGTTGTCCGCCCTCCTCGTAACCGACGTAACCCGGCGGCGCGCCAATCAACCGCGCCACGGTGTGTTTCTCCATGTACTCGCTCATGTCGATCCGCACCATCGCGTTTTCGTCGTCAAACAGAAACTCCGCCAGCGCCCGCGCCAGTTCCGTCTTCCCCACGCCCGTCGGCCCGAGGAAAATAAACGAACCAATCGGCCGATTCGGGTCCTGCAAGCCGCTCCGCGCCCGACGCACCGCATTCGACACCGCGGCCACCGCGTCTTCCTGTCCGATGACACGTAACCGCAGCCGTTCCTCCATGTGCACCAGCTTGTCGCGCTCGCCTTCGAGCAGCCGCGACACGGGAATCCCCGTCCACGCCGCCACCACCTCGGCAATATCATTCTCCGTGACCTCTTCGGTCAGCATCCGGCCCCCCTTCTGCAGCTTCGTGAGCTTCGCGTCCGCCGCCTCCAGCTTCTTCTCCAGCTCCGGCAATCGCCCGTACTGGATCTCGCTGGCCTTGGTGAGGTTCCCCTCCCGCTTCGCCGACTCGATCTGCTCCTTCGACATCTCGATCGCCGACTTCAGGCTGCGAATCTCATCAACCGCGCCCTTCTCGTTCTGCCATTGCGCCTTGAGCTTCTTGCTGTCCTCCTGCAGATCCGCCAGTTCCTTCTCCAGCTTCTGCAATCGCTCCTTGCTCGCCTTGTCGCTCTCCTTCTTCAACGCCGTGCGCTCGATCTCCAATTGCATCACGCGACGATCCAGTTGGTCCAGCTCCGTCGGCATCGAATCCAATTCAATCCGCAGCCGCGACGCCGCTTCGTCCACCAGGTCAATCGCTTTGTCCGGCAGAAACCGATCGGCAATGTACCGATGCGACAACACCGCCGCGCTCACCAGCGCGCTGTCCTGGATCCGCACCCCGTGATGCACCTCGTATCGCTCCTTCAATCCGCGCAAAATGGCAATCGTATCTTCGACCGTCGGCTCGCCAACCATGATCGGCTGGAACCGCCGCTCCAACGCCGGGTCTTTCTCGATGTATTTGCGGTATTCGTCCAGCGTCGTCGCGCCGATGGTGTGCAATTCGCCTCGCGCCAGCGATGGCTTGAGCATGTTCGCCGCATCCACGGGCGCGCCCTCCGCCTTGCCCGCGCCGACCACCGTGTGCAGTTCGTCAATGAACAGGATGATATTGCCTTCGCTGGCAATCACCTCTTTCAAGAACGCTTTCAGACGATCCTCAAACTCGCCACGGTATTTCGCGCCCGCCAGCATCGACCCGATATCCATCGAGATCAGCCGTTTGCCCTTCAGCCCCTCGGGCACGTCCCCGCTGACAATGCGCCGCGCCAGGCCCTCGGCAATGGCCGTCTTGCCCACGCCCGGATCGCCAATGAGAACGGGATTGTTCTTCGTTCGCCGCGACAGTACCTGAATGACCCGCCGAATCTCCATGTCACGCCCAATCACCGGATCCAGCTTGCCCCGCCGCGCGTCCTCCGTCAGATCGCGCCCGTACTTCGTCAACGATTGGTATTTGTCCTCGGGATTCTGGTCCGTAACCTGCGCGTTCCCGCGAACGTCACGCAACGCCTTGAGAATCGCCAGCGGCGTTACTCCATGCGACTTGAGCAGATTCGTCGTCTCCGCGATCCCCAGCAGCATGTGCTCCGTGCCGACAAATTGGTCCTTCAACTTGTCGGCCTGCGTGAATGCCGCCTCCAACGCCGCCCGCAGCGCCCGGCTCATGGCCAACTGGTCCACGTTCGCCCCATGCACTTGCGACCGACGATTCAAATTCTCGTCCAGCGACCGTAGAATGCCGTCCGCGTTCGCCCCCAGCTTGTCCAACAGCGGACGCACCAGTCCATCCGGCTGTTGAATGAGCGCGGACAGCAGGTGCTCGGCATCCACCTCGGGGTGGTTGAGCTTCTGCGCAATCTCCTGCGCCGACTGCAGCGCCTCCTGGCCCTTGATCGTAAATTTGTCGGGACGAATCATGGAACAATCCACGTTAGCACACGTGGTGCCATCAAGCGAATCGCACGCCGGCTCGGATTTTCAGAGGACGGACCGGCGCAATCTGTCCCAGGTGCCCAACCGTGTCACACTTCGGAAGGTCAGACTGACACACTACGGGGAAGCGGATTCCAATCGCCGCCGCAGCTCGGCAAGCTGCTGTTCCACTTCGTGGAACTTGCCCACCGTATCCGGCAGGCGCTGGATGGCGGCGTTGACCCGTTTGAATTCCTTGTGCGGAACCGCCGGCGCCCCCAACATGATCGAGCCGGGCGGTACATCCTTCGTCACGCCCGCTTGCGCCATGATGATGCTCTTGTCGCCGATCGTCAGATGCCCGGCAATGCCCACCTGCCCCGCGATCGTCACGTGATGGCCGATGATCGTGCTGCCCGCCATCCCCACCAACCCGCAGATGATGCAATGATCCCCAACCACACAGTTGTGCCCGATCTGCACCAGGTTGTCGATCTTCGTGCCCTTCCCGATTCGCGTCCGCCCGAACCGGCCACGGTCAATCGCCGTGTTCGCTCCGATCTCCACATCGTCCCCAACCTCGACGTTGCCCACCTGTGGAATCTTCTTGTGCTCGCCGTCAACCTGCTCGTAGCCGAACCCGTCCGCGCCCAGCACCACACCCGAATGCAGAATCACCCGGTCCCCGATCACCGTCCGCTCGCGGAGACTGACGTTGGCGTAGAACCGGCAATCGGCTCCCACCCGGCTCTCGTGGCCGATGTAAGTCCCGGCGCCGATAACCGACTGATCGCCAATGACCACGCGATCCTCAAGGACCGCGTGGGGTTGAATGGATACATCCCTGCCGAGTCGCGCGCTGCGGGCCACGACCGCCGTCGGGTGAATACCAGGAGCAAACGTCACCGGCGGAGGCGCAACTTGCCGGACCAATTCGGCAAACGCCTCCGAAGGATTGTCGACGCGAATCAGGACCCCGCCAAAATCAACGGAAATGTCCCGGCCAATAATCAACGCACAGGCGTGCGTCGCCTTGGCCGCGACCTGGTACTTCGGGCTGGCCAGGAAACTCACGTCGCTCGACGTGGCCTCCCGCAGCCCCGCCAGCCCGCTTACCAATTGGTCGGGGTCGCCGGACAGTTCTCCGCGAACCATCCGCGCAATATCACGCGCCGTGAGCTGCACATTACTTCACTTCTTGTCGCTCTTGCCGTCAGCCGGCGCAGCCGTGCTCGTGGGCGGCGGCTGGTTCTTGTTCAGAATCTTGATGATGTCGGCCGTGATATCCATCGAATCCTGGCTGTACACCACCGCCGGAACGCCGTTCAGCGTGTTCCCGGACTTGTCAAGGACCAGGAGATAACCGGAGCTATTGGCTTCCGTGTTGATCACGTCCTGAATTTCCTTCAGGATCGTCTGGCGCATCCTTTGGGTCTGCTCCTCGAGAATCTTCCGGTGGCTCACACGATAATCATCAATATCACGCTGCATCTTCTGCGTCTCGGTCAGCTTGTCTGCCACCGCTTTGCGCTTCTGCTCACGGACGTCTGCCGTGTACTCCGGCTTGTCCTGATCGTCACGCAACTTGTTGAGATCGTCGATCTCCTTCTTGTAGTTCGCCATCATCTCGTCGTGCTCTTTGTTGAATGAGTCGGCCGTCTCCTTGAGCTTCGCCGACGCAATGGGCGTCTTGTAATAGTCGTTAAACACTTTGTTCAGGTCGACGGTCACAATCCGACCGGCCGGCACCTGCGCGGACGCGGTCAATCCCAACCCGAACACGGCGGAGGCAATAATGGCAGCTATGGTATTCTTCATGTTGGTTCTATAACCTTTCTGTCGTTCCTTTCCATTGAGTGGCCCCAGTATATCAGAACGTGGTGCCAACACTAAACTGAAATTTTCCAACCCGGCCCGCCTGCTTGTCCGTCATAATCGGATACCCGTAGTCCAGCCGCAATGGCCCTATCGGCAGGTTGAGCCGCAACCCAAGGCCCGCGTCGGATTTCACACTGCTCAGGCCCACCTCATACGCGTTGGGATAGACGTTGCCTGCGTCGAAAAATACCGCGCCCCGCACCTTCTCGATAATCGGGTAGGTGTACTCCGCCGTCCCATTCAGCGACGTGTTCCCGCCGATCGGCTGGCCCTGGATATCCAGCGGCCCGACCTGCCGAAACGCAAACCCCCGCAATGTATTGGCCCCACCAAGAAAATACCGGTCAAAAATGGGCACCGGATCGACCGGGCGACGCACCGCGTGCGTCCCCACCGGGCCGTTCCCGTTCACCGCGGTCTCGATGACGTTCGTGCCGTTTGCCGCCGTCGCGCCAAACGCGTCCACTACCCGGGCCGCCCCCATCAGCTCGAATACCTGCTGATTGGGTAACGGGAAAAACACCCGGCTCTCCAAATTCAGTTTGTACACGTTGACGTCGCCGCCCAGCCCGCCATCGGCTCCGGCCACCTCGGCGTTCACCTCGGTGCGCGCTCCGCGCGTCGTCAAAAACACGCTGTCCCGCGAGTCGTAGGTCACCGTGCCCCCAATCGCGCTGCGAAGATGCGAGCCGTCCTGCGACTGCAATTCCGGCGAAGCCGACTTATCCACACTCAGCGAAACATACTGGACGCTGTACTGAATTTGTCCGCGCAAGAACTCGGTAAACGCCTTCTCCAGCGATAGCGATGCGCCGGTCGATTGCTCGTTGTACTCCGTGCTCAGGTAATTCGCCGCATGGTGAAACAAATCGAACCCCAACGACAGTTTCCGGTCGAGAAACCACGGCTCCACAAACGACAGGATTTCGTCCTGCCGCTTCAACCCGAGTTGCAACCGCAACCGCAACTTCTCGCCGCCCCCGGTGAACGTCGGCCAGTTGAACAAATCGAAATTGCCCTGCGTCATCTCCACAAACCCGATCAGGCTGTCGATGGAGCTGAAGCCGGCGCCGAAATTCACCGAGCCGGTCCGTTGTTCCTCAAGGTTCAACACCAGATTCTTGCGGTTGGGCACATCCGTCGGCTCGGGATCCGCCTCCACTTTCGAAAAGTAGCCGAGGTTCTTGAGCCGTTCGACGCTCCGATCCACGCGAACCGTGTCGTAGATTTCCCCCGGGTGTACCGCCAGCTCCCGACGGATTACCTTGTCCTTGGTTTTCGAATTGCCGCGGATTTCAACCTTCTCGATATACGTCAGCTCTCCTTCGTGAATCGCGTAGGTGATGTCAATGCGCCCGGTCTCCACATTCGGCAACCGAATGGGACGCACGTCCGTGTCCAGGTATCCCCGCGCGCCGTAGTAATCCACCAGCGCCTTTTGATCCGCCGTCATCGCCGTTGGGGTAAAGGTCTTCCCCGTCGTCATCTTGAGCTGCTTCTCCAGCTCGGTCGTCGGAAACAGCTTGTCGCCTTCAATCCCAACCGAGCCGACCTTGTATTGCTGCCCCTCAAACAAATCAATATACACGACCATCCAGTGCGCAGAGACGCGTTGGATCCGCGTCCCGCGAATGTCCATGTCGATATAACCGTTCGAATGATAAAAATCCCGAATCTTGTCGAGGTCCTCCTTGAAGTCGTCCTCTTTCATCACGCCCGTCCCCGCCAGCCACGATAACCACCAGTGCCGCCGGGTCTTCAGCAGCTTGCACAGACGATCCTCCGTGTACGCCTTGTTGCCGGTGAACTTGATCGCCCGGATCATCACGCGTTCCCCCTCGTGGATCACGAACTTCAACACAGCCTTGCCGGTGTCCTTGTCCAGTGCCACTTCGTACGTCACTTTCGCGTCCGGGTAGCCAGCCTTCTGATACAGGTCCTGCATCTTCTGCGCGTCATCGTGCGCCTTCCGCTCGTCCAGGGTGTCGCCGACCTTTTGCGTCGACTCCCGCTTCAGTCGCTCTTCCTTGAATTGCTTCTCCCCTTCGAACACAATCTCCTTGATGGTCGCCTTGCCCTGCACCTGAAAAACAATCCGCACGCCGTCGACCACCGGCTCCTCCAGGACGCGCACGTCGTAGAAATAACCGGTATTGATCAGGTTGCGAACATCCTGCTCGATGACATCGCGCGACCGCGGCTTGCCCACCGCTGTCTGGATGTTGGCCATGACCACCGCCCGGTTCACCGTCTCGGGACCCACGAACCGGACTTCAATCTCCCGAACGATATCCTCGTCGACGTCTTGCGCCCACGCACACGAATTGAAAACCACCGCGGCAAGTAACATGAGGAGCGACCGTTCCAGCCGCCTCATTCCTCGCCCCCCTCAAAACTCGGTATGTCTCCCTCGTCAACTCTCGCCCGATCCTCAAACCGGGTGTACTCGCCCACAAACGTCAAATCCACATCGCCAGTCGGCCCGTTCCGCTGCTTGGCGATCACCAGGCTCGCTTTCCCTTTCAGCTCCCGCCGCTTGTCTTCGTCGTCCTCGTATACCTCCGGACGAACCAATAGACCCACCACATCCGCGTCCTGTTCAATCGCGCCCGATTCACGCAGATCCGCCAAACGCGGTTTGCCTTCGTCCCGCGATTCCGGCTGCCGATTCAACTGGCTGAGCACGATGATCGGAACGCCCAACTCCTTGGCCAGCGCCTTCACGCCCGCCGAAATGTCCGCCACCTCCACCTGCCGGCTGTTGTCCGCCCGCCGCGACGGAGCCCGCATCAACTGCATGTAATCGATCACCGCCAGCTCGATCTTGTACTGCTGCTTCATCCGCCGCGCCCGCGCGCGAACCTGGTTCACGGTCAGACCCGCCGAGTCATCGATGTACAACGGCGCTTTCATCAGTTTGCTGGCCACCGCCGTCAATTGATGATGGTCCTTTTCCGAGGGAAACCCGCTTTGGAGCGCCCGCAGATTCACCTTCGCCCGCGAGCACAACATGCGCGTCACCAGCTCCTGCCCCGACATTTCCAGGCTGAATACACCCACGGGAATGTTGCGGTCGACGGCGAGGTTCTCCACGATATTCATCGCCAGCGCCGTTTTCCCCATCGACGGACGACCCGCGATGATAAACAGATTCCCGTTGTGCAGCCCCGATGTCAGTTTGTCCAGATCCCGGAAGCCCGTCGGCAGGCCCATCACTTCCCCGCGCTTCTCGTACATCCGCTCGATGCTGGACATGGCGTCCATGACCAGCGGCTTGGCCGGTTTGATGATGTCCCCGGTTTTTTCGGCGGTGATGTTGAAAATCCGTTGCTCGGCCTCGTCGATCCACGATTTCACGTCGTCCTGCTGCTCGAACGACCGGGAAATCACCTCGTGGGCCGCGCCAATGAGCTGGCGCAACTGGTGTTTCTCCCAAACGATGTCCACGTAATGGGCAATATTCGCCGTGGTCGGTACGCGCCCGATCAAATCGCTCAGGTACGCCGGGCCGCCAATTTCCTCAAGCTGGTTCTTGTCCCGTAGACGCTGCGTCAGCGTGATGAGATCGATGGCCTGGAGCGCGTCCTGTAGCGCTGAGATTTCACGGAAGATTGCCTGGTGCGCGGAATAGTAGAAATGCCCTTCACTGAGACGGTCGCGGATCTCCGACCCCGCTTCGGTCGGGCTTAGCAACATCGCCCCCAGCACGGCCATCTCCGCGTCCATGCTGTTTGGCAGCACGCGATCCAACGCGAGAATCGGCGCTGATTTGCCCCTGCCGAAAGCTGTCGCCCGCCCGCTGCCACGACCGGATGCTGCCGCTTCTCCCGTCTGGGAACCGGTTTCAGATGCGAGAGGGTTGGTCGAAGACATATAGCCGCCCCACGAAGCTCGTACGGCTATTTCTTCTTATCAGCCTTCTGCGCCTTCTTACCAGCTTTTTCGTCCGCCGCGGATGACTTCGCCGCCGGTGCTCCCTCGCCTTCGGGACCCACAACCCAAATCTTGACCTTCGTCGCGACCTCGGGATGCAGCTTCACATCGACGTCGAACACGCCCAGTTCGCGGATGGGATGCTCCAACGCGATCTTGCGCCGATCCACCTCGACGCCTTCCTTCTTCAACGCCTCGGA
This sequence comes from Verrucomicrobiia bacterium, assembly GCA_035501175.1. Classification (GTDB taxonomy): domain Bacteria; phylum Verrucomicrobiota; class Verrucomicrobiia; order Palsa-1439; family Palsa-1439; genus Palsa-1439. The sequence goes on along the minus strand of DATJWQ010000028.1, from coordinate 45,772 downwards.
AATGTCCGACGCCGTGACCGACCCGTACAACTTGCCGTCTTCGCCCGCCGCCGCGGTGATCGTGTACGACTGCTTGACCAACTGCGTCGCCGTCGTCTTGGCGCCTTCGAGTTGCGCCGCCAGCGATGCCTCGCGCTTCTTGCGCAACGATTCCACCCGGCGCAGATTCGCCGCCGTGGCCGGCATCGCCAGCCCTTTCGGAATCAAATAGTTTCTCGCGTATCCGTCGGCGACCGTGACCGTGTCGCCCTCGGCCCCCAGATTGTCAACCAGGGCGGTTAGAATGATCTGCTTGCTCATGAGTGTGGTGACTCCGTCCTAGCGCACGAGTAACATGATCCGCGCGCGTTTGATCGCGTTGGCCAGTTGCCGCTGGTGCTTGGCGCAATTGCCCGAAATCCGTCGCGGCAGAATCTTGCCCCGCTCCGTCATGAATTTCTTCAACAAATCCGCCTGTTTGTAATCAATGTCGATCTGGTCCATGCAGAGCTTGCAGTCGCGCTTGATAATAATGTCGCGCTTCGACCGTTTGCCTTCACGTCCCTCTCGACTCTCCCGACTATCAAAGTTTCTTTCTAGCATCGCTCGGTTTTCCTCATTGAATTAAATGTCCTGACCACCGGTTCAAAACGGTATGTTATCATCCTCGCTCGCTGGCGGTTCCGATTCTCCCTTGTCCTTCGGCGGAGGAGCAGAGGGGCGTGGACCGCGACCGGATGGCCGCGCCGATCCTTCATCCGCCGGCGGCTCGTCCTTAAACTCCTGGCGCCCCCCGGTCGAGGCGCCGATAAATTGAAAGCGTTCACACACGACTTTCAGTTTCGACTTCTTCTGACCGGATTCCTTGTCATCCCAACTGTCCAACCGCAGGCGTCCCTCGACAAAAATCGGCTTTCCCTTCGAGAGGTACTGGCCAACCGTCTCCGCCTGCCGGCCCCACACTTCGACGTCCACGAAGGTGACTTCCTCCTTCTGTTCGCCCGTCTCCGTCGTCCAGCGACGATTCACCGCGAGTCCGACGTTGGCGATGGCCGTGCCTTTCGGCGTGTACCGCACCTCGGGATCACGCGTCAGATTTCCCATCAACAATACTTTGTTGTACGAGGCCATGACGGCTATTTCTCAACCACTCCCGTGGTCGGAATCTTGCGCGGCTTGCGCGGCGGCGGCTCGGGCGGCATCTCGGTGAATTGCCACCGGAACACTTCCGTCTCCAGGTGCAGCTTGGCGTCCAGCTCCGTCACCGCGTTCGACGGCGCATCGAAAATGAAATTCACGTAGTAGCCCGAGCTCCGCTTGCGCGTGTCACGGGCAAATGGCCGCGCGCCCATCCGCTGGACCTTGTCCACACGTCCGCCCGCGTGCTCGATGCTCTTCTGGAGTTTGTCCACCAACTCCTTCGACACCTCGTCCTTCCCGCCGGTGTCCAGAATAAACAATCCTTCGTATGTCTTCAACCTCTAGTCTCCTTCTTCCCCGCTCTCGCGGGGCTTTTTCCGATTAAACCGATTCATCGCTTCGGCCCAACCCTCTCGCAGCGAACACTCCATCGCCTCCACCGCCGTCGCCACCGCCTCGTCCGCGACCGTGCGTTCCGCCGTGGCAAATCGTCCCAGCACGTGGTTCGTAATGTCCGTCCCCAGCGGCGCGGTCCGTCCAATGCCCACGCGCAGCCGGGCAAACCCTTCCTCTCCGCCGAGCGCCTCGATGATCGAGCGCAAACCGTTGTGGCCGCCGCTTCCGCCCGACGAGCGCAACCGGATTTGGCCGAGGGGCAAATCCGCGTCATCCACGACCACCACCAATTGCCCCGGCTCGATCTTCAGCCAGGCCAGTAACGCCTGCACCGCCGAACCGCTGTGGTTCATGAACGTCCGCGGCTTGGCCAGCGTAACCTTGCCGGCCTCACCCGCTGCCGCTTCGGCCACTTCCGCCGAGAAGCGCCACTTGTTTCGAAAAGAACATCCCAACTTCTCCGCCAGTCCATCCAGCACCGCGAACCCGACGTTGTGCCGCGTCCCATCGTATTCCGGGCCCGGATTTCCCAGCCCAACCACAAGCCTTGGCTTGGCCGACACGGTCGTGCCGCCTCGCTCGGGTTACTTCTTGGCTTCGGGTTTGCCGCCGGCTTTGGCTTCGCCTTTTCCAGCCGCAGCCGCCGGCGCCTTGCCGGCCGAGGGGGCCTTGCCCGCCGCGCCAGCTGCCGGAGCCTTGGCAGCCGCACCGGCCGCCGGTGCCTTGCCCGCCGCGCCGGCTGCCGGGGCTTTCGCCTCGGCCTTCCCGGCTTCCGCGCCTTCGCCTTCGGCCGCGCCTTCCTCGCCCTCTTCCTTCTTCGCCGTAATGACTTCGGGCTCGGCCGATGGCGCCGCCGCGGCTTCCGTCATCGCCGCCAATTCCTCTTCCGTGATCGGCGCCGCCACAAGGAACACCGTCTGCCCCTTGTCGTCGACCAATGTCACGCCCGCCGAAGCCGTAATATCGCCAACATGAATGCTCTGGCCGATTTCCAGTTTCTCCACGTTGACCTCAATCATATCCGGCAGATCCTGCGGCAAACATTCGACGTGCAACTCCCGCATGACGTACTCCAGCACGCCGCCGCCCGTCTTCACGCCCGCGGGTTCGCCCACGGGACGGACCGGCACGCGAGCGCGCAACTTCTCCGTCGCCGACACTTCGTGAAAATCAATATGCAGAACCACGTCCTCATAGGGATGATGCTGCACTTCCTGGATCAATGCGAGACGGTTCTTCGTCGTCCCGCCTTCTTCCACCTGCAGATCCACGAGCACGTTCTCCCCCGTCGCGTCGTCCAGCACCTTCTCGAGTTCCTTCACCGCCACAGCGACGTTGAGCGGCTTCGTCTTCGCCCCGTAAATCACCGCGGGAACGACTCCCGCCGACCGCAATCGCCTGACCGCGCCCCGTCCGCTCTCGGACCGCGCTTTCGCTTTCAATTGTAATCTCTTTGCCATACCAGTTTCTCCTTCAAAACCTCCAACCGCAAAATTCCTTCATCTCACTTCCGTCGGCCGTACCGCGGCCGCCGCACTCAGATCCGACGACGTTTCCCCGTTGACCTCGAACAGCGAGGATACGGACTCCGAATCATGAATCCGCTTGATCGCCTCACCGAGCAACGGCGCCACCGTCAACTCTGTGAGCTTGAACCCGCTCATCTTCGAATGCGGTACGGTATCCGTGGTGACCAACTCCTCCAGTTCCGACGCTTTGAGCCGGTTCAGCGCGGCGGGGTTCAGGACCGCGTGGCTCACCGACGCATAGACTTTCTTCGCACCGTGCTTCTTCAGGATCTCCGCCGCCCGTGTTACCGTGCTCGCCGTTTCGGTCAAATCGTCCACGAGCAATACATTCTTCCCGTCTACGTCGCCAATGACGTTAAGCATCTCGACTTCCGTCGGCGACTTCCGCCGTTTGTTGACAATCGCCAGCGGCGCCCCAAACAGGCTCGCGTACGCATGGACCATCTTCACGCCGCCAACATCCGGCGATACCACGACCAGATCTTTCAGCTTCTTCTTGGTAAAGTACCGATACATCACCGGCGCCGCGTAGAGATGATCCACCGGAATGTCGAAAAATCCCATGATCTGCTGGGCGTGCAGGTCCAGCGTCAACACCCGGTTCGCCCCCGCCGCCGTAATCAGGTTGGCCACCAGTTTGGCCGTAATCGGCACCCGCGGCTGGTCCTTGCGATCCTGCCGCGCATATCCGAAAAATGGTACCACCGCCGTGATGCGCTGGGCACTGGCCCGACGGCACGCATCGATCATGATTAACAACTCCATCAAATGCTGGTTCGCGGGAGGACACGTCGGCTGCACGATGAATACATCCCGGCCGCGGATGTTCTCGTTGATCTTGACGAATGTCTCCTCGTCGGGAAATGACGAGACCGACGCATCGCCCAACGGCGCACCGATGTAATCGGCGATCCGCTGCGCGAGGGGTCGATTAGCATTACCAGAAAAAATCTTCAACTGGGTTGACGACTCCACAACTGCTTCCGTTCGTTTGACCGCTGCTGTTTTGCCCCAAAAATCAAGGCCACAACCCGCAACCTGTGGCCTCAAAAGCGTCGTTTCTTCTACTGGATAACCCCCCGCATTGCAACCCGAATCTTTTCACCCCGGGTCGACCCCACCTCCCGTCCCGATGAGACGAAATCCCAATGGTTTCCGGGGAAACCGGGACATGGAAACGTGGGTCAGGCGTTACGAAAGCAACGCGAGGATTTTACAGAAAACCTGCGCCCACCGCGGGGATCGGACCCCGTCTCGTGCGGACGAAGAAAACGATCGGTAGACGACAATTGCCGGAACGCTTACGGCAGGTTGGAATTGATCGCCGACAGGGTGGTATTGACGCCCTTGCCCACGCCGCGTAGCGCCGCCAGCGCGACAACCGCAACCAGCGCGATGACAAGCGAGTATTCGACGAGACTCTGGCCTCTTTGTGATGTGATTGAACGATACAACCTGCGAATCGGCATCTTCATTTCTGTGTAACTCCACCCGCACAACCCGCACGCGCCGTGCCATCAACCCGCTTCTGGCCAAGCACCATCCTTTGCCCCTGTTTTCCGACTGTTGTACCAGCATTCTCCGCCAAAATGAGACCGCCACAACGTCAATTGGAAATCCTTCCAGTCTTTGCGCAAAGATGACGCAGCAGAATAGCAGAAGCAATCGTGAAAACCCTGGCTACTCCCGCCAGGAATCAGCGCGGCCGCACCGCGCGCGGCACCCGATCCATCATTCCCAACTTCCTCATCGCCGCTCGTGTCTTCCCCGCATCCCACCGGCCCGCTATGGCCATGGCGCACTTCGGACACTTCCCCTCATCCGTCAAATAGTACCCCCGCACCATGAACCCCATCCGCTCCACCAGCATTTCGCCACACCCCGGGCACCGCGTGTTCTCCCAGTCGCCCGTCTGCCCGGGGACATTCCCCGCGTACACATACCGCAAACCCGCTTCCTTCCCAATCTCGCAAGCGCGGAGCAGCGTTCGAGCGTGGGTATAATCCCGATCCCTCATCCTGTAATCGGGATGAAACGCCGTACAATGCCACGGGATATCCTTCGACACGCCGGCCAAAAACTTCGCGATCCCCCGCATCTCCGCCTCGCCATCATTAAACCCCGGCACAAACAATGTCACCACCTCCACCCAGAAGCCCATCTCGCACAGCCGCTCAATCGTCCGCAGCACGTTCTCCAGCTTCCCGCCCAACTGCCGATACGCCTTGTCCTCAAACCCCTTCAAATCCACCTTGTAAAAATCCACCCACGGCTTGATGTACTCGAGCACTTCCTCCGTCCCGTTCCCGTTCGACACATACGACGTGTGCAGCCCTCGCTTCCGCGCCGCCTTGAATACCTCCACGCCCCACTCGCTCGTGATCAGCGGCTCATTATAGGTACTCGTTACCGTGTCCGCGCCCTGCTCCACCGCCAACCCCACAAACCGCTCCGCCGTCATCGGCATCGGCGGCGCAATGCTCATCGGATCACGCAACGCCTGCGACGTCACCCAGTTCTGGCAATACCCGCAATGCAGATCGCACCCCAGCATCCCAAAACTCATCGCCAGCGTTCCCGGCAGCGCGTGGAAAAATGGTTTCTTCTCAATCGGATCGCATTGAAGCGCGCCAAAGTAATTCCACGGCACCATCAGCGTCCCGCCACGATTGAATCGCACACGGCAAATCCCGTCGTGCCCGTCCAGAATCAGGCACCGATGCCCGCACGCGTAACACCGCACCTTGCCCTCGGGAAGTTTCTCGTACAACTCGCCTTCCCGCGTCAACCGCGCCAGCTCTTCCCCCAACGTCCCCACACCCCGCGTCCCCTTTCCCCCGCGGCTTTCGCTCAATACTGCATCCGACTTCGGCATGGCATCCTCAACTCCACATCCACACTATCACTGTCTCGACCTCGTTTCCATACGTCTTCTCTCCGGAGCGGCGACTGAAAAACAATTCGCCGCTGGACGCGTCTCCCCAGATTTGTTACTGTTGACATTGCTGGTGTGCCCTTGAGTGGCGGGGCCATTTATGAATGTACTGATACTGTGCTCCGATACGTTTCGGTACGACCATCTCGGTTACCTGAAACGCCAGCAGGTCTACACCCCGAATCTCAATAGCTTCGCCAGCGAAAGCGCTACATTCTCCGATTTCTGGCTTTCGTCGTTCCCCACCCTCGTCAACCGCATCGACGTTTTCACCGGCCGGTTCGCCTTCCCCTTTTACAAATGGGGCCCGCTCCCCCGCGAGTACCCCGTTCTCTCGGAAATCTTCACCCGCCACGGGTTCGCCACCGCGATGTTCGCGGACAATTTCAATTTCTTCCGACGTGGCCATGATTACGAACGCGGCTTCGCGCATTCCCGCAGAATTCGCGGTCAGTGCCACGACCCCATTCTCCCACGCTCGGCGCCGATGGCCGATCTGCCGTGCCCCGCCGATCGCATGGGCCTGCCACAGGATCGCCTCGAACGGTATCGACGCAATGCCCGCATGTTCCAGGAGCAAGGCAGAAACTCGCCCGCTCAGCTCTTCGGCAGCGTCATCGACTGGTTCCAGGATCCTCCGAACAAGTTCTTCGTCTGGATCGACGCCTTCGATCCTCACGAGCCCTGGGATGCGCCCAAGGATTTCCAACGCCATTATCCGCATGATCCCAACGGCACCGTGATCCCCTGGCCCAAAGGCGGTCCCGCATCCGAATATTCCCCCGCTGAGCTCCTCAACATGCGGAATCTCTACAAGGCCGAGGCCACCGAAATCGATTTCTGGTTCGGCAAGCTCCTCGACGTCCTCCGCAACAAGGGCCTCCTCGAAAATACGGCCGTCATCTTCTGCTCCGATCACGGTTTCTATTTCGGCGAACACAATCTCATCGGCAAACCTGTCCGCATGGCGAAACGCACCGCGATTTACGAGGAGCTGGGGCATATCCCCCTCGTCATTCGTCACCCGAAAGGTCTCAGCGCCGGCCGCGCCATCTCCGGCCTCGCCCAACCGCTCGACCTGTTCCCGACCGCTCTCGAACTCGCCGGTATCCCGCGCGTGCCATGGACCCAGGGTCACTCGCTCGTCCCGCGCCTCGAAGGTGCGCCCAGCCCCCAGCAATTCGCCGTCAGCGGTTATCATCCGCACCGCGGTCGCGCCAGTTGCATCACCGTTACCACCAAAGACTGGGCGCTCATGCATTCTCCGACACCGGATTTGCAGCCGTCCGAGCTCTACCACATGCCGACCGATCCCCTCCACACCCGCAACGTCGTCCACGACAACCCCGATGCCGTCCGCGAGCTCTTCGGCCTCGTGGATCATTGGCTGGATGATCTCGGCGTGCCGGCCTCGCGAAAACGCCAGCTCCTCCACAACGCGCCATTCACCCTCTGGCACAAGCTCGCTTACAAATGCTGGGTCACCAGCAACCGCGTCTCCTACTGGAAAAACTACCGACGTTACGCCCGACCCACCGGCAAGCCCGCAGCCAGGTAGCGCTCCGCGTCCGTTCGCCGCGCAAACTCCGTTGACACGCCCTGCCCTGCCACCGTAACCTGATCCTGTCTCAAGGAGGGTCGCTCTATGAAAAGATCGTCGGTCCGTCTCGGACTTCTCGCATCCGCCGTCGCGCTGGCATGGACTTCCCGTGCCATCGCCCAAAATCAAACCACCAACACATCGCCGATTCTCTCCAGCAATAACGTCCCGTTCACCGTCCAGATCGATCAGGCGCCTTTCTCGCTCCCCGATGGTCTTCAATCCTTCGTCGTGGGAACCTACATGGACAAATGGCTCCTGCTCGCCGGCCGCATCAATGGCCTCCACGGCTTCAATCCGGGCAATAACAATTTCCCGCCCGATACGCAGAACACCACCGTCTTCGTCGTCGATGTCACGTCGCAAACCGTTGCCACCGCTTCGCTCACGAACCAAGCCTCGGGCCTGACCCAGGCGCAAATCGATCTGCTCTCGGTCACCGCCCCGCAATTCTTCCAGTCGCGCACCACCCTCTACGTGGCCGGCGGTTACGGCATCGACACCGCCACGACCAATTTCACCACCAAGCCCGCCCTCACCGCCATCAACATCCCCGGCCTGATCCACTGGGTCACCGCTCCCACCAACGGCGAGACCGCCGCGCAATACATCCGCCAAACATTCAATCCGCTGTTCCAAATCACCGGCGGCGCCATGCTCCAGCCATCGCCTAAACACGCGTTGCTCGTCTTCGGCCAGGACTTCGAAGGCGCTGCCACGGTCACATCCGACGGCACGTACTCGGAACAGGTCCGCCAGTTCCGCATCGTCACCAAGGGAACGAATCTCTCCATCGTCGCCGGCACATCCTTGCCCGCAACCCCCAATCCCGATTTCCGCCGCGCAAGCCTGAACGTCGTCCCGATCTTCGCGCACGGCCGCCCGTCCTATGCCGCGTTCTCCGGCGGGTTCACGCCCACCGACGGCATCTGGACCATCCCGGTCGAGATCAGCGCCAAAGGTGTCGCCACCGAAACCAGCCCGACCAACGCCACGACCTTCATGCAGGCAATGAACAATTGGACCTGTCCCACTCTCGAACTCTACTCGCAGAAACAAAGCGTCTCGTACTCCGTCCTCATGGGCGGCATCAGCTACGGCTTTTTCTCCGGCACCAATTTCGAAACCGACCCCGAACTGCCGTTCATCAATCAGGTCACCACCATCACCCGCAACAAACAGGGCGTCTACTCCCAGTCCCTGATAAACGCCCAGTACCCCGTGATCCTCTCCACCGGCTCCAACCCCGGCAACCAACTCCTCTTCGGCGCCAATGCCGTCTTCATCCCCGCCCCCGGCCTGCCCGTCTACAAGAACGGCGTCCTCAAATATGACAAGCTCGGCGCCAACGCCGTCCTCGTCGGCTACATCGTCGGCGGCATCCAGAGCACGCTCCCCAACACCGACACCGAATCCGACAGCGCCGCCTCCCCCTACATCTTCACCGTCACCCTCGTGCCCACCGTTCCCTGATACCGTGCTCGTCGCCGCGAGTCTCATTCGCGGTCCGCCCGCCGCAACGGCAGGCCAACTGCTGGACGCTTTGCCGTCACGTATCCTGGATCTTCCTCATCCCCACTTTCGTCCTCGCATACGCCGGGAACCCTCCCTGCGTCGCCGCCGCGCCATACCCGCCGTCCTTGCGCACCGCCATCACCGCGATCATCCGCTCTCTCGTGTCCGGTCTTCGCCGCAGCACAAATCGAATCGCTTCCCGACATGCCCGCCGCGCGCTCGCCCCACGACGCATCAGCTCAACCACCCGGCTCGTGAGATTAAACCGCGCAATGTCTTCCCCGTATCCCGTCGCCACCGCCGCGCCTGCCTGATCGTCCGCATACAAGCCCGACCCGATAATCGGCGAATCACCCACGCGCCCGGGCAATTTCCACCGCAACCCGCTCGTTGAACACGCCACCACCACATGGCCCCCATGCCAGCCAATCACGCCCACCGTGTCGTGGTCGGACTTAGCCGCGCGCGCGATTCTCCGCTGTTGGTCCCGCCACCGACGCCAGAGCTGCGCCGACTCCTCCGTCAACAATCTCTGACGACGGAATCCGTGTTGGCGCGCAAATCGTTCCGCGCCCGCGCCGACCAGCAACACGTGCGGCGTCTCTTCCATCACCCGCCGCGCAACCGAAATGGCCGGCAGCGTCTCGCGCAACGCGCCAACCCCGCCCGCCCGCAACTCCCTGCCATCCATCCACGCCGCATCGAGTTCAACGACGCCCTCCGCATTCGGCCGGCCCCCGCGTCCCACCGAGCGCACCCGCCGATCCATCTCGACCGCCACCACGCCTTGCTCGACCGAATCCATCAGCAGTTGCGCCGACGAAATATCCTCTCGGTTCCGCGTCCAGTGCCGCCACGCCACGTTCACCGCCATCCGCCCGAATTGCCACGTCGCGGCAAACAGCGGCTCCGTATGTGAGTTCTTCGCGCGCATGGCTGACGATAACCTCATCTCGTTCGCTGGTTCAAGGCCACCGAAGCAGCCCGGCAAACCCGTTTCCGCGCCAGCCGGCGTGGAGATTTCGTGGCACCGCTTATGCTCCTTGTAATCGCTCAGACTTTTTTTCTGGTCCGAAAGGCTGCGATGAAACGATTGGCGATTCTCCTTGTAACGTTGTTGGCCGTCCAGGCATCCGCTCAAGATGACAATCCCGCCGAGCGCGCGGCCAAACGAATCAATTTCACGGAAGCCGACACGTCCGGTCAGACCATCTCTTTCCCGAACGATTACCGCGGACGGCTCGTGATGATCGATTTCTGGGCCACTTGGTGCGGCCCCTGCCGCGCCGAAATACCGAATGTCGCCAGCGTCTACGACGAGTTTCACCATCGCGGTTTCGACATCATCGGCATCAGCCTCGACTCCGCCCAAACCAAATCGAAACTCGCCGACTTCGTCTCTGACAACCATATGTCCTGGCCCCAAATCTGCGATGGCCAGGGCTGGGGCGCCGGCCTCGCCCAACAATACGGCGTCCACGGCATCCCGTCCGCCTGGCTGTACGACACCGTCTCCGGCGCGGTCGTCGCCCAGGGAAACGAACTCCGCGGCACGAAACTCCGCGCCACCATCGAACGCTGCCTCGCCAATCTCGGCAACTCCCCGGGCACCGGCTCGCTCGCCGATAACCTCACACACCACGGCTCATCATCCTCCTCTTCCTCATCTTCGTCCTCCGGCCCGAAAGTCATCACCATGTCCGGCAACAGCCAGTCCGACGGCGGCTCGGCTTCCGCACCATCTTCCTCCTCTTCCGGTATCCAGGTCATCCGCCCGTCCGCTGACGGCGTAAAAGTCAATCAAGCCGTCCCGTCCCGCATCGTCGCCGAAGACCCGCTCGTCACCAAAGCCCGCACCCTCGCCAGAAACGGCAAGCTCCTCTCTCCCGACGCATTCGACTCGCTGCTCCACTACCCGCGCCCCGCTGCGATCCCCGTCGCCATTGTCGATACCACGCTCAACACACCCACCCGCGCCGCCATGCCCGGCCTCGATTCCGACGGCCTCGTCATCGCCGACAAGGGCCTGAAATCTCTCCGCCCTCTCACCGCCGCCACCGCCGGCGCCAGTTCCGAGTCCGGCACCCAGCCCATGCGCGGACGAGAAATCGCCGACCGCGCCGCGCGCGCCTATGTCCGCACCGGCTGGATCTATCATTGTTCGCGATGTAATCAATGGCATGTCCGCATCGCCGGCGGTTACGCCATCGCCAGCAACACCGTCGTCACCGCCTTCCACGTCATGGCCACGCCCACCACCATCAAAGATGGCGAAGGTTGGCCCGTCGTCATCCGCGGCAACAACGAGTTCCTCCCCATCACCTCCGTCCTCGCCGCCGACGAGCGCGTCGACACCGTCATCCTCCGCGTCGCCGCGACCGACCTCGCCCCGCTCGCCATTTCCGCCAGCGCCCAGATCGGCGACACCGCGTTCTGCTTCAGCGACCCGCGCGGCGTCCGCGGCTTTTTCAGCAGCGGCATCGTCAATCGCTTCTACACCCGTCCCGGCGGGTCCCTCAACAATCCCGACGACCAGCGCATCAATGTCAGCACCGACTGGGCTCCCGGCAGCAGCGGCTCCGCCGTCCTCGACGACTCCGCCAACGTGATCGGCCACGTCACCCGCATCAAACCCCTCTTCGGCGCCGGCGCAACCGACGACGCTGCCGACCACGTGCAGGGCGCGCCGGCCACGTTGATGAACCTCCACGAAGCCGTCCCCTCGAGTTGCCTGTTGAAGTTGATCCAGAAAACCAATCGCGCCGCGCAATCACCAATCACCATCGCCCTCGCCGCCAACGCCGCCCCGCCCGCTTCGATGACCCAAACCAATTCCGCTGCGCCGCCGTCCCCCGCCACTCCCAATCTCCAGTTGCAGGGAATCCTCAGCGACGGCAAATCCTGCGAGGCCATGATCAACGGCGTCTCCGTCAAGGAAGGCGACGACGTCGACGGCGCCCGCGTCGTCTCGATCAGCAGGAAACTCGTCAAACTCCAGTTCCAGGGCCGCGAAATCCTCCTCCAGTCCCAGTAGGTTTCGCCTTGCAGCCGCGAACCTTGTTCGCGGACTTACCCACTCTGTAGCCGCACGCGCTGACCGCGGTTCCGTCGCCCCCATATTGTGGGGCGGGATGCCCAAGTCCGACGACGGCGTGTCCCGCCGTTTCCCATCCCGGTGTAGCCCCACCGTTCCCCTCGCCCCTTTTTGAGGGAGAGGCTTGGAGTGAGGGTCATCGCCGTACGCCAGACGGACAGGATGAGGGTTCATTTTCTACCTAAAAACCCCCGAACGAAGCCAAACGAAGCCAATGCGTTTTTCACGATTTTGCATTTCGTAATCCCCTCACATCGAATCACCTACACACGGCATCAACCCCAAAAACCATTGGCTTCGTTTCGCAGTATATACCCCCCTCCCCCATCTCCCCCCGCTGGAGGGCGAGGCTCCTGCCGAGCCGCCCCGAATCTCCAGCCCGAAGTTCAGAGCAAAGGACTGAGGTGAGGGGTGGAACACAAGCCGGGTCTCTAACTGGCCCCTCGCCTCCCGGGAGAGGGTTAGGGTGAGGGCGATTGCTGTGCCCCGACCACGATTCTCCCCGCCCGTTGCAGGGCGAGGCTCCTGCCGAGCCGCCCCGAATCTCCAGCCCGAAGTTCGGAGCACAGGACTGAGGTGAGGGGTGGAACACCATGCCGAACACCTCCCATTCCTCGGGTTCGCTTGACCTTTTCTCGGGTTCGTTTCCCTTCTCTCGCGCCAATCTCGGGTTCGTTCTGGGTTCGTTTCCTCTTTTCTCGGGTTCGTTTTTGATGTCAGAGTGTAAAGAAATCCGACACCCAACTTCTCTAACCCGTTCCGAATCCGTATATTACGAAAACCAAACCCGCTTCAATTCTCGGGTTCGTTCTGCGTTTTTTATATTTTTTCCAGCCTCCCACCCGGCGTTCCCCCTCCCCAGAAGGTCGAAGGATCTGCCGTGCAGTGTCGCCTGTCCCATCCGAGGGTCGTATTCCCCTATGGAGTGCGGCGACTTGTCGCCGCTTTGCCGTTCGTCGTCTCCCCGGTCGCAATGCAAAACTACACCCTATAAGAAAGCCAAGCCGCCGGGGCGGCGCGAGCGGAGCCGAAAGCGGCACTGGCCGCTGAGACGCGACCACGTCGTCTCCCCGGTCGCAATGCAACTCCACTATATGAGAAAGAACCTCTGCACCCTATCCGACTGCCGATATTATGTCAATACAATACTATCCACCCACGATAGCCCACCACCGGCCTGCACGCCTTGTAGCCGCGAATCTCATTCGCGGACCCGCCGTTGTAGCCACGCCACTTCCGCACTGGAGGGCCACGCTCCGTCGTGGCCGCCGTCTCTATCCCCTCCACCCCCGCCGCTCCGGTCCGCCGCTGCTCCCCCGGTTGTCACCCCGCGCTCGTCCGCCATGGCTTTAGCAACGGCGGAAGCCCTGTCCGCCTCTGGCGCGACCTGTCCGCCTCCGGCGGGGGTCTCCGTCGTTCCTACCGTTCCGTTGTAGCCGCGAATCCCATTCGCGGATGCCCGTGTAGATACCGCCTTTTACCCCGAATTCGTTTCGGGGCTGCGAGGCGTCCGCGCCGTCTCCTCAAAGTGGAACGGGCATCTTGCACAAGGCTCACAGCCTCGTGTCGGTCGTAAAGCTCTGATGCAGGTGGCTACTAGTATCTAGCAGAGCACTGCAGCTCTGGCTCATGCTACGCAGGCTTGCAAGCTAATGGTTTACTGACTCCGACGGGTGAAGACGATAAATGCGGCAAGCTACTAATACCTTTCAGGCTTGTCGGCCACTTGCGACTGAATCGACACGCTCGTAAATTATATTAGCGAGAGTTCGCATGGAGAACGAACTGCAAACGATTGGAGACTCACCATGAACCGCACTATCCCCAGTATAAACATACAACACGTAAGGAGCGTCTATGAGGCACGACCGACTAGTCACTGAAGGAGCAGCCATGATGACACACCATATAGTTGTACCCGCCCCACCCACCCAAACAACCAGAGGAAGCCCCGCCCATGAATACGGTCCCCCCTTCGACAAACAAGGATGCACCTCATAACAGTCCCCGCCGACAACTCTTTACAGAACCGGATGGGTTGCTTACATTCACCAGAATCCCATCTGCCCTCAAAGTCGTCGTTCTTTTACTGATTGTCGTCTTTGGTCTTGCGCTGATCGTCTGCCTTTTGCTTGGCTTCATACTGGGTGAGCGATCGCAGCTTCTGACGACTAAAGCAACGGAAGCCAACGACGTCAGATCCCCTCTCCCGGAAACTCAGATTGAACCTCCAGATCACCGCAAACGAAATACCGTGGTATATCTGCCAATCCCTGGCGGTTGGATTGCCGAGCCCTCTCCCGCCTCGCAGGATACCGAACCCCAACCCGTGACCTACCGAATTCCAGACAGTTCCGGACCCTACGGAACCATCGCCATTATTCTGTCTTGCATCGTATCGATTATCACGATGACCAAGCTTGGTCTTCGGGTCAACCCCAATTCACACGAACAGGCGCACGTTAGAACAGACGTGCCAACGGTGAATGTCATGCTGTCGGAACGAACCAACGTTCCAACAGAAAGTCAGGAGTCACATCCGCCAAAGGGATGGTGTGTGAACAACAAGCCGTTGCGCACAAATGTCGTATGACAAACAACAGGATCCCGCCGGCCACCAAGACCGGCGGGTCGGTCAGCAGAACAAAACAAAGGAGGCTCCAAAAAACCGAGGCTCCAGGGTCACATCTAAACAAACGTACATTTGCAGACCCCTCGCTCCAGCGCCTTGTTCACGTTAGGCGAATCGTCCGCCTCCGAACGGAGCGCCCTCATGAGGCATCGTCCCCCCCGTCCACCATCGTCCTGGCGACGGCGGATCAACGATGCCACACAGAGATTCCATTCTCTGCGCTCTCTGTGATCTCTGCGTGAAAGAGCCGTTGCCCTCAGGGTATCGGATTCAGGTCAAAACGTGGCAACATTCCCGCGTCTTGACTACTCCCCCTACCTCTTCAAACTCACCGCCCGCCGCAGAAACGTCGGGACATCCAAATCTTCGCCGTTGTACAGCGTCGGCTCGCTCTTGTCGAACCGACCACGGCTCACGCCTTCCAGCGGCAATGTCTCCTGCTTCGGCTTGGTCGGCGCTTTCTGCGCCAGCACCGGCTCGGGCTTCGGCGCTTCTTCCACCGCCATCTTGGCCGCCGACGCCACTGCCGCCATCGCCGGCGCCGACACCGTCACCGGCCGCGCACTCGTCTGCGGCGTCATGCTCTCCACCGCCCGATGCGGCAGCACCGGCTTCGCCGGCGTCGACTGCGACGCAATTCGTCTCGGCAAAATGTTCGCCGCCGCAATCACCGTCACCATCACTTTGCCGCGATAGCTCTCGTCGATCGCCGCGCCCATGATCACGTGCGCCCGACCCGCCAGCCGCGAAATCGGCTCGACGGTCTTCTGGACGTCCGCCAGCGTCAAATCCGGCCCGCCCAAAATGCTCACCAGCACGCCCTCGGCCTTCGCCAGCACGTCCCCGCTGTCCAGCAACGGATTATCCAGCAGCGCCTTCACCGCATCCCGCGCCTTGTTCGTCCCTTCGCCCTGGCCGTAACTGAACAATCCATCGCAATGCCTCGACCCGAGCGTGGTCCGCAAATCGGCAAAATCCAAATTGATCAATCCCTTGCGCGACAGGAGCTGCCACACGGCTTGTACGCCCACCATGATCGTCTCATCCGCGCTCTTGAACGCGTCCACGACGCTCGCCTCCGCGCCCGCAATCCGGAAAATCTTGTCGTTGGGAATGCACACCACCGCGTCCGCCTGCGCCCGCAGTTGCTCCAGCCCCGACAACGCCTGCTGCTTCCGCCGGTCCCCTTCAAACGAAAATGGCAACGCCACAAACGCCAGCACCATCGCCCCCTGCTCCTTCGCAATCCGCGCAATCGTCGGGCTCGCTCCCGTCCCCGTGCCCCCGCCCAGCCCCGCCGCCAGAAATATCACGTCCGCCCCCTGCGCCAGCGCTTCAATCCGCTCGGCATCGTTCTGCGCCGACCGCGCGCCGATCTCGGGTTCGCCACCCGCGCCGAGCCCATGCGTCACCGCCCCGCCGATCTGCAACGTCTCCGCCCCGTTGATTTCCTGGAGCGCCTGCAAATCAGTGTTGATCGCCACCAGATCGATCCCTTCCAAGGGATGACCCGCCTGGGATCGCGCCTCGGCAATCTGGCTGATCACATGGACCCCAGCGCCCCCTACACCGAAGATTTTTAACCGGATTTTCTGCATTGGCCCTGTTTTCTTTTCCATGATCTCGCTGGCTTCCTGTTGTGTCGCGGGTTCCGCAGTCGACTTCGAAACAGCGTTGCGTTGGACTGTCATGACGCCGATTCGTCCTACATGAGCGCCCGCACTTTTTGCAGAATCGAATGGATCCCCTGGCTCATCCGTCGCCACGCCGGCGGCGCCTGATGCTGGTCGCGTTGCGACCCAAGCGCGTAGCGCACGAGCCCGATCGCCGTCGAATACTCGGGACTCTCAATCGCCGACGTCGGCCCGCCCACCGTCAGACTGTGCCCGATGTGCACGGGCAACCCGAAAATCTGTGTCGCCAGCGGCTCCAACCCCTTCAGCCGCGCGCACCCGCCGGTAATGAACACGCCCGCGCCGAGATAATCCAGCAGCTTGTGCTTCTCCAGTTCCTTCTTCACCAGCGTCAGCGTCTCCTCGACCCGCAGGTTCATCGCCCGACACAATTGCTGTTTCGATACCTGCCGATCCGGCAGGCCCACCTCGCGCTTGAGCGAAATACTCTCGTCCTGTAGCGGGACCTCCAACGTCCCATGGTCTACCTTCAGCGTCTCGGCGCGGTTCATCGGGATCCGCAGCCCGATCGCCACGTCGTTGGTAATATGGTCGCCGCCCACCGCGAGCACGCCGCTGTGCTGGATCGTGCCTTCGCTGTAAACAATGTAATCGGTCGTGCCGCCGCCCATGTCGATCACCACCGCGCCCAATTGCTGGTGCTCCGTCGTCAACACCGCCAGCGCCGACGCGAATCCGCTGACCGCGATGTTCGCCACGTCGAGCGGCACCTGTTTGATGCACTTGATCGTGTTCTGCAATCGCGTCCGCACCCCGTAAATCACGTGCACGTCCGCTTCGAGCTTCGCGCCGATCATCCCTGCGGGACTCTGGATGCCATCGTGGCCGTCCACAAAGAAATGCTGCCGAATCGCATGGACCACCACGTGGTCCATCGGGATGTTCACCGCCTTGGCGTTGAGCAACACGTTGCGCACGTCCTCTTCCGTGATCTCGCGGTCCTCGTTGGTCACCGCCACCGTGCCGCGATTGTTGAAACTCCGAATGTGCCCGCCGCTCACACTGGCATACACATTGTGAATCTCCACCCCCGCGCTTTCCTCCGCGTCCGCCACCGCCGCATGGATCGATTCCACCGCGGCATCGATGTGAATGATTTCCCCCTTGCGCACGCCCTCGCTATTCGCCTGCCCCACTCCAATAACCATGATGTTGCCATCATCGAGCACCTCGCCGACCACGGCGCACACCTTGGAAGTGCCCACTTCCAGTCCGACGATGATCTTTTCCTTCGGTAACATGGCTTCAGCCAAACCTTTCTAGTTAACAAACGTCACGGGCACGCCGCGGTTGACGGTCAAATCGACCATCTGCACGGTTTTTTGCCGCTGCTGCGCCCACCGCAAAATCGCTCCCAGCCGCCGCAACTGCTGGGGAAAATCTTCCACGTCCACTTTCACCATCGTGTGTTGGCTCGTGGTCAACACCAATTGCCGCGGCTTCGACAAATCGATCTGGTCCACCTCGATCATCGATCCCGCCACCGCCTGGTCGAGCTTGTCCACCAATTCCAACGCGCGATAAATCTGTTCCGATTCCACCTGCCGGCCCACACGCGCGTCCGCCAGCGTCACGCCCGTCAACACCGGCACCGGCCGCGGCGTCTGTGGCTGCACGATCGTGCCATCCGGCATCTTGATCGCCTTCATCACGTAGCCCGCGCGGTCGATGTAAAACGTCTGGTCTCCCAGCTCCCGCGTCGCCACGCGCAATCGCGCCACCGCCGTGCGTTCCGCCACCCGAATAAACAGCCGGTCCGGCAGCATCCGCCGCACTTCCACCGACCGCACCAGCGGCAGCATCTCCAAATTGCCGCGCACCTGGTCCAAATCGATCGCCAGAATGTTCTGGCCCACTTGCACACCCGCAAATCGCACCACGCGCTCCGGCGTCATCACGCCGTCGTCGTCCACAACGATCTGGCGGATCGCAAACCGCGGATTCTCATACACCAGCCGGCGCGTCGCGGTTCTGACCGTCCACCAAATCCCGTATCCCGTGAGCACAATCATGCCCAGCCCGAGCAGCAACACGGTCGTCACCCGCGCCCGCCGCACCGCCCGACCGCGAGTCTGGACTTTTACGTCCAGCAGGTACTCGCCCCGTTTCTTCTTTCGATTTCCCAGTTTCATCGCGAGACCGACACCGTCTTGCCCTCTCCTGAGGCGCGTGAGCCGTTGTGATTGTTCCGCGCCAGCGCCAGTTGCACCAACCGCGCGCATAAATCCGGAAACTCCATCCCCGCCGCCCGCGCCGCCTTCGGCAGCAGACTCGTCTCGGTAAAACCGGGAATCGTGTTCACCTCGAGCACGAACAGTTCGCCTGCCTCGGACAACATGAAATCCACCCGGGAATAATCCCGGCAGCCCAGGCAATCGTGCGCGCGCTGCGCCAGCGTCTTCACTTGAAATTCAATCTTCTTGTCGAGCGTCGCCGGCACCAGATAGTCGGTTTCGCCCTTCGTGTACTTCGCCTTGTAGTTGTAAAAACCCCGCTTCGGACGAATCTCCACGACCGGCAATGCCCGGCCATCCATCACCCCGACCGTCAGCTCCCGGCCCGACACGAATTGCTCCGCCATCAGCCGATTGTCGTATTGCCGGGCAGCCTCGTACGCCGCCGGCAACTCCTCCGGCGTCTCGACAATGCTGATCCCAACGCTCGATCCCTGCCGCGTCGGCTTGATCACTACCGGCAGACCCAGCCGCGCCACGCGCGTCCGCGGCGGCTTGTCCGCATCAAATGCCTCGTACGCCGGCGTCGGAATTCCATCCGCCAGAAATGCCTGCTTCGCCGCAATCTTGTCAAACGCCCGCGCGCTCGCCTCGGGACCCGACCCGGTATAGGTAACGCCTTTCTCATCAAGAATCCGCTGCAGCGAGCCGTCCTCTCCAAACGTTCCATGCAATGTCAGAAACGCCACGTCCACGTCCGCGGGAATCGTGAACGTCGCGTCGCGAATGTCCATCGGCACGACCCGCGCGCCCGTTGCCGCCAGCGCATTGGCCACGGCCGTGCCCGACCGCAACGAGACCTCCCGTTCGGCCGACGGCCCGCCCATTAACACGGCAATTTTCAGTTGCTTCATATCCGCCGCTTCCTACGGCTTCTCCGTCCCGACAATCATCACCTCGGGTTCGAGATCGATCCCGCGTTCCTGACGCGCCCGCAGCCGTATCGCCGCAATCAACTCCATCACGTCGCTCGCCGTCGCTCGTCCCTCGTTCACAATGAAATTCCCGTGCACGTCCGACACGCGCGCACCACCCACCGACATCCCCTTCAACCCCAATTCCTCGATCAATTTGCCCGCGGGTATCGTCTCCGGGTTCTTGAAAATGCATCCCGCGCTCGGTTTCGATGGCTGCGACGACCACCTTCTTTGGGCAAACGCCTTCAGCCGCCCGTCAATCGCCTTGCGCTCCGCCTTGCTCCCGCGAAGAATCGCCGATAACGCAATGTGGTTGTGGAACAGGGGGCAGCTTCGATAGGCCACCGGCACGCTCTTCGCCTCGGCGTCATACGTGTCGCCCGCGTAGCTGATGTAACGAATCCACTCCACCACCTCAAACGTCTGTTTCCCCATCGCGCCGGCATTCATCCGCAGCGCGCCGCCCAGCGATCCGGGAATCCCCTCCATGAATTCCAATCCGCCAATCTGATGCCGCGCCGCCGTGGTCACAATCGTTCGCAACCTCGCGCCCGCCCGCGCCACAATCTGATCCTCCTTCACCTCGACTTTCGTGAATTCGTCGCTCGCCAGGCTGATGACCGCGCCCGCAATCCCGCCATCGAGCACGAGCAGGTTCGTCCCGCGGCCAATCACCGTCACGGGAATCTCCCGCACGTGGCAGTAATGCAACAACCGCGCGAGGTCGCGCTCATCCGCCGGTTCCACCCAGAATTCCGCCGGGCCGCCCACGCGCATCGACGTGTGTCGCGCCATCGGTTCGTTGCGCCGAATCTTCGATTTGTCGGAGAGCAGAATCTCCCAGTCCGCCTGCATCCGTTGCGGCTGTTTCTCGGGGGAATGAATGTTCGGCCCGCGGCTGCGGAGTTTGCGCGCCAGCGCCTCCGCCGCCTTGTACATGTCCCCCGCGCCCATCGTCAGAATCAGATCGCCCGGCCGCGCTTCCGCAAACAGCCGCACCACCAGCATCTCGAGATCAGGCGCAAACACCGCCCCCGACTGCCCTGCCGCCACCACGGTCTGGTGCAACATCCGTCCGTTAATGCCTTCGATCGGCTTCTCGCTCGCCGCGTATATGTCCGTCAAAAACAGTTTGTCGGCCCCGGCAAACGCCGAGCGGAATTCGTCCAGCAACGCCTGCGTCCGCGTGTACCGATGCGGTTGAAACGCCACGACCAGCCGCTGATACCCGGCTCCGTTCCCATTCGCCAGCATCGTGCGGGCCGCCGCAATCGTCGCGCGGATCTCCGTCGGGTGATGCGCGTAGTCGTCCACCACCAGGATTCCCTCATCGTCGTACTTCCGATCGAATCGCCGCGACGCGCCCGTAAAATGATGGAGCGCATCCGCGATCTTCTCAAACGGCAGGCCCAGTTCGTCGGCCACGGCAATCGCCGCCAGCGCATTGCTGACGTTCTGCATCCCGGGGATCGTCAATTCGATCACCCCAATCTCCTGGTCGCGGCAGCTAACCGTGAATCGCGACCCGCACTTCGTCTGCTCAACGTTCAACGCCCGGTAATCCGCCTTCGGCGAAAGCCCAAATGTGATCGGCGTCCGGCATTTCGGCGCCAGTGACAGGCAATTCGCGCAATCCGCGCACACAAACACCGTCCGATGCGTGCTCGTGACAAACGTCTCGAACGTCTCGCGAAGTTTTTCCATCGAACCGTAGTGGTCAAGATGTTCCGGCTCGATGTTCAGGCACACCGAATACTCGGGACTGAATCCCACCAGCGTGCCGTCGCTCTCGTCCGCCTCGGCCACGAAGTATTTGCCGCCGCCAATCTGCGCGTTGGCCCCCAGCACCGGCACGTGCGCCCCGACGCAATAACTCGGCGCGCTATCGCTCCGCGTCAACACGTAGGCGATCATCGCCGTGGTCGTCGTCTTGCCGTGCGTCCCGGCCACCGCAATGTTGTTGGGGTGATTCATCAGCGCGCTCAACAACAACCCGCGCCGCACCCGCGGTATTTTCAATTCCGCCGCCGCCTGCAGCTCCACGTTCTCGCCGCCTACCGCCGAGGTGTAGACCACCAACTCCGTCCCCTCATGGATATTCTGCGGCGCGTGACCCGCGTGGATCCGCGCGCCAAGCTTCTGCAGTTCCTTCGCTCCCCCGTTGGGTGCCATGTCCGACCCACTGACACGGTGCCCCTGCTGCAACAACAGGCGCGCCAACCCGCTCATCCCGCACCCCGCAATGCCGACAAAATGCACCGAGCGCGGACGGCTGCCCAAAAACTCAATCAGTTGTTGTTTATCTCCCATATTGTTCCAAAAGCGTTGCGATGCGGTCGGCCGCATCATCGACCGCCAGCGAACGCGCCGCGCGCGACATCCCGCCCCGCCGCGCTTCATCGTCGGCCAAATCACCGATGACGTTCGCGAACTCCTTGCCACTCCCCCCATTCTCTCCGCCTGATGTCGGCTCTCCCGGAGGCTCATCCATCAGCCGCGCCGCACCCGCCCGCTCGAATACGCGCGCGTTGTACCACTGATGATTGCCCGCCGCGCGCTGATACGGAATCAGAATCGACGGCAGACCAAATGCCGCGATCTCCGTGAGCGTGGAAGCTCCGGACCGCGCCACAACCATGTCCGCCGCGCTGTAAGCCAGTTCCATCTGACCGCAAAAACTCATCACGACCGCTCGAATTCCGTTCCCCCGGTACGCCTCGCGCACAAACTGTTCGTCCTTCATGCCCGTCAAATGCACAAATTGCAAATCGTTGGCCCGCTCTCTCAGCCACGGGAGCGCCCCCGCGATGCCGGCATTGATCGCGTGTGCTCCCTGGCTGCCGCCGGCGACCAATACCGTCAGCCGATCCGACTCCAGCCCAAGCCGCTCGCGCGCGCCGTCCACCTTGCCATGACGCAACGCCGCGCGCACCGGCGTCCCGGTCACGGTCACCGGCTTGCGCCCGAAATACCGGGCACAGTCGGCCAGTCCCAGCGCCACGTGGTCCGCCACCCGGCCGGCCCAGCGGTTCGCCTTGCCGGGCACCGCGTTCGATTCGTGAATCAACGCCGCGGTCCCGCGCCTGCGAAACCATCGCGCGCCCAGGATCGCGGGTGCCGATGTAAATCCCCCCATTCCCAACACCACATCCGGCTCAAATCGGTTGTACGCCGCGACGCATCCGCGTGTTGCTTTCATCAGACCCAGGCAAAACGGCACCACCCGCCCCGGTCCCGCGTATCCCACGGCGGGGAGCGCTTCCACTGCGATACTTCCCGAACGGCTGGAGCAACCGGTCGATGCTTCCAAGGCCGCCCGATCGATCGCCTTTTCGGACACCAACAATTTGACTTGGTGCCGGCGTGCCTGAAGCACCTCCGCGACCGCCAGCCCCGGGAACAAATGGCCTCCCGTCCCTCCGCATGCGATCACGACTTTCATTCATGCAGCCGCTGCCGCGCCTCCTAGGTCAATGACGAGCGTCGCGCAAAAAATTCCTGCTCTTCGCTTTCCGATTCCGCCGAGCTGTATCGATAAATGTTCAATAGCAATCCGATCGCCACCATGTTCAGCACAAGATTCGATCCGCCAAAACTGATAAACGGCAGCGGCAGACCTTTCGTCGGCAGCCACGCCGTGACGACGCCGATGTTGATCAGCGCCTGCATCGCCAACAACACGGCGATCCCCATCCCCAGATATTGTCCGAACAAATCCGCCGCCCGCAAACTGATGATGACCGCGCATACCATCAACAACACAAACGCCAGCAGAATCGCCAGCGTGCCAACCAGCCCCAGTTCCTCGCCGATGATCGGAAAAATAAAATCGGTGTGGGCTTCGGGCAGATAAAACATCTTCTGCAGGCTGTTGCCCAGGCCAACCCCGTTGAATCCTCCGGATCCAAATGCCAGGATCGCCTGCCAGACCTGATAGCCGGCCCCTTGCTTGTACTTCTCCAGGTCCATGAACGCCATCAACCGCGCCGCGCGCGTCGGATTGTGAATCACCAGCGTGGCAAATCCCGCCACGCCCCCAAGTATCGTCGGGATCAGGAACCGCAGGCGCACGCCGGCCACGTACATCATCGCGAACGTCACCGACGCCATCAGCGCCGTCGATCCAAAATCCGGCTCGGCCAGGATCAGCAGCAACATCACCCCGACCACGCCCATCGGAATCGCAAATCCGCGGCTAAACCGGTCGAGCCGCCGCTTTTCTTTCGCCAACCAGTGCGCCAGCCACACAACCAGCGCCAGCTTCCCCAGTTCCGAGGGCTGGAACCTCATGAAGCCA
This sequence comes from Verrucomicrobiia bacterium, assembly GCA_035501175.1. Classification (GTDB taxonomy): domain Bacteria; phylum Verrucomicrobiota; class Verrucomicrobiia; order Palsa-1439; family Palsa-1439; genus Palsa-1439. The sequence continues at coordinate 21,810 of DATJWQ010000028.1, read as the reverse complement.
AACCCGAGCCAGCGTCTTGCGCCGCCCACCCGCAATCCGATGTGGGGCACGAGCACCATCACCAGCATGATCCCCGCGGCCACGAGCACTCCCGTGCACACGCCGCGCAGTTTCGGATACGGTACGCTGGCAGCCATCACGCATCCCACGGCGCCGACCACCATCCATGCCAGTTGCCGCTTCAGCAGATAGCGCGGATCGCCGTAGCGGTCCTTGGCATAGGCCGCGCTTGTGCTGAACAGCATGACCACGCCAATGGTCAGCAACACCAGCATGATCGTTAACAACGTGATGGCAGCCTTGTTCACGGGCCTCCAATCCTCCGGTCAAACGAAACGATGGTGATGAATTATTGTACGGTCGTCCGCGAGGCCGATACCACGGGTGCCGCCAACGCCGGCGCCGTTGTCGCCGCTGTCGTCGTGTTTGCGCCCGTCGTCGCGCTCGCCGCCGGCGTCGTGTTGCCAACCGGTGCCGGCGCCGGTGCTGTCTGCGCGGCCGTTGTCGCGGCCGGCTGCGTCGGAATGACCAAACGCTGGCCGTACGCGAGTTTCTTGGCGTCCGTGATGTTGTTGGCCTTCATCAGGTCGTCGGTCTTGACACCGTACTTCCTGGCGATCGTCGACAACGTTTCGTTGACGTCCACCACGTGGATTGTCTGGCCGTTCTCGTTGTACGTGCCTGGCGCCTGCCACCCCGTTGACGAGGTCGCCGCAATGCCGGCGCTGACGGTATTGCCAGCGGTGTCCGTCGAGGCTTTCGCCGTCGCGGCAGGAATATGCAGCTTCTGACCGACCTTGAGCGAGTCACCGCTCAGATTGTTCGCCTGCTTGAGCGCCGCAACGGTCACATTCTGGTGCCGTGCAATCTTCCACAGCGAATCCCCGGACTTCACGACGTACGCGTTTCCGCCGTCATCAGTGCCCGTCGTCGCTGCCGCGGTCGCGGTTGTCGCCGGCGCGCCATTGGCGTCCGTCGAGGTCGGAACCACGGAGGCGGTCGCCACGCTGGTCTTGTCGGCTTTGCCCGCCGGAACGGTCAGCTTCTGGCCAACTTTCAGCACGCTGGTCTTGGTCATGTTGTTGGCGCGACTGAGTTCCCCAACCGTCACGCTCTCGGCCTTGGCGATCTTCCACAGCGAATCACCCTTCTTCACAACGTACACGTGCGTGCTCGCGGCGACCGTCGGTGCCGGTGCCGTCGCGACCGGTGCTGGGGCCGGCGCTGGGGCTTCGTTGCCCGCCATCGACGTCGGCGGCGTCAGGCTGTTCGCGGCTCCCGGTCCCTGTGGATTCGGAATGGATGTCAGGGCGCTGTTCGTGCCACCTGGCAGCATGTTGTCGGCTGTCTGCCCGGGGGCGGTTTCATTCGACGCCATATCCGGCGTGGTGCTCTTGACCCGGGAGCATCCCTCAAAGACGACGATACCCCCGATCACCAGCACATGTAACGCTACGACGATGAGTACGACTTTCGAGACTTTCATTGGTTCCTTTCGTTTCGGTATTCTTGGTTTAATCGATCGTTGTTCGGCAAATTCGGTTGCGCTTCCTTACTGCAAATTAAAGACCTGCCGCTTGAACTCCTCACCGCGGTGTTCATAGTTCTCAAACATGTCGAAGCTGGCGCACGCGGGCGACAGCAACACCGTGTCGCCACGCCGGGCATGGCTCGCCGCCAGGCGCACGGCCTCTTCCATCGACGACGCGCGCACGCACGGCGTCACTTTGGACCAGGCGCGCCACATCTTTCCCTGCGCCTCGCCAATCAGCACCACCAGCTTGACCTTGTTGGCCACCACCTCCTTCAGCGACGTGAAATCCAGCCCCTTGTCGCGACCGCCCGCGATCAGCACCGCCCGTCCCGGCAGGGACCGCAACGCCTTCTCGACGGCATCGACGTTGGTCGCTTTCGAATCGTTGATGTACGTCACCCCATCAATGTCCGCCACAAATTCACACCGATGCGGCTGCGGGCAGTACGAGCAGATCGCCTCGCGCATCCGCGACACCGGCAGCCCCATGGCCAGCCCGGTCGCGAGCGTCGCCAGCACGTTCTCCGCGTTGTGCACGCCGCGCAGATTCGTTTCGCTCATCTTCAACAGAATCCCGTGGCACTCCGGCAGCCGACACCAGATCGTGTCGTTATCGAACCAATCGAGCCACACATCCGCTTCGCGGCTGTACGCGCTGAACGTGATCGGGCGGGCTTTGATGCCGATGCCCATGCGCCGCAACGCCTCCAGCGCTTCCACGCTGACCACCGCGGTGTCTTCCGGACGCTGATTCATGAAAATGAATGACTTGGCCGCCGCATAGGCGTCCATGGACTCGTAGCGATCCAGGTGATCCGGCGTGATGTTCAACAACACCGCGACGCTCGCGCGAAATTGCTCGATCTTCTCCAACTGAAACGAGCTGACTTCCAGCACCACCGCGTCCAGGCCCGCGCTCGCTTCCACCGCGTCGGAAAATGCCGTGCCGATGTTGCCCGCCGCCGTGGTCCGCTTGCCGCAGCCGGCCAGCATCGCCGCGATCAGCTCCGTTGTCGTCGTCTTGCCGTTTGTCCCCGTGATCGCAATGATCGGGCACAGGCAAAACCGGTACGCCAGTTCCAGCTCGCTCAGCAGTGGCGTGTTCTGCGTCAGCATCTCCCGCACAATCGGCCGCTCCGGCGCAATGCCCGGACTGACGACCGCGAGATCAAAATGCGTCGTGCGATCGAACTGGTTGCCCAGTTCCACGCGCACCCCCAGCCGCCGCAACCGCATCGCGCGCTCCTGTAGTTGATCTCCCGTGGACTCGTCGCGCACCACCACGTGCGCCCCATCCCGCTGCAACAACGACGCCGCCGCCATCCCGCTCCGCCCCAACCCCAGAACGACGACATCCTTCCCCTTCAATTCCATTGTCTGCATTTCTCGATTACCTCAATTTCAATGTTGCCAGGCCCAGCAACGCAAAAATTACCGACAATACCCAAAACCGCGTGGTGACCTTGGTCTCTGACCACCCACGCAGCTCGAAATGGTGATGCAACGGCGCCATCGCAAAAATCCGTTTGCCGCGCAGCTTGAAGCTCGCGACCTGCAGAATCACCGACGCCGCTTCCATCACGAAAATCCCGCCGACGATGATCAGCACCAGCTCCTGTTTGATCATCACCGCAATCGCGCCAATCAATCCGCCAATCGCCAGCGATCCGGTATCGCCCATGAAGACCTGCGCGGGATGACAGTTGAACCACAGAAATCCCAGGCTGGCACCGATCAATGCCGCGCACACCACCGTCAGCTCGCCGGCGCCACCCACAAACGGCACCTGCAGATAGTTGGCAAATCGAAAATTCCCGGCCACATAACACATCACGGCATACGCCAGCGCCACCGTCAGTGTGCAGCCCGTCGCCAGACCGTCCAGGCCATCCGTCAGGTTCACCGCATTCGACGCGCCCACAATCACGATCACGATCGGTAGCAACGCCCACCACCCCATGTTCGCAATCAGCGGCCCCTTGACGAACGGCACCATCAGTTTCTTTGCAGTTATGCCGAGCGTCGGATCGGTCAGCAGTAACGCTCCCACAAACAGTCCCAACCCGATTTGAAAAAGAAATTTCGTTTTGGCGCGGATCCCCGTCGGCTTCTTCTCCTGCACCTTCGCCCAATCGTCCAGGAACCCGACGCCCCCGAGCCAGATCAACGTTACCAGGCAGATCAACACGAGTTGATTGGTCGGCCGCGCCCAGAGCAGGGTCGCATCGATCACCGCCCAGATGATCAGGATGCCGCCCATCGTCGGACAGGCTTTCTTGCCGTGGGCCGCGGCCAGTTCCCGCAGATCGTCCTCGCCGCGGATCGGTTGTTGGAATTTCATCTCGACGAGTCGGCGAATCAGCCACGGACCGACCACGACGCAGATCAGCAACGCCGTGAGCGCAGCAAACACCGCGCGGAAGGTCACATATTGGAACACCCGCAACGGCGAGAACCACTCCGTATACTCGCTCAAATAGTAAAACATCTCCTCCTCGGTCCTTCACTTCCTCCACACCACGATTCCGCGCGGAACACACGCGCTCCCCACACAACCGTTTCCCGCCTCACAGAGGCGCGACCATGTGACTTCGATATTCCTCCACGATTCGTTCCAACTGCAACCGCCTCGACCCCTTGACCAGCACCAGATCGCCTTCGTGCGCCAGCGTGTGAATGGCCTCGCCGGCTTCCTCGGCTGTCCCCAGCGGCATCACCCGATGCGTCTCCATCCCGGCCTCGACCGCCGCCTGCGCAATCAGCCGGGCCGATTGGCCAACCGTGACCAGCAAGGACAGTCCGCAATTCGCCGCCATCGCTCCCACGTCGCCGTGGGCCGACTGGGTCCATTCCCCAAGCTCCAGCATGTCGCCCAGCACGGCAATCTTCCGCCGCGGACATGGCGTCTCGCGAATCATCTGCAACGCCGCCTTCATCGATACGACGTTCGCGTTGTAGCAATCATTCACGAACTTCACGCCTTCCACCGTCACAGGCTCCATCCGCATCCGCGGGAACGACGCGTTTTCCAGTCCGAGACGGATCTCATCAAGGTCCAGTCCCGCGAAATAACCAACCGCCGCCGCCTGCAGCGCGTTGTAGATCTGGTGACGGCCGAGCGTCTTGAGCCGCACGATCACATCTTCGCGCTTCTTGGCGATGTTCAGTCGGAACTTCACGTCACCGTTGATCTTGATCTCACTGGCGCGGATGTCCGCGAAATTCTCAATCCCGATCGTCACCACGGTGGAATTCGTCCGCATCCGCAATTCCTGGTGCCACTTGTCGTCGGCGTTGATGACGGCCAGCCCATCCCCATTGCGCGGCAACACGGCGAATAGCGCCCCCTTCTCGCGGGCCACACCCGCTTCATCGCCGAGCGCCTCGACGTGTCCCAGACCGATGTTGGTGATGACGCCAATGTCGGGTTTGACCATGTCCGCCAGCATCGGGATCTCGCCGGGCCGGCTGGTCCCCAACTCAAATACGCCGTAATTGTGCGCGCGCTCCAGTCGTAACAAGTTGAGCGGCACGCCAATCTGGTTGTTGTTATTGCCGGTGGATTCCACTACGTTGAACCGCTCCCCCAACACGGCGGCGATCAGTTGCTTTGTGGTCGTTTTCCCGCTCGAACCAGTGACGGCGACGAGGCGGGTCGTTGGGGGCATGAGTCGGCGGTAGTTCGTTGCGAGTTTGTGCAATGCGGTGAGGGTGTCTTGCACTTGGAGAAGCGCCAAGGCACTAGGCGAGTTCATTGCACGGGTAGGATTCGAGACTACCGCCGCCGATGCCCCCAAACGAGCCACATCGGATACAAAATCATGTCCATCAAACCGCGGGCCGCGAAGCGCCACAAAACAATCTCCGCGGCTCAGGGCGCGTGAATCGATACTGATCCGGCTCACGAGCCGGTCGGGCTCGCCGCGAATCAGCTGCGCTTCACACAGCTCGGCCAATTGCTCTAAACGCAAGGTTTCCATCTTGCTCCATTCAATTCAAAATAGTTCTCGATCACCTGACGATCGCTGAACGGCACGACCGTGTCGGCAAATTCCTGGTAGGTCTCGTGACCCTTGCCGGCGATGACCACCGCGTCGCCCGGCCGCGCAATATCCAGCGCGCGCTCGATGGCCTCGCGACGATCCTCAATGACCTGGTGCCGCCGACCGTTCGCCGTCGTGAAACCGTCCTCGATCTGCTTCAAAATCTCCCGCGGATCTTCGGTGCGCGGATTGTCGGTCGTCAGAATCGAGAAATCCGCCAGCTCGCAAGCCGTTTCCCCCATCGACTTGCGTTTGCCCTTGTCGCGGTCGCCCCCGCAGCCGAACACCACGATCACGCGACCCCGTGTCAGTTCCATCACGGTGACGAGCACGTTGCGGAGCGCGTCGGCCGTATGTGCGTAATCGATGAAGACCTTGTAGTCCTCCGGCACCTGGACACTCTCAACCCGCCCCGGCACGGGGTGCAAATGGCTCAGCGCCGATTCGACGATCGGCAGCTCAATGCCGAGCACCTGACTGGCGCCAATGGCTGCCAGCGCGTTGGACACGTTATAGCGACCAATCAAGGGAAGTGACATCGGGATACGTCCCTGGGGTGTGTGCACGACGAAATAACTTCCTTCCGTCGACACACGCACGTCCTCGGCGCGAACGACCGCGGCGCTTGATACGCCGTAAGTGATTACGGCGCGGTCCCCACCCAAACGCTCGATCAATTCGCACCCGTACGCATTATCCGCGTTCACTACCGCGCGGCCGGCTTTCCGAACACTGCCCAACGCGCTGAACAGCCTCACTTTTGACTCAAAATAGTCTTCCATCGTCCCGTGGTAATCGAGATGGTCCCGCGACAAATTCGTGAACACCGCCACGTCGAAGTCCACGCCTTCGACGCGCAATTGATCGATCGCGTGAGAACTGACTTCCATCGACACGCCGCCACAGCCCACCCGCAGCATCTGGCTCATCATGTCCTGGATATCCACAGACTCCGGTGTCGTCCGCGACGCCGGAATCACGCGCGCGCCAATCTGGTATTGGACCGTCCCCAACAGCCCGCAGGAGATGCCCGCCGCCTCGAGGATCGCCCGGACCATGAACGCGGTCGTCGTCTTGCCGTTCGTGCCGGTGATGCCGACGACCTTCAATTTCTGCGAGGGATGATGGTAAAATTGTGCCGACGCATGCGCCATCGATCGGCGGGCATCGCTGACTTTGATACGCGTGGCGCGCGGGCTGAACCCCATGTCGCGCTCCAAAACAACCGCAGCCGCCCCGCGATCGATCGCCGCCTCGACAAAGCGATGGCCATCCGTGTTCTCCCCGCGCATGGCCACAAACATGTGCCCCGGCATCACGCGCCGCGAATCGTAGGCGATACCGGTGATTTCCTGGTCCAGCGGTCCCTCAACCGCCAGCGGCGTGAACGTTTTGACGATATCAGCAAGTTTCATGACACCTTTGTTACCTCGGTCGGCGGAGGTTGCGGCTCCAAGCCCAGATACTCGGCGACTTTCTCCGCAACCGCGCGGAACACCGGCCCGGCGACCGATCCGCCGTAGTACACATCCCCCACCGGATCATCCAACGAGACCAAAATCGAAATCTGCGGATTCGATGCCGGGAAAAAACCGATGAACGACGAGTAATACTTGCGGACGTACTGGCCGTTTTCGATCTTTTGTGCCGTGCCGGTCTTGCCGGCCACGTCGAACCCCTCCACCGCCGCTTTCGGCGCCGTGCCCCCGGGGCCGACCACCTTGCGCAAGGCCACCTTCATGAACTCACAGGTGCGCGGCGAGATGACCGGTCCAACCGCCTGAGGGTGATACTGCAACACGGGCATGCCGTCTTCGCTGACGACACTCTTCACGATCATCGGTTTCATCCGCACACCCTGATTGGCGATGGTATTCATCGCCATCAACATCTGCAGCGGCGTCACCGCGATCTCATGCCCCATCGGAATTCGCGTAATGGACAGGCTGTTCCAGCGAGCCAGCGGATGCGCGATCCCCGAGACTTCCCCCGGCAAATTGATATCGGTCTTGTGGCCGAACCCATATCGTCGGATGTACTCATACAGCCGCGACGGCCCCATTCGCAGGGCCACTTTCGCCGCCCCAATATTGCTGGAATGAAACAGGATCTCTTCGACGCTCAGCACGCCGAATGGATGCGCGTCATGCAATACCCGGCCCGCGTACATGAACGCCCCGTTTTCGCAGTCGAACTGGTCAGCGAGCGTCACAATGCCTTCGTTCAAGGCCCCCGAGCACACCACGATCTTGAACGTCGACCCCGGCTCCGCGACATCGCTGATACACCGATTCCGCCGGGCATCAGCATCCGAGGCGGTCATATCCGTGGGATCAAACGTCGGCCGCGAACTCATTGCCAGGATTTCCCCCGTCGTCGGGCGGGAGACGATAATCACACCCGCGTGGGGATGGAACTGCGCCATGGCCTTGTCGAGTTCCTGCTCGGCAATGTGCTCGATCACCTGATCAACCGTCAGAACAACGTTCAGACCGTCCTGGGGCCCGAGGTCCTCGGTGCGCAGGGCCCGAATCTCCCGGCCCTTGCGGTCGCGCTCGACCACCTCATACCCGGCCTGCCCCTGTAAATAGTCCTCCATCGACGCCTCGATGCCCTGCACCCCCTTGTGTTCAGCATCGACGAAACCGATCACATGACTGGCCAACGGACCGTTCGGGTACGAACGGACGAATTGATCCTCGAAATAGATGCCCTTCAACTTCATCGCCCGAATCTGCTGCACGGCGTCCTCATCCAGCTTGACCCGTGGATTGAGTCGAACGTAGTGGGATTGGCCACCAAGCTTTTGCGTGAGGGATTCGACGTCCGTCTTGAGCAGTGGCGCGAGCTTTTGAGCGATGTCGGCAGCGTGAGGCGCGGTAATCGTCGCATCCGCTGTGACAATGTGAACGGACAAACTGTCGGCCAAGAGATTGCCATTCGCATCCAGAATGGAGCCACGACGTCCCTGCCGTTGCACCACTTCCTCGCGGTTCGCCTGGGCTATGGCACTCAGCTCCTTGTGCTGCAGTACGTGCAGGTCGAACAGCCGAAACGCCAGCGCCATGAATACCGACGCCAGTGCTCCGGCCACGATCAACGCCCTGCCATGTTGCGGTGCCAATGTCATGTCGTTTATTGAGCGAATGCCCGGGACTGCGGGTTTCGCAATTGCAACTTGGCCTGCTGCTGTACGGGAAGCCTCGACGGCAACGGCGTGCTGGCCATCTGCACGTCCCATTCCGGCCCCGGTTCATACAACCGAACAACCTGGTTCTCCTTCGGGGCGACGAGGCTGAGATTGTATTGCTGGCACTTGAGTTCCAGTTCCGACGGGGATTCCAGATGCGCCAATTGCGCGGCCAGCATCAGATTGCGCTTTTGAGCGGAAGACAGTAGCGCTTCGCGCTTCTTGATCTCGTCGCCCAACCGATAGATCGCGTTCTTCTGCCAGACGTACCCCAAGCCGCTGATTGCCACGCAAACACAGACCACCAGCGACCTGGTTACTGTCCCCAACCTCAATGACTCGCGTTTACGATTCCGCTTCATTACGAAATTTGGCCGGGGGGCCGACCTCCTTTTGACCGACCCCCCAGGGGTTCCCCACCCCCAACCAAATGCTCTCCTTCTAAATCTTCTCCGCAACGCGCAACTTGGCGCTCCGCGCGCGCGGGTTGCTGCCCACTTCGCCTTCTGCGGCCCTGATCGGTTTCTTCGTCACGATCCGCAGAGTTTCTTTCCGTCCGCACCGGCACACCGGCAGGTCCGGTGGACAAATGCAGCCGGTGCTCTTCTCCACGAAAAACTGCTTCACAATCCGGTCTTCCAACGAATGAAATGAAATAACGGCAATCCGCGCGCCGGAACGCAGGAAGCGGGTGCCGATCTCCAGCCCTTGACGGAGATTGTCGAGTTCGTTATTCACGGCGATTCGCAGCGCCTGGAATACCCTCGTTGCCGGATGAATGGCGCCCCGTTTGGGCCCCAATACCCGCTCCACGAGGCGCGCCAACTCGCGGGTGGTCTCCAGTGGGGCGTTCTCGCGTTCGGCAACGATGTTGCGGGCAATCGCTCGGGAACGTTTCTCTTCGCCATACACGTAGAAGATCCTGGCCAGTTCCTCCAGACTGGCGGTGCGAAGGATGTCCCGAGCGGTTGCCCCAAGCTGGCGACTCATCCGCATATCCAGCGGGCCTTCCCGCAGGATACTAAAACCCCGTGTTGGCTCGTCAAACTGACGCGAACTCACACCGAGGTCGAACAGAACCCCATCCACCACTGTTACTCGCACACTCATCAGCACTCGTTCCAACTCCACGTAATTGGCGCGCACCAATTCAACGCGCGCCCCAAATTCACCCAACTCCTCGCGGCTCGCAGCTACAGCTTCCTCGTCCCAGTCCAGCCCGACCAACTTCCCGTCCGGCCCGCACGCGCGCAAAATCTCCCGCGCATGTCCGCCGCCGCCAACCGTGCAATCCACGTACAAACCGCCGTGGCGCGGCTGCAACTGGTGTACAACCTCCTGGAGCAGTACAGGCTTGTGGTAGGTCATGCAGAAGTCCGGATCGGAAAGAAATCGACTACGTACATTCGCCGATCCTGACCCCCTCTGCCATCCTCCCCCTGCCCACTCCCGGGAATTCCCGTTCCCGACGCCATCGCCTCACAAAACCGTGCCCGGTCTGCCAGCTCCCTCACAAGCGCACGGCGCGATGACCACCCAACACCCGTCCGACCAAATGCCCAAATCCAACGCGCGACCAGGGAGTATTGCCCGAACGCTCGCGCTTCACGTTCTCAACGGCGTAGTTGGCGGAAAGATCGATCACGTCGGTGGCCATCTCCGGCAAACATCCAAGGCCTCCTTCAATGATCACCGCACCGCGCCCCACCGGGCGCGACGCGGACGCCGACACGTCGTCACTGCTGGTCGATCGGACGATCCGATTGTCCAACTTCGGAAATGGATTCATTCGCGGCAAACGAAACTGCCGCATTTCACCGCCCCGATTCGTCAGGCTGCGGTTCACACTCAGAAAATTCATAATGCCTTCTTGACTCATCTAAAACCTCACAAACCCACCTGCTTGGCGGCTTCCGAAAAGTTCTGCATTCCATTGCGGTCAACCTCGGCCCATCGCTGTGGCGACCACATCTCAAATCGTGTCAGCATTCCCACGAGTACGGCTTCCTTCTCGATCGCGGCGTGCTGAAGCAGTTGGTCGGTTAACCCGATCCGCCCCTGGCTGTCGCACGGGGAACCGTGTGCCCGGGAGGCGATCACTCGCAACACGTCGCGCCGTTCGTATTCTCCAATCGAAATGTCGTCGGCGCGCTCCAACATCTTCTCCATCGCGGACGCGGTTAGTACCACCAGACAGTTTTTTGGATCGGGCAATACGTAGAACTCTTTCGAGCCCTTCGCTGCCGCCCGCCATTTGGCTGGTATCGCGACACGGTTCTTGTCGTCTACAGCGTGCCGAAACGTGCCAAAGAACACCGTCCTTGTTAGTGCCTTTACCATTGGGAGTCGTGGCTCCTCCTTGACAACCACCATTCCCTACCGCACAACCATTCTTCCCCACAGCGCCCCACATTAAGACACGACACCAAAAATGTGTCAACACCTTTTCGTGAAATTTCTAAAAAATGTCGCCCAACCTCGCGCCGTCGCCGCAACCGCTCCTACGGACGATCCCGCGCAGTCCCATACAGGAACACCAAACTCCGCCACACCCGCTCGCGCCAGCATCGTTCGTTGTGCTCGCCACCCTTGTCCTCAAAATACATCAGGTCATCCCGCTCATGCCACCCGCGCGACAAATACGCTTCGTGAACCTGGCGCGTCTGGCGAATTCCATCCTGCACCGTCCCGCAATCCAGATACACGCGAACATCCTGATGTGGACATTCCCGCACAAATTCCACGAACGATTTCTTCTGGCGATCCCGCACCTGAAACGCGCCGGACAGACACGCCGCTTTGCTGAACGTCTCGGGAAGTTTGTGCGCCATCCACAACGTCACCAGCCCTCCAAGCGATGAGCCCAACATTCCGGTGTGCTTGCGATCTCTCTTCGTCGGAAATCTCCGATCCACGTATCGCTTGACCACATCCACCACGTAGTTCGCATACGGATGGGCAAGAATCTCGTCGTACGTTTTGACCGGCGTGTATTCGCGGTATCGCGCGTGCGTGTTGGGAATCCCCACGAGGATAATCGGCTCGATCTTTTCCTCGCGCGCCAGATGGTCCGCGATCTGATTCAGGCACCATCCGCCATGCCCGAAACAGCAATGCGGATCGTCCCAGATATTCTGACCATCGTGGCAGTACAACACCGGGAACCGACGCCGATGGTCCTGTTCCGCGGCTTCCGGCAAATACACGTACACGTCCCGCGGAGTAAGATGACCAAATCGAGGCTCAATCTTCGACTCGTCAATAATATGAAACCGGGACGACTCGGGAAAGTGGATCATGTGCGTTTCGGAAACAATGGCGCAATCTGGCCCAACTTTGTGCCAATCGCAAGCCGACCCCAATTCGCTTCCTCTGCCAGAAGTCCCGGCTTGTCTCCGATCCCGAGCTGGGCGCGAATCGCCTCGCTCGTCCCCGGCATGAACGGCGCGACCATTATCGAGATCAATCTCACTGACTCCGCCAGGTTGTACAGCACACCATCCAGTTGACGCGCGAGCGACGGGTCTTTGGCCAGTTTCCATGGCGCGCTCTCTTCGACGAATTGATTCGAACGCACCACAAACCCCCACAACGCCTCCAGCGCCCCGACAAAGTCCAGGCGCCCCATTCCATCATGGTACGCTGCCACCATCTTTGCCGCCCCGGCCTGCAGGGCCTTGTCGTTGGGCGCGGGCACCGCGCCGCCCCGATAGCGCTGAATCATCGTCAGTGTGCGGTTGACCAGATTCCCGAGCTTGTCGGCCAGTTCCGCGTTGTACACTTCGTTAAATCGCGCCTCGGCGAAATCGCTGTCGTTGATTCCCAGCGGACCATACCGACCGAGGAAATACCGAAAGGCATCCAGACCAAAGTTGGCCACGTATCGGTCGATCTTTTCGAGATCGACGAAATTGCCCAGGCTCTTGCTCATCTTCTGGCCTTCGCTGATCCAAAAGCTGTGCGCGTAAACCTGTCGTGGCAGTTCGCGCTTCAACGCAATCAGCATCGCCGGCCAGATCACCGCGTGAAACCAAAGGATGTCCTTGGCGATGAGATGCACGTCCGCGGGCCAGAATTTCCGTCGCTCGTCCGTGTCGACCGTCGAGAGATAGTTAAAAAGTGCGTCGATCCACACGTAGATCGTGTGCTCCGCGTCGCCAGGCACACGAATGCCCCACTCGCTCGCCCCCGCGCGCGAAATTGGAACATCGTTGAGCCCCTCGCGAATCCGATTCCGCACCTCGTTCCGCCGTACGTCCGGCTGGACAAACTCGGGCCGCTCCTCCAGCAACTTCAACAGCTGGTCGCTGTACTTGCTCAGGCGAAAGAAATAATTCTTTTCCTTTTTCCGCACGAGCGGCTTGCCATTGAACGGCGATTTGAACTCGTACTCCTTCGCCTTGTTCTCGGGCAAATACTCTTCCTGCCCTGCGTCGTACCAGCCTTCGTAGTCACCGAGGTAAACGTCGCCGGTCTGTAGCAACTCGCCAACGTACTCCTGGACCTTGACCTTGTGCCGTTCCTGGCTCGTGCGGATGAAATCGTCGTTGCGGATACCCAGTTTGGCGAATGTATCCTGAAAGGCCTTCGCATTCTGGTCCGCCCACTGTTGCGCCGTCACTCCGCGCTCCGCTGCGGAATCCACCACCTTCGCCGCGTGTTCGTCAGTGCCCGTCAGAAAAAACACCTCGTCCCCGCACAGGCGATGAAATCGCGCCGTGATATCCGCAATCGTCGTCGTGTACACATGCCCAATGTGCGGGCGGTCATTGACGTAGTAAATCGGCGTTGTGACGTAGAATTTCATGGGCGCGAAATAATCGCAGCTAACCCGGCCAGAGTCAACCGTGTCACTTTCCGCCCATGCGCTCCAGCAACGTCACAATGGCAAGAATGCAAAGGGATTGGACGATGACGACCAGTGCCGCGGTCATTTGCGACCACAACAAGATCGTCGCGCCCAGACCGAGCGTGAGCGTAATCAGATAGATCAGTGTCACCGCCCAACTTTGCGGAAGACCCAACCGCACCAACCGGTGCGACAAATGGTTCACGTCACCCCGATATACCGGCTGACCGTGCCGGATGCGAATCCACGTTACCATCACGAGGTCGAACAGCGGCACCGCGAGCACCAGCAGTGGAATCAGTACCGGCAACCACGTCGGCGTTTTCCCGTGTCGATAGAACGTCACACAGATCGGCAGCACCGCCAGCATATAGCCGACAAAATGACTGCCGGCGTCTCCGAGGAAAATACTCGCCGGCTTGAAATTGTGCGGCAGGAATCCCAGGAGCGCGCCGGCCAGCGCCACCGCCAGTAGACACACGAAATACTCATGCTGTATGCCCGCCACAAACCCAAACATCAATGAACAAACCAGCCCGATTCCCGTGCATAACCCATCCATGTTATCCAGAAAATTCATCGCGTTGGTAATCGTCACGATCCACAACACGGTCATGACATAGTTGATGAGTCGGTTGTGAATGAACGCGGTAATTCGGATCCCGGCGAGTGCAACCAGTACGGCGACGATAATCTGCGCAACCAGTTTCGTCCGAGCACTGAGCTCGTACTTGTCGTCATACATGCCGAGCGCCACCATCAAACCGCCGCCCAATACGATCACCAGCAGCTTCGGCCACACGGAGAACGCGCCTTCCAGGTACATCTTCACGTCGGGCATGTCGATCAATGGCAAATCCACCCGGCTTCCCAACGGCAGGATGAACATATAATTGAAGATCACGTTCGCGGCGAAGGCGCAAAACACCGCCGCTCCGCCCAGCAAAGGCATGGCCTGCGTGTGGATTTTGCGTTCCTGGTCGGGTTCATCAACGTAATCCCACTGAAAGGAAATACGTTTGAACCCCGGCGTGAAGATCAACGCCAGCACAAAACTGACATCAAAGACATACAGGTAAATGAGCAGCCAATGCATATCAGCGCCGCGCCGCCCATAGTCGCCGGTACAACTCGTCCAGTTGTTGCACCATTCGCACCTCCGAAAACCGCTCTCTGACCGATTCCCTTCCCCGCAGACCCATTCTATGCGCCAGTGCCGTATCCTGCAACAATCGAATCACCGCCCCGGCCAGCCCGTTCTGATCTCCCACACGCACCAGCAGCCCGGTCTCCCCACCAATGCACACTTCGCGCGCGCCATCGACGTCGAACGCCACCACCGGCTTTCCACAAGCCAATGCCTGGGACAACGCCCGCGGCAAACCTTCGCGCAACGAGAGATGCACCAAGAGATCCATCGAGGCCACGTACCGCGGAATTTCTCGCGGGGGTACAAGCCCGGCAAAGACAAAATGCTTTCGCAACCCCAACTCTGTCGCTCGCCGTTCAAAACGCTCGCGATATACCCCGTCACCGATCAATAGGAACTTCACATTCGGGACCGCCGCGACAATGCGCGGCGCGGCCTCAAAAAGAAATTCGTGACCCTTCAGGCGGAACAGTCGGGCGATTTTCCCCGCCACGAGATCGGTCGCAGTAATCCCGAGGGATTCGCGCAGAGCTTCGTCACGACTCACCGTGAGAAAGGAATCGATGTCCATCCCGCTATGGATTGTGATGTACCGGTCTGGTGTGCCAATTCCCGCCGCCAGATACTGTTCGGTCATGGCATCGGCAACAGAGACGAACTTCGTGGTGTACGTACCAGCCACTTGTTCGGCCCAGCGAAACACCCAATTGCCGATGGGATTCTGGTAACGGTAAAACGAAGGCCCATGAATGGTGTGCACGATGATCGGCACGCGTTCCCTCGTCGCCGCGATGCGCCCGATCAGGCCGGCCTTGCCGCTGTGCGTGTGCACCAAGTCGTATCGTCTCCCCCGAAAGAGTTGTCGCAATGTCCGGCCCGCGCCCAAATCGTGAAACGGATTCGGCGCGCGCCTCAATTCGTCCACCACGGTGATGGGTACACCCGCCGCCTTCGCTTGTTCATAGAGCGAGCCCTCCGGGCCCGTCTGTGGGCCGATCACCAAATCCACTTCGTGGCCCATCTTCCGCAGCCCGATGCAGGAGGTCACAGTATTCTCCTGCGCCCCACCGACGATCAACCGCGTAATGACGTGGCAAATCCTCATTCTCTATTCTTCCAATTCATACACGATTCGTGGCCCGGAAGCATGGATCACCTTGGCGAATTGCCCCTGGCCAAGGGTCTCTTGAATCAAACCCCAGTTGGCATCCGCCATATAATGGTAGCCTTTCTGCAGGCGGTTCACTTCCGAAAAATTCACGTATACGTTCGTGACACCTCGCGCCCGCAACGCCGATACCAATTCCTTGGGGCTTTTCGCAACCTGCGACATGGCTGTCAGCGAGTTGCGGTCAAATGCGGTGCTGTACATGACCTCCTGCTTCGCATAATACGCCCGGGCCTCTCCGACATAGAGCACTTTGGCGTTCGCGGGCAGGTTTTCGTTCATCCACATGATCGGCTCCAACACGCCTCCGCCCACCTGCGAAATGAAATCGGTGCGCGTGAATTGGCCGAGTGCGTATTGCGCAAGGCTGATTTGCGGCGGCGTCCTCGACGGGTCGCCCACATCCACGAGATCGTTCAGCGCGAGTGCCGCCAGGCTCGAGATCATCACCGCCACGATGGAAAAACGCATCGCAATCCGCACCGGGGTGTCTCGACCGAGTCTTTCCATGGCAAAGGCGGCGGCAACCGCTGCCACGCCAAAGGCAGGAAATAAAAACCGCCAGGGCCGGAATGTACAGCAGAACCATCCCACATACGCGCCCACGAAAAGCCCCCCGGCGCGCCGGGCCGCAGGCTCGGTCTTCCGAACCAAAAAAACCAACGGCGTTGTCATCAGCAATAGCGGCACCGCACCGGGCTCGACGAACGAATATGTCCACAGCAACCGGATGAACTCCAGCCAGGTCGTCCATGTGAACGTTGGCGCATGCCGCTCGGAAAACACCAACGCCTGCGCTGAACTCCAGGTTGAGCTTGGAAACCATGAATTCAGTAACGGGTACACCGGGTTGCCTGCCAAAAGCCAGTTCTTGACCAGCCAGGGCGCGATCATGACGGCCGCTATCGTGCAACACGACGCGAGCAACCGGAGCTTCCGTCGGCACACCAATGCCGCAGCGGCCGGAACCAACACCACTGCGACGGCCGGCCACTTCGTGGCGACCGCTCCACCAGCGCCAAGCGCCGACAACCAGAGAAGCTCCCGCTTCCCCTCATCATCCATCCACAATACCAGCCCGCCAAATGCGAGCGTCGCAAAGAATGCCGTCGCCAAATCGATCCGCGCAGTCTGACTCAGGTCCTGGACGAACGGTGTGCAATAAAACAACGCCGCCGCTGTCAGACCAACCGCTCGAGACCACAATCTCTGAGCCACACCATAAACCGCGCCCGCGGCAAATAGACCAAACAGCCAATGCAACAACTTCGCCGCAATATCCGATGACGCGGTCTTCGCGAGCAGGTACAGCATCTCCGTCAACTGTGGCATGTTGCTGTAGAAATTGTGCGGGAGAAATACGATCTGCCCGGCGCGCTGGTAATCCGCCAGCGCGCCAAGGTGGTATTCCAATTCGTCGTACTCGAATGGCGGCGCCAGTGCGCCGACGACGTTGAGGACCGCTGCAAGGAAGATCAGGGCGAGCATGAGCTTCGCCCAACCATCGATCCGTTCGGTCGACACATGCAAATCGCGGAAGAATTTCCGGGGGGCTGGCAGGAACCAGCACGCCAATACGAGAAACGTGTACGGCACCATCGCGATGGAAACGGCTCCTGCGATGAGCACCAGGACCGCAAGAAGCCACAGCCCCGCCCCCAGCGCGAACAGCATTCCCAACGTGTCGCGCCGCACGATCAGTCCGCCGGCAACCGTCGCGCCGAGCCCCAGCGCCGCCGCGACGATGCCGGCGACGCAGCCAACGTCATACATCCGCGCCGTCCAGAATTCGCGGAAATATGCGCCGATGTGAAGCACGGGCATTGACACGCTGATCGTGTCCGCCAATTGCGGGAGGATGGCCCAGCCGTCAAACCGGACCCAATAGACAAGCGCCAATCCAACAACCCACAGGATGGCGAGGAGCCGAATAAATTCCGGGCGGAGCCATGTGGATGCGCCACGATCCGAAGCGGTCTGCATTATCGCTCATTGTAGCGACATGCGCCCGATGCGCAAGCCGACTGGTTTGTGTGATCGCCGCGCCAATTCGATCGAGTGTTACTTCATCAACGTGCCCGCCTCGACCGGGTGCCCTCGGAGAAAGGCGTTGACCGGCATCCGCTTGCCATTGGCGGATTGGACCTCAAGAACTCGCAGTGCCCCTTGGCCAGTGCTGACGACGAAGTCCGAGGTTATCTCGCCCGGCCTTCCAGCAGCGCCATCAACAGCCTCGGCTTTCCAGATCTTCAACATCGTGTCACCAAGCTGCGCGTAGGCGCTCGGCCATGGATTGAAGGCGCGAATCTGTCTCTCGATCTCAGCCGCAGGACGGCTCCAATCAATGCGACCATCTTCCTTGGCGATCTTCCCGGCATGTGTGGCTTTGGTCTCGTCCTGCTTCGCGCGCGGGGCTCTGCCTTCGGCGATCAAGGCCACGGTTTCGGCCAGCAATCCCGCACCGAGCTTCGCCAAGCGGTCGTGCAATGTCGCGCTCGTGTCGTCAGCGTGAATAAGGTCCGCGCGCTGCAAAATGATGTCGCCCGTATCCATGTGCTCGTCCATGTACATCGTCGTGACGCCGGTCTCGCGATCGCCGTGGAGAATTGCATACTGGATCGGCGCGGCCCCGCGCCAACGCGGGAGCAGCGATGCGTGGACGTTTACGCAGCCCACGGGGGGAAGCTCCAGAACCAATTTCGGAAGAATCTGACCGTAGGCCACGACGATGATCAGATCCGGCCGGGCCGCGCGCAAGAAATCAATCGTCGCCGTCTCGCGGATCTTCAATGGCTGTTCGACCGGAAGCCCAAGGCGGCTGGCCTCGACTTTCACCGGCGACGGCGCCGACTTGAGGTCGCGTCCCTTCGGACGGTCTGGCTGAGTGACAACGGCAACGACCTCTTGTCCCGGCATCTTCGTGATGGCTTCGAGACACGGCACGGCCAGTTCCGCGGTTCCCATGAATACGATGCGCATGTTTGCTGGCGACAGCAGTAGCAGAGGCCGCCATCGAAAACAAGTGCACGCACAAAAAGTGAAACGGACAGGCACCGAAGCGCCTGTCCGTCTCCTGGAAACAAACACGGCTTGCCCCAAGCAACTACGGACTGAGTTGACGATCGATACTCAGCGCGCCCTCCGGCACCAACACGGTGTTTGTCGTACCGGAACCAATCACATAGATCGCGCCATGAAAGTGTCCGCGTCCCGCATACGCTCGGAGAACACCGGTATTGTCCGGGTCCTGGACGGTCGTCGCATCACCGCAGATCCGATCATCACGCCGATCCGTGTCCACCCGCAATGCGCGCGGGCAACCATTTGTCGGGCTGAGAAAGACCCGGCCCGCGACATCGATAAAGCCGCCCGCGATACCGTTGCTGGCGTTGCCCGATGCGACAACCTCGAGCTCTGCGGCGAACCGTTCCCGGGACGGAAATAGCGCAGTATCCAACCCCTGTTGTTGGACGACACTGATCTTGGAACTGGTGGCAATGACCACCAGATTGCTTGCGGCCGCTTTATCAAATGCCACCAACTGGACCGAACTGCTATCACAGGCAAATTCCAGCGCGAGCACCTCGTTCGTCCGGACTGTTTCCAATGACGTGCCCAGCGCCAGGTTCACAAGACTGTTTCCGTCGAACGCCTCAAACGCATACGCTGGCTTGCCAGCAACATCGGTATCTTGAACCACCCCCTCGAAAGCTGCAGGCGAGCGAAACGTGCGTGTTTGTGCAAACCCCGCGGAACTGGCCATGATCGAAATCACGGCGCCCAGTGAAAACCACCCCTTCAATCTCATAGCAATTGTCTCCCAATGACTCGGATTTCGTTTTGATCGGGAACATTGCCGAGCCCTCCCGTTTCCACGTGGGACAACACTCCCGATGGTGCCACCCAAGCCAGACGAAACATCGGCGCCAGGCGTTACAGTTTTCTCGTCCTCGGCACCATTCCAGCGAGGTGGTAACCCGCATGGCGATGCCGCTGCCACCCAAAAAGCAAAACGGACAGGCTCCTTTGAGCACTGTCCGCTTTACGCAAACGGTTTGGGTATACGGGGAACTAGTTCGACGTAAGAATGCGCTTCATCGTGAACTTCCCGTCTGGAAGGAGGAACGTATTCGTCGAGCCATCCAGGACAATCACGTCGGTGAGACCGATCAAGTGCGCTTCTCCGCTGATACTCTTGTCTTTGCTTCCCTTCACATCCAGGTCTTTGATGTTGGCGTCGGCGCAGACCTTGTCATGTCCCTTATCCGTGTCGACGAGCACCACTGCGGGACAACCGTTGCTCGGAGTCAGATAGAGTCTGCCCGCAATCGTGAACGACCCGCCTACGAGGAAGCCATTGGTATTGACGCCCATTTGAATCACAAACCTTTCGTGGTTCGGACCCACGGCGGCTGGATTGTCCTGCCCGGTCAGCGCGGTCATGCTCGTGCTCTGCGCAATGGTGAGCAGATTGCTCCCCTGTGACTCGCCGTAAATCACGAGACTTGCCGCGGTGGAACCGCAGTCAATGTCCATCGCCAGAAGCTCATTCGTGCGGACTGTTTCCAGGGACGTACCCAACGCCAGATTGACAATGTCATGCCCCGCGAGCGTTTCGAACCCCAGGATGGCTGTATTCGTCGCCAAGGGATTCGGGTACTGGTAAACCGCAGTAATTGATGCGGTCGTGCGCACCGTGCGCGACTGCGGTGGAAGAGCCCACGTCGTCAAGACCGCAGCCGCTGTAGCGATTAATCCTCCTATGATCCATTTCTTCGCCTTCATCGTCGTCCTTTTCATGCTCCTTGCTCGGCTGATTTGTTTTGACGGGTCGTGCGCCAAGCAATGTTTACCCCAGCCAATGCCTTGAGGTTGCGACCCGTCCTGCAACTGGAGACGCGGTCTTTTCAGCACCGTGTGTGCCAAAATGTTCGCTCACGCTTCTCAAAGTTGCCTGCGTCACTTGGCCTATCCAACACCACCAGGCAAAGACGGTTCCGCAAGGGGGTGCCCGATTCGCCAAGGGAGCAGTCGCCGGAATTGAACGTCTCAGTTCAAATCTGAACGCTACTTTGTCTTCGTAACCGCAGCAGCTTCAATCCGATGCAACTCTTGCGTGCGCCCCAACAGCGCGCTCAAAATATCATGGGCCACCTCGATGGGCGTCTGCAGGGCATCCACATCGACGCGCAGCTGCTCAGGGTAATACTCCAGGACAGGCGCTGATTCGGTGTCGTAAACCTCCAGACGGTGCGCGATGGTCTTCTCATTCGCATCGTCGAGACGATTCTCTTTCAGCGCGCGCGACTTCAGACGTCGAACCATCTCCTCCCGATTATGGATCGCGCGCAGGCAAATCAACTTTATGACCTCAATGTGTGGCTCAAGCATCCTTGACTGATGGACATTCCGCGGTATGCCGTCCAGTACCAACACCGTTGCGTCAGGACGAAATGCTCCGGTGTGAATGAGCTTGTCGATATGATCCTTCCACAGGCGGACAGTGAAATCGTCGGGTACGAGTTCCCCCTTGCTCGAGTACTGAAGAAACACCTTGCCAATCTCACTATTCAGATCGATGGAGCGAAACACGTCGCCGCAAGCGAGGTGGCGATAGCCGGGCAGCGTCCCGAGCATCTTGCCCTGAGTGCCTTTCCCGCTACCGGGTGCCCCGAACAACAACACCGTCTCGATCTTGTCCATGTGGAACTCCCTCCTGGTTCAAGAGTTGATACCAGTTATTGCGGCGATGCGGTTCGTACCCGAGCTCGCGAATCAATCGCCGGATGGTTTGCTCATCAATCCGAAATGTCGCGCCAGCCTGCGAGACAACATTCTCTTCCATCATCACACTGCCAAAATCGTTCGCGCCGAAC
>DATJWQ010000027.1:0-100877 GCA_035501175.1 Verrucomicrobiia bacterium | reverse complement strand
TACCAATCTGGCAGCGGGCCTCACCAATGCGGTTGTTGAGTTCGCGTTACCGGCCGCCAGCGACAATTGCGGCATTGCGACCAACTATTGCTCGCCGGCTTCCGGTTCAGTATTCCCGGTCGGCACGAACCTGGTCACGTTCACCGCTGTCGACACTTCGGGCAACACCAATACGTGCAGCTTTCGCGTGATCGTGATTGGCGCACTCCAGCCCGCGCACAACCTCGCCGTTCTGAGCGTCGTGCCGCCGAAGAAGATTCCGCTGACAACCGCAAAACCGAGCCTGATCAAACCCGTGAAGATCATGATTCAGAACCTGGGGACGAACGCCGAAGACTTCACGGGTTTGGACATGCTCACGAACGTGGTGGCTCTCACCGTCGAATCGCTTGGCGCTTGTCCGGTACCAGCGATATCGGTGGTCCCACCGAAGAAGGGGTTTCCATTCGTGCTGGCGCCCAAGAAGAAACTGACGCTGGTCTACAATGTGACCTACGACTGTGCCAACGACCCCGGGCAGGGAGCAGGCCACGAAGATTTCCGCTATGCAGTCACCATCAACTCCGCCGCGCTCGATGGTCACGGCGACACGGAACCATCCGATAATACCTGCCCGCGACCACCCAACCCGGCTCGGCACGACAAAGGCTGCGGGGCCATGGATCCCGCGACAAAACAACTGGGTGGTGACATTCTCACGGATGTGGTTGTTCACTGAAGAAGGGGTACCAACGATGGCCGAGCGATCTTCCCCAGTCACAACGTTTAGCGTGCGAGTCACCCCACGGGCCAGACAGGCCAAGGTGCAGCGGCAAGCGGATGGATCGCTGAAGGTTTATGTCACGGCTCCTCCCGAGGACGGCCGGGCGAACGAAGCCGTGGTGGAAGTGATCGCGGAATGGCTTGGCGTGAAACGCCGGGATGTGGAGATCATCCACGGTGCGACGAGCCGAAACAAGGTCGTGCAGGTAATGGGTTTCGCCAAGCCGCCGTCGTAACCAGCGGTTTTTTGTTGATTTCTGGCCGTTTCTCCCTATTGTCGCTGTTCGGGGAATCCTTCGTGAAGATGTGCAGAAGTTTCCGTGGAGCCTTACGCACGGGCCTGTTGGTCTGTACGTTCACGGCATTCTCTGTGCCGTCGTTCTCCGCTGAGACCAGCCCATCCTCCACCAATAGCGCCTCGCGCGCCCGTGATGAACGTGCCGCAGTCCTTACGTTCGCGCTCCAGGCGATGCAGCAACTCCAAACTCAGCAGCGGGCGACATTGCAGGCGGTGGAAGAAGCCCGCCAACAATCCCAAGCCGCGACGCAGCGCATCGAATCGTTGCGGCGCGCCGTTTTCGCCCTGGGCGCGATGGTGATCATTGCCGCCATCGGCGCGGGGTTCTATGTGTGGTCGCTGCAGAGCAAACTCCGCGGACGGGGACAAGTGCCGGGAGTCTTCAAGTGTCCTCTTCCGACGACGGCGCATGCGCCCGAACTCGCCGTGCACGTGGGCGCGCTGCTCGCACGCGGTCAAGCGCTGCTCGAACAGCGGCACCCGATGGATGCCCTTGCCTGTTTCGAGCAGGCCGTCTCGCTCAACGGGCATGCGCCCGATGCGTTCATCAAGAAGGGCGCGGCGCTCGAACGTCTCGGGCGCCTCGAAGAAGCGCTGGCCAGTTACGAGCGCGCCCTCTTGCTCGACGATTCCCATGCCGACGCGTACATCGGCAAGGGTAACGTGCTGAATCGTCTCGAACGCTATCAGGAAGCGCTTACATGCTTCGAGCAAGCCGCGCATTATCAACATCATCTTCACCCGGTGCCAAATGCCGTGACGGCATCGGCCTGAGGCCCACAACAGCTTCGAGATTGAACCGCGCGGGGCAGTGATGTAGCCATTAGTGATCGCGGGCACGCAGGCCTGCGCTTCGGCATGAGCACCGAACACGTCCCGACTTCATCGTACTGGCTGACGCGGTACTGCTTTCAGAGACTGCTGGGAGCGGTCTACCTGATCGCGTTTCTCATCGCGGCAAATCAGTACATTCCGTTGCTCGGCGAGCATGGCCTGCTACCGGTGCGACTGTTTCTCCAACGCGCGACATTCTGGGAAGCGCCGAGCATGTTCTGGGTCGACCACTCCGACTCGTTCATCACCGCGATGATCTGGTGCGGGCTCGTTCTGTCGCTCGTGGCTGTCACGGGAATTTCCGAGCGGTGGAGCATCTGGCTCTCGGTCGCGGTGTGGGCGCTGTTGTGGCTGATTGATTTATCGCTCGTAAATGTCGGGCAGGTGTTTTACGGATTCGGCTGGGAGACACTTCTGCTCGAGAGCGGTTTCCTGGCGATTTTCCTCGGTTCCTCAAACACGAAGCCTCCCCGAATCGTACTGTGGCTGCTATTGTGGGTGCTGTTCCGCGTCATCTTCGGCGCGGGCATGATCAAGATGCGCGGCGACATTTGCTGGCGTGATCTGACGTGCCTTTATTACCACTACGAGACGCAACCATTGCCCAATCCGTTGAGTTGGTACCTCTATCATCTGCCGCATTGGTGGCAGAGGAGCTGCGTGGCGTTTACGTTGTTTGCCGAATTGATCGCGCCGTGGTTTCTGTTCGCGCCCTGGCGAAAGATTCGCGCTGCTGCGGGATTGATCCAGATTTACCTGCAATTCTCCTTGATTCTCAGCGGCAATCTTTCCTGGCTCAATTACGTGACGATTGCTCTGTGCATCCCCTGTTTCGACGACGCGATGCTCGCGAAAGTGTTTCGGATTTATCATCCCGAGCCGACCTACTCGCCGCTCGCTCATCGAATCGCTGTTTACGTGCTGCTCGCTGTGGTTGCGGTCTTGAGCATTCGGCCCACCCTGAATCTGATTTCACCGGAGCAGGCGATGAACGCCAGTTTTGAGCCGCTCCACCTCGTCAACACATACGGCGCGTTTGGCAGCATCACACGCGAACGATACGAGATCATCATCGAAGGAACCGATTCCGACAGTCCGACGGACGATACGCCATGGCGCGAATACGAATTCAAGGGCAAACCCGGCAATCCGCGTCGGCGTCCCTGTATCGTGTCGCCATACCATTGGAAGCTCGATTGGCAAATGTGGTTCGCGGCGATGTCGGATTATCGGGACAACCCTTGGATTCTGAATCTCGTCGCGAAGCTGTTGCAGAATGACAAACCCGTGCTCGGCTTGCTCGCGAATAATCCGTTTCCCGACAAACCGCCGACGTTCGTCCGCGCCGAGTTGTATCTGTACCATTTCACCGACTCTCATGCCGACGGAGCCTGGTGGAAGCGGGAGCACGTTGGCCATTATCTTCCGCCGCTGTCGTTACAGAATGAAAGCTTCCGTGAGCTCCTGCGCCAGGAAGGGTGGCGGGAGTGAGGACATTTCGACTTGCCACACTTGCGGCCCAACGATAGCTTCGCTGCCCCATGACCTCGATTTGTGTTTATTGCGGTTCGAGCCCGGGGAAAGACCCGGCGTTTGTGCAGGCGGCGCGAGAATTGGGGACGCTGCTGGCGAAGCGCAACCTGACCCTCGTGTACGGCGGCGGGAACGTCGGGTTGATGGGCATACTTGCCGATACGGTGCTGGCGGGGGGCGGAAGAGTGGTGGGCGTGATTCCCGAGCATCTGGTTCGCTGGGAGGTTGGGCACAACAGCCTGACCGAACAACACGTCGTCGCGTCGATGCACGAACGCAAAGCCAAGATGATTTCGCTGGCAGACGGTTTTCTGGCGTTGCCGGGTGGCGTCGGCACCCTGGAAGAAATCGTTGAAGTATTCGTCTGGATGCAGCTCGGGCTGCACGCCAAGCCGTGCGCGCTGCTCAACGTGAACGGCTATTACGATCCGCTGGTAAAGTACCTGGAGCACATGGTCGAGTCGCGATTTTTGCGGCCCGAACAATTGTCGCAGTTAATCGTCGCGCGTGAGCCGGCGGAAGCGCTGGAGCGGCTGGCGAGCTTCACGCCCACCAGCATGGAGAAATGGTTGGATCGAAAGGTGACGAAAGGGAAGATACCGCGATGAGTACCAATGCAAACAAAGTCGTGATTCAGCAGTTTGTCGAACAGGCGCTCAATCAGAAGAACCTCAAGTCGCTCGACAAGCTGGTGGTGGAAGGTTTTGTCGAGCATGTGCCCTTCCCCGGCCAGGGACCGGGACGCGAGGGGCTGCGAACGGTGCTCGGTGGCTTTGCGGCAGCGTTTCCAGACAGTCGATGGACAATCCTCGAACAGATTGCCGAAGGCGACAACGTGGTGAGCCGGTTTACGTGGACGGGCACGCATCGTGACGAATTTCTCGGAATACCGGCGACGGGACGAAAGGTGACGGTTTGGGGCGTGGTGATCGACGTGGTGCGCGGTGGCAGGATGACGGAGAGTCGCATTCTTATGGACACGGCGGGTTTGCTCCAGCAACTGGGAGTGCTGCCCGGGCCCGGAGCGCAGGCCTGACCCGATCCCGGGCATCGGGCGACGCGGAGGAGCATTCACAGTTTGCGCTTGACGATTAATACTTTGTAGCACAAAGTACAACCATGAAGCGGTTCTGGTTTAAACGTTTTGGCTGGGTGTACTACCCGGTGTCGTGGCAGGGGATGATGGTGGTGTTGCTGGCCGTCGCGTTTTGTGTGAATGTTTTCCTTGCGGTGGATCGACACTCGCATTCCGCCAGCGACACGCTGTACGGCGTGTTTTCGTATTTCGTCTGCACGTTCCTGCTCGTCAACTGGATTGCATCCAATACCAGTCCGATGAACAACTGACAACTCGCTGCCAAATCAGGCTCAATTGAAAACGGCTCGCGCACGGACGATACTCCGGACGCTGCGAATTACGAATCAGGCGGCGGGTAACCTGTTGGTGGCCGGCCTTGCGTTGTGGTTTCTTGTATTCCCGGGACTGACGACCATTCGCGACATCGCCGATCCGGCCATGCGCCGACCCGGGATTCCGTCCAAGGCCTGGCGGATGCATCGGTATCTGACGCCGCGCATCGAGCAATGGGCACGGGAGCGTGTCGCTTCGAAGCGAGCTGCGCATCTGGATCTCTACGACGTTCCCAGCACCGAGTGGCCAATGTTCACGTGCGTGTTTTACCTGCGGTCGACCGAAGCGCTGCAAGCGGCATGGGAGAAGGATCACCGGTTGTCGCGCTATTCACCAATCTCGTATTCATGGGGCGCGGTGGAGGCTGCCAAGGACCTGATTGTCGATCCAACCCATCACACGTGGGTGAAGCAGCATTGGGGAAATGACTATTGGCACACGCAAAACGTTTTTTCCGCTCGCTGGTGATTTCAGGGCTGACGAGTTACGAGAAGCTCGATGGACGCGGTCAGTACCGGGCGCTGTTGCGCGACCAGGTGGATTCGCTGGCGGCGGAACTGGACCGATCGAAGCTCGGCGTGCTGGAAGATTATCCGACGGAATGTTACCCGATCGACGTTTTGGCGGCGATTGCGTGGATCAAGGAGGCGGACCAACTGCTCGGGATCGACCGGTCGGCGTTTTACGCCAGAGCCATCCGGGGATTTGAAGGCAAGATGGTGGATGCGCATGGATTGGTCCCCTACTCCGTTGACTACCTGAGCGGGCACCAGGATGAGACCTCGCGCGGGATTGGCAACTCGCATGTGCTCATCTCGGCGCCCGACCTCTGGCCCGAGCAGTCCAGGCAGTGGTACGACTTGTATGAGAAGTATTTTTGGCAGGAACGTTGGTGGGCCGCTGGATTTCGCGAGTATCCGAACGACGTTACGAATTTTGGTTGGTACGACGTGGACTCGGGTCCGATCGTGGACGGGTTCAGCATTTCGGGAAACGCATTTGCGGTTGCCGCGACACGGCGGAATGGACGATTTGACCATGCGTTCACGATCACGGCACAGGTGCTCACCGCCTGCTGGCCCCTGCCGAATGGAATGCAACTCGGGCCCCGCGCCATCTCACTTTCTGCCGGGAATCATGCCCCCTATCTGGGCGAGTCGGGCATCATGTTGTTTCTCACGCAGAACCCGAACGACGGCACGCCGATCGTGACCGGCGGGCATCTGGTCGGCTCGGTGTATCTGGGCCTGTTATTCTACCTGGGTGTTGGCGGACTGCTTGTGTGGATCGCCGTCCGTAGTTTGCGAAAAACGTGGCGGGAATTTCATCCAGGCAAACGAGTTGAAGCCTGAGGGCAGAGTCCGATAGAATGGCTTCTCGACACTGAATCTGCACGTCCGCTGACAGACCATGGCCACGCCGGGTTATTACAGGACGAATACTCGCGCGCTGACGATTCACGAGTTGGTGCGTTGGTATGGAGCGCGCAACCTCCCGCGCATGCTCGCTGCTTCCCGTTTCTCGCGGCGGCGACAGGGTGGGACTTGGATGCCGCACCTTTCGGCGGACAGGGCCTGCCCGAAGGAAAAGCTCTCGGACCGATTCTGGCACGCAACGGAATGGGAAAGGAAGGTGTTTACCCGGCTCGGGTTTGGGGAGTGTTTGTTCTCGAAAATCGAGCGCCACGTGAACCCCATGTATCTGGACACGGGCGGGATCACCTATCTTCACCGGGATCGCTGGCAAATCGGGTTCTTAAACTATGTCAAGCTTCGAGTCCCGTCGCCGGTCAATCAGGTAAGAGAGAACATCACCATCTCTTTCGCAGCCGCATTCCATACGGGCAGTCTGACAGTCACGAACGAGAAACGCTATTACGATCCGCCTCCCGGCAGGGAAAAGATGTTAGTGCAATCTCGCGACCCGGCAGTGATCCATCAGAAATTCGAGGGGGAACTGCAGAAACGCGGGCTAACGCCGCGGGTGTTTTCCGACAGTACCGCCGCGCTGCAATGGATTGATGAACGCAGTCTTGAGGCATTCGAGGATCACGTCACACGCGGCCTGTATGTAAAAATGAGCGACGAAGAGGTCGAGCAGGCACAACGTGCCATGCAAGAGCCTCCCATTCTGAATCCCCCCAAGAGCCGAGTGCGCTGGGTCTTTGTCTTTGCCGCCGCGCTCGCGGTATTTGTCCTGGCACATCGGCTCCACCCCGGCGGCTCACGTGATGTCGGCGGTGACACGACCATCCCGTACCGCGGCGAGACATTCAAGATGAGCAAACGGTACGAGAGCTATGAAGATTACAAAGACGATCCCAATAACCTGGACACGAATGAGCTTCCCAGAATTGAGCAGGTGATGACCCGCGCGCGCATTCCCCGGTCATTCCCCAGCGACGCGGCTCTCGCCGAGGCGGTCTTCGATCTCGCGTTTCCTGGCTACGGCTGCGGCGGGCTCGGTCGCTTCCCGCAATCGGACGGGTCAACCTGTACCTTGTTCTCGGTGGAGATTCCGATGCGCGACAAGGAGCGATACTTCGTCGGGCGCACAGCGACTGGCCGGGTGTATGTGGTGGATGATTTTGTGTTCGAGTCGGCTACGGACCAGATCACACGAGTGGAGGTCCGGGGGACGAAGCTTCAGTATTTTGACCGGTCCGGCTCGGTTGTCCGCGAGAAGCAGTTTTGAAAGGCGCACCTCTAAAGATCCCGTTGTCGTGTTCAACGGGATGGGGTTGCTCGCAGGTCACGCGGTCGGCCTGCCAGGACCCGTCCGACCGGTGGGGAAAGGTCCACCGGTCGATTCTCAGCCACCTACGACTGACTAGGGGTAAGGCAGGCATCTGATCAGGACGGGTTACTGCTTAAGATGTTGCTGTCGTGCTTTGCGGACGCCAATGCCGACGAGTGGCGGCAAGAGGTCTCCGGATAGACTTCATGACATGTCCTTTCCAAACAACGGGAATTTTCTCAGGGACACCCCTCGTCGAAGCATCGCCAGCCCGTATCTCTGCGACCCTGTACCCGAATCGGGTCAACGCACACCGTACAGTAGGAGGAATGGGCGTGGGGTTTGTTCCCGGGGTGAGAGACGGGTGGATGTGGTGTTAAGCCGGGCACGCGAGGGCGCGTGTGGCTCCCGAACCGGTGCGTTTAGGGGGGGTCGGCTCGAATGCAGGAACGATCGTCTTCCAAGAGGCTCTGAACCTGCCCCCGGGCTGGTCAAAAGAAAAGCTTCCAAACCTTCCAAACCTTCCAAAGTACATTCACGGGTTTTTCGGAAATGTGCCAGACTTTCGGGTCACGAAAGGATGGGAAACATGAAAGGGACAACGTCGATGAAGCAGGTGGAAGCGAATCGGAAGAACGCGTCGCGGTCGACCGGGCCGCGAACGGCGCATGGGAAGGCGTGTTCGCGGTTGAACGCGGCGAAGCGCGGGATGCTGGCGCGTGAGGTGGTGTTGCGCGGGCGATACGAGGACGAGCACGAGCGCGAGTTTCAGGCGATCTATCGTCGCTATTGGGACTACTACGCGCCGGAGGGGCCGATGGAGGAGATGTTGGTGGAACGGATCGCGACGAGTTACTGGCGGCTGCATCGGGTGATCATTGCGGAACGGGGGGAGATCGGGGAATCAGTGCACGAGGCGCGGATGAGGCGTGACGAGTTCAGTCCCGCGAAGTTCCAGGTGGCCCTGCTGACGGGGCGGGCGGAGTCGAGCACGTTGGGCCTGGCGTATCTGCAGCACATCCTGGAGGGAGTGCGCGCCAGCGTTGAGAAAGACGGGGCATTGACGAAGGAAGCGGAGGAGCGGGTAGCGACGGCGTTTGCGGACGAGCCGAATTCGATCAGCGCCGGATTGAGGAAGGCGCGGGAGGTGGCGAGGAGCGGCGCGGAAGGATTGGAGGCGGAGGCGTTGCGGGCGAAGGAGCGGGAGCTGGTGTTGGGTTATGTCGAGAAGGAGCTGGCGCGGTGCGAGGCGAAGACGGCGTTGGCGGCCGAGCGCGAGGAACACGAAGCGGAGGCGCGGCGAGATGCGACGTTTCTGCCGGAGACGGCGGTGGCGGAGAAGATCGTGCGGTATGAGGGGAGTTTGGAACGGCAGCTATACCGGGCGATGAATCAACTGGAGCGGATGCAACGACTGCGCAAGGGGGAAGCGGTTCCGCCGCCCTTGGCGGTGCAGGTGGCGCAGTGAGGGGGGTGGGATTGCAAAACGAACCCAATTTGATTCAAGCCGGCGTGGAAAAGTTACCAAAACGAAGCCAAAAACGAACCCAATTGAGGAACGAACGACTGAGATCCTTCGCTTGCGCTAAGGATGACAGGCGACGGAGCGATGCGACAAGGCGGACGCGACAGAGCGCGTCCCTCCGACCGAATTTATTCCTCGTCGGATTTGAGTTTGGCGAGGACGGAGAGATCTTCGAGGGTGGTCGTATCGCCTTTGACGTCGCCACCGGCGGCGATTTCCTTGAGAAGACGGCGCATGATTTTGCCCGAGCGCGTTTTGGGCAGCGAATCGGTGAAGCGGATGTCATCGGGCTTGGCCAGCGAACCGATTTGAGTTGCCACATGGGCACGAAGCTCGTCCTTCAATTCGGGAGTGGCATTGACGCCGCTGCGCGGGGTGACGAAAGCGACGAGCGCCTGGCCTTTCAGGTCGTCGGGTCGGCCGACCACGGCGGCTTCGGCGACTTTCGGATGCGAGACGAGCGCGCTTTCAACCTCGGCAGTACCGATGCGGTGGCCGGCGACATTGAGGACGTCATCGATGCGGCCAACGATCCAGAAATAGCCGTCCTTGTCGCGGCGGCAGCCGTCCCCGGTAAAATAGACGTGCGGGATTTCACTCCAGTACTGGCGTTTGAAGCGCTCGGGGTCGCCCCAGATGGTGCGGAGCATCGACGGCCATGGCCGGCGGATGACGAGGTAGCCGCCGACATTCGGCGGAAGCTCCTGCCCTTCCCTATTGACGACCGCGGCGTCAACGCCGAAGAACGGAAGCGTGCCGCTACCGGGTTTGGTGGGGATGGCGCCGGGAAGCGGGGCGATCATGATCGAGCCGGTTTCGGTCTGCCACCACGTATCGACGATCGGGCAACGTTTGTGGCCGACGAGGGTGTGATACCACATCCACGCTTCGGGATTGATGGGTTCGCCGACGGTGCCGAGGAGGCGCAGCGAGCCGAGGTCGTGTTTGTTGGGCCATTGATCGCCCCAGCGCATGAACGCGCGAATGGCGGTCGGGGCGGTGTAGAAGATGGTGACCTTGTACTTGTCGATGATGCGCCAGAAACGGTCGGGCTCGGGCCAGTTCGGCGCGCCTTCGTAGAGGAGCGTGGTCGCGCCGTTGGCGAGCGCGCCGTAAACGGAATAACTGTGGCCGGTGACCCAGCCGATGTCAGCGGTACACCAGTACGTGTCCTGTTCTTTCAAATCGAAGACGTATTTGGTCGTCAGATACGCGCCGAGGAGATAGCCGGCGGTGGAGTGGAGGACACCCTTGGGTTTGCCGGTGCTGCCGCTGGTGTACAGGATGAAGAGCGGATGCTCGCTGTCGAGTTTTTCGGCGGGACAATTCGCGTCGACGTGCTCCAATTCCTGATGCCACCAGACGTCCCGGCCGTCCTGCATGATGACTTCCGAGCCGGTGCGGCGAAGCACAATGACACGGGTGATCGAAGGGGATTGTTGCAGGGCGTCGTCGACGTTCTTCTTCAGCGGAACGGTTGTGCCGCGGCGATAACCGCCATCGGCGGTGACGACCATTTTCGCGCCGCTATCGTGAATGCGGTCGATGAGCGCCTGGGCGCTGAATCCGCCGAAGACGACGGAGTGCGTCGCGCCAATGCGAGCGCAGGCGAGCATGGCGATGGCGGCTTCGGGGACCATCGGCATGTAAATGATGATGCGATCGCCTTTGACGATGCCATTGCGTTTGAGCACGTTGGCGAATCGGCACGTCTCGCGGTGCAAATCCGTGTAGGTGAGAACGCGTTGGTCGCCGGGTTCACCTTCCCAAATGATTGCGGCCTTGTTGCGACGCGGGCCGTCGAGATGTCGGTCCAGACAGTTGTCACAGAGATTGATTTGTCCGCCGATGAACCATTTGGCGAACGGCTCGTTCCACTCGACGAGTTTCTTCCACGGCTTGAACCAGTGGAGTTCTTTCGCCATGCGCGGCCAGAATTTCGCCGGGGACTTGATCGACTCGGCGTAGAGTTTGCGGTACTGCGCAAGCGATTTGATGTGGGCTTGTTTGACGAATGCCGCGGCGGGTTTGAATTTGCGGCCTTCCTTCTGCAACGAAACGATATCGGTGCCAGCCATGAAAGTTGCGCTCCCGTAAGAGATTCCCGATTGGTTTCCATGGTAGCGAGCGGGAGCGACCAGGTCAACGGCGAATTCGGGAAATCAAGAGGTGTCCCGGCTCCCTCCTTGCCGTCGAGCAGATTTTACGGGGACAGTAAGGTCGTCGCGCCGAGACAACTATGCGGGGCGTTGCGAAGAAGGCTGGTTTTGCGCGTCCGGGCAGGTCGTGCAATGTAATGCCTCGCAACCCGTGAGCAACGCCACGGTGATTACCGCGAGCAGCAGGAAGAGCACTTGCTTGAGGTGACATGGCGTGAGGCGATTCATGTATGGGCGAACGTACTTCGGAGCCGATGGCGCCGCAAGCCGAAACACGCAAGAGGTTGAAATGCGCAAGATCGCAACGGGTGACGGACGAATGCCCGGACTATTTTTCCTTGGCACGCGCGTATTGTTCGGGCCAGCGGATATCGAGGCCGAGCTCGGCAGCGGCGTGCAGCGGAAAGTAGGGATCGCGGAGGAATTGACGGGCGAGCAGGACGAGGTCGGCCTGACCACTGTGGATGATCTGATCGGCCTGGGCGGTGGATGTGATGAGGCCGACGGCGCCGGTGGCGATCGCGGATTCGCGGCGGATTCTCTCGGCGAACGGCACCTGGTAGCCGGGAGCAACTGGGACCTTGGCATCGGGAACAAGGCCACCGGACGAACAATCGATCAGATCGATGCCGAGAGGCTTCACCATTCTTGCCAACTCGACAGCCTGCGCCAGGGTCCAGCCGTCGGGTTCCTTCCAATCGGTGGCGGAGATGCGCAGGAAGAGCGGTTTGTCCTCGGGCCAGATATTACGGACGGCAGAAACGACGTCACAGACGAGTCGGGTGCGATTCTCGAACGAGCCGCCGTAAGCGTCGTGGCGATGATTCGAAAGGGGCGACAGAAACTCGTGGAGCAGATACCCGTGGGCGGAATGAATCTCGACCACTTCGAAGCCGGCCTTCAGAGCGCGACCGGTTGCCTCCACGAACATGTGGACGATTCGCTGAATCCCGTCGATGGTCAACTCCTCCGGCATGGTGGCGGTCTCGTCGAATGGAATCGGGCTGGGAGCGGCGGGTCGCCACCCGCCATGCCCGATCGGTACATAGCCCTTTTGCGAGCGCACCAGCGGCGAATAGGTACTGGCCTTGCGACCAGCGTGAGCAAGCTGAATGCCCGGTACCGCGCCCTGGGATTTGATGAATGTCGTGACGCGTTTTAAGAACTCGATGTGCTCGTCCTTCCACAAGCCGAGATCGCCGGGCGAAATGCGTCCTTCAGGTTCAACGGCGGTCGCCTCGGCGATGACGAGCGCCGCTCCGCCGCAGGCCCGGCTGCCGAGATGGACGAGGTGCCAATCATTGGCAAAGCCGTCGTCGCTGGAATACATGCACATTGGGGAGACGGCGATGCGGTTGCGAAGGGTCAATCCGCGCAGTTTCAATGGCTCGAATAAATGTGGCATGGGACGAATCGTATGGAGCAATCGCGGTGCTACAAGACAAAAGTTCGGCAGCCGTTGCTGCCTGGGCGCAAGAGAGTGGGGACGGCTGGTGAAATAAGAGGGCGACTGGAAGATACCAGTCGCCCACGAACCTACGTATTCAGGTTTGGAACGTCAGGCCTTTGGAGTCCGTCGGCTGCGGCGCGCAAAGGCGAGTGGCGCGAGCATCAACCCACCGAGCGTGGCAAATTCGATGGCGCCCGGCTCGGGAACGGGAATGACCTCCTGGGTGAATGCGAAGTGCGAGGAACCGGAGAATTTCAGTTGATATTGAAAGTCCAGTTCATCGCCAACCGCGACCGGAGTTCCCGCAGCGAGGGTCAGGGACGCTTCGTAATCGCCGGCGTACGGGCCGCTGACCAGCGGAGACGATGGCTCGACGGTGCCGGCTATGGTCCAATCGATCGGGAGGGTCACGGCGGCATTGGTCAGCGTGAACGTCGAACTCATGTACACATTGACGATATAGGATGTCCATGTGAAGTTGGTGTCATTTTCGATGCCGCTGGCCAGGGTGATCATCGGATCTTCGGGGCCGGAGGTATCGATGGTTCCGACCATGTGGCCCGGACCCCAATATTGATTGCCGGACATGCTCAAGACCCCGGTGGCTGCATTCCAATTGGTACCACTGCAAACGAGAGCGCCATCCCAATCATCCCACCAAGATGCGCCTGTGACGCTGGCACGCGCTGTGGAAGAAAGCAGAAGAGCGGCAAACAGAGCGACGACCCCCACTTGTGTCTTCATAATAAATCCCCTCCCCCTAAACAGGGGGCTTCACAAGCGGGGTGCTCGCAACGGTTCGATCCATACCACCTACAGTGACCGCCTGTCAAGAATCGATTGCCCGAAAACGAACGGGAAGTCGCATGGAGATCTGCATCTCTCGGGGGACGAGGGTCGCTCATTGTGGACCGCCAAAGATGGGCTGGCATGAGGAGAACCGGTTTCGCTCATGAGCCTGTGCGGTTGATTTTCATTGGCCTGCAAGGTGTTACGTCGCCACATTTTTCCCGCGTAGTGGTCTGGTTGGTGCTCTAGTAGAGGTGAGGCGTTGGGGATGTCGTTGTAACGGGACATCGTGAGATGAGAATAGCTTTGGGAGCAGTTGCCGCAGTGGCCATGGGGGCCCTCGGCGCAGTCACGAGCGGTCAAACATTCACCGCCTCGGGCCCCACACTCACCGTGGGGGGCGGGACCTTGTCTGCCGAGGTGACGTTCGTCGTTTCCAATTTGGATCTGGTCGTCACACTCTCCAACACAAGCTTATCTGATCCTGCGAATGCGAACGACATTCTTACGGCATTCTTCTTCACGCTCGATGGCGACCTGAAACTGACTCCGGTGTCGGCTGAGGTGCCAATGGGAAGTTCGGTGGTTGGCCACCGATTGCCACTCGGGTTCACGGGCGATGTGGGCTCGCAATGGGCGTATCGGAACGACCTGGTCGGCGCGCCAAATGGGGCGAATGAGGGGATCTCCAGTGAGACGCTGAAATGGTTCGGAACAAAGAACCTCCTTTCCAGCCAGAAGATCAAAGGCTTTGGGTCCCTGGGGAGCATTGCCTTCGGGCTCACGACTGTGGATGATTCCGCCATCAATGACCAGGGCAGCCTGAAGAATCAAGGACTCATTCAGAATTCTGTCGTGTTCACATTCTCCGGATTGCCCGAGGACTTTGTCCTCTCGGATATTTCCAATGTTACCTTTCAATACGGCACGAGCCTCAAGACACAGGCCGAGGAACTCATGGGTCAGAACGTTCCCGAACCGTCGACGATCGGGCTTGTCGTCGTGGGTCTGCTGGGGGGTCTGGCTGTAACGCGACGGCGGCTCACGCGGTAGGCAGAATCGACTTACTAATCTCGACGCAGTCGATGAAGCGCCTCCACCGCGGTCGCCAGGTCAGGTTTCAAATCCGACGCCCGAGCGTATTGTTCGACCGCCTCCGGCACACGCCCGGCCCGTTCCAAAGCCACACCGAGATTGTAATGGGTTGTTGCGGAATCCGGGGCAATGCGCAGCGCCTGCTGGTACTGGCCAATGGCTTCCTCCACGTCACCTTCAATCATCAGGACATTGGCCAGACCGCTGTGAGCTTCGGCGGAGTTCGGTTGGAGGCGCAAGGCCTCGGTAAAATGGGCGGCCGCACCCTTGATGTCACCGGTTCGAGCCAGCGCGTTTCCCAGGCGCTCATGAGCTTCGGCATAATTGGGGTCTATTCGCAACGCCTCCTGATATTGTTCGACGGCTTCCTGAATCCTCCCGAGGCTGAAACATATCTCGCCCACATCAAAGTGTGCTTCACGGTCCTTCGGTTGAAGACGGAGCACCTCTTGGTACTCGTGGATCGCTTCGTCGACCTTGTGGCTGCGCACGAGAGCATTTGCGAGATTGTATCGGGCGGCAATCAGACCCGGATCAAGTCGCACGGCTTGTCTAAACTGCTCCGTCGCATCGTCGATCCGTCCCATTTCTTCCAGAGCGAGACCCAGGTCGTTGTGACCGGCTGCGTAGTCGGGATCGAGTCGCACAGCCTCGGCGAAACGCTGCCCGGCTTCCGTCATTTTGCCCAGTTCCATGAACGTCATTCCCAGGTCATGTTTCGACTCGGCGTAATGCTCGACGCTCGACAGCAAATTGAACATGACCGATAAGCCGAGCAGCAGGCACCAGCCGCCGCGAACCCAGAGGCGCCAGACAGTCCGATGAGCCAACCTTTGTTCCAATCCGAAAATGCCGATCATGGCAAGCAACGACAATTCCGGCAGGAACTCCATTTGATAGCGAACGCATGCAGTGTAGTAGCACAACAGGGTTGCGGTGCTAATGACGACCAGTAAGATCATGCTCGTCAAAAACCAAATCAATCGAGAGCAAGTGGGTTCCCGCCGTGCGTGCCAAGCCAGTGGCACCGCCAGTGCCAGCCACACCAGCGGAACGTTTAGGAGGATTGCGAAGGGAGATTCCGCGGCTCCGTGCCCGCTGGGCATAAACGGAGGTGTGGCAGCATTTACGAAGGGGAAATGACCGCTCCAACGCGCAGGATGCAGGAAATACGACCGGAAATTGAACCAGATATACCGCGGCGAGAAAAGCTCCTGCGTCATTTGATAACCGGACGTGAGTTGGTAGTGAAGACCGAACTCCAGTGGGCTGCTGAACCGAAGGGCGTTGTAAACCATTAACCCGATTCCCAGGAGCATGATGGGGACCACCGAGGCACCTAGCAATGGCCACACACTTTTTCTTTGGGGCCAGTCCCAAATCAACGGAACGAACAGGATAACTGCGCCAGGCAACAAGGATGGCCGCGCTCCCAAGGCCAGGCCGTATGCGGTACTTGCAGCGATTACCCACCGGAGTTTTCGCGTCGGATCAAGCAACGCTCGCCAGATCGCCCCCAGCGTAAACATTGTCAACATATACCCGCAACTGATCGGCACTTCGTAAACCGAGCACCGTACCAGCAGAACAGGGATGCCGGAAGCCAAACCCAAGACCAGAGCGCCTGCCGCCAACACCCAGACGTTCACTTCCGAAAAGCATCGCCGCCAAATCGACGTTAGCACTCCAAGACTTGCCAGATAGCCAAGCGCACAGAAGAAGAGCGCGGCTTGTCGATAAAGCACATACTGGCCGGTGAGCGCGGCGGCGGGCCAAAACAGGATCAAAGCCGGCGTGATTCCAAAATACAGATACAACCGGCCCTTGTAATAACTCAGGTCGTGTAATTGATAAAAGGCGCCACGATAATGCGCATTGGCGACGGGATCATATGGATCGGCGAGCTGGGCCAGGCCGGGAGGCACATCCTTTTTCAGGTTGAGTTGGCCAGCGCGAAATCCGTCAACCAGCCGGTTGTAGTAATTCTCCGATGCCGCTGGTGTGAGTGATTCCCAAAAGCCCGAATGCGCGGCGGCGATGTACACACCAAGAACCAGCATGGAGACTGTGGCCAGGATCGCGCGGTGCGCCCAGGAGAGCGATGTGCGCGCGTTAGCGTTTCGAGAAACAGGCATCATGTTCCGTTACGAAGAACGCAGAGTTCCTCTCACAATGAAATCGATTCACCGCCCTGTTATCGTGACCGCGGTGGAAAATCCGAGCGGAAAGGCTTTGGCTTTTGGCATAGGCGGACGATACCAGCCCAAGGTCGCGGACAGCGCATTATTGGTGCCGAATATCACCCAGCCGATGCAGCCCCCCTGCTTTTTCGTGTAAAGCGCCTCGTAAAGCGGCCATGTGCCAAACTGCGAGACGGGAGCGCTCACATTGATTTTGGTCCCGTCACCGAGAATCCCGGTCATTCGTCCCGTGCCAGCGCTGGTCACCAGAAACGTTGCGGTGCCAGTGTTCGAGGGAAGATTGGCATCATCGCCGGGCGGAGGTTCGAAAGTGATCGCATACTCGCCCGATTGGGGGCACGGGTTCGTGCGGCTGAATATTGCCCGATCGGCGAGCAGCACGGATGTAAAGGTGTAGTCCGACACGGTTCCTGTGATCTGCTCGGTTTGGCCTTCGATGTCGAGGTGGAGAATCACTTGGAGTTGATTCGCGCCGTGGGGTGTAACGGTGTTGGTCGAATTGCCACTGCCATCGAACTGGCCGCGGAAGCTGGAGCTGACGCCGCCCATCGTCAGTTTGGCTGTGAAGGTCCCGGTCTTGGAGATCACCAGTCGAAGACCGCCCGAGCTCGCGTTGGACGGGGCGTTGGTCTGGATCACCAACCCGTTATAGGTGCCGAGCAACGAGCCGGGCGTGGCGAGAGTGTTGGTGCAGACAGCATCGCTCGGCGGCGACGCCGTCCTCTGAGCGTTGTACGCCGCCACCGTGTAGCAGTAATTGGAGCTCGGCGCCACATTTCGGTCGATGAAATTCGTCGAGCTGGTTGCGTTGACCTGCACGCCATTGCGGAACACCTCGTAGCCAACAAAACCCAGGTCGGCCGCGTTCGTTGACGCCTGCCAGCCCAGGTTGACTTGATTGGCTGAAACGAGTGTGATCGTCAATCCTTGCGGAGTCGCGGGTGCCTCTTCATTGCCAATCGCAATGTAGTTGGTGAGGATGATGGAACTGCTGCCCGCTTGGCCCAACACCGTGAGGCTGACGGTGTTCGTCCCTGACCCGCCGTAGCTATGGGTCAGAATATTGGCGGTGGTGTTGGTGGTGGCGCCGTCGCCAAAATCCCAAAACCGGTTGGTCAGTGTGCCCGTCGAAGTATCCGTGAAGGTAACGGCCAACGGCCACGGGCCGCTGGTCGGCGCGGCGGAAAAGCTCGCCACCGGCGCAACGGGAGAAGCCGCGCCGAGGACCCCATTGATCCATGCGAGGTTGGCCGACACGCGCGTGGTATAGAAGGAGCTTGGTTGGTCTACTGTTATCTGAATCCAATTCGTGATCCCCATAACCCAAAGGCCATTCATATCCAACAGCGCCGCGTCGAATTGCGTGTTCGTCGTGCCGTCGGTGCTGAATGGTCCGTCGACGGCGTGATTAACCCCGGCGAGCTGCCAGGCCGAACCATTCTGAATGAACAACCCGCCGCTGGAGTCGCCTGTCGAAAGGTCGCATTTGCCGGCGCCGAAGTATACCTGAAGCATCTGCCCGTTGGTTTGATCCGTGTAGACATTGGAAACGATATTTTGTCCCCACCGCTCGACATTATCGGCGGCGCCCCAGAACCAACCTTTCAACACGCCATTGGCCATCACATTTGTCCCGCGCTGTGTGCCGCGTCCGAAGACAATGCACTGTTTATTGACCTCGCCGCTACCGCTGTAAAACGGGGCGTTGGTGGGAAACGTCTCGGCCACTTGCCAGAGACTCAGGTCGCAATCCGGGCAATCGCTCGA
Organism: Verrucomicrobiia bacterium; assembly: GCA_035501175.1. Taxonomy (GTDB): domain Bacteria; phylum Verrucomicrobiota; class Verrucomicrobiia; order Palsa-1439; family Palsa-1439; genus Palsa-1439. The sequence continues at coordinate 82,317 of DATJWQ010000027.1, read as the reverse complement.
CGAGACGGCGTGGTAGTGGAACCCGTTCAACACGAACACGCTTCCCGTCGTCCCGCCGACATGTTTGGCCGTGAGAAAAAACATCGGGGCGACCGCGGTACCGAGGAATTTCCCGCTGTCGGTGTCCCACTGACCTTCGTACTGCCAGCCGCTGCCTGAAAACGTGCCGCCAGGAGCTGATGCATTGGCCGAAGGGTCGCCAGTCGACGCAAGCAATACGGCGCGGCACGACGGCACAAACATCCCCGTGATCAGCGACGCCGTCGCCAACAGATGACATCGAACTCGCACAGGTTTTACCCTAGCAAATCTCCTTCATCACGGCAAACCGCATTGCCCGTTTTGGATCTGATTCAAGACAGATCTCGGACTATCAGGCCGTTTGGGAGCGCCTGGCCGAGATCATCGCGATCGATTTCCGGATCCTCTCCTTTCGCGTCTCGGGGCGCTTTGCCTCCGAGATCCACTTCAAGTACTCCCGACGATGCGACGCCGTCCATGTCTGGAACAAATCGCTCAAGCCGGCGGCCCGCAAGGCGTCGGCGAAGTCTTTCGGGATGCCAGTCATACACACCTCGTTTCCCGCCTCCAACTTTGGAGACTATCACACAGTTGATGGTTCCGTTTCCACTCCGGCCGCATGGCACGAGAGCGGCGTTTGCACGCCGACCCCCTGATAGTCGGCCAACCGGCGAAAGGTTGGGGATTCGCGATACAAATCCTCGAACGAATTCGCGATGGCCTCGACCTGCGATTCACCTTCCCGAACCTCGTTGGCCGCTTTCAAGACGACGAACTTCGTGCAGAGATGCCGCACCGTGCTGAGGCGGTGCGCCACAATCAGCGCGCTCGTCGCGGAGCCTGACAGAACGGTGGCCAATCCCGCCTGCACCTCGTGCTCGGTCACGGAATCGAGGCTGGAGGTCGCTTCATCCACGACCAGCAACCACGGGCGGCGGATTACCGCCGCGCCGATCATCAGGCGCTGGGCCTGACCACCGGAGAGCTTGATCCCGTTTTTCCCGACGACCGTATCGAGACCATGCGTGAGCCGGTCCTTGAAGTCGATCTGCAGCAGTTGCATCAGGTTCCACAATTCGGCATCCGTGATCCGCGCGCGTTCCCCGGCTCCGAGCCGGTACGTCAGATTGTAGCGGATCGTGCCGTCGAACACCTGCGCCTGTTGCGGAATGTAGCCGATCCCCCGCCGCCAGGAAGCCTGGTGGATTGTCCGCAGATCGATGCCGTCGACAAGAACGCCGCCCGATGTCGGGTCGTCAAAGCGGAGCAATTTTCTCATCACGGTCGTCTTGCCTGCGCCGCTCGCGCCGAGCAAGGCCACCTTTTCGCCGGGCTCGACGGTGAAGTTGACGCGGATCAATGCCGCAGGCGCTTCCGCGGTCTTCTTCATGTCCGCGGGATAGGTATGGGACACCTGGGCGAATTCGATCCGGTGGGGCACAGTGTGATCGAGGACGACCGCTTCACTGGAATCGGTGATGGCCGGTGGAATCCGCAACGCGGTAATCATGGATTTGACCGAAGGCAGATTCCAGTTGATGTGATGCTCGATTGCGCCGATGCGCCAGATATTCTCGCTGACGCGGGACGTCCATGCGTACAATGGGTAGAGCAATCCGATTTGCCATTTGCCCGACCACACCAACCAGGCGCCCCAAGCCATGATCGTCACGAGCCCGCCGGCGTTGACCAGTCCGCGAATGTGGGCCTGTTTGATAAACCAGAGCCAGAAATGCCGGTCCCGCGCGATTACCTCGTCGAAAATGCCGGACATTTCCCGGGTTTCCTCCTGTTCCTTCCCCGAGATTTTGACGCGTTCGACGCGCTCCCAGCGTTCGACACGACGCCGGTTGAGGGCACGAAACTCCTTATCGATCGGCGTGCAGACCTGATTGACGCGGAAGTTCAGGTACATCGACCAGCACAGATACGTGAGAATCACCAGACCCATGACCAGTCCCGCAAACCAATTCAGGAAACAGAGGAACACGTAAGCCACGATGAGCTGCGTGATCGAGGGTATCCCCTCAAACAGGAGCATGCCCTGCATGTCCAGCAGCCGCCAGCGGCCCTTGTCGATATTACTCACCGCGAGAGTCGTGCCTTCGTGAATGTGCTGGCCGACGGATTTCTCGAAGAACAACTCCGTGATCCGGTCATCGAGGCGTCCCCAATGGAGCCCGAGCACCCATTCACGGGCCGATTCCTGATAACGGTCGGCCAGTTTCTGGATGACGAGGCAGGCGAAGAACACGCCCAGCCCGCCATAAATCATTTTCCCGTTTCGACTGGTGAGTCCGTTGAAAATGTAGGCCACGGCTCCCGGCTGAATCGTCTGGAGGATGATCACAACGACCAGCCCGCCGAACATGCGGTACAGCTTGCGGCGGCTCTGGGGCGTGGTGACCTCCCGCCAGATCCAGCGAAAGATGCTGCCTGCCTCGCGGGCGTTATCCAGGTATTCCCGCAATGACGCTACCGGCTTACGTTCCTGTTCTTCCATGGTGTCCGATCCGACCGCGCCGTCCGTCGACTTTGGTGGGGCGGCACGATTTGCTCCCGCGGCTTACTGCCGCTTCAGTTTTTTTCTTTCGTTGACAATCGCGCCAACAAAAAACCCTGCCTTCCGTTTCGGAAGCAGGGTTTCCCAAACTATCGTGGACGTGAAACCTACATGCTTCCCGAACCTCCTTCATTGTCTCGAATGGCGACGTGACCCCAGGAGACAACAGCATGGAAGAGCCCGCGACCGTACATCGAGGACATAATCGTCCCCGCGGTCGGGCTCTTATACTGTGGTTTCAAGTTCAGCATCGTGTCACTCCAGCCGAGCTTCTAGCTGCTCACAACTCATTCGTCAATCACTTTCTCCGTGAAAATGTGATATATCATGGAACGGTGATCGACGATGATGGACGCAATTTATCAGTACGACCTTCAGGTGACCGATCGCATGCTGGACGCGAACGGGCATGTGAACAACGTCGCCTACATTCAATGGATGCAGGATGCCGCGATCAATCACTCCCGCTCCACGGGGTGCTCCACGATCGCGTTGTCCCTGGGCGCAACGTGGGTCGTGCGCGCCCATCGCGTCGAGTATCTCCGCCCGGCCTTCGCGGGTGACAAGATCCGCGTGCTCACGTGGGTCTCCAACTTCCGCAAAGTGCGATCGCTGCGCAAATACAGGATCCTTCGCGCCAGCGATAAAACCGTCGTCGCGCAGGCGGAAACCGACTGGGTGTTCGTTGACGCCAGGACGGGTCGGCCCCGCGCAATCCCCGACGAAATCAAGAATACGTTCTCGATCATCAGCAAGGAAATGGAACCCTAAGAGGCACAACATGCGATTCACTCTCTGCAGCGCCGTGGCATTGTTGGCGGTGGCAGGTTTGTCTGGCTGCAATCGTGTACCCTGCGAGGACAGGGGTGATACAGCCATCCAGATGGCGTTGCCGCACCTCACCCCGGATGTGGTCGGCAAGCTCGTTGCGGAGGCGTCGCTCTGTATCACGAATGCATTGGCAGACTCTCCCGTACCGCCATCTTATGTGCCGACGACGGATGAAGCCCCCGTGGCCTACAGCCTGAGAGCGGAACCACCCTCGCAGTTCAGCATGGGCATGGGCGCCACCGTCGCCGTGCGGACCGTCGGCATCAGCGCGCCCTACATGGCGGTTCGTCTTCCCGTTCACGCGGGCGCGGGATTGTGTCTGTGGGGCCTGTACGTGTGCGTCAAGCCCGGAGGTGGTTTCGCCAGGGACAATCCCACCTGGGTCGCCGCGGAGGGAAGCACGAAGCCGGCGCCGGTCGTCAGGCTCAACGACGAAGTGATCCTGTACGCCGAACTGCGGAGCAATCCGTGAACACAAATCCGACGCGATGCGTCCCAACAATGTGTCAGCCCTGGCGGCAATCTCCAGGGCGCGCGCCATCATCGATTGCGAAACTGCGAAGGAGGATTGTTCGTTGAACACACGACGATTGGGAAAGAACGGGCCGACGGTCTCCGTCATGGGCCTCGGCTGCATGGGCATGAGCGAGTTCTACGGCACCACCGATGAAGCCGAATCCATCGCGACGATTCATCGCGCCATCGATCTCGGCATCAATTTCCTCGATACCGCCGACATGTACGGGTGCGGCGCCAACGAACGACTTGTCGGCACCGCGCTCAAAGGCAAACGCGAGGGCGTGATCCTCGCGTCGAAATTTGGCAACGTCCGCGACGAGCAGGGCAAATTCATCGGCGTCAACGGCCACCCGAAATATGTCCGCTCGGCTTGCGACGCGAGCCTCCAGCGGCTCCAGGTCGATGTCATTGACCTCTGCTATCAGCATCGGGTCGATCCGCAGATACCAATCGAGGATACCGTGGGCGCAATGAGCGAGCTGGTGCGTCAGGGCAAAATCCGCTGGCTCGGTCTGTCCGAAGCCGCGCCGGCGACGATTCGACGCGCGGCGAGAATTCACCCGATCACGGCGCTGCAAACCGAGTACTCACTCTGGACCCGGGACGTGGAGAAGGAAATTCTGCCGACCTGCCGCGAACTCGGCATCGGGTTCGTCCCCTACAGTCCGCTCGGACGCGGGTTTCTGACTGGCCGATTCAAAAAGACGCAGGACCTGGAGGACGGCGACCGCCGGCTCCAGATGCCGCGCTTTCAGGGCGAGAATCTGCGGAAGAATCTGGAGATCGTTCAGCACGTCGAAGCGCTGGCGAAACGGAAGAAGTGCCGGCCAGCCCAGGTCGCGCTGGCATGGGTGTTGGCCCAAGGTAATGACATCGTCCCGATCCCCGGCACGAAGCGGCGGATCTGGTTGGAGGAAAACATCGGCGCCGCAAGTGTTGTACTGACGAAGGAAGAGGTCCAGGAAATCGGTGCGGCACTCCCCGTGGGAATTACTGCCGGCGACCGTTATCCAGCCGAGGCGATGAAGGCCGTGAATCGGTAGTTCACGGCCACGGCCCTGCGCAGGAGAGATGAAATTGCGCGAACGATTGCTGAGATTCTTGCGCGAACATCAGGTGCTCGCGCTCGCCGTTACGGAAGCGGATGGCAGCGCCCATGCCGCAGGGCTGTTCTATGCGGTCGATGACGATTTGCAGTTCTACGTGGTGACCGATCCCGCGACGCGCCACGGACAGGCGATACTGGCCAACTCATCCGTGGCCGGCACCATTCAACGCGACCGCCAGCAATGGCACGAAATCCAAGGGGTTCAATTCCGCGGTTCGTGCCGGCAACTCACTGGCGCGGAGCGGACGCGCGGCTGGGAAATCTACAGCGCCCGCTTTCCATTCCTCCAACAGCCCAACGCGATGTTGACGCGGGAGTTGGCCAATACCGCGTTGTGGCGGATCGAACCGACCTGGATGCGGCTGATCGACAACCGCGCCGGGTTCGGCCACAAGGAGGAATGGACGCCGCACCGGCCGTCGTAGCGCCAATCTGGTTTGTCAAAACCGGTCGCTGTGCCCATTATGGCGCTCCATGAGAAACGCGCGTCCTCTGCCTGCGCCGTCGGAGCTTGCCCAACACTGGGCGCTTGATCCATCGATTGTCTTTTTGAATCACGGCTCCTTCGGCGCCTGTCCGCGGGCGATACTGGAATATCAGAACGGCTTGCGCGCGCGAATGGAGGCCGAGCCGGTCCGGTTTATGGCGCAAGAACTCCAACCTCTGCTCGACGAGTCCCGCGGGCGGTTGGCGCCGCTGGTCAACACCGCGCCCGAGAGTCTCGTGTTCGTCCCCAACGCCACGACCGGCCTGAACGCCGTGGTCCGGTCCCTTGAGTTTCGCCCCGGCGATGAAATCCTGACGACGAACCAGGATTACAACGCCTGCCGCAACGCGCTCAAAGCTGCCACCGAACGCGTCGGAGCCAACGTGGTCGTCGCCCAGGTCCCCTTCCCTATTCGCGACGACGCGGAGATCGTCGAAGCGGTTTTGTCTCATGTCGGAGAACGCACGCGGCTCGCCATGATCGACCATGTCACGAGCCCGACCGCGCTGGTGTATCCGATCGGGAAAATCGTTCGCGCCCTCGACGAGCGCGGAATCGACACGTTTGTTGATGGCGCTCATGCGCCCGGGATGTTGACTGTGGACATCGACGCGTTGCGTCCGGCGTATTACGCCGGCAATTGCCACAAATGGCTGTGCAGTCCCAAGGGCGCGGGCTTCCTGTATGTGCGGCCCGACCGTCAGGAGCCGATTCAGCCGACGACGATCAGCCACGGCTACAACACCCCGCGCCCCGGCTGCAACGCGCTTCACACCCGGTTCGACTGGGTGGGAACGATCGATCCGACCGCGTGGCTCGCGGTGGGAAAATCCATCGACTGGTGCTCGACACTTCTGCGGGGCGGGTTGCTCGAACTAATGAATCAGAACCGTGTGCTGGCCATCGAAGGCCGGCGCATCTTGTGCGACACGTTGGGCATCGAAACGCCCTGCCCCGAAGAAATGCTGGGATCGATGGCCACGATGCTTCTGCCAGCGCCATTCCAGAAAGCGCCAGTCGCAACCAATGGAACTGATCCCGTGCAGGCTGCTCTATTCGACGAATACGCCATCGAGGTGCCGGTTTCCCGATGGGGGGAACCCGCGCAGCGATATCTGCGGATTTCCGCGCAGGGATATAATTCGCGCGAACAGTACGTGTATCTCGCCTCCGCGCTGAAGGAGTTGGCGGAGCGTTTCGACAGGAGATAACATCATGCCCACCCGATTGTGTGATCGCTGCGGACAATTGATCGAGGAAGGCGCGCTGCGCTACATCGCCAAAATCCAGGTCTATGCCGCCTACGACCCGATGAACATCACGTTCGAGGACATGGCGAAAGATCATACGAGCGAGATCGAGGAAATCCTCAAACAATGCGAAGGCATGACCGAGGAAGAACTCATGCAGGATGTTTACGTCGATTTCCAATTCGACCTCTGCCGGACCTGCCAGCGCACGTACATCAAAGAACCATTGCCTCCGGCCGACGGCGCTGCTTGATTTCCGCGCGGCAAGGCTTACATTTAGTCAGCAGAGGTGCGGGATGAATCCGACCAACGTTCATCATCCGTTGCCGAGAGAAGCTCGCCCGTTCGCCCTACTCCTGTGGTTGCTGTTCTGCGCCGCCATTTGGGTGTTGGGATTCGCACTGGCGCTGGCGATTATCGAGAACCTCTATTACCGCTAACGCGGCCTCGGCTGAAATGATGCGGGCCTGTCGTCGATGTCGCCCGCCCGAGAACCGTTGCCATTGGCCAACGGAAGGAGGAGAATCGGGCGGAGGATCGATCATGACCAAATCACACCGGCTGCTGACATTCGCAATCCTGCTGAGCGTTCTTGCCTGTTCTGCCATTCCGGGGTTCGGGGAGGAACCGAAGCCGATCCAGTTGCCCCCGCCGCAAACGGAGATTGGCAAACCGTTGATGCAGGCGTTGAAGCTGCGCCAGACATCACGGAGCTTCGATTCCAGGGCGCTACCCTTGCAGGAATTATCCAATCTGCTGTGGGCCGCCGACGGCATCAATCGGCCGGACACGGGCAAGCGGACGGCGCCGTCCGCGATGAACTGGCAGGAGGTGGACGTGTATGTCGCCTTGCCCGACGCGTTGTATCTGTACGAGCCGAAGACACATCGCTTGAGCCCGGTCGTGGCAAAGGATTTGCGCGCGGCGACCGGCCAGCAGGATTTCGTGAAGGATGCGCCGTTGAATCTGGTGTACGTGGTTGACCGGTCCAGGACGAGAATTGCCTCCGCGGATGACCAACAGCTCTACAGCGCCGCGGATGTCGGCTTCATCGCCCAGAACGTTTACCTGTACTGCGCGTCGCAGGGTCTGGCGGTCGTGGTGCGCGGTTCCATCGATCGTGCGTCACTGGCCACGGCGATGAAGCTCCGCCCCGAGCACAGAATCGTCCTCGCCCAAACGGTGGGATATCCGAAATGATGGAGGCGGGCTGTCGCCAACCTATTTCGCCGCGCCGGTCTTGCCCGCTTTCGCGGTGTAATGCAGGTTCGCGGTCTGCATGAACGCTTCCGTATCCACCACGAAGATCACGGGGAAGTTGGTCACCAGGATCCCCGGACTCGGCATGTTGGAGTTGATCATTCCGTAAGCCGCCCAGTCGGTTTGCCAGAAACCGCTCTTGAGCGTGGCGCTGAATTTCCATTGGCCGGTCTTCTTGTTGTAGCTTGGCTTGGTGAACGTGCTCTGCCCGTTGCGCACGGTCCCGGCCTTGCTCGGAAGCGTGAAGACCACTTCCGCGCCGCCGACGTCGATCGTCACCAGCTTGTTGGTGAAACCGTAATTGGCCGGCAGCTCGAACGCGCCCTGAATCGTGCAGCTATCCGAGTTGGTCCTGGCGAAGTTCAGGTTCACCTGCAATTTGGTGATCTGCATCTGGCAGGCCACCGCCACATCGAGGTCGCTATTCGTCGACGCCTGCCCGTCGCTGACCGTCACGCTTGCGGCGTACGGTCCGCACTCGTTGGTGTAGACATGCTCGACCGTGCCGGCGGCGGTATTGGTGCTGTCGCCGTCGCCAAACACCCATTGATACTGCAGAGTGTCGCCGTCGATGTCGTTGGCCGAAACGGCGAACACGTTCGTGTCATCGACCAGCACGACGGCGGTGGTCCCGGCTTGCAGCACGGCATTCGTGACCCACAATCCCGTCGTGATCCGCGGCGGATGATTCGTATGGATCGTCGTGTCGAGGACGGCGTGCACCATCTGCGTCGCCGTGTTCATGTTCGCGCTGGCATCGGTCGCGATGACCGTGATCGCGTTGGTCCCCGAAACCAGCGTGACCCCTGTGGACCAGTTGGTGAGGAACAGGGACGCGCCCGCCCCGTTGACCGTCACGCCCTGAATCCCGCTGGCGTCGCTGGCCGTGCCGCTGACCGTGATGGCTGCGTTGGTGAACACCTGATAGCTAGTCGGGCTGGATATCGTCAACTGCGGCGGCGTGGTGTCCGGGATCGTGACGATGATGTAGCTTGTGCGATTCGTCGTGCTCGATCCGAGCGGGCCGTAAACCGTCAGGCTCACCGAGTTTGTCCCCGGGACGTTGTATGTATGCGCTAGGGAGGCTGATGGGGTGTTGGTGGTCGCGCCGTCGCCAAAGGTCCAGAGCCGGTTGGTGATCGTGCCGGTCGAGGTGTCGGTAAATGTGACGGCCAGCGGCGCAGGGCCGCTGGTTGGGTTGGCGGTGAACAGCGCCAGCGGCACAATCGCTCCCGAACCAGCCACGGTATTGCTGGCGGTACCGCCATTGGCGCTGCTGAAGATCACGCTGTTGGTGAATCCGCCTGCTGCCACCGGGGCAAATTGCACCACCACATTCGTTGTTCCGAAGCCCGGCAGGCTGAAGCTTGCGCCGGAGAGAACTGTGAAAGGTCCGCTGACACTCGCCGTGCCATTGCTGACCGCTATCCCGCCGGAGTTGGTGACGACAAACGTGGTTTGGGCCAGGGCGCCGGTGGCCAACACACCAAAGTCGTAGGTTGCGGGACTGGCTCCAATATTGCCGGGTGTCAGCCCGGTACCGCTGACGGTGTTGGTCGAGGCGCCTCCGTTGGCTGTGCCGAAGATCACACTGTTGGTGAATCCACCCACTGTCACCGGCGCGAACTGCACCACCACATTCGTTGTCCCAAAGCCCGGTACGCTGAAGCTCGCCCCGGAGAGAACCACAAATGGCCCGGTGACGCTCGTTGTGCCGTTACTGACCGTTGCGCCGCCAGAGTTGGTGACGACAAACGTTGTCTGGGCCAAAGTGCCAGTGGCCAGCACGCCGAAATTGTGGCTCGCAGGAATCACGGCAATATTGCCCGGTACCAGACCGGTCCCGCCTACGGTATCGGTCGAGATGCCGCCATTGCTCGTGAACACAACGAAGTTGCTGACCGCGCCGCCCGTGACGGGCGCGAATCCCACACTCACCGTTTGCGTCTGTCCACCGGGCACCGCGTACGGACTGCCGTTGCCAATGAAGAACGGTGACGCGGTCGCGACAGTACCCGTCAGGGACAGGTCGCCCGTGTTGATCACCGAGAAGCTCAGCGTATTGGTCTGGCCAACCGTGACCAAGCCGAAGGTGAGACCAGCTGGATTGACGACGAGATTCGGCGGATTGAGGGCAGCGATGTAACCGGGCTGGGTGTTCGTGCTCGCGCCGACCGGCCCAGTGACGACGAGCGTCACGGTGTACGTTCCGACGCCTGTGTACGTGTGGGCCACGCTGGTTGTGGTAATGTTGGTGGTTACGCCGTCGCCGAAGGTCCAGGACCGATTCACGATCATGCCCGTTGAGTTGTCGATGAACGTGACCGCAAGAGGCGCCGCGCCGCTGAGGGGATTGGCAGTGAATGATGCGGACGGAGGAATCGCGACGGTGCCGCTGATCGTATTCGTGGCCTCGCCGCCGTTGGCGGTACTGAAGATGACGTTGTTGGTGAAAGAACCGGCGGCCAGGGGTTGGAATTGGACCGTGACATTGGTGGAACCAAACGCGCCCACGCTGAATGTGGCGCCAGAGACGATGGAGAATGGCCCGGTGACGCTCGTTGTGCCGTTACTGACCGTTGTGCCGCCGGAATTGGTGACGACAAACATGGTCTGGGCCAAAGCGCCGGTGGCCATGATACCGAAATCAAAACTGGCCGGGGTGACGGTGATATTGCCGGGGGTCAGGCCGGTGCCGGTCACGGTATTGGTCGAATCGCCGCCATTACTGACGAACACGACCGAGCCGGTGAATGCGGACGCTGCGCCGGGAGCGAAGGCGACTGTGACGGTGGTCGTTTGCCCAGCTGACAAATCGTAAGAGCCGCCGGTATTGATGGTGAACGGCGCCGCAGTGGTGACGGTGGCCGACAACGGCAGATCACCGGAGTTCGCCACCGAGAAACTCAGCGTGTTGGTCTGGCCGACGGTGACACCTCCGTAGGTCAGGGTGCCCGGCGTCACCATCAACAGCGGCGGGTTGATGATGACGATGTAATCCTGCTGGGTCAGGCTGCTTGACCCCAGCGGACCGGAAACGGTGAGACTGACGGTGTCGGTACCCGCCGCCGTGTACGTATGCAGGATGCCGGATACCGCAACGTTTGTGGTGTCGCCATCGCCGAAATTCCAATACCGATTCGTAACGGTCCCGGTCGAGGAATCCGTGAACGTCACCGTCAACGGCCATGGGCCGTTGCTCGGGCTGGCGCTGAAACCGGCCGCGGGCGGCCGCACGCACACGCCGCTCACGAACGACGGCGCGGGGTTGCCCTGCAGAATCAGCCACAGACCGCTGCTGCTCCCATCCGGCACGAGGGAAAGGTTGTCACCATTGCCGTAGGCCTGGGATATTCCGGCGATGATGCTTGTCACCCAATTGGTCCCAACGGGCGCGATCCTGGAAATGGTGGCGTCGGCATTGTCCGCCTCGTAAACGTTGTCGCGGCTGTCCACTCCGACGCCTGACGGAAAGTTGAATCCCGAGGCGATCGTGCTAGTGATCCAATTGGTGCCGACCTGCGTGATCTGCTCGACCGCGGCGGCGTCAGCATCCGCCACATACACGCGGCCGCTGTTGTCCGCCGCAATGGCCTGAAGCATCTGGAACCCCGAGGCGATTGTCCGGGTGACCCAGTTGGCGCCGGCCTGCGTGATCTGGCGAACGGTATTGCTCGCACCCAGGTCGGCGACGTAGACGCGCTCATTGGCGTCCACCGCGATGCCCACGGGGCCAAGGAATCGCGCCGCGCTGTTCGTGCCATCGACGGTGCCGGAGCTGCCGGAAAGTCCGGCAATGGCGTTGACGACCCAGTTCGTCCCGACCTGTGTGATCTCGCGGATAATCTTGTCGTTGCTATCGGTCACGAAAAGGTTGTTGCTGGTGTCGACCGCAATGCCGCCGAGCGAATTGATCCCGGAGACAAGGGTTGTCGTCACCCAGTTGGTGCCGGAGGGCGCGACCAGCCGAATAGCGTTATTACCGGCGTCGGCCACATACAGGTTGCCCCTGCTGTCGACGGCAACGCCTGCGGGTCCGCTGAACCGGGCGGCGCCATTGGTACCATCGACGTTGCCGGGGGTACCTGCGAGGCCCGCGATGGTGGCGGTCGTCCAGCTCGTGCCCGACGACGCGATTTCGCGGATGGTGTTGTTATCCGTCACGTAGATATTGCCGTTGGTGTCCACGGCGACACCGGTCGGCCCGGCGAAGAGCGACGCCGTAACGGCCGAATCCATCGTGTAGTAGGCCAAAGCGTATGGACTCGATCCAAGACAGTGACTCGGCGTGAAGGATGCCGAGTACCAGTTGGTCGAGCTGACGCGCGCCTCGTCGATAATGGCAGGCGAAAACTGCTCGGGGCTGTTTGTGGTGGTGACATCCCAAGCCGCGCCAAGGTCGATCCCCGACCGGTAGTTCGAGACCTGATCGATCGAATTGTCGAGTTCGCCGGAGGGCTGGCCGTCCGTCCATCCCTGATACGTCCAGTTCGACACGCTTCCCCCGCAGGTCACAGCGAGATGATGCCAATTGCTGTCGTACAGGTTCTGACCTGCTGTTGACATGACGAGCTGATCGCCGTGCTGCCAATCGAACTCCCACTGCGCGGCACCATCTACTTTCAGGTACCACCCGTTCCCATTGCCATTCCAATCGTCGGTTTGCGCCATGACGATGCCGCCCTGCGGCGGGGAATTGGTGAATCGGATCCAACATTCCCAGGTCCCGTTGCCAAACTGGCCGAACCCAAAGGCGGGAAGGGACCGGGCAAAGTTCTGCGTGCCATCGAATTCAAGAGCGTACCCGCCCCCCAGCGCAGCCGCGATGTAGCCCGACTGCGTTTGCGTGTTCGCACCCAATGACCCGGAGACCGTCAGGCTGACCGAAAACGTGCCCGCGCCGGAGTACGTGTGGCTGAGAGAAGTGTCCGTCGTATTCGTGGTCGCCCCGTCGCCGAAATCCCAATACCGATTCGTGATCGTGCCGGCAGAGCTGTCGGCGAACACGACCGTCAGCGGTGTGGGGCCGGTTGTCGGGCTGGCGCTGAACGAGGCGACCGGCACAATCGCCCCGGTGCCGGTCACGATGCTCGTGGACACGCCACCATTGGCAGCGGTGAAAACGACGTTGTTGGTGAACCCGCCCGCCGCAACCGGGGCGAACTGCACAACGACATTGGTTGTGCCGAGGCCCGGAACGCTGAAGCTGCCTCCGGAGAGGATCGTGAAAGGCCCGCTGACGCTGGTCGTGCCGTTGCTGGCCGTCGTGCCACCGGAATTGGTGAGCACAAACGTGGTCTGAGCCAATGCCCCGGTGGCCAGCGGGCCAAAATCATAGCTTGCGGGGTTGACCCCGATGCTGGCCGGTGTGAACCCGGTGCCGCTGACGGTATTGGTCGAGAGGCCGCCGTTAGTGGTGAAGATGATGTTGGTGCTGAAGCTGCCACTTGCCGTTGGCGCAAAGGCCACGCTCACGGTTTGTGTTTGCCCGCCGGGCACCGTGTACGAGCCGCCGCTGAGAATGACGAATGGGGAAGCGGCGGCGGCCGTGCCGGTCAGGGGCAGATCGCCGGCGTTGATGACCGAGAAACTCAAGGTGTTGGTCAGTCCTACCGTGACCGAGCCATACGTAAGACTGGCGGGATTAACCGCCAGATTCGGCGGATTGAGTGCCTGGATGTAGCCGGGTTTGGTGTTCGTACTGGTGCCGCCGTAAGCCCAGATTGTGAGGCTGACGGGATAGGTGCCGTCATTGTAGGTATGGCTCACGATATTCGTGCTGGCATTGGTCGTCGTGCCGTCGCCGAAATCCCAATACCAGTTGGTGATCGTGCCGGCGGACGTATCCGTGAACGTCACGGCCAGTGGCGGCGCGCCATTGAGCGGGCTGCCGGTAAAGCTGGCGACCGGCACAGGAGCCACTACGAGGTTCACCTGGCTGGCGGTCGTGACGAGCGAATACGTATGGTTTGTGCACGGTGTCGAGCCGATCGTCATTCCGTTCGTGTTCAGGGTGCTGTTGCACGTAAACAGCGTGTAGGTTCCGTTGGTAAGTCCGCCACTGTCGGTGAAGTTGAGTGTGCCGCTCAGGTAGAGCTTGCCGTTCACCACGGTCGTATAGAAATTGGTGCCCAGCGGCAGCGTGGCGACGGAGCCGGCGGCGAACATGAGACTGGAGCCGGAGAAGGTCAGCGGGGCAACCGAGTTGGATGGATTGAAAAATCCCCCTGCATTAACGACGGCGTTCTTGACGAGCAACAGTGTGCCGTAGCCCTGGATGATACCAGAGCAGCTCATCGAACCACATTCCACGCTTCCGCCGGCCAGGTTCAATGTATTGCTGGCGGTGATATTGATGGCATTGGCGTTGGTAAAGCTGCCGCCCGCTCCGACGGTGAACACATTGCCCGTGGCAGGCCCGGTGTCGGCGGTGCCGACATCCAGCGTGTGGGTTCCGTTGTTCCAAATCGCGCCGTTCTGAATGATCACGGTGTTGTTGTACGATCCCGAGAGGTTGCTGGATCGGTGGCCGATGGCAACGGGCGATGAGCCCTGGTAAATCATCGCGCCGGTGTCCAGCAGGAACAGGTTGTTGCTGGAGCCACCGCCGCCGCTGGAGCTGCCGAAGCGGAAGGAACTCAGGACCGTCATGGAAGCCGAGTTGGAAATCACCACGGTATTTCCGAAGTTGCCGCCCGAACCCACGGTGAGCTGGCGGAGATTGTTCACGTATGTATTGGCGCCACTGACGACCAGCGCGCCACAGGCATTCGTATTCTCGCCCACGATCATGCCGGGATCTGAATTTGTGCCACAAATGACATAGCCGTTGGTGATGTACAAAGATCCCATTCCGTATTGGCCGACAACGACGGACCCGGTCGCTGCCAGGCCGCCTTGCGCCTGGGTGGACGAGGCCACATACACAATCGAGGTACTACCGGGGACCTCGGAGATCACAAATGCATCCATACCCGTTTTGACAGTCGCGAGGCCGCTCGTGCCCAGATCGAGTGTGACCGTGGCGGTTGTATTCGAGGCGTTGGCGAAGACATTGCTCGCGACGGCCGCACTATTGGTAAGCGTCATATAGTACGTGGCGGCATTGGTGAAGCAGGTGGTGTCGTTCGTGCCCGGCGTTCCACCCGGAGTCCACGCATTTACGTCCTGCCAATAATCGTTGCCGGTCGTCCACGTGTAGCTGATTTGAGCGCGGCTGCTGGCGGCACCGAGGAATAACGCCGCCGTCAGAAGCGAAGCACAAATCACGGCGTGTCGATGCGGCCGATTTGAAATACGGGGGGGACGAATGAAGACAGGTCCGGCGCGATGCGCCGTTCGGTTGCGTGACCCCGAATCGGCGAATTCCCGAATGATGCGTCTTGCCATATGCAAGAAATTCATCGAGGGCGAAAATTCGCCACGCCCTTTCGGTCGGAAGCTGAACATCTCCCCCGTTCGATGCATGACCGGTCGCAGACGACTGTATTTGCTCAGGTTCATCCGCCTCCTTGCTTCCTCTATTCGCAGCCACGTGCCGTCGCCATCGAGAGCTGAACCTGACACAATAGGACCCAGCCTGCGGGAAGCATCTCTACTGTGTTATCGGCAATCTCGACGGAGGCTTTAGGGAGGATTTTCCCCATCGCGAGCGCATCGCCGCTACATCGTGGGGTTTGCGGGCAGCAGACTTCCCCTACGGCGGAGATCCGGCCACGCTCCGCCGGGGAAAAGTGGTGGAGAGGAGTGGATTCGAACCACTGAAGGCAATAGCCAGCAGATTTACAGTCTGCCCCGTTTGGCCACTTCGGTACCTCTCCCCGTGTCCGACAGATGGCGGTCGATCCGTCGAGGACAACAATGCCTCGCAGGAGAGACTGGAGCGGGCGATGGGAATCGAACCCACCTCACCAGCTTGGAAGGCTGGCGCATTACCACTATGCTACGCCCGCGCTCCAATGACCGTCAACGTGCCGGTAGATGCGGGGTCAAACTATCCCAGCGCGTCCCGACCGTCAAGCTCGCTTCCCGCCCCGCCGCTCAGGCGATGCGGCACGGCGCCATGACGGCATCGGGCATGCCGTGGAGGATTTTCTTGTTGGCGGGGCAAATGGTGGCGAGAACGCCGCCCATCCGGGCCTCGTCGCCCGCCACAAAGTAGTACGGACACAGCCGCACGCGCGCGCTGAATTGGCGGAGGTCGTTCGCGTCGAAATCGACATATTGCGCGTCGAGCAGTTTTGATTTCTCGAACCGCTGGAGGATGAACGGGTGCGTCGCGAAATCATTGAGCGCCAGATCGATGGCTTCGGCCCATTCGGTCGAAGGGAGGTCGTGGCCGACGTAGATGCCGCGGCTGCCCCAGGCGCGGTCGCTGAACCCGGAGATTTTCAGGACCAGCTCGCGCTGCTTTTGAGAGAACTTCGCCATGTCGCGCCAGTCGTGGATGCCGAGTTCGGGAATGATCGCGTGCGGGGGCAGTGGCGTGGGGTCGACGATCCAGGTGTAGGGAAATACCTCGCGCAAAGCGGCCAGGGTTTTGTCGCCGAGTTGCTCGCGCCAGAATCCGTGGAGTTGATCCATCCAGAGGAACGCGAAGAGCATTTTCTCTTCGAGTTGCGGCTTGAAGGGCGGGGTCACCGTCACATCGCCGCGGGCGGCGGCATCCATCAACGCCGGTGCGTTGGGTACGTTGGGCAGGTCGAACAATTCAAAGAAGCGGTAGACGACGGCGGTCTTGTCGAGGTTCGCCAATTCTTGCGGACGAACGACACGGAAACCAAGTTGCTGACCGAGCCATTCCATTTCGGGGCGATACGTCGCGGCCTCGTCGGACACCACAACGATCGCGAGCGGCTTGTCGGCCTTCGATTCGGCGCGGAGGATGGCGTCGAATCCTTCCATCATGCCGTGCGGGCCGCCGACGATCTGGTCGCCCAGTTCGGCGTAGGTTTTTCCGAGCCAGCCGGTGAGGCCGATACCGCCGGGGACGGAATCGAGTTCGGCGATGAAGAAATGGCTGTTCGTGAGGATCACGTCGGGCCGAATCACGCGCGGAGTGTGGCTCTTGAAGCGGTTGAGCCGCGAATACTCGATCAACTCCTTTGGTTTGCCCGCGTCGAGGTAGTCGGCGATCCACGACGGCAGTTTGCCCTCGACGCTGTGGCGGTAGAGGACGTTGCACGCGCGATAGAAGGCGAGCAAGTGCGAGCCCAGCGCTTCGAGGCGGGTGACGAGATCGGGGGCAAGCGGGAAAGCCTCGGGCGAAATCCGCCACGTCAGGCCCGCGAACAAACCGGCGGCGGGCAACTGGTCGTGGACGTACCGGGCGCGCTCGGCGGCGGGTGGTGAATCGTTCATGACGCGCTCAGATGTGCCCGCGCAAGTCGACGCGACGGATTTTGCCACTGGTGGTCTTGGGCAACTCCTTCACGAATTCAATCTCCCGCGGGTGCTTGTACGGCGCCGTAACGAGCTTGCAGTGTTCCTGCAGTTCGGCTTTGAGCGCGTCGCTGGCGGCGTAGCCGCTGCGGAGGACCACGAACGCCTTGACGATCTGGCCGCGAATGGCATCGGGTTTGCCGACAACGCCCGATTCCAGCACGGCGGGATGTTCGAGAAGGGTGCTCTCGACCTCGAAGGGTCCGATGCGGTAGGCGGAGCTTTTGATCACGTCGTCGGAGCGGCCGACGAACCAGTAGTAGCCATCGCGGTCGCGCCGGGCGACGTCACCGGTCAAATACCAGTCGCCACGGAACCGTTGCGCGGTCAGGCCGGGATTCCGCCAGTATTCACGGAACAATCCCAGCGGCCGTCGCGGGCGGCAGCGGACGGCGATTTCGCCTTCGGCGCCGACGGGGACCTCCCGCAGGTCCGCGTCCAGAAGAGCGATTTCAAACCCCGGGACCGGCTGGCCCATGGAGCCGGGGCGGACTTTGTGGCCGCGGGAGCGGATGTTGGCGATCAACACGACGGTTTCGGTTTGGCCGTACCCTTCGTAGATGATTGCTCCCGTCGCCTCCCGCCATGCGGTGATGACCTCCGGGTTGAGGGGTTCGCCCGCGCTGGCGCAATGCCGCAGATGCGGGAAATGGAATCGGGTCAGGTCTTCGCGGACGATGAGGCGGAGAGCGGTTGGCGGCGCGCACCAGGTGGTGATGGGATAGCTTGACAGGGTACGCAACGCACAGGAGGCGCTGAATTTACGCCGGGCATCCATGGCAAAGACGGTGGCGCCGGCCAGCCAGGGGCCGAAGAAGCACGACCAGGCGGCCTTGCCCCAGCCGGTATCGGTAATGCACCAATGGAGGTCGCCCGGTTTCAAATCGAGCCAGAGTTTGCCCGTGACCTGATGGGCGAGGCCATAACTGGCTTGCGTGTGCAACACCATCTTCGGTTCGCCGGCGGTGGCGCTGGTGAAATAGATGATGCCGGGATCGTCGGCGCGTGTGGGTTCGCCGGTGAATTTCGGCGAGGCATCCCGCAATCCCGCTTTGAAGCTCGTCCAACCGGGACGTTGCGGGCCCACCAAAATCCGTTTGCCGCCGAACCAATCCAGTTTGCTGATTCCATCGGCGTCGGTGATCACGGTGCGGACGCCCGCGGCCTCGATGCGGTAGCGGACATCGCGAGTGGTCAACATCGTGGCGCTGGGGACCGGAACGGCGCCGAGACGGATCAGGCCCAGCAACGTGATCCACCATTCTGGAATGCGCGGCAGCATCACCAGCACCGGATCGCCCGGCTTAATGCCGCAGTCGCGAAAGAAGTTGGCGGCGCGCTGCGCGTCGGTGACGATGTCGGACACGGTGATTTTGCGCTGGTGTCGCTCGTTTTCGTCCACCCACCACAACGCCACGGCGTCCGGGTCCTGTCGCGCCCATTCCTCCATCACGGTCGCGACGAAATTGAAATGCTTCGGCGTGGGGCGGTTCACTCGCGCACCTGGCCATCCCCCGCCACGACGAATTTGTAGCTGGTCAATTCCTCGAGGCCCATCGGACCGCGGGCGTGGATTTTGTCGGTGGAAATGCCGATCTCGGCGCCGAACCCGTACTGGGCGCCATCGGCGAGGCGGGTACTGGCGTTCCAGAACACGCTGGAGCTATCGACTTCGCGCAGGAATTTCTCGGCGGTGGCCTTGTTGGCCGTGACGATCGCATCGCTGTGGGCGGAACCGTATTTCGTGATGTGATCGATGGCAGCGTCGACGTTCTGCACGACGCGCACGGCGAGGATCAGATCGAGATACTCGGCGTACCAGTCGTCTTCGGTCGCGGGCCTGGCGGACGACACGAGCTGACGGGTTCGCTCGTCGCCGCGAAGCTCGACTTTCTTGTCCGTGAGCGTTTTCGCGACGCGGGGCAGGAACTTGTCGGCGATCTTGTCATCAATGAGCAGCGTCTCGATGGCGTTGCAGACGCCGGGACGCTGGCACTTGGCGTTGATGACGATCTTCTCGGCCATATCGAAATCGGCATCGCGATCGACGAACACGTGGCAGACACCCTTGTAGTGTTTGATGACGGGAATGCGCGATTTTTCCGCGACGGCGCGGATCAGTCCTTCCCCGCCGCGCGGGATGCAGAGGTTGATCAGGTCATCGAGCTTGAGCAATTCATCGATGGCGGCGCGGTCGATTGTGGGCACAACCGTGATGCTGTTCGGAGGCAGACCGGGGACATTCATCGCCTCGGCGATTGCGAGATTGCTGTGGATCGCCTCGGAACCGCCGCGGAGGATGACGGCATTGCCGGTCTTGAAACACAGGCAGGCGGCATCGGCGGTGACGTTTGGGCGCGACTCGTAAATGATCAGGATCACGCCGATGGGCACGCGGACCTTCTGGATGCGGATGCCGTTCGGGCGGGTCCATTCACTGATCGTGGTGCCAACGGGATCCGGCAACTGGGCGACTTCGCGGACGCCGCGGGCCATTTCGGAGATGCGTTTATCGGTGAGTGTCAGGCGGTCGAGCATCGCGGAGGACAAGCCTGATTTCTTCGCCGCATCGAGGTCTTTGGCGTTGGCCGATTTGATGGCGGCGGCGGATTTCTCGATTCCGTCGGCCATGGCGCGGAGCAGGGAATTCTTGGTCGCAGCGTCGAGTTTCGCCAACGCGCGCGAGGCGTCGCGGGACCGTTCGGCCAGTTGTCGTATCTGACGTTTCAAATCCATGTGCGTTCTTTTCAGCCCCTCACCTTAATCCTCTCCCCGCAAGCGGGGCGAGGAGACCACCCTCTCCCTTCCGAAGGGAGAGGGTCAGGGTGAGGGTTATGATGTCTTCATAATATGACCATATCGTCACGGTGGATGACCACACCCGTGGCGGACTTGATTTGGATGCCGGCAACCTTCGTCAGGCCGCGGGCAAATTCGATTTGGTTTTTGTCGCGAATGCTGACCACGTCGCCTTCCTCGAATTTCCCCTCTGAGCCGACGATCCCCTTGGCCAGCAAGCTCTTGCCGTTGGAACAGAGGGCCGCTTTCGCGCCATCGTCGACCGTGAGTGCGCCGGCGGGGTGCTGGAAAAACGCGATCCAACGTTTGCGGCTGGCCAACTTATCGGCGTGCGGGAGGAAGATCGTGCCGACGTCCTCGGTGGCTAAAATGTCGCGGAGAACGTTTGGACGTTCGCCATTGGCGATCACGAGCGGGATGCCAACGCGGGTGACGATCTTTGCCGCGTCGATTTTTGACTTCATTCCGCCAACGCTCGTGACGCGGTTCGTGCCGCCGGCGAGGGCTTCGATTTCGCGCGTGACTTCGGGAACGGCGGGAACGACGTGACCATCCCGTTCCAGCAATCCTTCGACGTGGGACAGAATGATCAGCAGATCGGCGTCGATGAGCGTCGCGGCGAGAGCGCCGAGACGGTCGTTGTCGCCGAATTTGATTTCGTCGACGGAGACGGTGTCATTTTCGTTGATGATCGGCACGGCGCCGCGAACGAGCAGCGTGGAGAGCGTGTTGTGCGCGTTCAGGTGGCGCGTGCGGTCCTTCAAATCGTCGTGGGTCAGCAGGATTTGCGCGACGGTGATGCCGAATTTCCCGAACAACTCGTCGTAGACGGCCATCAATTTACTCTGGCCGATGGCGGCGGCGGCCTGAAGTTCGTCGAGGCGTTTCGGGCGTTGTTTCAGGCCGAGCTCGGCCATGCCCGCACCGATGGCGCCCGAGGAGACAATGATGACTTGCTTCTTCTGGTCGTGGAGCGTGGCGATTTGCGCGACCAGGCCTTCGATCTGGCGGAGGGCAAGATGGTTCTGCGCATCGGTAAGCAAGCCCGTGCCGAGCTTGATGACGATGCGGTTGACTTTGGCGAGGATTTCCTGTCGCAGCTTCACGTGAACGCAAATAAATACCAAAGCTGCAAGGCAGTGTCGAGGAAACACATGCTGGATAGTTGCACCGCAAGGACTTGCAATCTTGATATCGCAAATTGCGATATCAAAAAATTTGGCGGACGGCGAACGTGGGCCGCATTGAATACGGCGGAACTTTGACCTCGCAAATTGCGACCTCAAAGAGAGAAGGAATCTCTAAGGCGCCAAATTGGCACCTTAAAGCGCGGGCAGCGCTTGTCGAAAAAGGAGCGATTCGTTATAATTGGGAAATGAAATGAGCGGAGACAAAGCGCTTGTGCCCGTCGAACGAATCGAGCGGCTGATTTATTTGATTCGCGGACAGAAGGTCATGCTCGATTCCGACCTCGCGGAGATATACGGAGTCCCCACGCACCGACTTAATGAGCAGGTGCGCCGCAACCTCAGTCGGTTCCCTTCTGATTTTGCGTTTCAGCTTACGCGCCAAGAGTTTACAAACTTGATATCGCAAATTGCGATATCAAGTTTGAAGGGCCACAGGGAATCCGTTGGCCCACATCAGCACGGAGGGCGGCGAAAGCTTCCGTATGTTTTCACCGAGCACGGCGCGATCATGTTGGCGAGCGTGCTCAACAGTCCGGTGGCGGTACGGGCCAGCGTCCGGGTTGTGCGGGCGTTTGTGCGGTTGCGGGAGATGTTGGCGTCGAATCGGGAACTGGCGCAGAGGGTCGATGAATTGGAACGCAAACTCGAAGGCCACGACGAGGCCATTCAGAGTTTGTTCGAGGCGATACGGCAGCTTCTCGCATCGCCGGAGCCGAAACGGCGCGGGATAGGATTTCATGTGAGGGAGAGACGTGCGAAGTACCGGGTCAGGCGGTCGTCAAGAGTTGGAGCCGCCGTATCCAGATGAAGACGTGCCCCTCTTGCGGTCAGAAATTGGATAAGATGGAAGTGGTCTTGCGAATATGCAGCGTGTGCTCCCGCGAATTGCCACAGCCAACGGCGAGCGAACTCGAGGCAGAATGGTTCGAAGGCGGGGAGCTGATGATGGACGCAGTGCATGATGTACCAGAAACGGTGTGGCCCGCCATCCTGAAGATCCTGGAGCATGAGCTGACGCCGGACCAGATCGCGGACTTGGCAGCAGGACCGATGGAGGATTTGCTGGCGCAGCATGGAGCGCGGTTCATCGAACGAGTCGAAGCCGAAGCACAACGGAATCCGCGCCTGAACCATTTGCTCGGTGGGGTTTGGAAGAGTTCAATGACGGAGGAGATTTGGGAGCGCGTACAGAAGGCGCGCAAAGAGGTGTGGTGAGTTTGTGAGACCCATTCGGCCGTAACTGGCGCAGAGGGTCGATGAATTGGAACGCAAACTCGAAGGCCACGACGAGGCCATTCAGAGTTTGTTCGAGGCGATACGGCGACTTCTCGCGTCGCCGGAGCCGAAACGGCGCGGGATAGGATTTCATGTGAGGGAGAGAAGGGCGCGGTGTGCGGTACGTAAACGAGGCGACAGGAATTCGCCACGGGGGCGGATGTAACACCGCCTGCGGCAAGCTTGCCGAAAAGGTCTCGACGGGACTACACTTCGCGGCATGACGTGTTCCCCTAGGGCAACCTCGCGACTCGATCAAATGAAACGATCAAAGCGTCCAATGCTGGTTGTCCTCGCCGCAGGTGTATGCCTGTTTGCCGTGTGTGCGCGCGGTAGTGACACGATGCCAAGTGTTTCATCGGCTACAAACGCGTCCGCCCAAATGAGCTCATTTGGTTTCACAAACTATCCCGGAAAGAGCGAGGCTGATCGCGCCTATGATGATTACGTGGCGAAACAAATGGAGGATAGAATCCGCGGAGTCCCACCGCCGCCGAGTCAATTTCCGTTTCCCAACGTCGAGGGGTGGACTATGCATCCCGTTCCCAACTATGTGAACTTCTACAGAATAGACGACCAGTATCCAAAGTATCTGCTATGCGAATATCCAGTTAACGAGAAGAACTACAAGCAAGCCAAGGAAGCAAAGTGGTTCGAGGTGGCCCTGAAACAGGTGCGGAAATATGGTCCGACGAGGTTTCCACCAATAGA
The DNA here is from genome assembly GCA_035501175.1 of Verrucomicrobiia bacterium. Taxonomy (GTDB): domain Bacteria; phylum Verrucomicrobiota; class Verrucomicrobiia; order Palsa-1439; family Palsa-1439; genus Palsa-1439. Next base: position 58,862 of record DATJWQ010000027.1, on the reverse strand, counting down.
ATGGATCGCAGTAGCTGTGCGCAATGTGGCGGAGCACAAAGACGCGAGCACGTTTGAGCAATCTTTCAAAGTGGGAGCCATTTTCCCGGCTCGTGACGTGTTCGATTCGTCTCGGGGTATCTCGCAGTTGGTTGCCAATGTGGTGATGAACCGGCATCCCTTCAAGTACGACCCGCAACAGTCCGAAGTCTTTCCCTCAAAGCAAGAACGCTGGATAATCGTGGAGCAACACGCTGCGCGGATGAGCGGGGCTACAAACTCAAACGACCACGTCACCGGGGCCGAGCCGCACAAATGAGCGGATCGGTCGAGCCAACCAGTGGAAGGTGATCTTCCCCGGACCCCGTCTCGCAAGCATTTCGCGCAAGAGTTTTTCGGCCGGAACGCCGGTGCCGCAGGCGCTTTGGACCTCTTCGGCCCGCCGCTTCAACTCCTCTCCACAATTACCTGAAAAATCAGACAAGCACTCGAAGTTGTTGTCGGTATTATTTTTTTACGGTTAGGGTTAGGGTGGGCGCGGTATGGATAGACTGCGACGATGGCAGGGCGAGGGGATCGGAATGAGGCCGGGGATTCGGCTCACCGGGAGGTTCGCCCTCCAAACGACACAATCACGGCGACGGAGCCACGCCGAAGGCGGGCAAGCGCCATGGCTACAGCCGGATTGGGTGGTCAGGGAGCAGGGGTACCCCCCCTATATCTGCGAAACGAAGCCAATGGTTTTTGAGGAGTTACGGTCATGGATTACATTGAACGACAAGATGTTACAAAGGAGGAATTTGCGAAAAACGCATTGGCTTCGTTTGGCTTCGTTCGGCCAAAAAATGGCTTCGTTTTGGGGTTTGGAGCGGCAGTTGGGGGTGTTTTTGACGCGGATTGTGAGCAGCATTTGTCGCTGCCGAGGGTGGCTACGGACGGGGGCGGAAAGTGCGTTGACAGGGGGGGCGGGTTTGGTAGAGTGCCCATGGCGTTACCCCCGGTGATTTGGGAAGTTGGCTCCTGCCTCTGATCAGGCAGTACAAACTCACAAAGAGGGAGTTTAAGGACATGGCTACGAAATCGAAAAGCTCTGGCAAGAAGTCGTCGAAGTACGTCTATTTCTTCGGCGGTGGCAAAGCGGACGGCAATGGCGGACAGAAGCCGCTGCTCGGAGGCAAAGGCGCGAACCTGCACGAGATGACGCGGATCGGCCTGCCGGTGCCCCCCGGATTCACGATCACGACGGAAGTGTGCACCTATTATTACGCGAACAAGAAGACGTATCCCAAGGTGCTCGCGGACCAGGTCAAGACGGCGCTCACCAAACTCGAAGAAGTGACGGGCAAGAAGTTCGGCGACCGGCAGAATCCGTTGCTGGTGTCGGTGCGGTCGGGCGCGCGCGAATCGATGCCCGGGATGATGGACACGATTTTGAACCTCGGTCTCAACGACGAGACGGTGGAAGTGCTGGCGAAGAAGTCGGGCAACGCGCGTTGGGCGTGGGATTGCTATCGCCGGTTCGTGCAGATGTACGGCGACGTCGTCATGGGCGTGCAGAAGGTCGGCAAGGACGACCACGAGCCGTTTGACGAGGTGATGGACCATCTCAAGGAAGAATCCGGCGTCAAAGAAGACACCGAACTGAGCGCGAAGGAACTGCATGTGCTCGTCGACCGTTTCAAGGAACTGATCAAGAAGCGCACGGGCAAGGAGTTCCCGCAGGAGCCGGTCAAACAGCTCTGGGGCGCGGTGGGCGCGGTGTTTGGATCGTGGATGAACGATCGGGCGATCGTGTATCGCCGCAAGTACCACATTCCGCACGAGTGGGGCACGGCGGTGAGCGTCCAGACGATGGTGTTCGGCAATCTCGGCGACACGAGCGCGACGGGCGTGGCATTTACGCGCGACCCGGCCACGGGCGAGAAAGTATTTTACGGCGAATACCTGATCAACGCGCAGGGCGAAGACGTCGTCGCGGGAACGCGGACGCCGCAGGCGATTGCCAAACTGAAGCAGGAGATGCCCAAGGCGCACGCCGAACTCGTCAACGTCTGCAAGACGCTCGAGAGCCGGTTCAAGGACATGCAGGATTTCGAGTTCACGGTCGAAGACAACAAGCTGTACATGCTCCAGACGCGCAACGGCAAGCGCACGGGCCTTGCGGCGGTGCGGATCGCGGTGGAGATGGTTGAGGAGAAGGTCATCGACTGGAAGGAAGCGGTGCGCCGCGTGGCGCCCGATTCATTGACGCAGGTGCTCGCGCCGATTTTTGACCGCAAGGATCGGGATGCGGCGGTGAAGGGCGGACGGTTCCTTTGCAAGGGTCTGCCGGCGGGTCCCGGGGCGGCTTCGGGCCACGTCGTATTCAACGCCGAAGACGCCGTGGAACGGGCGAACAAGGGCGAACACGTGTTGCTCTGCCGTGTGGAAACGAGTCCCGAAGATTTGCGCGGGATGATTGCCGCGGACGGCATTCTCACGGCGCGCGGGGGCGTCTCGTCGCATGCGGCGCTGGTGGCGCGTCAGATGGGCAAGATCTGCGTGTGCGGCGCGGCGGACATCGTGGTGGATTACGGCGCGCGGGTGATGAAGGTTGCCGGTCACACGATCAAGGAAGGCGACTTCATTTCGATTGATGGCACGCTCGGCGAAGTGTACGAAGGCGAACTGAAGACGGCCCCGAGCGAAGTGGTGCAGGTATTGATTGCCAAGTCGCTCGATCCGAAGCAGGCGCCGACGTTCCAGCGGTTCGAGAAGCTGATGAAGTGGGCGGACAAGATTCGCCGGTTGGGAATTCGCACCAATGCGGACCAGCCCGACCAGGCGGCGAATGCGATTGCGTTTGGGGCGACGGGGATTGGGTTGTGCCGCACGGAGCACATGTTCTTCGAAGGCGACCGCATCTACGCGATGCGGGAGATGATCATTGCCGAGACGAAGGAAGCGCGGGAGGCGGCATTGAAGAAGTTGTTGCCGCTGCAACGCGATGATTTCGCCGGCATCTTCCGCGCGATGAAGGGTTACCCGGTGACCATTCGCACGCTCGATCCGCCACTGCATGAATTCCTGCCGCACGACGAAGAGACGCAGCGCGAGACGGCGCAGAAGCTGGGGATCAGCCCGGAGAAGGTGGCCGAGCGCGTGGCGGCGTTGCACGAGGCGAACCCGATGCTGGGACATCGCGGGTGCCGGTTGGGGATCACCTATCCCGAGATCACCGAGATGCAGACGCGGGCGATCATCGAGGCGGCGATCCAGGTGCGCAAGGAAGGGATACCGGTGAAGCCCGAGATCATGATCGTGCTGGTCGGGTTCCCGAAGGAATTGCAGAACCAGTTGGAGATCGTCAACGCGACGGCCAAGAAGGTCATGGAAGAGAACAAGACCCGGATCGAGTACATGGTCGGCACGATGATCGAGATTCCGCGGGGCGCGTTGTGCGCCGATGAGATCGCGAAGGACGCGCAGTTCTTCAGCTTCGGCACCAACGATCTGACGCAGACCACGTTGGGGATGAGCCGCGACGATAGCGGGTCGTTCCTGCCGCAGTATCAGGAGCTGGAAATCGTGAAGCGCAATCCGTTTGAGGCGATCGACCAGGTGGGCGTCGGCCAGTTGATGGAGATTGCGATCGAGAAGGGCCGCAAGACGAGGCCCGATATCAAGCTGGGGATTTGCGGCGAGCACGGCGGCGAACCGACGTCGGTGGAGTTCTGCCATCGGATTGGGCTGACGTATGTGAGCTGCAGTCCGTTCCGAGTGCCTGTGGCAAGGCTTGCCGCGGCGCAGGCGGCGTTGAAGGACGAAAAGACCGGCAAAGGCCGCGAGATCAGCTAAATCGCGTTAAAAACAGCGAAAATCGCGCAGGGCCGGGTGGGTAACCCGGCCCTGTTTTTGTTGGCGCAGGTGTTGCTTTGAACCAAATTGAGTTACGAAGCATCTAAAGTGACTGATGGGTGACAAGTGAGCAATCCGGGTCAAAAGTGCTTGCGTAACATGAAGTGAGGACATAGCCTGCCGACAGCCGACGAACTCGGGCGCCGGCAGAGCGTGAGACGAACATGGTCATTGATCACAATCGAGAAAGCGAGAACGGGATCAAGATTTATCTGCGCGAGATCGGGCAGATACCGCTGTTGACCCCGAAGGACGAGATTCGTCTCGCGGCGCGCATCAAGAAGGGGGACAAGGCGGCGCGCGCGCAGATGATCAAGGCCAACCTGCGTCTCGTGGTCAAGATCGCCCACGACTATTCCAATTTTGGTCTGCCGCTGCTCGACCTCATCAGCGAGGGGAACATCGGGTTGATGAAGGCCGTCGAGCGTTTCGATCCCAAGAAGGGCGGCAAGTTGTCGACCTACGCCGCGTGGTGGATCAAGCAGTCGATCAAACGCGCGCTGGCGAATCAGGCGAAAACGATTCGGCTGCCCGTCCATCTGGTGGACAAGATCAGCAAGATGAAACGGGCGGGCCACAAGCTCAGCGAGAAACTCGGACGGGAGCCGACCGACCAGGAATTGGCCGATCTGCTGGGGATGACCCGCGCGAAGGTGGCGCAATTGCGGACCATCAGCGTGCGCCCGGCGAGTCTCGATGCGCCGATCGGTGAAGACGATGACGCCACGGAATTCAGCGAGATCGTCGGCGACGAGGCGGCATTGACGCCGTTTGAGCTGTTGCGCGACAAGACGCTACGGCAGGAAGTGCGGGACATTCTGGAGGAACTCGATTCGCGCGAGGCGGAGATTCTCACATTGCGGTTCGGGCTTGACGGCAGCAAGCCGAAGACGCTGGAGGACGTCGGCCGGAAATTCCGCGTGACGCGGGAGCGCGTTCGCCAGATCCAGAACATCGCGCTGACCAAGCTGCGGCGCATCATGGAGAAGCAGGATCGTCCGCAGGCCGTTTCGCGGAACTAGCCTGCTGTTGCGGGGCGCGCGGCGGCGCGCCGGCGACTTCGAGCTTCCCTTCGGTCGCGAAACCCGCTACAAACGCCTTCGCAGTTCGTTTGGGGTAATCCATCATGTACGACGAATTAAAAGCGGCCGTGCGCGACGTGCCGGATTTTCCGATCAAGGGAATCCTGTTCAAGGACATCTCGCCGATCCTGCAAGACGCGCGGCTGTTTCGCACCGCGGTGGACGCCATTGCGGACCGCCACAAGGGCCGGAAGATCGATGCGGTGGTGGGCATCGACGCGCGCGGGTTTATTTTTGCGGGCGCCGTGGCATACAAGCTCGGCGTCGGGTTCGTGCCGGTCCGCAAGAAAGGCAAGCTTCCGTACAAGACGGTCGTCACCAGCTACACGCTCGAATACGGCAGCGAGACGAGTGAGATGCACGTCGACGCCATCCGCAAGGGTGGCAATGTCATCATTGTGGATGACCTGCTGGCGACGGGCGGCACGGCGATGGCGGCGGCGACATTGGTCAAGCAGGTGGGCGGCAACATCGCCGAGATCGATTTCCTGATCGAGCTGAGCTTCCTGAACGGGCGCGAACGCCTGAAGGAATTCTCTGTCTTCGCGGCGATCGCGTATTGAGGCGCGTTTGCCGGCTCAGGCGGCCGATCCTGTTGCCGATTTCAACCAGCGGATGTCTTCGGCGTGGAGTTTGCGAACCAGCAACAACGCTTCGCGGCAGGACTTGAGTTCCACACCATCGATGATCGAGTCAACCTCAGCCACGATGTGCTCCTGAGCGGATTGGACGAGGTCGAGGCACTCCGCGAGCGATTCGTTGGCGAGCTTGAGCGAGAACCGCGCGCTGGGGATGTCCGTCGGTCGGCCGCCCAGCCCGCGAACGATGTTGGCAAGGCTGACGCAATTGACACTGCAATCCTTCCGCACGCGCTTGATGACTTCATGCGCGCCGGGATCCTCGGCAAGTGATTCGGCGCGGCGCAGAACGCGAACGCCGGCCCATTCGTCGGCCAGGATCTCATTCACTTTTGCGACGATGTCAGCCATGTTTCTGGCGATAAAGGTTCAGCCAATAAAACCCACCGACCACGATTCCGTGCGTGATCTCGCCCGTCTCGATCATCGCCGGCACGTTCGCGAGTGGGGCCAACCTCACCTGAATGTCTTCGGCATGGTCGAGGTTTGGCTCGGCGACCTTGCGGCAATTCCTGGCGAGGACATAGTGCTGGAAGTTGGTTTGAATCGCCGGGTTCGGATGCACCGTTCCCAGACGGATGAACTCATCCGCACCGTAGCCGGTCTCTTCCAACAGCTCGCGGCGGGCGCTCTCCTCGGGCGTCTCGCCGGGCTCCATCAAACCACCGGGCGTCTCCAACTGGAAGGAGCGCGTGCCGTGGCGCCATTGCTCGACCATGATGACCTGTTCGTCCGGGGTCAGCGGGATCACGTTGACCCAATTGGGTTGTTCGAGAACGAACATCTCGAACGCCTGGCCCGTGCGCGGATTCACCGTCACGTCCTTGCGCACCGTGAAGACGCGGCAGTCCGCCACCTTGCTGGAGGATTGGATGCGCCAGGGTTGGAGGCAGCCAGGAGTCACTTCTTTGCCGCTTTTTCAATGACCTTCCGCAATTCGTCGCGGAACTCATCCGGCGGGTAGTAGCCAAGCAAATCCGCCACCTTCTTGCCATCAGAATCGAGGAAGACGATGTGCGGAATCGCACCCGTGTCGAACCTCGCGGCCAGGTCCCGATTCTCCGCGTTGGCCTCGATATTGATCTTCACTGGGACGAAGTCTTTGGCCAGCGCCGCTTGGACGTCGGCGTTGCTGAAGGTGGTCTTGTCGAGCAACCGGCAGGGGCCACACCAGTCCGCGTACAGGTCCACCATCACCATCTTTTTCTCTTTGGCGGCACGCGCCAGGGCAGATTTATAGTCCTGCGCCCAATCAACCGCAGCGTAGACGCCAACTGCCAACACGAGCCCGATAAATCCAACCAAAGCAAAGCGTTTCATGAACCACTCTCAACCCACGCTGACCGCGACCTCGCGCGCTGCCACCTTCGCTGGCGGTTCCATCCATTTCCCGTGTTCTTTGATCAGCGCGATCAATTCGTCCACCGCCTGATCCTCCGGAATGTGCTGTTTGACCTGCGTCTTGCCCACCCAGAGCGAAATCTTGCCTGGCGCGGTCCCGACATAACCGAAGTCCGCGTCAGCCATCTCGCCGGGCCCGTTGACGATGCAGCCCATCACGGCAATCTTCACGCCCTTCAGGTGCGACGTGCGCGATTTGATCCGCGCGGTCACGGTCTGCAAATCAAAGAGCGTTCGTCCGCAGCTCGGACAGGCCACGTAATCGGTCTTAAACGTCCGCGAGCCAGCCGCCTGCAGGATGTTGTAGGCGAGCTTGACCGACTTGAGCAAATCGTCTTCGCCGGTAACTTCCACCGCGTCGCCGATGCCGTCGCAGATCAATGCGCCGACGTGGGTGCTGGCAGCAATCAGGGCGTTCTGTTGCACATGCCGGGCTCGCTGCGAGCTGACCCGGTCACGAATCAATATCGGGAGATTCAATCCGCGTTGGTCCAGCGTCGCCGCCAACACGCGATACGCGGCAATCACGTCGAGACCTTCCGCCCGACCGACGGCCAGAATCACCTGATTCCTCGGGAACAGATTCAATACGCCGGCCAACGTGGCGCAGTTATTCGCGAATTGTTCGGGCGAATCGCCCGTCACATCGAACTGCACCGTCAATCCGGCGGCATCCGTCAACAACGCCGTGACGTCTTCCTTGCCGTTGTACGGAACATTGATCTTTTCCGCGACATCCATCACAGGCAACGTGACTTCGGCGCTATCGAGCTTCACCGCAATCGGCGTGTGGATGTGACGCTTCCGAAGTTCCGGCTTCAGCGCGGCAATCTTGCCAATATCAGCCATCGTCTTAACATGAAACTGCAGAATCTCGGCAAACGTGTCCGGCTCGGCGGTGGTGATGCGCTGGATGTCGCCGATCCACGCGGTCAACGGTATGGGTAGCTCAACGCGTTGGGGATGGTTTTTGCCCAATCGCAAGCGTAGTTCGCCGATGAAGTACTCGGGTGTGGCTCGTCGCGCGTAGGCGAACGGATCGCGCTTCTCGGCCACATGGATGGCCGGCGGAGGCGGCAACTGGCCCTTCTGCCGTTGCTCCCAAAGCGCGTTGTACTTTCGCACGAGTTCCTGGCACACGGGAATCTCGTGAACGCTATCTTCCGTGAGCGAAACGCGGACGGTGTCACCGATTCCGTCCTCCAGGAGCGCGCCGATTCCGATGGCGGATTTGATGCGACCGTCCTCCCCTTCCCCGGCCTCGGTAACCCCGAGATGCAATGGATAATTCCAATCCGCACCTTCCTGATCCATCCGCGCCACGAGCAACCGGTAGGCTTCGATCATCACCTTCGGGTTGCTGGCCTTCATCGACAGAATAATGTCGTGATAATCATGTTTGCGGCAGATGCGGACGAACTCCAGCGCGCTCTCGACCATGCCGAGCGGTGTATCGCCGTAGCGGTTCATGATGCGGTCGGACAATGAACCGTGGTTGGTCCCGATGCGGATGGCGCGACCCAGCTCTTTGCATTTCACCACGAGCGGCGTGAACGCCGTTTCCAGACGCTCCAATTCGTCGGCATACTGGTCGTCCGAGTACTCGCGCGTGGCAAATTTCTTGCGGTCGGCGTAATTGCCGGGATTGATCCGCACTTTTTCGCACCACAAGGCCGCTTCCATCGCTGCCGCGGGAACAAAATGGATGTCGGCCACGATCGGAGTTTTGAAACCCCGCTTGCGCAACTCTCCGACGATATTCTTGAGATTCTTTGCATCGTTGATGCTCGGCGCGGTAATGCGCAGAATTTCACAACCGGCCTCGATGATCGGGATTGATTCGCGGACGCAGGCCTCTGTGTTCATCGTGTCGGAGATCAACATTGTCTGGACGCGAATCGGGTTGTTGCCGCCGACGCCGATACCGCCAACTTTCACCTCGCGGGTCATGCGTCGCCGCCAAAAGAATGGATTGCTGCAATAGTTCATGGATTCGTTGCCGGCGCGGTTTGCTCCGTATTGTGTGGTGACATCGACATGGATTTGGTGAATGTCAAACGCTGGATATCGAAGAACGTGATGTACAGCATGAAACCAATCAAGAGGAACGCAAACGCCATCGATGTGGCGTGCACGATTCTCGCGCTCAGGGGTTTGCGTCGGATCGCTTCCAAGCCCGCAAAAACGATATGACCTCCATCCAAGATGGGAAATGGCAACAGGTTGATGATGGCCAGGTTGATGTTGAGCAGTACGGCGATATGCAGACCCTCGCGCACCCCGCCGCTGACGATGGCCAACCACCAGATTGTCAGGATACCCACCGGCCCGCTTATATTCTTGGCCGTCACGCCGGTCTCCTTGGAGTGCGCGATGCCTTTCACCAACCGTCCCATTGAGACGAGCACATCCGAAAATTGGTCCAGCGGCGTCGGGCCAGGCCGGACGATTTCCATGTGATCACCCAGCTGAACACCGATACGCCCGACCTTCTCCTCCGCGTTCAGTTCGGGAACCACTGTCAGCGACAACGTCTCGTCGCCGCGGCGCACCTTGATCTCGGTTGGCTGATCGGTGCGCTTGCCAATCAGTTCTCGCAATTGATCGGAACTGTAAATGGGGACCCCCTGGATCGACACGAACTGATCACCCGGCTTCAGCCCGGCGCGCTCCGCGGGCGAGTCTGCCAGAACTCCCTGAGCGAACGGATGCCCACGCGGCCAGAGGTGCTCGAGCATTTTGACTCCAAACTGCTCGTTCAACTTCGTCTCCAGCAGAAATTCCTTCTGCTGGCCGCCTCGATTCACCACCACCTTCACGGAAGGCTCGCGGCTAAACGCGACGATTTCCATGAAATCGCTCCACGTTTTCACTTTCTGGTCGTTCACCTGCACGATCCGATCACCGGGCCGAATCCCGGCGAGCTCCTCCGGGCTGCCTGAATCGACCCAGCCGACGACCGCCAGGTTGGTAGGCATTCCCGCGTACCACAGAATCCCCGCCATTAGCGCGGCCAACAGAACATTCATAATCGGCCCAGCCAGGGCGACCTCGAATTTGAAGCGTGGCGGCACATAAGGAAGGTCTTCCGCCTTCGAGTCCGTTTCACCCTCGATGGTTTCCATCGGCGACATCTGGGGCAGCGCCACGTATCCGCCAAATGGGAACCACGAAATGCGGTAATCGACGCCGTCCTTCGTATAGCCCCAGATCTTCGGGCCAAAGCCGACAGAGAACCGCTCGATCTTCATTCCGCGCCACTTGGCGACCAGAAAATGGCCCAGTTCGTGGATGAATATCGTCAGACCAAAAAAGAAAAGCACAAGGAACGTGGGATAAACCACCGTCGCAACAAGCGATATTGCCGAATCAAAGGACATTTTCTGCCACCTTCCTTGCCCAAAGGTCTGCCTTCAGTATAACATCCAATGTCGGCGATGCAACCCAGGAAGCCCCTGCCGCACCGCCCTTGTGATGCTCGTGCATTACTCTCTCGACGGTCTCAAATATCTGCAGGAAGCCGATTTTGCCGTCCACAAACCGCGCCACCGCAACCTCGTTCGCGGCATTGAATACCGCCGGCATGGTACCGCCCACCCGCCCCGCCTCGTGCGCCAGGCGCAGAGAGGGGAATTTCTCGCGATCCGGACTCTCGAACGTCAACGACCCGATTTTCGCCAGATCGGTCGGCGGCATTGAGTTCGGCGACCGGCGGGGACCGGTCAACGCATACTGAATCGGGTAGCGCATGTCCGGCATGCTCAACTGCGCCAGAATCGAGCCGTCACGGAACTCAACCATCGAATGCACAACGCTCTGCGGGTGAATGACCACGTCGACGCGGTCGACCTCAACATCAAACAGCCATCGCGCCTCGATCATTTCGAGCCCCTTGTTGAACAAGGTGGCGGAGTCGATGGTGATTTTCTGGCCCATGTTCCAGCTCGGATGTTTCAATGCCTGGGCAACGGTGATCTTCGCGAATTGCTCACGCGGTGTTTGCCGAAATGGCCCGCCCGAAGCGGTGAGTATCAGCCGTTTCACGTCGCGCGGGTCGCGCCCTTCGAGACACTGAAATATCGCACTGTGCTCGCTGTCCACGGGCAGCACTTTCACGCCGTGTTTTCGCGCCTCGCTCATCACCAACTCGCCGGCCATCACAAGAATTTCTTTCGACGCCACCGCCAGGTCTTTGCCGGCGCGGATTGCCGCCAGCGCCGGCTCCAGCCCGGCCGTCCCCACAATCGCCACGAGCACCACGTCGGCTTCCCGCATCCTCGCTAACTCCACCAGACCCCTCTCGCCCGCATGCACCGGGAGGCCGCGGAACCCCGCCCCGCCCAGCCGCCCCTCCAGCTCCCGCGCCTTCCCATGGTCCGTCATCCCCACCGCCAGCGGCTTGAACCGCCGCACCGCCTCCTCCATCCCGTCCACGTTCCCGCGTGACGCCATCCCCACAATCCGAATCTCCCCGGGCAAATCCATCGCCACCTTCTGCGTCGACACGCCGATGGATCCCGTGCATCCGAGCAACACCACATTCTTTGGTCTCATTCGAGAACCGCGATTGTAGGACAACCGCCCCCCTTCCCGAAGCAAAAAAGGTCAGACCGCTAAACTCCCGCGTCGGCCACTCCCCACTCCGGTGTAGCGTCGCCTGTCTCAGCCGAAATCCCCTCCGTTGTCCCATCGTGCCCCCTCTTCCCATTGGATTTCCCCCCTCACCTGATGTACCTTCCCGCGTCCCGTCTGGCAGGAGGTACACGGGTAATGGCCGACATCCTCTTCAAATGCTCACAATGCGGCAAACACCTCGTCATCGGCGATTCCGCCGCCGGCCTCACCATCAATTGCTCCGACTGCCATGCCCCCGTCCACGTCCCGCAACTCCACACGCCCCCCCACCGCTCCTTCGACCCGCATGGCAATCCCATCTTCACCCACCCCGAAGCCTCGCCCATCACCTGCCCTCACTGCAACGTAACCTTCTTCGCCGCCCGACAACTCCTCCGCGAAACCATTCACTGCCCCAACTGCCGATCCGACATCGCCCCGACCGCCGACCACCCCGGCGTCAAAGCCCTCGAAGCCGGACTCCAACACGCCGAGGACCTCCGCCAAATCGAAGACACCGTCCGCTCCGACCAACTCCAACACGACGCCCACATCTCCCCGCCCTCCGCCTCCCGAAACCGCTCACGAATCGCCTGGCGTCTGCTCCGCTGGTGCGCCGGCCTCTCCCTCCTAATCGTTCTGCTGGTGATCGCCTACGGCCTTTACACCCGTAAATGAACGCGCCTGTCGCCGCCGCCGTCGCCGGTGTAGCCACGGCTCTGTGAGCCGTGCTCTTTCCCGCCCGTTTACCTCTCTGCATCCACTCGTTCGGCGCCGGTCGTGCGCCGGTCGTCCGTCGCGCATCCCCTCTCCGCCTCAGGGGGAGAGGGTCAGGGTGAGGTGGCTCCCGTCCCGCCGCCGCTCCGCCGATTGGTGGCGCAAACGTCCCTGCTTGCCTCTGGATTATTCACCCCGCCGGCCGCATCCGTCGCCGGTGTAGCCGCGTGCTCTATGAGCCGCGCTCCTGTCTCCTGTCTTCTGAATTCTGTATTCCGGATTCTGTCCTCTGCCCCTTCGCCTCATTCGCATCCCCTCTCCGCCTCGGGGGAGAGGGTCAGGGTGAGGTGGGTATTCGATCCCCTTCGCGTCTCCCTGCCAAGCCACGTCCCGCTCGCGTGTCGTGTACGGAGTTGCTCCCTACGCATCACGTGGCCCTTCCCCGCCAAGCCACGACCTGCGAAGCCACGACTCGCCCTCGATTCCTTATCGGGGTTGCCGAAGGCATCACGCGGCCCACCCACCCCCTCCGCACTGAACCCCGAACCGAGAACGGTGAATGCCCCCCAGTGAAGGCGCATCGGAATGATCCTAGCGAGTGACTGCCGAGGCTTGAAAGGGTCTCGCTAGCTTTGTTATAGGACGAAGCACGGTGAATGTGTTTCGCTATCCCAATGCAGACAAGGGGCTCAACCTACGGCCGCGAAAACCCGATTACTTTTCTCCCATCGCGTTGATGTGCAAGTTCCCCCAAAGACGTTCATGGAGCCGGACGTTCGACCGGCGACAGTACGCTCGACTCTGTTATTGTGAAGGTCTCGCCAGCGATTGTTATCGTGCCGACTTGAGGTGCGTAGTTGTTCGTGTTTTGTGCGACAGTGTAACTGACCCTTCCATTCCCAACGCCACTGGCACCCCCTGTGATTGTGATGAAAGATTCGTTACTCACCGCCGTCCAAGCACAGAGGCTGGACTTGGCCTTGACCTTCACGGTGCCGTAGGTAGCCACGGTTCCGACAAAACCGTATGTGGCACTCTTGGGGCTAATCGAGAACCCGCAACCACCCCCGGCTTGGTTGACCGTGACGGTCTGGCCAGCAATGGTCATTGTGCCGGTCAGTTCCGTACTGTTGGTGTTGAGAGAAACTGCATAGTGCACTATCCCATTGCCTGTGCCGCCGGCACCCAGGGTGATCACGATAAATGGGTCATTGCTGACCGCCGTCCAATCGCAGTCGGCTTCACGCGCTTGCACTTTCACCTTTACGGTTTTGGAGCCACCCTTTGCCGGAAGTGTAACGTTCGTCGGGCTTACTTTGACGGGGCACGAAGTCAGAGGTTGCGGAGAGAGTGCGTTAGTGTCCGTCGGATTCACCGAGCCATCGCTACCGTTGCTCCCGGTGTCGACCTGCGCCCGACAATCCGCCACCAGCCAAATCATGGAGACAAGCGTTGCCGCGATAATCCGAAGAGAGTTGCGTGTCATTGTGGTTCCTTTCCCTCACTCGCACTTATGAATTCCTCGCCTCGCGCAGACAGGACGCGGCCCCAGAAACGGGGTGAGGATTGACTCAATACGCCTGTGAGCATAAGGACTGCAAGACATTTCCTGCTACCGTCGCCGCACCCCCAACATCCGTGCCAAGGGGGTCAGTCATTGACTCTTGACGTCCTCCCTCCCCTCCTCCTCGCCCGAACCAGTTTCCACCCCCGCCCCGCATAGAAATTCGGCCCACGCCTCCTGATTGCTCGATCGGCAAACACTCTCCCCCCTGTCCTCTGATACATGGCATTACCATGTATCGCGCGCGGTTTGCTACCTGGTACTGTTAGGTAGCGCCTCACCCCCTGTCTTCTCCGATCCGTCCCATGATACCTCTCAAAGGTATGCATCCTCGCCGCAACTCAGTCACACGCGCACCAGCCATCCTGGGTTAGCATTCGGTTAGCACCCCATGCGACGGAGCATGAAGCAACATCCAACACCACCCGGTCTGGGGAATCGACATCACTGATCAATCGGTCAGAAAAGGGGTCAGTCCTTAGTATTGACACTCGCAGTCAACGTCATCACCTCCCGCACCACGCCCTTCCGCCATCGCCTCATACCTCTCCGAGCTTTGCATCGCACCCCACCACCCAGGATGCATTCCACTGGAATGTATTCTCACCTCGCCCCGGAGCGAAGGGGACCAGCACAGGACGTCGATCCAACAGACTGCCGCTTTCTCAAATCAGGCCGTCACCGGAGCACCAGCCGCATATAGACGTACAGAAGGGGCGCAGTGAAGAGGAGGCTGTCGACCATGTCGAGGCAACCGCCATGGCCGGGGAGAATCGTGCTGGAATCTTTGACACCCGCCTCGCGCTTGACCAGCGATTCCGCCAAATCGCCGATCACCGCGGCGCTGCCCAGCAGCACACCCAGCACAATCGCGTGCGGGATCGTCAGGCCGTCCGCCTTGAGCTTGTCGGGCATCACCCACAGACACAGGAAGCTGCCGCCGACAGCAAACAGCAACCCGCCGGTCGTTCCTTCCCACGTCTTCTTCGGACTGATGCGCGGGATCATTTTATGGCGACCAACAGTAACGCCGACCAGGTACGCACCGATATCCGTGAACTTCGTCACGACAACGAGATACATGACCCAGAACCGGCCGTTGGCGACGGCGAAATTAATGCGCGTGATGAAGTTGCCGAGCCACGCGACATAAATCAACCCAAACAACGTGACCGACATCGTTTCGATGCCATGCGCATTCAGCTTTTGCGGGAACTGCCGGATGAAAACGCCGATGGCAAACACCAGCAGAATGAAGATATCGAAATCGTAGGACAGCGCGGCAAAATCGGCAGAAGGCCGGGATTGCCGCATCCCAAACACAAACCAGCTTCCCGAGACCAGCGCCACGGTCCCGATCACGCCCCAGACTTTGTACGTCGGCAAGCCCTTGGCCTCGCAAATCCTGTAGAACTCCCATACCGCGCGAGCGATCACCAGATTCATGAAAATGTACATCGCCGTCGGCGGCAGCCAGAACACCACCGCCAACATGATCGCCCAGAGAGCCAGGGAACTGATCAACCGCCAGCGGAACCCGCTTCGCGAAGGCGGCAAGGTCGTGGCGGCCGCGTTGTTCGCGATACCGGGTCCGTTCGTCCCGGAAACGGGTGTGACAACGCTGGGATGTCCCGGGGCGCTACTCAGGCAGCCTCGCTCGTGTTGACGCGTCCGAAACGGCGATCCCTGCCTCCGTAATCCGCCAGTGCTTTCAGGTATTCCGCGCGGCGAAAATCGGGCCAGAGGGTTTCGGTGACGTACATCTCGGCATAGGAAATCTGCCACAACAGAAAATTACTCACCCGCATCTCGCCGCTGGTCCGAATCAACAAATCCGGATCGGCAATCCCGCGTGTATAGAGGTGTTGCGAAATCACCTTCTCATCAATCTCCGAGCCCTCGAGCCGCCCGCCTTTTACCTCACGACATATCGACCGCACCGCGTCCACGATTTCCGCCCGGCCACCATAGCTCAATGCCAGAATGAGGGTCAGACCCGTGTTCTTCTTCAGCGCGTCGATGGATTTCTCCAATTGGCGTTGCGCGCGGACAGGCAATTCGTGCAAACGTCCAATGGCGGCGAGGCGGACATTATTCCGGTTCAATTCGGCGACTTCTTGCTTCAGAAAGAAATCCAACAACCGCATCAAACCAGAAACCTCGGCCCTGGGACGGTTCCAGTTCTCGGTCGAGAATGCAAACAGTGTCAGATAATCAATACCCAATTCGCCCGACACGCGGACGATTTCACGGACGCTTTCGGCGGCGCGACGATGCCCCTCGATACGCGGCAGCCCGCGCTTGCGCGCCCAACGTCCGTTGCCATCCATGATGATCGCGACGTGGCGCGGAAGGTTTTTAGGGGGCTGAGACATGACTTCTCGTTGCGCTCATCTCCGCGCATTGATGCGGGCCGTCATTACAGAAAGATCGTCTCCTCGCGGCGCGCGCCGATGGAGACAATGCTGAGTTTCGCGCCACTGAGTTGCGCCAACTTCTGCAGGTAGATGCGCGCCCGCTTCGGCAACTGGTCAAAATCCTGTGCGAGCTTCGTGGACGTCTGCCAGCCATCGAATTCCTGGTACACGGGCGTGCACCGTTCCAGGATTTCAATGTCGTTCGGAACGGTCTCATACCGCCGGCTCCCCACTTTGTAGGCGACGCACACCTTGATCTGCGGGAGCTTGTCCAACACGTCCAGCTTGGTGACCGCCAATTCATCGATGCCATTGACCATGACGGAATACCGCGTCGCCACGGCATCAAACCAGCCGCATCGTCGCGGTCGGCCCGTCGTCGCGCCGAATTCGCGGCCCGTCTCGCGCAAGAGCAATCCCTGATCATCCAGCAATTCCGTCGGGAATGGGCCTTCGCCCACACGTGTCGTATACGCCTTCATGACGCCGACCACGCGGTCAACCTTGTGCGGCGGAACACCGGTGCCGATGCAGGCCCCGCCCGCCGTCGCGTTCGAACTGGTCACGAACGGATACGTCCCGAAATCGATGTCCAGCAAGGTACCCTGCGCGCCCTCGAAGAGGATGTTCCGACCATCCCGCACCGCGCGATTCAGCAATGTCACCGTGTCGGTGATGAACGGCCGCAGCTTCCGTCCGCATTCCGTGTACTCATTGTTGATGTTGGCAAAGCTTAGCGGTTTGGCGCCGAACGCCTTGAAGATCTCGTTGTTTTCCCGGACCTTTCGACGCAGTTTCCCAGAGAAACGTTCAGGCGAAAGCAAATCGACCAGCCGCAGGCCCGTGCGCGCCACTTTGTCGGCATAAGCAGGACCAATCCCGCGCTTGGTCGTGCCAATCTTGCGCTTGCCCTTCTGTTCCTCACGGATTTCATCCAGCAACTTGTGATAGGGAAACACAAGGTGCGCGGTCTCGCTGACGTAGAGGTTGCCGTCGATCATCACGCCGCGGTCGCGGAGGTGTTCGATCTCGCTGAGCAGCGCCCCGGGATCCACGACCACCCCATTACCGATAACGCTGATCTTGCCGGGATGCAGAATGCCCGAGGGAATCAGATGCAACACGTACTTCTGGTCGCCGACCTCCACCGTGTGGCCGGCGTTGTTCCCGCCCTGATAGCGGACGACCACGTCGGCCTGCTCGGTGAGCACGTCGATGACCTTGCCCTTGCCCTCATCGCCCCACTGGGCGCCAACCAAAACCGTCGTTGCCATAACCAATTCACCATAGCCAACCCCCACCCCGCTGGCAAGAAACAAGCGCGGTTACCGGCACGCGATCTGGCGTCGATTGTGTTACCATTTCGTGTCATGTCGAAACGGGAATCCTCCATGGTGCTGAACGTCCGTGAGTTGCGCGTGGAACGCGGGAAGACGGTCATTCTCCACGATATATCGTGGCGCGTGGAACGCGGCCAGCACTGGGTCATCCTCGGGGCGAACGGTTCGGGAAAGACGTCCCTGTTGAGCGCGCTGACAGCGTATCTCACGCCCAGCGCCGGCACGATCGACGTGCTGGGCGAACGTTATGGGGAGACCGATTGGCGCGAACTGCGCAAACGCGTGGGGCTGGTCAGTTCGTCCATCCGCCAGATGATGCACGAAGACGAGTTGGCGCTGGAAACCGTCGTGAGCGGCAAGTACGCCATGATTGATTACCGGGGAGAACCCACGCCGGCCGACCGTCAACAGGCCGCCCGAATTCTGAAACGGATCGAGTGCTCGTATCTCGCCGCGCGATCCTGGCGGGTTCTTTCGCAGGGCGAGCGTCAGCGCGTGCTGATCGGCCGCGCGCTGATGGCCGATCCGCCCCTGCTGATTCTCGACGAGCCGTGCGCGGGGCTCGACCCGGTCGCGCGCGTGCATTTTCTGCAATTCCTGGAGAAACTCGGGCGACGCAAAGACGCTCCAACGATGCTCCTCGTCACGCATCACGTCGAAGAAATCGCGCCCGTATTCTCCCATGTGCTGCTTCTCAAAGCCGGCCGCGTACTGGCCCAGGGCACAAAGGACACCGTGTCGACTTCCGAATTGCTCGGGCAGGCGTTCAACGCAATCGTGGAATTGCGCTGCACGGCCCGGGATTACACGATGGCGGTCACGACGAAATCGCGAGCGGTGATGTAAGCGGTCACTGCAGCGTTAGATTCACCCGATTCGAGCCCTGGAAAGATGCATCCACGGTTTTGGAGGCAGCGATGGTCAGGCGCGCGGGTTCAACCTTTCCGCTCTGCAACAGGTAGCTCTGCACCGCCGCGGCGCGATCATCCATGAGCTTCTTGAAGTCGGCCGGCGTGACCTCGGTGACCTCGATCAACTTCGCCTCCATGTCCTTGAGGCTCACGACCCTGCCCGTCGCACCGCCCCCCGCCCGCTCGGCGCTCTTCGCCGGATGCAACGGCTCAAAATTCGTCTTCGTTTGCAGATGCGCCAACACCGTGTCCTCTCGCGACGCGGACGCGCGGATCGAGACCAGTCCCATGGCCTCGGCGTAGGCGAGCTTGATCAGACGGTCCCGGTCGGCGGGCTCCATGCGCACGGCATCCACGGATGTCACCTTCTGGCTGGTCGCCTGCAATTCCTTCATCCGCATTTCGCTGAGGTGATGCTCCAGCTTCAGCTTCGCCAACGCCTCGCGATCCTTCACGGGATCGACGGAGCCGGCGATCACGAGCTTCAACTGTGGTCGCTCGTACAATGCCGTCGTCAGGCTGTCAAGCTTGGCCAGCTCGCCCTCGGCGAAATCCGCTTTGCCCGGCTCAAAGTTGATGTGGTCCAAGTCCTCGCCTCCGCCGAACATCGATCCGAGCATCGCAAACGGTTTGGTGATCGCCTTGGTGATGATGTTCATGAACACCTGCATGATGACCGGCCCGAGCCTGAATTTCGGGTCATCGATACGACCGTTGACGGGCACGTTGAGGGCGATGACGCCGTGACGGTCCTGCAGGAGCGCGATGCCGAGTTTGACCGGGAGCTTGATCGCGTCGGGGCTATTGCTCGCGTCGCCCAGACGCAACTGATCCACGCGCAGGTGGTTCTCGGCCTTCAGCTCCTTTTGCGTAATGTAGTAGCGCAGATCCAGCGACAGCGCCCCGCTCTCCAGGGGAAAGCCGACGTATTTCGCCGCATAGGGCGAAGCGGGCGTGAGCGCGTCGTTCTGCAACGAAATCGCGAGATCGATGAACAGATCCGACGTCAGCGGGTTGATCTTTCCCTTGATCGAGAACGGCGCGTACTTGTTCACCTTTCCGGAAAAATCCACGGTGGCGACTGTATTCATGTCGGACGTCAGGCCTTTGATGCTGCCGTTGAAATCCTCCACCGCCGATTCGACATGCGGCTGGACGGATTCATCGGTGAAATGGAACGACGCCTTGTCCAGCGCCACCTCGCCAATCGTCACTTGGAATGCGTTGTTCGTCCCCGCTTCCGCGGTTGGCTTCTTTTCCGTCGCGGGCGGGGAGATTGCCTGGACGACGGTTTGTGTGGCGGGAGCGCCGGGCAACAGCGTTACCCCCGTTGTCAGGTCGGACAACCGAATGTCCGCAACACTCAACCGCTTGGCGGCGGTATCCAGCGCGACGCCGCTGACGGAGAGGTGCAGCTTGTCGAGCGTCGCCCGCGCGGGTCTGGGTTGCGTCGTCGACACGGCGACTCCCGACAGATCGACAGTCAGATTGGAAATGGAGGCAGTCGCTTCCTCCCCGGTTACGTCGACACGGTAATCGGTCTGCACATCGACCTGGCCTCCGACGACTTGAATCGGCAGGACATCCTCCGCGTAAGCGGCGTACTTGTTCACGTGCAAACCTGTGAGCTTGAAGCTGCCGGCCGAATACAATGGCGCAATCGAAATGTCTCCCGACCAGGCAAACGTCTCGCCGTCGTCCGTGCTCACGACGACCGAATACGGGCTGCCGGTCTTTGGGCGAGTGGTGAAGTCGGTCAGCGTGACGTTGATCGGTCCGAATTGCCGTTGGAACGGCTTTTTGCGATCCAGATCGGTGAAGGAAAACCGGCCGTTCTCGACCTGAAGCTTGTTGATGACCACGAGCGGCAATTGTTGCCTGCCCGAGGAAGCGATGGCTGGTTTGGCTTCGGCCGGCGGCTGGTTGGTGGGTGGGAGCAGATTCGAAAAGTTGAACGTTCCGTCGGCCAGCCGAAGTATGTTCGCAGAAGGTTTCTTGACATCGATCTCGCTAAAGACGAACCCGCGCTTGAACAGTGAGATCGACTCGAAATTCACGTACAACTCATCCAACGACACGAACTCATCGCCATTGGTTTCTGTCAATGAAAACCCGCGCAGGGTGAACGACAGGGCGTAAGGATTCAACTTCACTTCCCCCACGGCGACATGGCGATGCGTCAACGCAGGAAGTCGCTTGAGCATCTGGGATTTGATGATCGCAGGAAGGATGAAAAAACTGAGAATGTTGAAAAGCACGAAGACCACGCCGAGGCCGATGCCCCATTTCCGCAACCTGTAATGTTTGCGCCACGTCATCGCCAGGATCCAACATAGCCCAATCACTCACGGAAGTCAGCGGAAAAAGGTGGCAAAGGAATTGCTGAAATGCAGTTCCGCATTGATTTTGGAAAGACTACCGATGATCCCGATTCGCTCGTTTCACCAGGCAATTGTGTGTGGACTCGTACTATTTCTCTGCTCGTGTTCGCGGTCCATCGTCAATCCATCGTCCGTCAATCGAGATGCCGCGGCCCGTTGCGTCCGCAACATTGATGCATGGAAGAAGGACGTGGCTAAGCTCGATCTTCTGGACGAGGAGTTTAACCTCACCGCCGCTCAGATCCGTCGCGAGTACCCAACAGCCACCCCCGAAGCCAAGTTGCGATTGCGAAACCGGCTGTCGGACATTGTTACCGAAACCGACCTGACCAGATACGACGCCGATGCCCGGTTCAATGAGGTCATTCGGGACCTGCAGTATGTCTCTCGGGACAAACGGACCCGCGCCCGAATTGTCGAGTTCACGACGCCACTACAAGGGGCGGAAGGCGTTCAAGGCCCCGAAATCCAGTACGCGATGGATGCCGTGTCGTCCCAGTTGCAGACTCTTCTGCGGGTCGACTAGGCCGGTTTGTTCCGCTTGTCGATGGGAATGTAATGCTGTTCGGTCGGGCCGGTGTAGATCTGCCGCGGACGATAGATGCGGCTGCTGGCCTGGTCCATGATTTCCTTGTAGTTCGCAATCCAGCCCGGCATCCGTCCAATGGCAAAGATCACGGTAAACATCTCGACGGGAATGCCGATGGCCCGCATGATGATGCCGCTATAGAAGTCCACGTTCGGATACAGTTTGCGTTCCACAAAATACTCGTCGTGCAGCGCGGCTTCTTCCAGCTTCTTGGCAATCGCCAGTAACGGATCATCGATACGCAACACGTGGAGAATCCTGTCGCACTGCTCCTTGATGATCTTCGCGCGCGGATCGTAGTTCTTATAGACGCGATGGCCAAATCCCATGAGCCGCCTGCCGCTCTTCTTGTCCTTGGCGGCGGCCATGAATTTCGAACCGTCGTCACCCTCCCGATGGATTTGCTCGAGCATTTCGATGACGGCCTGGTTCGCCCCGCCATGGAGGGGACCCCACAGCGCGCATACCCCACCGGCCGCGCAGGCAAACAGATTGGCCCGGCTCGAGGCGATCATGCGAACGGTCGAGGTGGAGCAATTCTGTTCGTGATCGGCGTGAAGCAGAAAGATCAGATCCAGCGCGCGGACCACTTCGGGCTTTAAATCGTAATCCTGATACGGCTCGGAGAACAACATATGCAGGAAGTTCGCCGTGTATTTGTAGACGGGCTTGGGATAAATGATCGGCAGACCGCGTGATTTCCGGTGCGAGAACGCGGCGATGGTGCGCACTTTCGAGATCAGCCGGGCTGATTGCCGGTCAAAATGTTCGGGTCGATACCCTTCCATCAGACGCGGGTGGAAGCAGCTCGCCGCATTGATCATCGATGAGAGGATCGCCATCGGATGCGCGTTGGGCGGGAAGCCCTCGAAGTGAAACTTCATGTCCTCGTGCAACATCTCGTTTTGCGTGAGCAACTCCGAGAACCGTCGCAATTCGTGACTGGCCGGCAAATGGCCGTAAATCAGCAAATACGCGGTCTCGATGAACGTGGATTTTTCGGCAAGCTCTTCGATCGGAATTCCGCGGTACCGCAGGATCCCTTTTTCGCCGTCGATGAACGTAATGGCACTGGTGCAGGATCCGGTATTGGAGTAGCCGTCGTCGAGGGTGATTGCCCCGGACTGGTCCCGAAGCTTCGAGATGTCAATCCCCCGCTCGCCTTCGGTGCCGACGATTACAGGCAGTTCATATTGCTTGCCGCCGAGTTCCAGTTTCGCCTGTTCATTCATAGTGCCTCCTGCGTGAACATCTACGACCTTTATCTTTACCGTGATTCGGCTTGTGCCGCCACTGTTTTCCGGTTGTCGGCACGACCTGGAGGCAGGATGACTGCGAGCGTCAGCGCGGAACGAAGACGGGAGCGCAGCGATGAACAGCTGGTCGGCCCATTTGGCCGTTAGTCGGCCGACGCACCGTTCTTTTGGAAGACATCGACTCGGGCGGGCGGCACATTCGCCCAAACAACAGCGGTGCGAATCCGCTTGAAGCCGGAGAGGCAGGGATTGGGGGTCTTGCTCAGATTATAGGTGAACTGCACCAGCTTGCCTTCCTTCGGCAAAATCGCGTGCACTTCGCGGACGATGCTGGCAACAACATTCTCCAGCAACGAACGCAACGGCAGGCTGGAAACAACATGGCTGACGTCGACGGTGTCGCTGGCAAGGAAGGTTCGCAGGAGGGCGCGAAGCTCACAGGCATCGCCGTGCGCAACCGGCAATGAGGGAAAACGTCGCTTGAGGAGCCGGACCATTGTCTCGGAGCGCTCGACGGAAACAATCCGCGACGGCGGAATTCCGCGTTTGAGGAGCGCCGCGGTAATCGCGCCTGTCCCGGCGCCCAACTCGATCACGTACCCGCGCGGTGCGCGCGGAACATAACTCGCCATCCGCCGCCCCAGAAACGGGGAACTCGGCACGGCCGACCCGATCGGACGCGGATTAGCCAACAATTCGCTTCCAAAGGTCACGAACGATGTAACGGCCTCTATGGGCATGATGGATCGGCGACCTCTCCCTGATGTCGAGACAAACTGCGATTCCCCATCTCAAGCAGGGCATGATACGAGCCATCGGGTCTGGCGCTCATTCGGTCGATACATGCCTCCTCGTCATCTGACGGGCGAACTATGTGCTATTCCGGTCAAAAAAGCGACAATTCTTTTTGATGTACCGCCCATGGATTGCAAACCGACGGAAAATCACCTATGCATTGGGACATGTCGTTCACACTCGGGCAACTGGTGCTGGAATCGAATCTGTTTCTGTCGCCGCTCGCCGGTTACACCAACCTCCCCTTTCGTCTCACTATTCGCGAAATCGGTGGGGTCGGATTGTGCACGACAGATCTCGTCAATGCCCGATCTCTGTTGGAGAAGAACCGCAAAGCGCTTGAACTGATTCGCTCCCGCGACGGGGACCGTCCGCTTGCCGTCCAACTCTATGGCACGGTGCCGGAAGAGATGCGTGATGCCGCGGTGTTGCTGGAATCTCGAGGCGTGGATTCGGTCGATATCAACATGGGCTGTCCGGTTCGCAAGATCTGCCAAAGCGGCGGGGGCTCCAAATTGATGGGCGACCACAGCAAAGCAGCGCAACTGGTGAGCAAGATGGCGGGCGCGGTGAAAATCCCGGTCACCGCCAAGATGCGGCTGGGCTGGGACGACGAGAATCTGACCGCGCCGGATCTTGCTCGCGCTCTTGAAGATGCCGGCGTCGCCGCCATTGCTGTACACGGTCGGACGCGTCAACAGGGATTCAGCGGGTCGGTAAATCTTCCCGGGATTCGCGCGGTGGTGGAAGCCGTGAAACGCGTACCGGTCATCGGCAATGGCGACATCACGACACCGCAGGCGGCGAAGATGATGTTCGAGCAAACGGGTTGTGCCGCGATCAGCATCGGGCGCGGCGCGTTTTACAATCCGTGGATTTTTCGCCACGTCGGACACTACCTGGAGCGAGCCGAATTGCTGCCCGAACCTGCGTTCGAAGAAGTCGTCGCCGTCATGAAACGGCATCTTGATTTAATGGTGGATGTTTTTGGGGAAGTGCAGGGATGCCGGATGTTCCGCAAGGTCGCGCTGCAATACGCGCGTCGGTTCGGTCCAACGAAGGAATTCCACAAGCGGGTTGTCCGCCTCAGCCGGCGTGTCGAATTTGATGAAATCCTTGCGGCTTATCGAGTCTGGCGCGCCCAATTCCTGGATGAAAACCAACAGCTCCTCCCGCAATACGAGCCGAAGCGGTTGGGCATGGCCGTTGAAGCCGATACAGGTGTGAAAGTGCCGGTCGGCCCGAATGAATTGTGGTAGCTGGTGCTCGTCTTACCGGTTGGTAAACAGCGCGGCTTTTATGCCATTCAGCATGAATTGCATCGCCACGGCGGCCAGCAGCAGGCCCATCAGGCGAGTGGCGATTTTCATGGCGATCGGGCTGATCCATCGCAATCCCCTGGCCGATACGCGCAGGATGAGGTAGCTGACTCCGCAAACTCCGATGATGCAGCCATACAGCGCCATGTGCTGCGCCAATCCGTCTGCCTGGCCGCGCATGAGAATGGCGGTTGTGATTGCGCCGGGGCCTGCCAGCATCGGCACGGCCAATGGCGTAATGGCGATGTCGTCCTTGTCCGTGCCCGCAGCGGTTTCCTCACTCGTTTCGCGGACTTCAGAGCGACGCGCCCGCAACATATCGAGAGCCACCAGGAGCAACACGATGCTGCCGCCCATTTGAAACGCCGGCAGCGTGATGCCGAGCAGACGGAAGATCCATTGTCCCGTCGCCGCGCACACAATCAACACTCCTCCCGCCACACAGCAAGCCAGTCGGGCCATCTTGATCCGATTCACCGGTGAATCATTGGGCGTCATCGCCAGGAACGCCGGAAGCGCGGCGATCGGATCAACGATGATAAACAACGAACTGAATGCGAGGAGACTATATGCCTGGAGACTCATGGCGCGATTTGCAATCGAACATGGCAAACCCCGGCCCGCAACGCAAGCCGCGAGAATACGGCGACGGATTTCATCCCGGTAGTGGGGTGTCAGCCAGCAGTTTCCAGGAGGAGATAACCATCGATTCCCTGGTTCTCGAGGCGTGCGTATTTGGATCAACAAGTGTATACAGGGTGCAGCAGATGATACGCTTGCGACAACGGATCACGCCACCGACCGGTATGGAGCGATGAAACAAAACTACATCCTGCTTGCCGTGGTATGCGCGCTGACCGTCGGAATTTATGCGTACATGGCGCAATCGGGCCCGCTCGAATTACTGAGCCCGGATGCGGCGGATACATACTATAATCTGCTGGTTCGGGGCTTCCGCGCCGGCCAACTCAGTTTGAAGCGAGACGCGCCACCGGCACTCGCTACCCTTAGTGATCCGTACGATCTATCCGCTAACAGCCAATACCTTTCCTCGCCGCTAATCCTTGACCTTAGTTACTATCAAGGCCGGTTGTACATGTACTTTGGGATCACGCCGGCCCTGATGTTGTTCTGGCCGTTTGTCAAGCTAACCGGGCACTGGCTTCTCCATCGAGATGCAGTGGTGATCTTTTGCGCCATGGGATTTCTGACCAGTGTCGGAATACTGTTTGCACTCTGGCGGCGCTATTTTTCGGAAGTGAGCGTCGTGGTTGTGATGGCCTGTGCGTTTGCACTGGGCCTGGCCTCGGGTATTCCGGTGCTGCTGTCTCAATGCGACGTTTACGAGGTCCCCATTAGTTGCGGATACATGCACATGATGATGGCCTTGGGGGCTATTTGGTGCGCACTACACATGCCCAAGTGGAGTGGATGGTGGATGGTGGCGGCGAGCGTGGCATACGGGCTGGCCGTCGGGGCTCGTCCAAACCTGCTCTTCGGCGGATTGATTCTGCTGGTACCCGCGATCGCCGCCTGGTCCGAGAGGCGTCGCTTTTGGAAACTCCTAACTGCGGCGATCATCCCGGCAACGCTCATCGGCCTGGGGTTGATGCTCTATAACGAGTGCCGCTTCGGCAGTCCATTTGAATTCGGATGGCATTACCAGTTGGCCGGGCAGCGCCAGGTTACACAACAATCCTTCAGTCTACGCTGCATTTGGACTAATGTCCGGATCTACTTTCTGGAGCCGGCACGCTGGAGTGCTCTGCCTCCGTTCGTGCTCGGCTACGGCGCCCCCCCATTGCCAGCCGGCTACGCGCAAGTGGGGAGGGCGTTCGGTGTACTCACCAACGTGCCACTCGTATGGCTGTCGCTGGCCGTCCCGCTGGCGTGGCGGAATCGGCCTGAACAATCGGCCTCGGCGTTGCGCTGGTTTTTGACGGCCCCGGCCCTCCTCTTCGTGATGTGCACCCTGCCTCTGATGCCCTACCTTTGTTCGATGTCCCGCTATGAAGTTGAGTTCCTACCGGCGCTCATGTTGTTGGCGGTTGTCGGCATCCTCGGACTCGATCGCGCGATGGCTGCTCGGCCAATCTGGCAACGTGCGACGCGGTGTGGTTGGGGGCTGCTGCTGGTTTTCTCCGTGGCGTTCAACCTGTTGGCAAGCCTTCCATATTACGCGGAGGCCCACACCGGACAGGGCGACGCGCTGCTTCACGCGGGCAAAGCTACCGAGGCCATTCCGCATTACCAGAGCGCGTTGCGACTGAATCCAGGCTACCTGGACGCGCATAAGAGCCTGGCGAACGCCCTGATCCGAGTTGGCAAACTTCCGGAGGCGATTGCCGAATACAAACAGGCATTGAAGATCCACCCCGAGGACGTCGAAGCCCATTGCAATCTGGGGGTCGCATTGCTGCAAACGGGCGAAGTATCGGAGGCGATGCGTCAGTGGGAACGGGCGCTGCAGATTAATCCTGATCTGGACGTGGCGCACGACAGCCTGGGAGCCGTCAACGTCCGACTCGGCAGGGTACGTGAAGCGATTGCCGAGTACGAAGAGGCGCTACGAATCAATCCGAATGACGAGGTGGCGCGGAACGCACTCCAGCAGCTTCAAACCCGACAATAGGTGTCCTCCACCACTTCAACATCGTGTACGCTCCAACAACCGCGATCGTCACCGGCGTCTTCGGCTCGGGCTGAAGGAATAACCTTTCATGGTGCGGACGGCGCGGACGCTGCGGCGGTCTCCGGAGATTTGTTTCTCTTCAAACAGCGGGGTCAATACGTAATTGAAATTCTCGAGCTTGAGCTGCGGAATCTTCTGACCGATGAACCGTTCGATGGCGCGCAGATATTCGAGCTCCTCAATGGTGACGAGCGTAAACGCGTCGCCCACTTTTTGCGCGCGCCCCGTGCGGCCGATGCGGTGCACGTAATCCTCGGGATGCTGGGGCACGTCATAGTTGATCACATGGCTGATGTCCTCAACGTCCAGCCCGCGCGCGGCGATGTCGGTCGCGACCATGACCTCGTACTTGCCTGACTTGAATCCTTCGAGGGCCTCGACCCGCTCCCGTTGGGTGCGATTCGAGTGCAGCGCGGCGACGGAATGATTCTCGATCTTCAACCGGCGGGCGATCTTGTCGGCCCCGTGTTTGGTCCGTGAAAAAATGAGGACGCTGTCGAAATTCGTCCGCTGGAGCAGCGCCGCCAGCAACTGAAACTTCTGGCTGGTGGCCACGGGATAACAGGCGTGTGTGACCGTCGAGGCGGGAGATCGGCTGATGCCAATCTCGATCTTCTCGGGTTGACGCAGGACCCAGGCGGCGAGGCGTTCGATCTCGGGCGGGATCGTCGCGGAGAACAGGAGCGTCTGCCGCTGTTTCGGGCAGCGTTCGACGATGCGGCGCACATCGGGCAGAAATCCCATGTCCAGCATGCGGTCCACCTCGTCGAGCACCAGAAGGCTTACGTCCTGCAATTTCACAATCCCCTGCCCCATCAAATCGAGGAGTCGTCCCGGTGTGGCGACCACAATGTCGACGCCGCGCTGGAGCTGCTGCTTTTGCTCGCCGTAGCCGACGCCGCCAAACACGACGGACGTCTTCAAATTCGTGAATCGTCCGTAGTCACGGAAGGCCGTTTCGACCTGAGCGGCGAGTTCGCGGGTTGGTCCGAGCACAAGGCAACGGCATTTGCCATGCGTCTTGAGCATTGTCAGAATCGGCAGCGCAAACGCGGCGGTCTTGCCGGTGCCGGTTTGCGCCGAGCCGATGCAATCCTTGCCGGAAAGAACCAGCGGTATGGCGCGCAGTTGGATCGGTGTCGGCTCGACGTATCCCGCCGCCTGCACGCCGCGCACCACTTCATCTGAAAGTCCCAGTTGCTTGAAAGGCATGGCACATGGTAGGTGCGGCCAGCCGCTTTCACAAGCAATGATTTCAGGGCGCTCAGCCGCCGAGCGGCAACGTCACTTTGACTCCGTAATAGGTTTGGTTGTGAGTAAGATCGATGTCGGGCCGCACGGGCTCCTGCAGCAGGAACTTCCACATCGGCCCGGAAAAAGCTCGCGAAGACGGATTGTAAACGACAGGGACCTGCTTTTGGTCGTCGCTGGAAGATTCCGACTCGAACCGGTTCCGGACCTGTCTGGCGCCCGCCGCCGTCCGAAGAACGGCGCTGCGAGCTGCGGCATCGCGGGCCATCGCAGCCGCGGAAGATTGCGGGTGGCTCGCGGGAACTGCGACGTGGACGATGGCGGCGGGGATCAAGGTCCGGACGGGAAGCCGGTCGGCATCGCGTCGCGTGGTCACGGCTAGCAGCATGGTCAGGCCGCCGAGGGCGCAGCAGAGAATCGGCCGCCAGTGGCCGCCCAAAACGGGGAGACGCAGCCGTGGCAGGTCCGGGAGTCTCGAAACTGAAACTGCTATCTCATTCATGAAGCCGTTCCATCGCTGCTTCGCGAGGTACGGCCAAAAGGGGGTTGACCTTCGTGGCGTTCGGCGGCTTTTCCGCGCGCAACTTGCGAAATCACGACTGGGACCTGACAGAGCACACCGTGAGCCATCTGGCGACGAGCGCCAGAAATGGGGGTTGCTTGGCGGCGGGGATTGCCGTATAAGCGAAACGCTCATATGAGGCATACCCTGTCAGTTTTGGTCGAGAATAAGTTTGGTGTGTTGACCCGGATTTCGGGGCTGTTTAGCGGTCGCGGGTTCAACATCGACTCACTCAACGTCGCCCCGACGCAGGACCCGACCCAGTCCCGCATGACGATCGTGGTGAAAGGCGACGATACCGTCCTTGAACAGGTCACCAAGCAACTCAACAAGCTGGTGGATGTCATCAAGGTGCAGGATTTCCAGGAGGGTGAGTACGTCGACCGCGAGCTGGTCTTGATCAAGGTGGGTGCGGACAACAAGA
The DNA here is from genome assembly GCA_035501175.1 of Verrucomicrobiia bacterium. Taxonomy (GTDB): domain Bacteria; phylum Verrucomicrobiota; class Verrucomicrobiia; order Palsa-1439; family Palsa-1439; genus Palsa-1439. The sequence continues at coordinate 29,033 of DATJWQ010000027.1, read as the reverse complement.
CGCGCGCGGAATTGATGCAGATTTGCGATATTTTCCGGGCCAAGATCGTGGACGTGGCGCACAAGGCGTTGACGATCGAGATCACGGGGGATGAATCGAAGATCGGGGCCTTTCTGGATTTGATGGAACCGTTCGGCGTGCGCGATATCACGCGCACCGGCAAAGTGGCGATGCCCCGGAAGTAGCGCGGCATCCGCGCGCGAACCCGCGGGACGGGCGAATACTTTCAGCAACCAACAGTCAGCAATGGAGAACAGACATCATGGCAATCATTGATTTTGGCGGCGTCAAGGAACGCGTCATCACCCGCAAGGAATTCACGCTGGCCAAAGCTCGCAGCGTTCTGAAAAACGAAGTCATCGCGGTCATCGGCTACGGCGTGCAAGGCCCGGCCCAGGCGTTGAACATGAAGGACAACGGGTTCAACGTGATCATCGGTCAGGCCCCCGAATTCAAGCGCGACTGGGACCGGGCTGTCGCCGACGGTTGGGTGCCGGGCAAGAATCTGTTCGACATCGAGATCGCGGTCAAGAAGGGCACAATCATTCAGATGCTCGTGTCCGATGCGGCCCAACGCGCCGTCTGGCCGATGATCAAGAAACTGCTCAAGCCGGGAGATGCGTTGTACTTTTCCCACGGTTTCTCGATCACCTATCGCAAGAAGAGCGGCGTGGTCCCCCCCAAGAATGTCGACGTGATCATGGTCGCGCCGAAGGGGTCGGGCTTGAACGTGCGTCGCAATTTCCTATCGGGCGCCGGCATCAATTCGAGCTTCGCCGTTCATCAAGATGCCACGGGCCGGGCGAAGGATCGTTGTCTGGCCGTCGGCATTGCCATCGGGTCGGGCTACCTGTTTGAGACCACGTTCCCGCACGAGACCAATAGCGATTTGACCGGTGAGCGCGGCGTGCTGATGGGCTGCCTCGCAGCGATCATGGAAGCGCAGTACGACACGCTGCGCGCGCACGGTCATACGCCGAGCGAAGCGTTCAACGAAACGGTCGAGGAACTCACGCAGAGCCTCATTCGGCTCGTGGATGAAAAAGGCATGGACTGGATGTATTCGAATTGCTCGGCCACAGCCCAGCGGGGCGCGCTGGATTGGAAACCGAAATTCAAGAAGGCGGTCCTGCCGGTCTTCAGGCAGCTCTATCGTCGCGTGTCGTCCGGCGCGGAAGCCGAGCGCGTGATCAAAGTATGCGGCGCGAAGAGTTATCCGAAGCGGATCGCCGCGGAGCTGGCCACGATGCGCAACTCCGAGATGTGGCGAGCGGGCGCGGCGGCGCGGTCGTTGCGGCCGACGGAACAGGCAAAAGCCATTTCCCGCGGGACCAAGGGCCTCGTCGGCCGAGCCGGCTGATGATCTGAACCGGGTTCGTTATCGCGAGCCAGCGGACGGGGTGGGCTTGTCCGCTGGCTCGTTCGTTTTTGGAGCTGAAACCGGCTGTTGTCGACGGGAACGGTTGGGGGTATACTGCCGGTCGGGTCAATCGCGAAAGGAATTATCACCATGCGCTCTGACATGATTAAACGCGGCGCCGAACGAGCGCCCCATCGCAGCTTGTTGCGGGCAACCGGCTCGATCGAGTCCGAGGAGGATTTTGACAAGCCATTCATCGCCATCGCCAACAGCTACACCGATTGCATTCCCGGTCACGCCCATCTCAACGAAATTGGCGCGCTGGTCAAGCGGTTCGTGCGCGAGGCCGGCGGCGTGCCCTTCCTGTTCAACACCATCGGCGTGGATGACGGCATCGCGATGGGCCACAGCGGCATGAAGTATTCGCTGCCGTCGCGGGAACTCATTGCGGATTCCGTGGAGACGATGCTCAAGGCGCACTGTTTCGACGGCATGGTCTGCATTCCGAACTGCGACAAGATTGTCCCCGGGATGCTGATGGGAGCGATGCGCGTGAACATTCCCACGATTTTCGTCAGTGGCGGTCCGATGGCGGCGGGCATCGTGGAACAGCAGAGCGGCGAGTTGCCCGCTCATCTCGGCGCGGCCACGAAAAAGTCCGACCTGATTACGGTGTTCAAGGGCGTGGGCGAACTTCAGACGGGCAAGATCACTGAAGCGGAGTTGAAGAAGCTGGAGCAAAGCGCGTGTCCCACGTGCGGTTCGTGTTCGGGCATGTTCACGGCGAACTCGATGAACTGCCTGTGCGAGGCGCTGGGCATGGCGTTGCCCGGCAACGGCACGGTGCTGGCGGTCTCGAAGGAACGCGAGGCGCTGTATCTGCGAGCCGCGCGCGCCATCATGAAGCTGGTCGAGCACGATCTGAAGCCGCGCGACATCGCCACGCTGGAAGCGTTCGACAACGCCCTGGCGCTCGATGTCGCGATGGGCGGATCGACGAATACCGTGCTGCACACTCTCGCCATCGCGCGGGAGGCCGGCCTGACGTACGAAATCTCGAGGATCGACGCGATTTCGCGCCGGGCGCCGTGCCTGTGCAAAGTGTCCCCGTCGTCGAACTATCACGTTCAGGACGTTCATCGGGCGGGTGGCATTCACACGATTCTTGGCGAACTCAAACGCATGGGCGCGCTCACGAACTCCTGCAAGACGGTTACGGGCAAGACGATTGGGGAGAATATCGATGAATGGGATGTGCGCTCCGAAACGGCCACGGCGTGGGCGAAGGCGGTTCGTGTTTCCGGCGCATCGGCACTCGTGCTCGACCCCAATGACAAACTGGGTCCGGCGGCCCGCACGGCCAGCGGGAATTTGATTCCCAAGCCGATGTTGTTTTTCCCGGGCGACGAACGCGCGATCACGCTGTGGCGCGCGGCGGCCGCGTTCAATTCGGCACTGGTGCCGGAGCAGGTTGCCGTATTTGCCGCAAAAGCCCGGCTCGATATCGAAGGTCAGGAACCGATCGTCGGCCGGGAAGCGATTACGGCTTTCTTCGAGAAAACCCTGCAGGAGAGCAAAGGCCTCCTGCGACAGGAGCTCGGTCAATTGCGCCAGGATCCGGTCCTGATCACGTGGCGATACGAGAAGTCTGGCGGACGGCAACCCGTTGCCGTTTGTCTGATCAAACGAATGAAGAATTGGGAGATTCAGCGTGCCGCCATCATCACGAACCCGGCGAAGCTGGCCAGGGCTGTGTCGGCTGGTCTGATGCCATTCGACCCCGCGTTCCTGTTCAGCGCGACTGACTGCATTCGCGCCAAGGATACGGCGTATTCGAAAGACGGCGGGCTGTCGATCCTCTACGGCCAACTCGCGCCGCAGGGCAGTGTGGTCAAGACGGCCGGCATCAGCGAGGACTTCAAGAAGTACTGCGGTGAGAAGTTCGTGTTTGAAGGCCCGTGCGTCATTTTCGAAAGCCAGGACGACGCGTGTGCCGGCATCCTTGGCGGCAAGGTGAAGGCTGGCGACGTGGTCATCATTCGCAATGAAGGCCCGAGGGGCGGGCCGGGCATGCAGGAGATGCTCAGTCCGACGAGCTACATCGCTGGCATGGGGCTCGGCGACAAAGTCGCGTTGATCACGGATGGCCGGTTCAGCGGCGGCACGGCCGGCGCCTGCATCGGGCATGTGAGCCCCGAAGCGGCGGAAGGCGGACCGATTGGACTGTTGCGCGGGGGCGATCGCGTGCGGATCGATTTTCCGAACCGCAAGATCGACATTCTCGTGTCGGAATCGGAACTGGCGGAGCGACGAAAAACGTTCCAGCCCGTCAAGCGTGAGTTGACCGGCTGGCTGGCGCGCTATCAGCGAATGGTCACGAACGCGAGTTCGGGGGCCGTCCTCGCTTGAAGCGACGCGACGCACTGAATTACATCGGGAAGCAGAGAAAAGGGGATGCGCGGAAAGACTACCACTATGCCGGCTAAAATCTATCGCGACAAGGACGCAGACCTGAAATACCTGAAGGGCAAGACGTGTGCCGTCATTGGTTACGGCTCGCAGGGTCACGCCCATGCGTTGAATCTGAAGGACAGCGGCGTCAAGGTCGTGGTTGGGCTGTACGAAGGCAGCAAGTCGGGCGCGGTGGCGAAGGAACAGGGTGTGGAGGTGCTCAGCGTGGCGGAGGCGGCCAGGGCGGCGGACGTCATTATGCTGACGATCCCGGACACGCGACACGCCGAGACGTATCGTCGCGAGATCGCGCCGCATTTGAAGAAGGGGAAAGCGATTGTTGTGGCGCACGGATTTTCACTGCATTTCGGGCAGATTGTTCCGCCGGGGGACGTCGATGTGATTCTGGTTGCGCCGAAAGGGCCGGGGCATCTGGTGCGGCGGATGTACATTGAGGGGAAAGGCGTGCCGGCGTTGATCGCGGTGCATCAGGACGCGACGGGCAAAGCCAGGCAGATTGCGCTGGCGTGGGCGAAAGGGATTGGCGCGACGCGGGCGGCGGTGTTTGAGACGACGATTCGGGAAGAGACCGAGACGGATTTGTTTGGCGAACAGGCGGTGCTGTGCGGCGGCTGCTCGGAGCTGATTCTCGCAGGATACGAGACGCTGGTCGAGGCGGGATACGCGCCCGAGATGGCGTACTTTGAATGCCTGCACGAACTGAAGCTGATTGTGGATTTGATTCACGAGGCGGGCATCAGCGGGATGCGGTTCTCGATCAGCGACACGGCGAAGTACGGCGACATCACGCGCGGGAAGCGCATCATCACGGAGCAAACGCGCGCCGAGATGAAGAAGATTCTGGAGGAAATCCAGAGCGGTAACTTTGCGAAGGAATGGATTACGGAGAACCAGGCGGGGCGGCCGGTGTACACAGCGCTGTTGAAGCGTGGCGCGGAGCACCCAATCGAGAAGGTTGGCGAGCAGATTCGGGCGAATTTCCCGTGGATGCAGAAACGAAAAACCGGCGGCGCGCAGGCCGCATACTAGGAGGCCCTCATGCGAAAGCGGATCAACTTTCTGGTGGTCGGTATTGTGCTGGCGATTCTTAGTTTCGCCTATGCACGTTATGATTATTCCAACAAGAACAGTGCGACGCTGACGAATCCCTTCGGCAAACACGAGAGCACCACGGTCACCAATCCGTTCATGGACAAGGACCTGTTTGGCGACTGGATGAAGCACGAGATACTGTTTGCGATTGCGCTGCCGGTGGCATTTATGGCTGGCGGAGTCGTGCTGGCGATTCGGAAGTAGCGGGAGACGGCGTCGTGCGCAAGATCAACACAAAGGACATTGTCGAGGAGCCGTGGTCGTCGCCCAAGGGAAAGTACGGAGGCGCGTACAAGGGTGTCTCGCTGGCCCTGGGCCGAAAGGAGCAATCGACGGACATCAAGGAGCGACATCCGTTCGATGTTGAGATTTGCCGCGTGCCGCGGGGTCGAAGCAACTTTCCGTATCATTCGCACAGTGCGCAGTGGGAGTTTTATCATGTGATTTCGGGCACGGGCGTTGTGCGTCACAAGGACGGAACGACGCCCATCGAGGCGGGTGACGCGTTTGTTTTTGGGCCGGGCGAGCCGCACCAGATTACCAGCGACAAGTCGGAAGATCTGGTGCTGTACGTTGTCGCGGACAATCCGATTGGGGAATCCTGTTATTATCCCGACAGCAAGAAATGGGTCGTGCTATCGCCGGAAATTCGCTACATCCGATCCGAAGCGCTGGATTATCTCGACGGCGAGGAATAGGCGCGCGCTCGAGTCAGTTTTTCCTGGATGCCCTAATACGTCGAGGTACTCTCCATTGCAACTTGCGAGACCGAAGCGTCCAAGATCGAGTTGATTGCCTCCAGAATTCTGTGCTGCGCCAAGACAACGCCGGGCGCGGGAAGACGCTGGGTTCCCCACATTCCACCTTCCTCCTGCATTTGCCGCGACAAGCGCAGGTTTCGCAGCTCATCCTGAGGGAGTTTGCTCTCGATCCTCTCGGATTCGGTCTTGCTCGCCGAGAGGATATATACGGTTTGAGATTGCGGGGTCTGCAACTTATCGGCCTCCTCCACGGCGGTCCAAAGCGCGCGCAAGTCGCTCACTTCGGTTAATGCAGGCGAAGTGTGGCGACGTTGTGGGTCAAGTCGCAACAGATTGAAGGCAGCGGCATCCCGGTCCTCGGTGGTCAGCTGAAGATGACTGCGCAACTCCTGGATGTGCGACCAGGCATTGATATAATCATGATCGAGCTTAACTGCCGTGCGAAACGCCTCCAAAGCCTCCCGGTACTGTCCTTCCTCTTCCCGCAGGTATCCCAAGAGATAGTGAACCTGGGGCTTGTCCGGCGTCTTGGCAACCAACTGGGTGAAGACCTTCTCAGCCACAGACTGGACCTCCTGTCCACCGAACACGCGTTCACAGCCAAAGCAGTGGGTCTCCATACGACCAAAACTGTCGGGCATCAATTCGTAGGCGCGACGGTAATGCTCTTCAGCCTCCTGATGCCGGCCCAGTTCCATCAGGCGCAAGCCGATTCGCGCTTCCACGCAATATGCGTCAGCAAAATGCGTCAGCGATTCCTCATACATGGCAACGGCACGTTTGAGCAGCCCTGCCTTTTGATAACGATCCGCTTCCTCAGACATTCGGACTGTCTTGACCGCCTCGCTGTAAACAGCGGCGTCGTTCGTTCGTCCACGTGCCACGAGGATGTCGGCCAGTTGGGCGTAGGCGCGCAGTCGATCTCCCGGCCCCTCTTCCCCATCCGTGGGGTCAATGCGGATGGCCTGGCGCACGACCTTCTCGGCTTCGTCCAACCTGCCTTCCTTTAACAGCAGGTTCGCTTTCCAAATCAGCGGCCGCTCTTCAAATTGGTCGCGGTGGAACAGACCATCGAGGGTGGCTGATACGTCATCGCCGCCGAGCTGGAGGAGAAGTTTGTAAGCGGGATCGTAACCGCCCTTGCATTCCAGCAACGCGTTGATCACCTGTCGCGCTTCACCCTTTCGGCCAGCATCGGCAAGCGCATCTGCCACACTCATGGAAACAGGGGTTCCGTCCGTATCGGATTCCAGCATGATTTGACGCATGTCAGTCGCTCCCCACCAGGGCGCGGTGTCCGCAAGGACCAGCACGTCAGTATGGCGTCCCGCACGATGGTAGAGACCGACGAGTTCAACAAGCACTTGGCATGCGGCGTTGTTGCCATACTCGTACATGCCGGGCTTCGACAATCGCTGCTGATCCAATGCGACGGCCCGTGACAGGGCGCTGCTGAGCTCGGCTTCGGCCTCCGGGCCACGTCCGGATTCCTCAAGCAGTTTCGCGAACCGGATGGTGGTTCTGAAGGGCACAAAGGTAAGGGTTGCGTTTGCCTCTTCATTTGACGCAGCCCTTTTCATCGCCAGCAGACCGTCCTGAATCCAATCATCCCGCTTCAGTAACTGACCAAGAACCACAAGCCTCTCGGCCATTCCCTCCGCCCGATCCTCTGAGTCTGGCTGGGGCATAATCTCCCCCTGCCCGTCGTAGTCACGAGTGCCCGACGGCACGGGTCCCGTTTCGAGCGAAGACGGGGTGTTGGTGATATCAACGCGAACAGATCTTAGTATTTCGCGCAATTCGGCGACGCCTTCATCGACGCGGTCGGCGGCCAGCAAGGCGAGTACGAGATGGCGGCGGATGTCGAATTGCCGACTCGAATCGATATCCTTGCGATGTGCCATCTGTTGCACAAGAGCCAGGGCCTCGTCCGGCTTGCCGACCCGCGCCGCGAGAATGATGAACTGATCCCAAAACGGCAGGTTGGGATCCGCCATCAGCGCGTCGTGAAGGAATTCGTAGACGGGGGCGTTATAACCGGCACGATCGAGGGCGGCAATCGCTTCCTCAGGGAAACTCATTTCGCCCGTACGGCCCGGGGGTCGCAACTCGTTGACCATGGCGATGGCGTCCTTCGTCCGGCCCGCGGCAATCAGCGCAAGGAAATAATACGAACGCGCCGCCTGTTGGCCGAAGTCATCGCGCATGCCCATTTGGAGGCGCGCGGCCCGGGTTTCCAACATCGCGACAGCGCTGGCGTTGTCGTTGGACGCAGTCTTCCCGGAATCGGATGCCTCGTCGGAGTGGGCGGCGAAGCGTTTGTCCATGGCTTCGTACAGCGGGAGTGCGTCGAGGCCCAGGCATAACGACCACTGCGGCGCGTGCAGCTTGTCGACCAGGTCCACGGAGAGCTTGCGGGCCAGAGCAATCGTATCATCTCCAACTGGGATTCTCAACGTGACCGGCAACACCAATGCGCGACGCAGGAGTGCCTCTGCTTGTTGCGGCCCAGCAAGCGTAACGAGGTCCGGCACCTCCAACTCTCCACCGTTGAGATTCAACAACGAGTGATAATTGCCCTGCATTCCTGCCGAAGCAGGATTTTGCGCGGCGAGTTGCTCTATCCAATGAACCTTGTGCTCGAATTGAAGCACGCTTTCCTGCGGGTCCGGGTACACTTCTGTCATGGCGCGCGCGAGCCCTTCGAAGGCGTAGGCTGAGTTCCAAACGTTACGATGATTACCTTTCGTCGCGAGATTATCCAAACGAACGATGTCGTCTTGCTGGGCGGCAGAATCTTTCGTGAGCGAGTGCACCAGAAGCCGCAACCCCACGGTACGCATTCCCCTTGGCCCCTCACCAATGCGAAGCGCTTCCACCTGTTCTTTGAGATTCTCCCAAGCGACCGGTGGAGGGACAGCAGCGATCAAACATCGTGCCCCTGTCAGAGTTCCGTATTCCGCGAACATCTGTTCATCCGAAGGATGAAGCGCTGCTTCCTCGGCGATAGCGAAATACTTGTCAGCCAGCGCAAGCCATTGAGCGACGGCGGCCTTGGGCGGCAGTTGAGCGGAAGCCTGCGAAAATGCAGCCAGCTCCTTGTGGAACCGGCCGAGCGTGCCTGGCTCTTTGGTGCTTGAAGGGGTTGGTGTTTGCGTCTGTTCTGAGACAGTCTTCAGTACGAATGCGGCGCCGTGGTAGGAAACTTGGTTGGATTCCGCATAGACTGCGGTGGCCACCACGAAAATCGCGAAGCTGAACACTGCATTGCGCATGTGTTTCTCCTTTCAAACGGGGTCAGAAACACGGTAACTCTTCCAAGGAGAAACCTTCAAGCCGGAACGCAATGGACAATCATGAATAAGACTGTCTTCATCACAGGAGCTTCATCGGGCATCGGGAAGGCGACAGCGCTCTTGTTTGCCAAGAGTGGATGGAAGGTCATTGCGACGATGCGCGAGCCGGCGGGAGATGGGTTTGGCGGTGCCGGTAATGTGTTGGTGACGAAGATGGATGTGACGGATCGGCGGAGCATCCAAGAGTCAATCGAAGCGGGCATTGCGCGGTTTGGGAAGATTGACGTGCTGATCAACAACGCGGGATATGGTCAGTACGGGTTATTCGAAGCGATTTCGCGGGAGAAGATTCAAGAGCAGTTTGACGTCAATGTTTTCGGCGTGATGGACGTCACGCGGGCGATGTTGCCGCATCTTCGGAAGAACCAAGGCGGCACGATCATCAACATCAGCTCGGGCGCGGGCATTTTCACCTTGCCGATGATCTCGCTGTATTGCGCCAGCAAATTCGCGCTGGAAGGTTTTTCCGAGGCGCTCTCCTACGAGTTGGCGTCGCAGAATATCGTGGTGAAGATCGTCGAGCCGCATGGTGGCGTGACGAATACGCAGTTCTCCGAGCGGACGGCGCGCGACAATGCTGCGGACTCATCGCTCACCGATTACGACGAGTTTGTCGCCGACACGAGCGCCGCCTTCGCCAAGATGACCGCGGCGCGCACGACGACGGCGGACGAAGTCGCCCAGGTTATTTACGGCGCGGCAACCGACGGGACGGACCGTCTGCGTTATCTGGTTGGAAACGACACGCGGGGATTCATCAAGGCCCGCCGTGAGATGTCTGAGGACAACTACATTGGGTTCATGCGGTCGCGGTTTCCACTCCGGTCATGAGAATCGGCACGCCGAGATTCCTTCCGTGGCTCACCGGCTTGTTTCTCGCACTCGCATTTGCATCCCAAGGTCGCGGCGACCAAACGAACACGGAAGCGCACGAGGTATTCATGGAGGGAGTGCGGGCTCTTGATGGAGAGGATCATAACGCGGCGATCAGCAACCTGACCAAGGCGATTCGGTGGGAAGAGAAGTGCCTAGAATGGAACGTCCGTCCCCCGACGGACGCTGTCGGGGGTGTCGGTCAGCGGCTGGAACTCTACAAGCAACGGAAGCCCTGTCGGATCACGGCATCAGGGTACTGGTACGTCTTGAAATCTCCTTGAAGGAAACCCGCTTCCCAAGTCGGGTCGGTTGTGGCACATTGAACAGTATGAGCGCCGGCTCATCGAGGTGTGAATGGGACAATCTATGGCGTTGCCTCACCTTGTTCTTCTTTTATCCGTTCATGGCTTTGTATGACGCTCTAATGGTGCCTGCGATACTTCTTTCGGGAATGGGCGGCAAGGAGTCTGAAAGAAGTCATTTCGCTGGCGCGTGCGCCATCTTGCCTCTCATAGCTGTCGTCGCAAGTTGGAAAATGTACCGCAGGACTAAGAGCACACTCATCCAAGTCGTGGCGAGTCTATTCTTGGTGGTCAATGCGTTGCTGCTACTCTTGCTTGTGGGTATCTTTCTCAGTTAGCCGAACCCGGCGACCCGTTCAAAACGTACCAGTGCCGGCATCAGGCCCGGCTTGACACCTGGCCTGTGACCTGCTAGGTATGTTGGAGAAATGAAACGAAATCTCAACCTGTTGCTGGCGTTGCTGGCCCTGCTCCGACTCGCGTCGGAGACGGCGGGTTGAGGCATTTACATCGAAACCGAAACCCACCCCGACGCGAATTGTCGGGGTGGGTTTTTTATTTTCCTGCCCTGGCGATTGCGTTAGAAAGGAAGAGCCATGAGTGAGCAAATATTGATATTCGACACGACGTTGCGCGACGGCGAGCAATGCCCCGGCGCATCGATGCACATCCGCGAGAAACTCGAGGTCGCGCGGCAGCTTGCGCGGTTGCGCGTGGACATCATCGAGGCCGGCTTCCCGATCGCCAGCGACGGCGATTTCGAGGCCGTGAAAGCCATTGCCAGCGAGATCCAGGGACCGCGGATTGCCGGGTTGGCGAGATGCGTCGACAAGGACATCGACCGCGCGGCGGAAGCGGTGAAACCGGCGGGCGACCGGGGACGGATTCACGTGTTTCTCGCCACGAGCGCGATCCATCGCGAGTTCAAGCTCAAGATGGCGCAGCACGAGATCGTCAAGCGGGCGGTGGAAGGCGTGAAACGCGCGCTCGGGTACTGCAAGGACGTCGAGTTCTCGCCCGAAGACGCGTCGCGGACCGAGCCGGAGTTTTTGGCCGAGGTCACGCAGGCGGTGATCGAGGCGGGCGCGACAACGGTGAACATCCCCGACACGGTTGGCTACGCGGCGCCGCATCAATTCGGCGCGCTGATCAAACATCTCTTCGATCACGTCCCCAACATCAAGAACGCGGTGATCAGCGTCCATTGCCACAACGATCTCGGGCTTGCGGTGGCGAATTCGTTGGTGGCGGTGCAGAACGGCGCGCGGCAGATCGAATGCACGATCAACGGCATCGGCGAACGCGCGGGGAACGCGTCGCTCGAAGAGATCGTCATGGCGCTCAAGGTGCGCAAGGACGCGTTTGGCGGGTATTACTCGAACGTCGACACCACGCAGATATATCGGAGCAGCCGGCTCGTGTCGCACATGACGGGCATGGTGGTGCAACGGAACAAGGCGATTGTCGGCGATAACGCGTTTGCGCACGAGGCGGGGATTCATCAGCACGGGATGATGGCCAATCGCTCCACATATGAGATCATGCACGCTGAGGACGTGGGACGTTCGAGCGAACTCACCTGGGGCAAGCACATGGGGCATCACGCGGTAGGCAAGAAGCTCGAGGAGATGGGCTACAAGCTCAGCGATGACGAGATTCGCCGCGTGACCGACCAGATCAAGGCGCTCGCCGACAAGAAGAAGCAGGTGTACGACGAGGATGTGATGGCGATTGTCGAGGGCCAGTTCACCGAAGTGCCGCAGGTATGGAAATTGGGGTATCTCAGCGTGACCACGGGCGAAATCCCGACCGCGTCGGTGCGGTTGATTCGCGCGGAGAAGCAGGAACCTGTGCAGGACGCGGGCACGGGAGACGGGCCGATTGATGCGATGCTCAAGACGATTGACCGCATCACCGGGCTCAAAGGCCGTCTCGCCGATTACAGCGTGAATAGTGTGACCCACGGCAAGGATGCGATTGGCGAAGTCACTGTGCGCGTCCAATTCAATGGGGATACGGCGAAAGTCGTCACGGGCAAAGGTTCGTCGACGGATATTATTGAGGCCAGCGCCCTCGCCTACTTGAACGCGCTCAATCGCTATTTGTTCGAGCAGCGGCAAAGCGTGGAGACCGAGAAGCCGACGCTGTGAAGAAGACGCGCGCCAGACGACGTCCGAGAGCCAAGCCAAAGTGGGAGAGGAACGGCAAAGCGGCGACAAGTCGCCGCACTCCAAAGCCCAAGCCGAAGATGGATGCCTGGGCAGCGGCAGAGGCTTACGGTATCGACATGAACCTTCTGGAGATCAATCTGCGGCGGACACCGTTGGAACGGATTCGAGCGAATCAAAACGCCGTGGATTTAATTGAGGCGTTGCAACGGGCACGCACACGGCGACATGTCACAGCTTGAGGCGTTGCTTCAGCGGTTGGTTAAGCACGACGTGGAATTTGTCGTCGTCGGCGCCTCTGCATCCATGATGCACGGAGTGACGCTGGTGGTGCGAACTGTGGAAATTTGTTGCCCATTCACGTTGCGGAATCTGCGAAGGCTGCACGATGCAATAGCTGATCTGCATCCGGTCGACCGGTACACTTGTGTGCCGTTCCGAGTCACGCGAGAGCGGCGGAAAGGTTTGGAGATTCTGACGTTGGAAACCGACCTCGGCGCCCTCAATTGTTTCATCAGCGTAGATCACCCGGGTATGAGAAAAAGGAGCGTCGTTATGAATCTGGATTTCGGCAAATGCCGCGTACTGGGCCTCGATACCCTCATCCAAGCCAAGCGGGCCATGGACCGTCCGCGTGACCGCGAGACAGTGAAGCAATTGGAGGCGATTCGAGCGAAGAAACGACGTGGCGTTTGACACCGGCAGCGGCCTGGTTTACGACTGCGGCGCCCAGTCCAAAGCGAAACATCAACGCCGTCAGTGGAGCAGTCATGAGACTTTCGCTCGCAATCGCACCGCAATACTGGCCAGCTATCGCGTCGACAGCGGCGCAGCAGGCTGTCACGGGACTCGTCAGCGCAATGATGTTGGATGCCTTCCCCGAATCTCTCTCTCTATGGTGGTGTTTCACCATGTTGGTTTTTTGGGTTGGGGTTCTCTTGATTGTACTCCATCGTCCTCTTTCTCCAACGACCGTCGATATTATGCTCATCAAGTACGGGTTCATTCCGTTGTTCATCGTTATTTTTTGGGTCGCGAGCGTAGCCTGTAATTATTACATGCGTACGCCATAGCGATTTGGTTTGCTGCCGAACCGGACAAGTGAGCTTGTTTCCAACTGTTTGATACGGATGCGGACAGGGCGGGCTACAATCGAGGTCGTTGCCGGTCACGGCGGATCGTATTGCTCCATTCAAAGCGCGGCGCTACTTTCGCACGCATGGATCCTCGCGAAGTCGGGCGGGTGTGGGATGAGAATGCGGAGGCGTGGACGCAACTGGCGCGGGCGGGATGACAGCGGCTAGATTACTGAGAATTTCCGCAGGTATTTCACGGCGACGGTGAGATCCTTCGGCCACGGGGCGGTGATGGCAAGCGGCGCGTGAGAAGCGGGTGGGAGAAAGGCCAATTGCTCGGCGTGGAGGGCGGAGCGGTCGAGGAGCGGGCGTTCTTCTTCGTCCTCCTTCGTTTTGTACTTTCGCTTGATTTGCGAGAGCAGCAGCGGCGCGCCGCCGTAATCGGGATCGCCGACGAGCGGGCAGCCGATGGCCTGGAGATGGACGCGAATCTGATGCATCCGGCCGGTTTCAATGACGACTTCTACAAGTGCGAAGCCTCGGAATTGCTCGCGAACGGCGACAACGCTGCGGGCTTCGCTGCCGCGAGAATGTTCGACGCGAGCGAGGCCCGGGAAGCGGGGATGTGGAGCGATGGGCAATTCGATGGTGGTTGGCGATCGGTCGGGGACACCGCGCACGATGGCGACGTACATCTTCGTCGTTTCCCGGTCGCGGAATTGTCGGGCCAGATGGCGAAACGCGTCGCGGTTCCTGGCGATGACGAACACGCCGCTGGTATTGAAGTCGAGTCGGTGAACATTGGCGAGCGACTCATCGGGACGGGCCGCTTGCAGCAGCGACATCAGGTTGGGTTTGGATTTGTCGAAGCGATCGGGAACGGCGAGCAGTCCGGCGGGTTTGTTCACGGCCAGAATGTTCTCGTCCTCGTGGAGGACCTCGACATCCGCCCACTCGCGGCTCAATCGAATCGTGTTCACGCGCGGGCGGCTTTGACGAGCGCCGCGACGCGCTTCGGATCGACCGCGTTGAATAGTTTGCCGCCGACCTTGAGGGATGTGCCAACGATCACGCCGTCGGCGTAGCGGAAGAATTCGGGGGCGTTGGCGACGGTGATGCCGCTGCCGATGAGGATTTTGGCGGACGGACAGGCTTCGCGCACGCGCTGGACATCGGTGATTTCCGTGACGCGACCGGTGCCGGTGCCCGAGATGATGAGCGCATCGGCCAGGCCGCGTTCGAGCGTGTCGTGCGCGGAATCTTCGATCTCGAAGTTGCCGAGGGGGACGGCGTGCTTCACGTGGACATCGGCAAAAATGGACGCGGACGGGCAAATTCGTTCGCGATAGCGGACAGTTCCGCAAGCGTCGCCCTCGATGACGCCCTGATCGGTGAGCATCGCGCCCGTGTGGACGTTGACGCGGATGAAACGGCCGCCGCAAGCGGCGCAGAGCGCGAGGGCAGATTGCGGATCGTTGCGGAGGACGTTGAAGCCGAGGGGCAGTTTGATTGCGGCGCGCACGGCGGAGCCGGCGGCGGACATGGCGGCGATGGTTTCCGGGCCGACGCGGGATTTGGTGAATGGCGCGTCGCCGAAGTTCTCGATGATCACGGCGTCAGCGCCGCCGCGTTCGTAGGCGCGGGCGTCGACGAGGGCGGCGGCGATGATCGACGGGAAGTCGCCCCTCCATTTCGGGGAGCCGGGCAGAGGTTTCAGGTGAACGACGCCGACGACGATTTTGTGGTGGGGACGAAATAGGACGCTCATTTTTGCGCGAGTTTGGCAAAAATGAGCGCGAAATGGCAGGACTTTTTTGCAGGGCTGAGAGCGCGCGGGCGATCAGCCAAGCGGGTACGACTATTCCGAAACGACGACGCGCCGCCCCTCGAACTGTCCTTCCAGACGGACCTTACGCGAATTGATCAGGTCGGCAACGATATACGCGCCAAGCTGTTCGTCGCGTGTCAGTTCGTTTACGGTGGCAATCAAATCCGCCAGGGTCGGATTGGTATCGCGGGGTGTCTTGGCTGCTTTGCGTTTCATGGACGGGATGTTAAGCACGGCACATGCCAGCGGGTGAGGCGGAGGGTTGGCGGCCGGGATTTCGGTGGATTCTGTGGCGAGGCGATCTGGCGTTGACGGCGTTGACGGTGTCTTGTAAGGTTTCGGGACGGTGGGCGGTTGATTCCGCCAACGGGCTGGGGATGTAGCTCAGTTGGGAGAGCGCCTCGTTCGCAACGAGGAGGTCAGGGGTTCAAATCCCCTCATCTCCACCAGCCTTGTTTCCCCGCGAAACCCGTGATTGCCCTGTCGCATCCCCATGATATACTGGCGCGCGTTATTGGGCCGCACATTCCCTAACGGGATGAACGCACGCAACAGAAAAAGGGTGACTCGTGACGAAACCATATTCCAATCCGGGGGTGCTTGTTTCACTTGATTGGGTTGAACAGCACAAGACCGACGCGAACGTGCGTCTTGTCGAGGTGGACGTGGACACCTCGAGCTACGAACAGGGGCATATCGCGGGCGCGATTGCGTGGAACTGGCAGAGCCAACTGTGCGACAATCTCCGCCGCGACGTGCTCACGCAGGGGGCATTTGAAGCGCTGCTGAGCGCGTCGGGCATTGACGCCGATACAACGGTCGTGTTGTACGGCGACAACAACAACTGGTTCGCCTGCTACGCGTTCTGGCAATTGAAATTGTACGGGCACCGCGATGCCCGCGTCATGAACGGCGGACGGAAGAAATGGCTGGCGGAGAATCGGGCGATCACCCGGGACGTGCCGAAGTACGCGGCGACGGACTATCATGCCCGGCCGGCGGACACATCGGTACGCGCGTTTCGGGACGACGTGGCGCTGGCGATCAAGGAGAGCAAGTTCAACCTGGTGGACGTGCGTTCGCCGGATGAATACACGGGCAAGGTGATTGCGCCGCCGGGGATGACGGAGACGGCGCAGCGGGGCGGGCATATCCCCACGGCGGTGAACGTCCCGTGGGCGCAGGCAGTCAACGAGGACGGCACATTCAAGGACCACGATGCGTTGTTGGAGTTGTACCGCGGGCGTGGCGTGACTCCGTATGACGACGCGATTGCCTACTGCCGGATCGGCGAGCGGTCGGCGCACACGTGGTTTGTGCTGAAATACCTGCTCGGGTATCCGAGCGTGAAGAACTATGACGGTTCGTGGACCGAATGGGGCAATCTGGTCAACGCGCCGATCGTCAGAGGCGACAAATCGGCGTGAGCGATGGGTGAGGCATCTCTGCTGCCATCGACGGATCCGGATGCGCTGCTGCGGACGATTGGCGACACGCCATTGATTCCCCTGCTGCGGATCGGGAAGGACTTTCCGCGCGTTCGAATCCTGGCGAAGGCGGAATGGTACAATCCCGGCGGTTCCGTCAAAGATCGGCCGGCGTATCGGATGATCCGCGCGGCGGAGGTGTCGGCCCAAATGACGCCCGACAAGATCATTCTCGATGCCACGAGCGGGAACACGGGGATTGCGTACGCCGTGATCGCGGCGCGGCGGGGATATCGGTGCAAGCTATTGATGCCGGCGAATGCGAGTCCCGAGCGCAAGAAACTGTTGAAGGCGTACGGCGCAGAGGTGGTGCTGACCGATCCGGCGGAAGGCAGCGATGGGGCGTTTTACGCGGCGCAGGCGATGCATCAGCAGCAGCCCGAGCTGTATTTTTATCCTGACCAATACGGAAATCCCGAGAACCCGCGGGCGCATTACGAGACGACGGGGCGGGAAATCATCGAGCAAACCGAAGGAAAGATTACGCATTTTTTTGCGGGACTGGGCACGAGCGGGACGATGATGGGCACGGGCAAACGTCTTCGCGAATTCAATCGCGAGATCAAGCTCGTGGCGGTGCAACCCGACGGTCCGTTTCACGGGCTGGAGGGGCTCAAGCACATGGAGACGGCGTCGCACGTGCCGGCGTTGTATGACACGAGGGTGTCCGATCAGGTTGTTGGAATTTCGACAGAAGCGGCGCAACAAATGGCGCGGCGGATGACGCGGGAGGAAGGTTTATATGTGGGCGTGAGCGCGGGCGCGGCGATTTGCGCGGCGCTCAAGGTGGCGGCCACGGTGAAGGAAGGCGTGCTCGTGGCGATTTGTCCCGATGCGGGCGCGCGATATCAGAGCGAGAAGTTCTGGGAGGCGGCATGAAACTGTCACGGCAGCTGTTGCAGCAGATTCACCGACATCTCGAATCGGGGTATCCCAACGAGGCGTGCGGGGTGATGTTGGGCAAGGCGGGCGTGGTGACGGAGGTGGTGGCGGCAGACAACGAGCGCACGGACCAGCCCGCGTCCGGCAGCGAGAGCGCGCGGAACCGGTACCTGATCGATCCGCTGGCGTACATGAAGATCGAGCGCGAAGCGGACAAACGCGGCCTGGACATGATCGGGATTTATCATTCTCATCCGGATGTCGCGGCGCGTCCGTCGCAATTCGATCTCGATCACGCCTGGCCGAATTTTTCGTACCTGATCGTGTCAGTGGCAAAGGGCAAGGCGGTCGAATCGAATTCGTGGCGGATGCGGGATGACCGCACCCGCTTTGATCCGGAGGAAATCGAGGTAACGTAGCGACCGGGGTCGTCCCCGACCAATCGCGAATTTTGGTTGGTATTTTCGTAATTGCAGGGTGGACGCCGGAATTTCGCATTTTTGACACGGGCGGGGGGGCCGGATGGGCGGCGGGATGGGTTGGCCCTCGACGTGCACCTTCCTTGATTCGCAATAGATTAATCCTGAGTGAAGGTGCAATCATGTTACTCAAGCGACTGCGATTCAGCCTTGTAAACACGTTTCTGATCACCCCGCTGGCATATGCATGGCTCGCGCTGGGCCCGTCCTCCTGGGGACAGGCAGGGGGTCTGGCGTGGACAAATGAGTTCGGCGATTTTTCCTATGAAGACAATACAGGCGCCATCGCGGCGGACGGCACGGCGGTGTACGCCGTGGGCACCGTGTCGGACGGGTCAGGGAATTGGGACTGGCTGTTGACGGCCCTGAGCAACACCAATGGCGCGACGTTGTGGCAAAGCCAATTTGGCACGACGAACCGGCTCGAAGACGCCAACGCGATGATGGTCTGGGGCAGGCGATTGTTCGTGGTGGGATACGAGGACAACGGTCTGGACAGCGCCTCCGATTGGATCACCTGCGCGTATGACACGCGCACCGGGGTGATGCTTTGGACAAACCGATTTGCCAACACCAACGGGTTCGACGTCCCCTTCGCCGTCGCCGTTGCGGATACGCGGGTGTACTCCGTTGGCCAGGCCAGCTCCGGTTTTGCCGTGGAAGCCTGTGACGCGCGCACGGGGGCCCTGCTCTGGCGGGACAGCGTGCCGGTTGTTACGGGCCCGGATCAGGCCACGGCCGTCGCGACGCTTGGCGGCAAAGTCTTCGCGTCGGGCTGCATCTATGCCGGCGGCCTCCACTACGATTGGCTCGTTCGCGCGTACAACGGGCGGTCCGGCCGGCTGCTCTGGCAGGACAGATTCAACATCGCGGGCCTGCTTGACCAGCCTGTGGCCATAGCGGCTGGTGACGGGACACTGTACGCGGTGGGCACTGTCGACGATGCCAGCACCAACGGTGACTGGCTGGTCAAGGCGTACGACGCAACCAATGGCCGGCTGATCTGGCAGGATCGCGTCGATAAGGCAGGCGGGTTTGACGAGGCGACGACGGTCGCGGTCCGGGGGAATCTCGTCTGTGTGGCGGGCATTTCCGATGTCGGAGGCCAGGGCGCGCCTGCCGATTATCATTGGCTGGTGCGCGCCTACGATGGAAAGAACGGGTCCCTGCTCTGGGAGGACAGTTCGCGGAGCGCCGGCGGCCTGACGGCACCCAAGTCGATCGCGCTATCCGGGACAAACCTCTGCGTGGCCGGATCGGTCTACGATTTGCAGAATGGTTCCGACTGGTTGCTGCGCGTATACGGGGCCACAAACGGTGATTTGCAGTGGGAAAACCAATACGACCGTAGCGGGTTTTGGGACGACGAACGGGGCATGGCGGTCGACCCGCAAAGCGTTTACATGTTTGGCCTCACGACCGATGCCCAGACCACCATCGTTGACTGGATGGTACGCAGCTACCGGCTGAAATAGCCGGCGTTTCGACAATCGAATCACGGATCAGACGCCATTTCGGGCCCGCGGCGCCCGACCGCACTCGGTCACTCGCCCATTGAAATTTCCGCGTAATGCGGTACACTTGCGTTCGCGAGTCGCAGACTCAAACCGAGAGAACACAATGGCGATCAAAGTCACGATACCAACAGCGTTGCGCCGGTTTGCCAATGGGCAGGCGACGGTCGAGGTGAACGGCAGCACCATCAGCGAAGTGCTGGGGAATTTGACGTCCGAGCACGCGCAGTTGCGTCCGCATCTGTATGGCGACGACGGCAAGCTCCGCAATTTCGTGCGGGTCTACGTCAACGACGAGGACATCCGGGCGAAGGGCGATAATGCACGGATCAGCGAGGGCGACGAGATTTCGATTGTCCCGTCGATTGCGGGTGGGAACCTGGCGAAGCTCGACCCGATCATTCGAGAGCGCGCGAAGCTGACGAATGAGGAGATCAAGCGGTACTCGCGGCATTTGATTTTGCCGGAAGTTGGGATGGAGGGGCAAGAGCGGCTCAAGGCGGCGAAGGTGTTGCTGATTGGTTCGGGCGGGCTGGGGTCGCCGATTGCGTTGTATCTGACCGCGGCGGGCGTGGGGACGATCGGGATGGTCGAGTTCGACACGGTGGATTTCAGCAATTTGCAGCGGCAGATCATTCATTTCACGGGGGACGTGGGCAAACACAAGCTCAAGAGCGCCGAGGAAAAGCTCAAGGCGATCAATCCGAATCTGAATTTCATCCCCCACCCCGTCAAGATCACGAGCGACAACGCGCTGGAGCTGATCAAGGACTACGATCTGGTGCTTGACGGGACGGACAATTTCCCGACGCGGTATCTGGTCAACGACGCCTGCGTGATGCTCAAGAAGCCGAACGTGTACGGGTCGATATTCCGCTGGGAAGGCATGGCGAGCGTGTTCGCGCCGCATTTGGGCGGGCCGTGCTATCGATGCTGGTATCCCGAGCCGCCGCCGCCGGGGCTGGTGCCGAGTTGCGCGGAGGGCGGAGTGCTGGGCGTGATTTGCGGGATTATTGGGAACATTCAGGCCAACGAAGCGGTGAAGTTGATCATTGGCAAGGGCAAACCGCTGATGGGGCGGCTGCTGCGGTTCGACGCGATGGACATGAGTTTTCGCGAGTACAAAATCCCGCGCGATCCGAATTGCCCCGTGTGCGGCAAGAACCCGACGGTGACGAAGCTGATTGATTATCTGGAGTTTTGTGGTATCGGTCGCGGTGAAGACGGCGGTTCATCAGGAGATTCGATTGTGGAACAAAAAGACGAAGGACTTGGCCCGGACGACATCAGCGTCGAGACATTGAAGAAGATGCGGGATTCCAAAGAGGATTTCGTGCTCGTGGACGTGCGGAATCCGGATGAGTTTGCGATTTGCGTGATTGAAGGGTCGGTGAAGTTGCCGCTGCCGGAATTGCCGCAACGGTTCCAGGAATTGCCGAAGGACAAGCTTGTGGTGGTGCACTGCAAGAGCGGCGGCCGGAGCGGGCGCGCCGTGAAATTCCTCAAGACGCAGGGCTACTCGAAGGTCAAGAACGTGGCCGGCGGCATCAACGCCTGGGCTGAACGGATTGATCCGAGCGTGCCGCAGTATTAGCGGCACGGTCAAACCGTTAAAATCGTTAAAGGGGAATCGCGGCCTGGCGTTCACGGTTCGCGGTTCACGGTTGCGGGGGCCTAGCGTTGCTGCTGCGATTCTGGCCGCCATTCTAAGGTTCGGAGTTTGAAACCATAAAGAACGCAATCAAGGCGGCCATCGCAAACGCCGCTTATCGCTGACTCGTGAACAAACGTGCAGACTTTCTAACTCTCAAGAACTGTTGCGAGCTTATCGATATTGGTCCGTGGCCAAGGTACTACCTGTCGACTATCCATCAGTACCTACGAAAAACCCCCGACCCCGCAACCAAGAGCTGCATTGCGCATGCTGTCCAAGGTCCCCAGAGTCAGTTCTTGGACACGGTCGCGGAAGCAGCATGGGGACTCCACTTTTGGGATAACCGGATAGATTTCGAGGTGGGCAAAAAACTCGATCCGACGTACGCACAATCGACGGATTCGGATTTCTGTGTTCATCGTCGCGGGAAGACTTACTGGCTGGACGTCTTGAATGTTGACCTCAATCAGCAGGCTGGTCAGCCCGGTGGAGCTTCGAATGCCGGTGTCCGGGAGCGAGCAACGCTGCGAACGATCACGTCGATCCTTGTCCAGAGGGCCGAGCGAAAGTTCAAGAAGAAGTTCGCCGCTAAGCGCGAGCGAAAGACTCTGAAGGATACATCTGCCGGGATATTGTTGAGCATTCAGTCATCACTGATGGCGGTCATGTCTCCGCTTCGCAGCAACGCCGACGAACTCTGCATTAGCAACGAATCGCCGTTGGTGCGAGGCATGTTCAAGAACTTCGAGAAGAATGTCCCTTCTTTTTCTCTCGTTCTGATCCATTGGCTGGGTGACTTCGACTGCTCCGGAACATTGCGTCCTGGCCACATTGTTGCCTGGCAACCGGACGATGACCATAGCTTCGATTGGCTGTTCAAGACGATTCCCCGCCTCGATAAAGGCTTTAAAGTGATCCAAAGTGCAAAGCGGTGTCGCTAAGCGAAAGATGCGATGGCAAAAATCCAAGACGCTCTGGCTGGGCTGCGGTTGAATTGCGGGCGAGGTGCGGGGCGTAGGTCTGGCGTGGGCAGACGGGACGGAACGACAGAGATTCTTCACTGCGTTCAGAATGACACACGGGGTTCGGAGGGCAGGCATTTACCATAGAGACACGGACGGCGCGGAGTGTCGGGCGGAGGGGGCATGCATTCGGCGAGGAGGGCGTCCGCGAAAGGGTTTCTCGGCTACAAGGGGCTCGGTGAACGGGCGGGACACCTGCGCTACCACGGCCGGGCGCGGGTTTTACTGGCTGGGTGGTGGCTTCTGGTGCTGGCTGTGGTCGCCTTGGAGGATGCCGCGAAGAGAGAGGTCCTCGTCGAGGTCGGGCCAGTGCAGGCCGAACGGGGAGATTTCGATGTTATTGAGTTGTTTTTCGGTGCCGCGCGCCAGGCGCGGATTCTCGGCGACGGCGAACCGGACTTGCGCGCCACTGCGCATGGTCACGACGATGTGCCCATCCCGGTACATGGCTGCCGTATCAGTTCCGAATTGCTTCGCCATCGAAGGTAAGTTAGCGGGACAGCGAGAAAAGGCAATGTCGCAGGTTCGATCACGGCAGGAACGGCAACGGGAATGTGATTCTGCGGCGCACTCCGGCTCGGCGGGGTAGGACGGGAGACCTTCGGTCGAGAGTTGTGCGGGGTCGGGAGACCCTCGCACAACAAGGTGACGTGGCCCAAACGACGACAGACGACGAGCCGGAGCGGCGGGATACCCGGACCCTTCGACTGCGCTCAGGGCGGGCCGGGGCGACCTCGTCCTGCAAAGCGGCAGCGATGGCTCAAAAGGCGGCGGTTGTCAAGACGAATGGTATCGTTGGACGATATTTCCTGCTTGAGTTGTGTTCGGAAGTCTGATACGGTGCAGGGAGTTCTTTGAAATAGAGAATGCGGCTCACCGGGAGGTTCGCCCTCCCAACAAACCGAGGGAAGGACGGAAAAGGATTCGGGGGGTGGGCGAGCAGGAGCATGAGCAAGAGAAAGAGAGCGGGGGGGGGTATAGATCTGCGAAACGAAGCCAATGGTTTTTGGGCATCGTGACTCGCGGAACAGCAAGCACGGCAGCGGGTTACAAAGCCCGCGATTGCGAAAAATGCATTGGCTTCGTTTGGCTTCGTTCGGTGGTTTTTTGGCTTCGTTTTGGCCCTGCGGGACGGTGTTGGGGGCTGATTGAGGGCCGGAGACGGGCGAAAAGCAGGCGGGACGGGCCGTTCAAGATTAGGCGGGCGGGACGCCCACCCCACTAACTTGATGGAAGCGGCTCGACAACGGCCCGGATGCGGAGTGTCGGACGTTGCGGGGAAAAAGGTGTTTGCGAGGGATGGGTGGGGCGATTAGTCTGGGCGCGGCGTTTGAACAATCAGCGAGGATTCCATCATGATTGAGCAGCAGACGATGACCCGACGTGAAGCACTGAAGGCGGCCGCGGCGATTGGCGTGACGGCGGCGTTTTCTCCCCTGGCGGCGTTGGCGGACGCGACGGCAACCCCGGCAGCGGCGCGCAAGGCCACGATGATCGCCATCGCGACGAGCCCGGCTCCGTTTGCCCGGCTGGACGTCGACAAGGTGCTGGACGACATGCAACAGCGGGCGGGCGTCAACGCGGTGTTCCCGTTCATGTACACGCACGGGAATGTCCGGGCGGGATTGCCGGCGGCGGGGTTTCGCGGCGGGAATTATGCGATCCCGCACATGGAATACTACAAGGACTGCGGGTTGACGTATGAGGACATGCGCGGCACGGAGTTTGGCGACGTGGATGTGCTGGCGCGGGTGATACCGGCGGCCCACAAGCACGGGGTCAAGGTGTTCACGTGGATCATCGAGGACAACGAACGGCCGGCGACGATCCCGCATTGGGAACCGTTGTACAGCGTGGATTTGCACGGGCGCCGTTCCGAGAAGCATCCGGGTGGTCCGTGTTACAACAATCCGATGTATCGGGCGTGGCTGCTCGGGTTGGTGGAGGATTATTCGCGGTCGTATGAGATCGACGGGATCATGTGGGGGTCGGAGCGGCAAGGGCCGCTGTTCTATGCGCTGGGCGCGTATCACGGCGGGGGCAAGACGGACCCCGGGCGGGTCGTTTGCTTCTGCGAGTACTGCGAGAAGAAGGGCCGGAGCATGGGGATCGACGTGGACCGCGCAAAGAAAGGGTTTGGGGAGCTGGAGACGTATGTGCGAAACGGCCGGGCCGGTATTCGACCGCGCGATGGCTATTTCGTGGCGTTCTGGCGACTGCTGCTGAAGTATCCGGAATTGCTCGCGTGGGACAACCTGTGGGTGACGAGCCGGCACGAATTTCAGGCGGACGTTTATCGGAAGGTCAAATCGGTGAAGCCGTCGATTGTCGTAGGCTGGCACACGTGGCAGAACCTGACGTTCAGTCCGTTTCATCGGGCCGAGGAAGATTTTGCGGAGATGACGGCGTTCTCGGATTTTTTGCGGCCGGTGCCGTACAGCAACGCCGCAGCGAACCGCATGAAGACGGCGGTGGACAGCATGCGGGGGAATGTGTTCGGCGACGTGCCGCCGGAGCAGACGCTGGAATTTCTCTATCGCGTGCTCGATTACCAGGAAGCGCCGTACGACAAGCTGGCGACGGTGGGGTTCTCGGCGGATTACGTGTTGCGGGAAACGAAACGGGCGTTGGAGGGCGTGGCCGGGAGCGCGACCCAGATCTGGCCCGGCATTGACATTGATGTGCCAGTGCCGGAGGACGCGAGCCATTGCACGCCCGAGAGCGTGCGGGACGAAGTGCTGGCGGTATTCAAGGCCGGCGCGCCGGGCGTATTCCTGTCGCGGAATTATGTGGAGATGAAGCCGGAGAATCTCTCGGGCGCGAGCGCGGCGCTGCGGGAATTGGGGCGGATATGATGGAGCATTCGCCGCGACAACGTCTTGTTCCCGCCGACGGGCCCCGCGTTGATTTACTACTGCCAGCGCTGTCGCTTGCGACTCGATCGAGGTCCGAGTGGCAAAACCATTACAGCGAGCGCCGCAAGGCAAAGCGCGGACGGTTCGGGAACGACGATAACACCTGCGCCGCTGTCGTCGATTTCGTTGCCCAAGAGAGACAATCCGGACGCCGTGTATTGCAGATGTACCCAGCCATATTCATTGTAAGGCGGGTCATCGATCCAGTTTTCCAGGAGGCAGAGACCGAGATAGAAGTCCTGCCCCGGAGACAACTGCATCTGGCCCGGGTAGCCCCATTTCTCGAGAAGAGGAAAACTGGACTGCGTAGCGGACGAAACCATGGCTCCGTTGGTGACGACGTACCATATTTGGCCAATATTAGCGTCATACACACTCAACACAAGATTTGAATTGATCGTCAAATCCAGATAACAATGAGAAGCACCCGTTTCGTTCGGTTCAGACCAAGTTTGGATTT
This sequence comes from Verrucomicrobiia bacterium, assembly GCA_035501175.1. GTDB lineage: Bacteria > Verrucomicrobiota > Verrucomicrobiia > Palsa-1439 > Palsa-1439 > Palsa-1439. Next base: position 3,329 of record DATJWQ010000027.1, on the reverse strand, counting down.
CGTAGCCCGGCTGACCGGACGGCGGAGGGCGAAGGATTGGGTCCGTGGAAAGCGAAACGCTGGAAGAGAAGACATCGGCGGAACAAGTCGCCGATATGGAGAAAGAAATCAGCGCAGAGAGTACACAAACCCCGACTATCAAGCCTCTGACCCTAAAGTCCGAGCTCATAGCATCCCTTTCCCGGGGCGAAACGAGCCGGTTTATAGCACGATTTTCAGGCGACAATCAATGCAATTCGCGGCGCGAAGGTGCCAAGGCAGTAACAAAAGGGCGAAGGGATTGGGCCATAGACCGCTTTTGCAGGGTTTGGTATAGTCGGCGCTATGGCGATACATCCGACAGCGATTGTGAGTCCGAAGGCGGAGTTGGATTCGACCGTGGAGGTGGGGCCGCATGCGATCATCGAGGAGCACGTGAAGGTCGGCGCGGGGACGAAGATCTGGGCGAATGCGTATCTGACGGGCCACACGGAGATCGGGCGGGACAACGAGATTCACATGGGCGCGGTGATCGGGCATGAGCCGCAGGATTTGAAGTTTGACCGGACGCGACGGACGTATTTGCGGGTCGGCGACCGCAACGTGTTTCGCGAGTACTGCAACATTCATCGCGGGACGGAGCCTGAGAGCGCGACGGTGATCGGGAATGAATGCTACCTCATGGCGACGGCGCACGTCGGGCACAACTGCGTCATCGGCAACAACGTGATCATCTGCAATTGCGCGCTGGTGGCGGGGCACGTGCACGTGGGCGATCGGGCGTTCATCTCGGGCGGCGTGGTGATCCATCAATTTACGCACATCGGGCGGCTGGCGATGTTTTCGGGGAACGCGCGGGTATCGATGGACGTGCCGCCGTTCACGCTGGCGGCGGAGCGCAACGAGATTCACGCGCTGAATCTGGTCGGGCTGCGGCGGATGAAAATTTCGCACGAGGCGCTGGCGGAATTGAAGAAGCTGTTTCAGCTTTTTTATCTTTCGGGGATGAACGGCTCGAAGGCGCTGAAGGAAGCGTCGCAGGACGGCGCGTTTGCCACGCCCGAGGCGCGCGAGTTCATCGAGTTTGTGCGGAATTCGCCGAACGGGATTTGCCCGGCGGCGCGGACGTGATGGCGGGCGGATGCGGCTGATTGTTACTGGCTGCAGGGGCCGCAGAGATCGCCGGCGGCGAGATGGCTGGCGACGGCGGCGGGCGGGACGCAGATGGTTTGATTGGGGCGCCCCGGTTGTTTGTGGCAGATGGCCACGGTATCGCTGGAGCAAACCCCGCCGGTTGGACAACCGCCGGTGTGAGCGGCCAATTCTTTTGACGCGCGGGCGACGGTGCGCGTTTCCACCGAACCCGAGGCCAGGACACGATTCGCGACGACCTGAACGGAGCTGGATTGGAGGGCCTGACGGATTTGATCGCCGGACTTGTGGCTGGCGAACGTGTCGGCCAACGAGATGGCCATGTCGCGCCAGGCGGAGAGGACGGCGGCGACCTGCTCCGCGGACTCGGCGTCGTCGGTGACCAGGCCGGCCTGACCGTGCCAAGTCCCGAATTCGAGCGTGGCGTTGAGGACGAGGCCGTGGACGCGGGAGCGGAGGCTGGTGGGCAGGAACGTGCCGCCGCGCGGCATCACGACAAGAAGGCGCATGGGGTCGACAGTTTGCTCCTGCATGAGGGTCATGTCGCCGTTGAGGGCGGCCTGGAACGCGCGCTGTTGGAGGCTGACCTGATCTCGCGGGCCGAACCAGACCGCCTGGTCGTAGACGAGACCGAGGAATTGATTCATCGAGCTGGAGAATTCGCCGCCGAGACGGGCGTGAACATAGCCGTCGGCGTTTGAGGACGTGGCGTCGGACGGGGAGGCGGAGACGGGGCCGGGGCTGATGTTGGTCGGATTGTAGCAGGCCTGGACGACCACGTCGCGGATCTGGCCGGTTTTTTCGCGCCAGGTCACGGCGATGAACGAGGGCGGTTGATCGGGAACGCGCTGAGACGCGGTTTCGGGGTGATTTAGAAGCCTGGCGACGGACTCGACGAGCGCGGGGCTGATGTGGTCGGTTCCCTGGATGAGCGAGAGGCACTCGACGAAGTTTGGCGCGACGAGGGCGGAGGCGGGTTTGGTCGGGAACGCGGGGTTGTTGGGCGAATCGGGTGCGAGGGTGGTCGCGAGAGAATGGGCTGAGAGAAACGCGAGAGCGACGAGCGAAAGACAAATCGCGGCGATGCGACGGCGGCAACGGCGGCCGGGTCGTCGGGTGCGAAATGTCTGGTTCATGATGCCTGTCCTGATCGAGCGCGTTCGGCGTCACGGGGCAATGCGGGAAGGCGGCGAAGTCGTGGGCTGGATCGATCTTGACGCAGCCTGACGTTCGGCTCCCCCGACGCGAACGATGCTGGGAGGAAGATAAAGGTCCGGGCGGCAAAGTCAATTCCAAGCTGGGATAGAAGGCCAAACCGATTGAGTTACTGGAGTATTGGAGTGCTGGAGTGGTGGAGTGCTGGAGTGCTGGAGTACTGGAGGGGTGGAGCGGTGGAGTGCCGGGCAACGGGAGATGGGGAGTTGGACAGAGAGGGCGAACCGGGGGGGCGAGAAGCGAGCGTCGTTTAATCGTTGCTATTGAGGCGCAATGCCTTAAGCTAGGCGTCGTTCACAAATTGGAGGAATTGTACAGTCATGGCTACGAAGGTATACGTCGGGAATCTGTCACCGAATACAACGGAAAACCAGATTCAAGATCTGTTCAAGCAATCGGGCAACGTCGTGAGTTGTGTGCTCATCAAGGACAAGGTGACCGGCCAGTCCAAAGGATTTGCGTTTGTGGAGATGGGGTCGGAGGCTGAGGCAGCCAAAGCGATCACGGATTGCAATGGCAAGGAACTGGATGGTCGGGCGCTCAAAGTGAACCCGGCCAAGCCCCGCAAAGAATGAGCTGAGGCGGGTTGCGCGGCGGTGGCGGGTCAACGGCTCGGGCGTTGTCCCAACTTTAAAACCTGGACAACCTGGTCTTTGTACTGCTGTGCCGGCGACCCGGCTTGCAGGAGCTTGACGATTGCGCCCGTGTTTCTGGCGATGAACACAGCGGCAATGGCGATGATGCCCTGGACCACCAGGAACAGCGCTACCGTTGTGACAATAATCAAATCCATGACAGCGGACCCTCCTTTCGCTTGTGAGCGACTCGATACGGCAACGTACACCTCGTCGATAGGAAAGCAACCGGCGGCGTGAGGGGGTTGCGCCACGTGATGGCCAAAAGAGTTGGCCAAACGTGGCCTTCGGTGGGCAGGTTCGGCTGTACTTCCCTTGACAATCCGCCTTCGTCAAGACTTCGGCGGA
>DATJWQ010000026.1:0-17069 GCA_035501175.1 Verrucomicrobiia bacterium | reverse complement strand
GTGCTGAACCGGGGAGACCGTGGCGAGCCGATCGTGCGGGATGATCGGGATCGGGTGCGCTTTTTGGAGACACTGCAGGAAGCCTGTCGCAAGACACGGTGGGAAGTCCTGGCGGTCTGTTTGATGTCGAATCATTTTCATTTGGTGCTGGAAACGCCGCGGGCGAACCTTGTGGCCGGGATGAAATGGTTTCTGGGAACCTACACGTCGCGTTTCAATCGGCGGCACCAGCAGTTCGGCCACTTGTTCAGCGGCCGGTACAAGGCGCTGGTGGTAGACGGTGAGAGCCCGGGCTACCTGCGCACGGTCTGTGACTACGTGCACTTGAACCCCTCCCGCGCCGGATTAGTCGCTGCGAATGAATCGCTGGGCCGCTATCGCTGGAGCAGTTATCCGCACTATCTGCGTCCGCCCCGCCAACGGCCACCCTGGCTCAACGCACACCGATTGCTGGGCGAATATGGCGTTCAGCGTGACGACGCCGCCGGACGACGGCACTTTGCCGAGCAGATGGAGCGACGGCGCGCCGCCGAGACCGGAGTCGATTGGAGGAATCTGCGGCGCGGTTGGTTGCACGGCGCCGACGAGTTTCGCGAGCGATTGTTAGCCCGGGGACATGGACAGGCCGGTGAGAGCCATCGGGCCAGCGAACGTCGGGAATCGGACGAAGCGTACGCGGAACGGATCGTGCGGGATGAACTGCGGCAGCGTGGTTGGCACGAGGCGGAACTGCGTCGCCGCCGCAAGGGTGACATCGAGAAAGTTCGCATCGCCTCACGATTGCGCCGGGAAACAACCATGACGTTGAAGTGGATCGCCGCGCGTCTTACCATGGGGACGTGGACCCACGTGAGCAACCGTCTGGCGCAGCGAGAGAGGGTTACCAGTGTCAATACTAAGGACTGACCCCTTTACAGATGTCGTCCAAGTCCTCGGCGAGTTGCCCGAAGATGTGCCCGATAATATAATCCAATTTCCCGTCGAGGAGGCCGAAAGGGCGGTCGCCGCTCGCGCTGGAGTCGGGATAGCAGCGGAGGAGGGTGAGGAGGTCGCGGCCTTTGTCGCTAATCTCTGAACGCCGAGTTGCTTGGGTCTGTGTCCGCGACGCCTTTGTGATTGGCTCTTTCGAGGAGGCACCGCGACGGATTGCGACTGCCTTTGGGTACGACAGTTTCTTCGTGGATACGGAAAATGCGTTCGTCATCCTAGTGGACGACGAATTCACGACCCCACGCCACGAGTTTCGGACTGACAGCGTCGCGTATACAAAGTCGAGAGATTTGGAACTGCTTCTGAGGCGCAACTTCATAGGCGGCGAGATTCCTGCGACAAGTCTCTACCCCCCAAATGACGCGTACTGGATTGACTGCTTTCTTCCAGACAGAGAACGCGAGTCAAACGACCGGGTGTTCATGCGCGAACATCTCGAGGCGATTTCTCCCATGGTGATGCGTGTCTACCACGTTCGACCGCAACAGGACAAGCAACTGCACGAACTCAGGAGTTATATTGAAACTTGGCATCAAAGAGCCTGTTCCGTGGATGTGGGAGGAGAGCGTTTGGAAGGGGGGCCAATTGAGTTTCACCGCGTTACGATTTCCGCGACGAAGAATGCGCCGGTGAAGGACGGCTACGACGTCGTGTTTCCGTACACGAGAGGCGTGACTTGGCCGTGGGTGGAATTGTACGTGAACGCGCGGCGCAGCTTTCCGAAGAGGCGACGACCGTCATTCGAGTTTGTGCCCACAGTTGGGTGGAACATCACGGCGGCTTCCCCATTCCCTTCAGGCGAAGCTGCAAGTCGGGAATGATGGCAGTTCGATTGGGCTGATCGTGAAGGTCGATCTTAAATCGCTGTCGTTATTCTCGTACTTCATGGCGCACGCCTTGGAGTCTGGACTGCCGCCGCATCGTAAAGGCGTCAGTCCTTAGTATTGACATAGCGAGGATAATGGGTGACCCCTTTACGATATTGAACCCAAATCTGTATTCCGACTAGAGTATAGCCGGCATGTGCTCAAACGCTTCCGGCCTAAGGCTCAGACCGTCCGTGGCATTGGTGTCTTTCGCGGCCGTTCAGGGTATCTTCACGGAAAACAGCGGTGGAGGCGCGGTAGCGGAATGATCGGTCCCGTCATTGCACTGGGATGTTTGCTGGCCATCGTGGGCGCTTGTCTCTTGCGGGTGGGTCAGGTATCGACAGCACAAACGCGAACGCGGACTTTGGGCAGCGGGATGATGTTGTTAGCATCTGGTATTGGACTAATCGGATTCTTGATGGCGGGGAAGCGAGGGTGGGAACTGGCATTACTCTACGCCAGCTTTCTCGCAATGATGGCGTTCACTGTGGCATTGGTGGTCTGCTATATCAGGCACACTGGGAGTTAGGACTGTCGAAATGAAGACATTCGATTGGGCGTCTGTTATCGGGATGTTCGTGTGCGGTGGTTTCTTTATAGTTCAGGGCCTTAGATCGGCGCCCGGTCAGTACCGGCGGGCGATGATGTTCTGCGGTAGTGGTGCGACGATCTGCGGGTTCTTCGTACTTCTGACCATGCTCGTGGGAAAATGACTCCACAATTGTCACACTTCAACGGCAAAACGCCCACGGGATGACCCCGTTTTCTCGGCAACGCTGTCGGTATCGTCATCGAAGATATCACCGGGCCATCGTCTCCCTCGCCGCCTTCGTCAAACGGAAGCGGCCGGTCGCCGTGGGCGGCTAGGAATTCTTCCTGCCAAAAAAAACGACAATGTTGTTACGGAACGACTTCGAGTTGTTGTCAGGGGGCGTGGACTCAATGTATAGTGGTATTTTGGGATGGAGTGGGAATGAAGGGACAAGTCAATTTGGCGTTGTTGGGGGTAGCCGTTCTCCTTGCCTGCGGTCTCGGCGTTGCCCGTTGTTGGGCGGACACGATTTATCTTTCCACGTTCAACCTCAACACGATCGACAAGTTTGATTCGAACGGTGTGGGGACGGTGTTCGCCACGGCGGCGGACGGGCTGGATTATCCGCTGGGGCTGGCGGTGGACAGCGGTGGGGATTTGTACGTGGCGAATGCGTTTGGCGGGACGATTGAGAAGTTCACGCCGAGCGGCGCGTGGTCGGTGTTTGCGACGTCGGGGCTGAGTTTTCCGAGCGCGCTGGCGTTTGACGGCAGCGGGAATTTGTTTGTGGCGAATGAGGTGAACAATACGATTGAGGAATTCGATTCGAGCGGGACGGGGACGGTGTTTGCGACGGGGAAGTCGGGTGTGAGCGCGCCGGACGGGCTGGCGTTTGACGGTGCGGGGAACCTGTACGTGGCGAACCAGGGGAACAATACGATTGAGGAATTCGACCCGAGCGGGACGGGGACGGTGTTTGCGACGGCGCTGCAGGGGGTGAGCAACCCGGGGGGGCTGGCGTTTTCGGGCGGGTATTTGTATGTGGCGAACCACGGGAACACGACGATCGAGAGGTTTAGTTTTAGCGGGCAGGGGGGAGTATTTTCGTCGACGAACCTGCTGGCGGCGCCGATTGGGCTGGCGTTTGACCGCAGCGGGAATCTGTACGTGGCGAACCATGGGCTGGGCAATATCGTGGAGTTTGATCCGAGCGGGGTCGGGTCGGTGTTTGCGAATGGGCTGGAGGGGGCGGCAAATTATATAACGATTGCGATTGATGTGCCCGAGCCGTCGACGGTGGTGCTGACGGCGTTGATGGTGGTGGGGCTGGCTGGGGCGAGGGTGAGGGGGAGGTTCGTGGGCCGGCGGCGGGGGGGCGGGGAGGATGGCGTGGCGGCGGGGGGATGTGATTGGCCAGGCTTCCGCAGTTGACCGCGGGGGCGGGGCGGGAGGAGCTGGGGATGCTGGGGGGAGGCGGGGTGGGCTCGAAGGCGGAGGGGAGGGCGAGATGCGGGGGTGCCGGGGCCGTTTTGCACCTTGACGGCTTCCGGAGGTGCCGGTACTATGCGGCCCAAGTTTTCCGTGTGAAAATCAAACCAGGGGAGGCTAACGACCGTGGCTGAAGCGTATTGTGTGAAGTGCAAAGCGAAGAAGGAGATCGCCAAGGCGCAGGAGGTGACCATGAAGAATGGTCGGCCGGCCATGCAGGGCGTGTGCCCCGATTGCGGGACCAAGCTGTTCCGCATCATGGGAGGCAAGAAGTAGGACCGACGTGTGCGGCCCGGTGGGGCGCCGATCCCACGATGCATCCCGTCGATGCGCGACACGCGCGAGACGGCCACCGGGGAACATGGCGAAGTACGCCGTGGCAACGTGATACCCTGAGAATTCATTGACCATGACTTCCGGAAAAGAAGAACTGGCTTACGTACTGATCAATCCGTACACGATCTACAAATCGCGCACGGGCGGCGTGATCGCCCGATTGTTTACGCGGACCGCGCTGGAGTTGGTGGCGGCGCGCATGTTCGCCCCTGGCCGTGAACTGGTCGAGCAGTACGCGGAAATTGCCGTGTCCCCCAAAGACCCACAGGACCGCAGGATCCAGGAGTTGATCCGTCAGTACATCCTGGACAATTACTCGCCGGATGCCAAAACCGGGCAGCGGCGGCGGGTGATGATGCTGGTGTTCCGCGGCGAGGACGCCGTGCGCAAGGTGCGACAGGTTGTGGGGAGTTTTTCGCCCGAGAAGGGCACGTCCGGCGAGACAATCCGCGACACGTACGGGGATTTTCTCATGGGCCCCGATGGCCAGGTCAAATACTTCGAGCCGGCCGTGTTGGCGGCGCCCAGTCCCGAAGAAGCCGAGATTAAATTGAAGCTGTGGGCCGGACATTCTGACAGCGAGGGCGGGCTGTTGGAGAATGTTGTTCATTATGCAAAGGCGGCGCCGGCACAGCAAACTCTCGTGCTGCTGAAGCCCGATAATTTCCGATTCCCCAGCGCGCGCCCGGGCAACATCGTGGACATGCTGTCGCGCACGGGCCTCTACATCATCGCGATCAAGGTGCATCACATGAGCGTCGCCCAAGCCGAGGAGTTTTACGGCCCGGTCCGCGCCGTCCTGCAGGAGAAGCTCAAGGACATCTCCGGCCAGCGCGCGCGCCTCGCTTTGGAAAAGGAATTCGGCTTCGGATTGAATCCGCAGGCCGAGAAGTCGTTGGGCGATGTGATGGGACCGCTGTTTGCCGACCAGCAATTCAGCCAGATCGTGCAATTCATGACCGGGCGCAGACCCGAGGATTGCTCGGGAATGGCGAAGGCCGAGCCCGGCCTGGAAAAAATCCTCGCGGTGATCTACGAGGGGCCGGATGCCGTGAGCAAGATCCGCGGCGTGCTGGGGCCGACCGATCCCCGCAAGGCGCCGCCGGGTACCATTCGCCGCGAACTCGGCAAGGACATCATGGTCAACGCCGCCCACGCCAGCGATTCGCCCGATAACGCGCAGCGCGAAATGAAAATCATCAATATTCGCGAAAACAACCTCAAACCCCTTGTCGAAGAGTTTTATAACTGTAAGTTGTAGGTCGTGACTTTACAATTTGAATGGAACCAACAGCACCAGAAAGACCACTCATGCAACAACTCGCTCAACGCGCCACCACACTGACCCCATCGCTCACACTTGCCATCGACGCCAAAGCCAAGAAGCTCAAAGCCGAGGGAGTTGACGTCTGCGGCTTCGGCGCCGGCGAACCCGATTTCGACACGCCCCAGCACATCAAGGATGCGGCGGCCAAAGCCCTGGCGGATGGGTTTACGAAGTACACGCCGTCGTCGGGCATACCGGAACTGCGGGCGGCCATCGCCGAAAAACTGAAAGCTGAGAACGGCCTTGCGTACAAGCCGTCCCAGGTCATCGTCAACTGCGGGGCGAAACATTCGTGCTACAATGCCATTCTCGCCACCTGCCAGGCCGGCGATGAGGTGATCATCCCCGCGCCCTACTGGCTGAGTTATCCCGAGATGGTCAAACTCGCCGACGCCTCTCCCGTGATCGTTGAGACCACGGAAGCCAGCGGATTCAAGATCACGCCGGATCAGTTCCGTGACGCGATGACTCCAGCCACGAAGTTGATCATTCTCAATTCACCGGGAAACCCGACGGGCTCCGTGTACACTCGCGAAGAATTACAGGCGCTGGCGGAGGTCGCCCTCGAAGAAGACATCCTGATGCTCTCCGACGAGATCTACGAGAAGATCACCTATGACGGGGCCACTCCCGTCAGCCTCGCGTCGCTGGGCGAACACGTTTATGACCTGACGATCACCGTCAACGGGTTCAGCAAGGCCTTCGCGATGACCGGCTGGCGCTTGGGCTACACAGCGGCGCCCCAGTCGATCGCCACGGCCATCGATTCGATCCAGTCGCACTCAACATCGAACCCGACGAGCTTCGCGCAAAAGGGCGCCCTCGCCGCGTTGACGGGCGATCAGTCCTTCATCGGCGAGATGGTCAAGGCCTTCGCCGAACGCCGCGCCTACATGTACGACCGACTCACGAAGATCCCGGGCGTCGCCTGCGTGAAACCCATGGGCGCGTTTTACATGCTGCCCAACATTTCCACCTTTGGACTCAAATCCACGGACTTCGCCGCGAAGCTGCTGGACGACCAGAAAGTCGCACTGGTTCCCGGCATCGCCTTCGGCAGCGATGCCCACGTGCGCCTGAGTTACGCGTGTTCGATGGAGAACATTCAGAAGGGGCTCGACCGCATCGAGGCCTTCTGTGCGAGTCTGGCGAAATAGGGTTGTTGCCGACCGCGTGCCCTTGCGCGGCGCCGCACCATGAAAATTGCGCTCATCGGCCTGCCGCAAGTCGGCAAGAAGACTGTGTTTTCTCTTCTGACCGGCATGGGAATGGATCATCTGTTGGGTCGCGCCGCGGAGTACCACGTCGGCACGGTCAAGGTTGCCGACCCGCGTGTCGATAGGCTCTCGGCGATGTACCAACCGAAGAAGACCAAGTACGCCGAGATCGAGTGCAATCTCGCCCCTGCCCCACCCCACGAACCCAAGCCGCGCGAGCAATGGCTCAACAAGCTCAAGGACATGGACGCGCTGTGCCAGGTCGTCCGCGCGTTTGAAGACCCCGTGGTCTTTCACGCCAGCGGCTCCGTCGATCCATTGCGCGACATCGACGCGATGAACCTCGAACTGACAATCAGCGACCTGAGCCTGATCGAGACCCGTCTCAACCGCATCGCTCAGGACCAGAAACGCAAGTTCGAACAGGAGCGCGCCGACGAAGCAGCCTTGCTCGAGAAACTCAAGCCGCATCTCGAAGCCGGCAAATCCCTCCGCGAATATCCATGGCACGAAGGCGAAGAAAAACGCACGCGCACGCTGCAGTTTTTAACGGTTAAGGGCATCGTTACGGCGCTGAATTGCGGCGAATCCAACTTCCCAAATCCGCAACTGGTCGAACAGTCGAAAGCCAAACTGACCGGCCCGCGCAGCGAGGTGTGCGCGCTCAGCGCCAAGACCGAAGCTGAAGTCGCGCAAATTGAAAATCCAACCGAACGCGCGGAATTCCTGTCGGCGCTCGGCATCACCGAACCCGCGATCCACGTACTGACGCGTCTGCTCTACAAGGCGCTTGGCTATATTTCTTTTTTCACCACTGGTGAGGACGAGGTCCGCGCCTGGACGATTCGCCACGGCGCTACGGCGGTGGAAGCCGCGCAAGCGATCCATTCCGATATCGCCCGTGGGTTCATCCGCGCCGAGGTGATGAAGTATGCTGAGTTGATCGGTGCCGCGGATGGCCTGTCCGCCGAAGCTTCCGCGAAGGCGTGGCATCATGCCGAAGTGAAGCTGAAGGAAACCGGCAAGCTCTACCTCAAAGGCAAAGATTACATCGTCGAAGACGGCGACATCGTCCATATTCGGCATAGCGGATAGTGGACACGAACGGCCCGCGAGGTTGGTATGGCCGTGTGAAGCCGCCCTCCGGTCAATCGAGAATCCCCGCCGACTGGCTGGCGGAATTTGAGGCGGCCGCACGACGCCCGTTGCGCCAGCGCTGGCGGTACGCCTTCATACACACATACAAGCCCATTCTCGATGACGCGCCGTTTCGCGCGTTCGACACCATGGAAGAATACCGTCAGTGGTGTGAACAGAACCTGCCCGATTGGTTGGGATATGGCCGCATTTGAGTATCGGCAGGCGGAAGAGGTTCGCGACGCGTTCGCGAAACACCGCGTCCGTTACCTGTTTATCGGCAAATCCGGCGCCATTCTGCTCGGGTTCCCCGACAGGACTCAAGACGCTCATCTGTTCATCGAAAAGTCGCCGAGCAACGGCAAAGCAACCGTCGAAGCGTTGCGCTCGCTCGGGTTCGCCCTTTCCGACCAGCGGGCCGCGGAGATTGAGCACGGAAAGGACTTCATCCAAATCAAGGACGGGCCGTTCGATCTCGATCTTATTTTCGCAACGGATGGCATCGAACGATTTGAAGACCCCTGGAAACGGCATGTCGACGTTGAAGGGTTTCCGGTTTTCCACATCGATGACATCATCGGCAGCAAAGCCGCCACCAACCGGGTCAAGGACCGGGAATCGCTGCCACGACTCCGCTCATTCCGTGATTACTGGCTGCAACGACATGAGCGCCGAGAACGAGATCATCCGCATCCGGCCTGGCGGATATCCTCTCTCCATCGGGCTCTCAGACGATATGCCATCCAACGAACACCTTCCCCTCGCGATTGGAGACACTGGCGTCTCGGATTGGGATGGCGTCCCTCCTCTCCCTTGATTTTTCACCGTCGCGTGTTAGCGTGACCGCATGGCTGGCCCCACCACGATCGCGGCGCAGGAAGTCCGCAGAGATTTTCAATTCCTCGAAGGACCAGTGTGGGTGCCAGCGCGGAACGAATTGATCTTCAGCGATATTCCCGCGAGCCGGATGTACCGATACACCCCCGCGACAAACACTTTCGCCGTTTTCCGTGAGCCCAGCGGTCAGGCCAACGGCAACGCGCTCGATCCACAAGGCCGGCTCGTCACGTGTGAACACGAGAACCGTCGTACTTCCCGCACCGAACCGGACGACACCGTCATTCCTCTCGCCACACACTACGAAGGCAAACGACTCAACAGCCCGAACGACATTGTGTGCAGGAGCGATGGTGGCGTCTATTTCAGCGACCCGCCGTATGGGGTGAAAGAGGAATTGCGCGAACTGGATTTTCAGGGCGTGTTTCGCCTTTCGCCTGACGGAAAGACGCTCACACTTCTCGTGCGCGACTTTGTCAAACCGAACGGTCTCGCGTTCTCGCCGGACGAAAGGATTCTCTACGTCGCCGATACCGAACTCGGTCACATCCGTGCGTTCGATGTGAGTGCCGATGGCTCCATCGGCAACAGCCGTGTGTTCTGCAAAGTGGAACGCCCCGATGGATTCCGCGTCGATGTCGAGGGTAATTTGTACATTTCCGCAATGGTGTCGATTGAGATTTTCGATCATCGCGGAAACAAGACCGGCGAGGTCACATTGCCCCAGCGTCCGGCCAACGTCGCTTTCGGTGATCCCGACCGCAAAACGCTCTACATCTGCGCCCGCACGGGTCTTTACAAGACGCGCGTGCCGATTCCCGGTGTGGCAATGCCGTAGACTGCGAGGATCAGGCCGCCCCGGCCTCGCGCCACAAGTTCCACATCCAGAGCAGTTCCGTCTCGAAATCGTTTGGTCCGGTATAATTGGCGAAGGTGAGCGAGCGGTTGTCGATCAGGAGCCGCACGCCAAGATTCAGTTGCGCGGAGGTCCGTTCCGACAAGTCCAGCAGAAACGCGCGGAAGTTTGCTCCGGCATTGATCTGCTTCTTTGGACCCAGGCCGGTGAAATCGAAATGATCGGGGCTGAAGGCGAATTGTTCGCCGTTCGTTGTGACAATCCGTCCAAAGGTGATCACGCGTGTCGACTTCGCCGGTTTCTCGTCTTTCTTCTTTTTACCGCCGCCGAGCAAACCTGGCGGCAGGCCTGTGACCATAAACACGCCTAGTCCGACCATCATTCCGGCCATCTTCTGTTGGTCGCCGCCCGCCTCGCGATGGATGATCTCCTCCGAGAATCGGCCCGCAGCCACGATGCCGACCTCCGACCATGCGACGGGGCGGGGCGGCTGCTGGGTCGATTGCGGGCGCAACGTCAGGCCGGTCTCAGAAGATTCAAACGCCGTAATGACCTGCGGGGCAGCGGGAGATTGCAGTTGCGTATTCTCGATGACTGCAACCCCGCCCGCCAGGTCGCCGACGGCTGCCACAATGCTGCGCGCCTGCTCTTCCGTCGCATCCCTGTCCAAAAACCCCCAACCTTTGCGAATTCTCGTGCGGGCATCGTAGTGGGGAATGCCGTATGCCTCGGCGACAACGGGCGCGAGCGCGTCCAGATGGTCGAGCGGGAACTGCCGAAACAGAATCGAGTAGCTCACAGGCGCACAATACGACCGAGGCCGGAGGAAGGCAATGGCGGATGCCTGCCCGCAGACGCTTTGCGCGGAATTGACTCGGTGGTGCGCTTTGTTACTATCCCGCACGCACAGGCGCGGAAGGCAACTCACATATGGCAAAGATTTCCATTACGGACGGCAGGCTGAACGTTCCCGATAACCCCACCCTCCCCTTCATTCGCGGCGACGGCACGGGTCCCGACATCTGGGCGGCGTCGGAGCGTGTGTTCGACGCGGCGGTGAAGAAGGCCTACGGCGGCAAACGCAGGATCGAGTGGCTGGAGGTTTTTGCGGGCGAGACGGCATTCCAGAAGTTCAACAACTGGCTGCCGGATGAAACGGTCAAGGCGTTCCAGGATTATCTCGTCGGCATCAAGGGCCCGCTCACCACGCCGGTCGGCAAAGGCATCCGCAGTCTGAATGTCGAGTTGCGGCAGATGCTCGATCTCTATGTCTGCCTGAGGCCCGTGCGCTGGTTCAAGGGCGTCCCCTCGCCCGTGAAGCATCCCGAGAAAGTCGACATGGTGATCTTCCGCGAGAACACCGAGGACATTTACGCGGGCATCGAATGGGCCGGTGGCACGCCTGAGGCGCAGAAGGTCCTGGATTTTCTGGTGAAGGAGTTTCCCAAGGAATTCAAGAAGATCCGCTTTGGAACGAAGGATGCCACGGAGGAATGGCTGAAACGGCTCCGCGAACTCGGCGCGCCGCAACGCCCCGCCGTCGTTGATGTCGGCATCGGCATCAAGCCGGTCAGTTTTCATGGGACGATCCGCCTGATTCACGCCGCGATCCTCTATGCCATCGCGAACAAGCGGAAGAGTGTGACGATTGTCCACAAGGGCAACATCATGAAGTTCACCGAAGGCGCCTTCCGCGACTGGTGCTACTACATCGCCAGGGAGCGTTACGGCGCGGTGGAGATCGACGGCGGCCCGTGGTGCAGGATTCCTGAGGGCAAACCCGGCGCGGGCATTGTCATCAAGGATGCGATTGCCGACATCACGCTCCAGCAGGTGCTCACCCGACCCGAAGAATTTGACGTCATTGCCACGCTCAACCTCAACGGCGATTACCTCAGCGACGCGCTCGCCGCGCAGGTCGGCGGCATCGGCATCGCGCCCGGCGGCAACATTAATTACATCAGCGGCCACGCCATCTTCGAGGCCACCCACGGCACCGCGCCCAAGTACGCCAACCAGGACCGCGTCAATCCCGGCTCCGTCATCCTCAGCGGCGAGATGATGTTCCGCTACATGGGCTGGAGCGAAGTCGCTGATCTCATCGTCAAAGGAATGGACGGCGCCATCAACGCCAGGACCGTCACCTACGATTTCGCCCGCCAGATGGAAGGCGCGAAGGAAATCAAGTGCAGCGAGTTCGGCGACGCGGTGATCGGAAAGATGTGATCCACCTTCATGCTTGGGGGACTCCCACACCTTCCCTCCCCCATACAAACAGGCCGCGGATAAGGGGCCAGTCCACGTTCTCGAATACCTGCCCGGTGAGTTCGACGTGGATACCCTTGAAGATCATGTTCTGCCCCCGTCCTTGATTGACGGTCGGCGTGTTCTGCGCGTGCATGTGGATGTGGGGACAATCGCTGTTCCCGGAATTCCCACACAGGCCGAGTTGCTGTCCGACGGCGACCCGGTCCCCGCGGTTGACCTTGATGGATCCCTTCTGCAGGTGGGCGATGAACACATAGCGGTCGGGCGCGACGGCAATCACAACGTGGTTGCCGGCAGGATGTCCCGGGTCCTTGGTCCCCAGTGGATTATCCGGGAAATAGTCGGTCGTCGATTCGACCGTCCCGTCCACGGGCGCGAGCACGGGCTCACACCACGAGAAGAAATCTTCGAGCCATGTCCGGTTCCCCTGAAACAGCGCCCGCTGGCCGGGGCCGCCGACCTTCATGAAATCGATGGCAAACCATTGGGCGCGCACGGCCATGTGCTGATTCACATGCGGCGTGTCACCCCCCTGCACCACGAACCACCGGCCCCGAAAGGGAAGCCGACATTCCAACGCGTCCATGATAAGGGCGACTGTGCGCCAGATCCATTTGCCGGCGCAATTCACTTCCATCCCCACCCCCGGACCGCGACCATCCGCCCGCTCTTTTTCCATTGCCTAGACGCCCCCGCACCTCCTAGCATAGCGTCCGACTTGTTGGCGGCGGATGAGCTGGCGCGCGCGCATCCGCCCAGGCATCACTGATCGATTGGGAGGACTGACCCATGGCAAATGAGATGGCGGATTTTCTGGCGACACTGAAAGCGCGGTACCCCGCCGAGACGGAATTCCACCAGGCCGTGACCGAGGTGGCCAAATCCGTCTGGCCGTTTCTCGAGAAGAACCCCAAATACCGCAAAGCGAAGATCATGGAGCGCATGGTCGAGCCCGAGCGCGTGATCATGTTCCGCGTGACGTGGGTTGACCGAAACGGCGAGGTGCAGGTGAACCGCGGCTATCGCGTCCAGATGAACAGCGCCATCGGTCCCTACAAGGGCGGACTGCGGTTTCACCCGTCGGTCACGCTCGGCACGCTGAAATTTCTCGCGTTCGAACAGGTGTTCAAGAACGCGCTGACCACGCTGCCGATGGGCGGCGGCAAGGGCGGCTCGGACTTCGACCCCAAAGGCAAGACGGATGAGGACGTGATGTGGTTCTGCCAGAATTTCATGAGCGAGCTCTACCGCCACATCGGCCCCGACACCGACGTGCCCGCCGGCGACATCGGGGTTGGCGGACGCGAGATCGGCTATCTGTTCGGCCAGTACAAAAAACTCGCCAACGAATTCACCGGCGTGCTCACGGGCAAGGGGATCAACTGGAGCGGCAGCCGCATCCGTGAAGAAGCCACGGGCTACGGCCTGCTCTATTTCGTCGAGGAAATGTTGCGCACGCGCCGCAACTCGATCACGGGCAAGACCGTCGTGCTCTCCGGCTCGGGTAACGTCGCCCAGCACGCCGCGGAAAAAGCCGTCGTCATGGGCGCCAAGGTTGTCACGGTCTCGGATTCCGACGGTTTTGCCTACGACGCCAAAGGACTCGATGCCGAGAAGCTCGCCGCCCTGAAAGAACTCAAAAACGTCAAACGCGGGCGCATCCGCGATTTCGCCAAGCAGTTTCACTGGCAGTACTTCGACAAGCAACGTCCGTGGGGCGTGAAATGTGATGTTGCCCTGCCCTGCGCGACCCAGAACGAAATCGGCGCGCGCGACGCCGAGAAACTCGTCCGCAACGGCTGCGTCTGCGTCGGCGAAGGCGCCAACATGCCCAGCTCCCTTGAAGCGATTGATATTTTCCTTGGCCACAAGCTTTTGTTCGGCCCCGCCAAAGCCGCCAACGCCGGCGGCGTGTCGGTCAGCGGCCTGGAAATGTCGCAAAACAGTCTGCGGATGCAATGGACCAGCGAGGAAGTCGACAAGCGCCTGCGCGACATCATGCAGGCGATCCACAACCAGTGCGTCCGCTTCGGCGAGAAGGAAGGCGGCTACATCAATTATGTCGACGGCGCCAACATCGCCGGATTCCGCAAAGTCGCCGAGGCCATGCTCGATCAGGGGATGGTCTGAACGCCGGGTCGACGGCAGGCCAGGTCGTTATTGACGCGCGGAGCCTTCCGCCTTACAACGGCTCTGTGAGCATCCCCACTTTGCCACTGGTGGCAGGGGCCGCCGTCCTGGCGATTGGCATGGCGTATACGCTCTACGGCGGAGCAGCCGCCAACCGCCGCCGACAGGAAATGGCCGCGCTCGCCGCCCGCCGCGGATTCACGTTCTCCGAGAGCCCGAATTATGAACTCGGCAACGAGTTCTCCGTATTTCGCCCGCTCGATACCGGCGAGGATAAGTACGCCTACAACGTCATCAAGGGGACAATCTCGAACCGGGACATTTTCGCCTTCGATTATCATTACCAAACCTGCACCCACGTCGACCGCGACGGCGTGGAACATGCCTATCAACATGGCTTTTCCGCTGTCATTGTTTCCAGCGGCGTCCCGCTCAAGTTCCTCATGATTCGTCCGCGCGGGTTTCTCGCGGCGGCGGGCGAGGCGCTCGGCGACAAGCCGATCGAGTTCGAGTCCACCGAATTCAACGAGCGCTACCAGGTTTCCGCCGTCGATCGACGGTGGGCGTTTGACGTGCTGCAACCGCGCGCGATCGCCCTCCTGCTCGATGCCCCGCTGTTCCACATCGAGTTCGACTACAACGGTGTCATTGCCTATCCGGGCTCCGGGAGCCGCCTGACTGTTCCCGAAATGGACGCCGCCATCAACCTGCTCGTCGGGCTGCTCGATGGGCTGCCCGAGTACCTGGTGAAACAACAACGAGGTGAATCGTGAACGATCCCTGGCTTGTCATCGGCTCTGTTGCGGCCTTGTTGGTGATCGCATGGATGTCCATTGTGTACAATTCGCTCACCCGGTTGAACAACCAGTGCCGGGAATCCTGGGCCGACGTCGATACCGAGCTCGAGCGCCGCTACGATCTCATTCCCAATCTCGTGACCGTCGTCACCGCGTATACCCGACATGAACGCGAGACGCTGGAATCCGTCACGCGTGCCCGAACCGGCGCGATTGATTCCACCGGCTCGCCCGCATCCCAGGCGCGCGATGAAAATGTCCTCGTCGGCGCCCTGCGCCAGATGTTCGTGGTGGTCGAACGCTACCCCACGCTCAAAGCCGACCAGCGTTTCCTCGCGCTGCAAAAGGAACTGGTCGAAACCGAGGACCGCATTCAAGCGGCGCGGCGGTTCTACAACGCCAACGTGCGCGATTTCAACACGCGCATGGAAGTTTTCCCGTCCAACATCATTGCCCATCTTTCCGGCTTCGAACCCGAGGAGTTCTTCGAGATCGAGGAAACCGGGATCCGGTCCGCGCCGCAAGTCGCGCCGTCCGGACCGGAGTGACACCGGGCGCCGGTTCCGGTAGGATTACACCCATGCCAACACTGATTGAAAAAGCTTCGCGCATCACCGCCGCGGGAAACAAACCCAAACTCATCGACGAGGTCATCGGCCGCGTCAACTCGAAGACCGAGGGCGTCAGCATCGCGCATATGCGCAGTCCGTCGGGCTGGGTCGAACCCGGCCAGACGCCGGAATTCGACGAATACACCTATGTGCTCAAGGGCTCGTTGCACGTCGCGTCCAAGAAGGGGTCGATCGAGGTGAAGGCCGGCCAAGGGCTCATCGCGCCCAAGGGCGAATGGATCCAATACAGCACGCCCGGCAAGGACGGCGCGGAATACATTGCGGTGTGTCTGCCGGCCTTTTCACCGGATACGGTCCACCGGGATTGACGCGGCGAGACGTGTTCACGTCAGGCCGAGCCAAATCTCGCCCGTGCGTTTCTGGGCTTCCGTGAAGGCGCCGCGGATTTTTCCCACCACCACATCGGGGAGCGGGCCCAGCTTGATGTTGTCGAGATTGACTCGTGCGTTATCAAGTTTTGTCGTGCCGACGATGGCGGTGTGGACTTCGGGAATGGAAAGCGTGAACCGCAACGCGATCTCCGGCCAGATTTCTGGAGGCGGGGCGCCGTCGAAACCGAGGTCCCCGGGAAGAATCTCCATCTTTTGCAGCCGCTCCGCGTAGGGACGCGAATAGTCGCCGTAAAAGCCGCGCAGGGCGGTTGCGGGAAGCCAGGCCGAATTGGCAATTGGTCGCTTGGCAATTACGCCGAGCCCGCGCTTTGTGGCCACGGGCAGGACCTTCTCGATGTTCGTCTGATCGCAAATATTCAGGGAAGTTTCGATGACGCGCACGTCGGGAAGCCCGGCGGCATAAGCCGCATCGTCGTTGTCGCCGGAAAAACCGAGGAACCGAATCTTGCCCGCGTCGCGCGACTCGACGAGCGCCGCCATCACGTCGCCTTTCTTCAACACATCGAGTGAAGGCGTGTGCATCAGCACCACGTCGAGGTGGTCAGTGCGCAACCGGCGCAATGAACTCTCGACGCTTTGACGGATGAGCTGCGGACTCCAGTCGGCGCCGTCCGCCCCGGGAAACTTGTGCCCGCACTTGGTGATCAGGACGTAGTCGTTGCGCCGGTGCGCGACGGTCTGGCCGATCATGTCCTCGGCGCCGGCGTAACACTCGGCGGTATCGATGACGTTCACGCCGTGGTCGAGCAGGAAGTTAAGGATCTCGCCCGCCCGACGGCTGTCCTTTTCCAGAAACCCCACCGGGGCCGACCCGAAACCCAGGGGTGATACCGACAAGCCCGTATTGCCAAAAGCGCGTTTGGTAAACATCCGCGCAATATACACAAACTCGTCGCCGGCGCCATCAATTCAGAATTGACACCTTTCCGCCGTTGTTGCTACACAACGGCATGCAGGTCGAACAGTGGCAGCAGACGATCGTCAAATTCTTCATCGACTACGGCTTCCAAATCGTCGGCGCGCTCATCATTCTGATCGTCGGCGCCATCATTGCCCGCTGGATGGGCCGGCTCACCGACCGCTGGCTCGACAAACAACGCCTCGAACCGCCTGTCCGCCTGCTGCTGGTGCGCGGGGTTCGATTGTTGGTGTTCGGCTTCGCGCTGTTGCTGGCTCTCGACAAATTCGGGGTCCCGATCGCGTCGCTGATCGCGGGCCTCAGTGTGGCGGGCGTGGGCATCGGGCTGGCGGCCCAGGGCGT